>JAFUJQ010000029.1 GCA_017473705.1 Bacteroidales bacterium | reverse complement strand
CTGAAAATCTTATCACACCTTGTGTTGGTAGCATATATCTTATTGTTAATCAGCAATATAAAGATACAAAAAGTCCAGCAACTATCCAAAAATAATTGCTGGACCTGCAAGTTCTGAGGGGACTTTTTCAGCGGTCTCCCGAAAGGGAGCACGAGGTTTTTGTAAGTTGTTGGTTTGCAGGGTGTTGTGCGCCAGGGTTTATTGGGGTTTTGACAGCAGGGTGAGGGTCTGGTCGACGGTCAGGGCGTTTTCTACGCGGAAGATGCCGCTGCGGCTGCGTTGGAGCGAGTCGAGGTGGGCTCCTGAGCCCAGTGCCTCGCCGAGGTCGCGCGCGAAGGCACGCACGTAAGTGCCCTTGCTGCAGGCCATCCTGACCACGGCCCGAGGCAGTCCCAATGCGGAATTGTCTGTGACATTGATCCTGCTTGATGCTGTCGTAACAGCACTATTCAGGACCGTGCTACCCCCCTGGCCGCAGGGGGTGGGGCCCACGAGCAACGCGAAGTGGGAGGGGTTGTCCTGAATAGTGCTGTTACGACAGCTTCCATAGAATGCCAAAATTTCCAGTTCCGTGATGTTGATGCGCGACACCCTGATCAGCTCGCGGGCTGCTTCGTCCAGGGATCCGTCTGACTTATATAGCTTGCGCGCCAGCTCATAGGCACGCACTCCGTCTACCGACTTGGCAGAGAAGAGGGGAGCGATCTGGTCCTGCTCTCCGATGAATGCCGGAAGTGCCTCAGCCACAGCCTCTGCTGTTATATGTTCATGCGGGAAGAACCTGTCGATCTCCTTCTCCAGGTCGTACGACGGTGTGGTGGCTCCGAAAGTGATGCCGGCCACATATTCCTTGTCATGAGACTGCAGCTCCTCCGCAAGCTTCGTCGCCTTGCCGATGCACACCAGCAGCACGCCAGTGGCCAACGGATCCAGCGTGCCGGCATGTCCCACCTTGAGGTTCTTCTTGCCGAAATGACGGATCGCGGCGAACTTGACCTTTCTGATCACGTCCGCCGAGGTCCACCTGTATGGCTTGTCTATCGGGATTATTATCCCTTCCGGATAGTCGTCGATGCTTCTGGTGAGCGGTGCCGACTCCGGACCTAATATCAATGCTTCCAAAATGAATTATTTACAAGGTATCTTGTCGATGCGGTTCTGGTGACGTCCGCCCTCGAAAGTCTCGCCAAGCCATGCGTCAACAATCTCGATGACAGTATCGAAAGGAATGAAGCGTGCAGGCATCACGAGCACGTTAGCGTTGTTGTGCTGCTTGATGAGCTTGCCGATCTCCGCTGACCAGCAGAGTCCTGCGCGGATGCCCTGGTGCTTGTTGAGGGCCATGGCCATGCCATTTCCGGTGCCGCAGAATGCGATGCCGAGGTCAACATCTCCGTTCTCCACAGCTGACGCGAGCGGATGAGCGACATCCGGATAGTCCATGCTCGCGGTTGTGTCAGTGCCGAAGTTAACGATCTCGAAGCCTTTTCCTTTAAGATACTCTGACAGCTGGTTCTTGTAGTCTACTCCAGCGTGGTCGTTACAAATCCCGATCTTCATATTTTCTAAAGTAGTATGTAGTGGTAAAGTTTTGTTTTTCTTGTGCTTTGTGGAAGGTCGTGCAAAATCCTTTCCCTCGGGGAAAGGACTTGCCTTCGCTTCGCTCTAAAGTTGTATGATTATGCAAATTTAGTAGTAAAAAGAGTATATTTGCAAGGATGTCGGGAATATTTCATAAAGTTGTTGTAGCCTCTGACTCTTTCAAAGGCTGCCTCACCTCGATGCAGGTCGCTGAAGGGGTTGAGGCGGGTATCCGCAAGTGCTGTCCCGACTGTCAGGTAGTCAAGCTTGCGGTCGCCGACGGAGGCGAGGGGACCGTTGATGCTTTGCTCGAGACTATGGGAGGCCGTCGCGTCTCTGCCGAGGTGTCAGACCCGCTTGGAAGGCCGTGCATGGCGGAATATGCCATATTGAGTGATGGTTATACAGCAGTTATGGAAATGTCATCGGCAAGCGGTCTGACATTGCTCAAACATGAAGAAAGGAATCCGTTGCTGGCTTCGACATATGGCACCGGTCAGATGATTGCCGATGCATTGGACCGCGGATGCCGCAGGTTCCTGATCGGGATAGGCGGAAGTGCGACCAATGATGCCGGAATGGGCATGATGAAAGTCCTGGGATGCCGTTTTCTTGACCAGAACGGAAATGATTTGGCTGGATGCGGAGAATCCCTTTCAAAAGTGGTGACAATAGATTTGTCACATATCCGTACGGATGCGATGCGGTCAGAGTTCATTGTCGCATGCGATGTCGACTCGCCTTTCCATGGAACGAAAGGGGCTGCATATGTATATGCGCCTCAAAAGGGCGCCACACCTGAAATGGTCATCCGTCTGGACGACGGGTTGAGGAATATGGCGGATCTGATAGCCCGTGAAATGGGGATTCAGGTGGCAGATATGCCCGGAGCAGGCGCTGCCGGAGGTTTGGGAGGAGCGTTCAAGGCATTCCTGAATGCCGAGCTCCGGAGGGGTGCCGAGATGGTCCTGGACGCCATAGGGTTTGACGAGATCATCAAGGATGCAGATCTTGTCATAACGGGTGAGGGTAGAATTGATGCCCAGACCATGACAGGAAAACTGCCTTATGCAGTGGCACGGCGTGCCGGAATACGAGGCATACCGGTGTTGGCGATATGCGGCAGAGCAGAGATCCGGTCCCATCCGTCATTCACAGCAATCTGCCCTATAACACCCCCGGAAACACCTCTTCAGACAGCCCTGCAGCCATCAGTAGCCACTCTCAACATCATGAATACACTCTCCAGAATCTATAAAAAAGAGAAAAAATTATAAGAAAAAGAAAAAACTGCAGTTGTATCATACAAAAACAACAGATATTATCAGAAGAGTTAATATATTGGTCCCGTCTGTAATTTTGCAGAGAAATAATTTTAAACTATTTTTGTGATGGATAAAGAGGGGACTAAAGAAAAATTTGGAGATTATCTGATAGATGTATCCAAGTATGTCATTACGGCAGTATTGATAACGGCATCCTTTAATGACATTTCATCTTCAAGAGTGCTGATGTATGTCATAGGAGTTTCCGTAGCTGTCTTGACTTTGTTGTGGGGTTTGTTTTATTTTAGAAAAAAGAAGTGATATGGGACCATCTGTGGCAATTCTAAGTTTTATGGCGATAGTCAGCATCATCGGCATTACTGTCGAATATATCAAGATGAAGAAAGAAGAAAAGAATAATAACTGAAAAGAGGCTGGTTTTCGAAACCAGCCTCCTTTGTTTAGCAAAGCTTGCTCTTTATGTATTCGATTCGTTTTGCGAATTCTTTCTTTCCTATGAGGGTCACGATGTCTGCGATGCCCAGGCCGTTCGAGCCGCCGACCATTGCGAGTCTCAGGCAGTTCATCACCTTGCCCATAGGCCATTCGTTGCCGCGTATGAACTCCTCGAGCGGTCCTTCGAGAGCTTCCTTGGTGAATTCTCCCTCAAAGCCGAGGATGAAGTCGGCAACCTGGAGAGCAAGAGTATAGTTCTCTTCCTTCCAGAACTTTGCAGCATCCTTCTCCACGAATTCCACAGGAGCGACGAAGAGGTATGGAGCGATATCCCAGAAGTCGGCCACGAATGTGGCTCTTTCCTGGATCAATGCCACGATTCTCTCCACATACTGGCGTGAGAAGATCTTATTTTCGAAGTCAGCACCTGTAACTGTCATCTCTGAACCTGCAGTCAGCGCGCATGCCGGGCAGTCTACGATCTGAAGACCATGTGATTCGAGAATAGGAATATAGAGCGAAGTGAGCTCCTCCACGCTCTTTGTGCGGAGATATTCCTTGTTGTACCACTTGGCCTTGTCTGCATTGAAACGGGCACCTGACTTGATGACTCTCTCCAGCGAGAACGCTCCGATGAGTTCCTCGAGCGAGAAGAGCTCCTGCTCTGTTCCCGGATTCCATCCGAGCATCGCCAGGAGATTCACGAATGCCTCAGGGAAGTATCCGTCCTCACGATATCCGCGTGAGATCTCTCCCTCTGCATTTACCCACTTGAGCGGGAATACAGGGAATCCGAGGCGGTCGCCGTCGCGCTTGCTGAGCTTACCCTTTCCGTCAGGCTTCAGGAGAAGCGAAAGGTGGGCGAAGCGAGGCTGAGTCTCTGTCCATCCGAATGCCTCGTAGAGCAGATAGTGAAGAGGAAGCGAAGGAAGCCACTCTTCTCCACGGATCACCTCAGTAATCTCCATGAGATGGTCGTCCACGATGTTTGCAAGGTGGTATGTAGGAAGCTCATCAGTCCTCTTCCAGAGCACCTTGTCGTCGAGAGTCGAAGTATTCACCTCAACGTGTCCACGGATGAGGTCATCCATCTTCACAACCCTGTTCTCCGGCATCTTGAAACGGATGGTCCAGTCTGTGCGGCTCTCGAGCAGTGGACGCCATTCCTCTTCATGCATCGAAAGCGAGTTGCGAAGGCCCAGGCGTGTTGTCTGACCATAGATGAATGTCTGGCCGGCAGCCTCCATCTCGGCGCGCTTTGCTCCGAGCTCTTCGGCTGTGTCGAATGCATAGTATGCAAATCCGTCAGCCACGAGCTGCTCGGCATACTGACGATAGATAGGCTTTCTCTGGCTCTGTCTGTACGGAGCATGCGGATGACGCTCTGAAGCGGTCTCCACTACATTGCCCTCTGCGTCTACTCCTTCGTCAGGAATGATGCCGCACCAGTTGAGGGCTTCGATGATATACTTCTCTGCTCCCGGAACGAATCTCTGTGAGTCTGTATCTTCGATACGGATGATGAAGTCTCCTCCATGCTGTTTGGCGAAGAGATAGTTGTAAAGAGCAGTTCTGACTCCTCCCATGTGGAGAGGGCCTGTAGGTGAAGGTGCAAACCTTACTCTTGTTTTCCTTGTCATATGTTATTCTGTTTTATCTTTCTTACCTTTTCTTCTGATGGCTGCCGTGTTCTCCAGCTCGCTCTTGTCGTCGAATTCTCCTACAAGCAGGACAGGCTTTCCGCTCTTGCCGAAGTCGAATTCGGTCTTGATGCTCGCGGTGTTGAAACCGATCTTCTCGCTCGGCATCTCCGGAGTCTCGATCGCTTCGCAGCCGACCGTGCTGCCTCTTTCATATCTGAAGTTCTGATCTATCCTGATTATGTTTCCGAGGTTCACATCGGTGATTTCACTGAGGCGCTGCATCTCGAATCCGGTTGCGATCATAGTAATTGTCACCTTGTCAGCGAACTCCGGATCCATCTCGTAGACGATACCTCTCTTGAATCTGTTGGTCTTCTCTCCGAGCTGCTCGGACATAAGGCGGTCGATTTCGGCCAGGTCATCCATGAGGAGTCCTTTCTCATTATATCCACATGTGATGTTCAAGAGCACATTCTTCGCTGTCTTGATGTCAAAGTCGTTGAGGAGCGGCGATGCGATGGCACCAGTGACGGCCTCCCTTATGCGGTCTTTGCCTTCGCCCTTGCCGCAACCCATCAGAGCCATGCCGCTGTTTGTCATCATGGACTTCACATCCTTGAAGTCTACATTGACGTAACCAGGCTTGTTGATAATCTCGATGATGCCCTGGACAGCAGTCGAAAGCACCTCGTCAGTCTTAGGGAAGGCCTCATGAATGAGGAGCCCGCCGTAATGGGTGTATATCTTCTCGTTGTTTATGATTATGAGGCTGTCCACATTCTTCTGAAGCTCATAGATGCCGTCGATTGCCTTTGCAAGGGACTCGTTGCCTTCATTCTTGAAAGGCAGTGTCACGACTCCTACCGTGAGGATGCCCTTGTTCTTTGCCATTGCGGCAATCACTGGTGCGGCTCCGGTACCGGTTCCGCCACCCATACCGGCAGTGATGAAGAGCATGTCTGTCTTGGTGCTGAACACCTTCTCCTCAATCTCCTGCTGGGAGTTGAGTGCGCAATTGCGTCCCTCGGTAGGATTGCATCCTGCGCCGAGACCAGTACCGAGCTGTATCCTGATAGGTACAGGGCTCTTCTTGAGGGACTGCGAGTCAGTGTTGCATACGATGAATATGCATCCCTGGATCCTCTTGTTGTACATGTAGTTGACAGCGTTGCATCCTCCGCCGCCTACTCCGATAACCTTGATTATCGAATTTTCAGGCAACCAGTCTGTAAAGGTCACCTCAAGTTCTGATAAGTTTATGTCTGTCATCTCTTTGTCTCCTCCTATTTCGCCATGCCATCGATAATTTCGTCGGTCTTTTCTTCAACCTTCCTGATTCTTTTTCTGATTCCGCCCCAGAAGATATCTATGAAGCTGTGTCCTGTCTTCTCGTCGTCATCCTCCAATTCCGGATCATAGTCGTCTTCTTCAGCCTCCTCTTCCGGTGCTTCGTCAGGTTCAGACTCCGGACCATAGAGTTCCTGGCTCTCTTCTTCCACAACCTCCGGAACAATCGTCTCTACAAAGGTATCCTCAGGCTCGGGCACCACTTCCTGGGCCTCTGGTGCGACTTCCACTACCTCTTCCGCCACATACTCGACAGGCATTGCCTCAGACGGGATTTCAGCTGTAATGACCTCATCCTGCTCCTCCACCTCAGTGTGATAGCCTTCCTCATAGACTGCACAGTTCATACCTTCCTCTTCAAGGGCGGCCTTTATCAGACCCATCGAAGTCGCGGCGCTGCTGTCGGTGACACCTTCTATGCCCTGGAATGAATATCCGGTAAGAGGATAGCCGATTCTTACCTTGTATCCTGACATCTGGCTTATGAGAAGACCCAGATTTGCTGTGCGGGCGCCTCCTCCTGTGATGACGATTCCGCCTCTGAGATGCTCTGCAAGACCGCTTTCGCTGATTTCATAGAGTATGGCCTGCATGATTTCCTCTACACGGGCAGTGATGATTTCCGAGAGGTACTTCACAGTGACTTCCTTCTGCTGCACTGCAGTCTGGCCGCTGATGACAAGCACCTTCTCGCTCAGGCTCTGGAGCTTGTCAGGCAGGCAGGCGCCGAATGCGAGCTTGATGTTCTCTGCAAGTCTCTCCGATATCTGAAGCTCGTTCTTTATGTCATGAGTGATGTTCTTTCCTCCGAATGGAATCGATGCGTAGTGGCGCATGATGTTTCCGTGATATATGGTCACGGATGTGCTGCCTCCTCCGAAGTCGATATGTGCGACTCCGTTCTCCATCTCGATGTCTGTGAGGACGGCCTTGGCAGTGGTTTCGGCGGTAAAGTATTTCTTCTTCGATGAAATGCCTGCCCTCTTCAGAAGTTCGTCTGCGTTCTTGAGGTCTCTCTTGCGTCCGATGAATATCTTGAAATGTCCTTCGAGCACGTCGCTGGTCATTCCGATGATCTCATCCTCGATGATCTGGAAATATTCTCCGTCAGAGAAAGACTGAGCCACTGCTCCGTAGATGGCCTCCTTCTTGGGGTCATTCAAAGGGTAGGTCTCCTGTGCGAACCTCTTGAGGTTTGCGATGTCCTCTGCAGTGATTTCGGTGTCCTCGCCTCGGTCCTGGATCTTTCCGCTGTTGGTTTCGTGGCGGATAGGGTACTTTGGCATTCCGATGACCGCCTGGTTGATCTTTATGCAGAGAGCCTCTTCCGCATCCTTGATGAGGAATGCGAGAGGTCCATACGCCTCACGTATGTTATACACGCCGCTGTACTTGATTCCAGCCGGCGGGGTGTCCTTCCAGTTGTGATATACTATCTGTACATCATCCCCGCTCACCTTTGCTACGGTAAGTGCGATCTTGGATGTTCCAAGATCGATCGCCACTATGTGTTTTTCAGTAAGATCACTCATATCTCTTATATTCTATCTGCAAACCAATTGTCCTTCGTATCTGACATCTACGAGAGAATAGTAATCCTCTCCCTTGTCCTTGCGTACACTCTTGTAATATATTTCCATTCTTTCGAATTTGCCCTTCAGGTCATCAGGCTGTCCGAACAGGAACTTTTCATTGCCTTCACGTGGAACAAGAGTCAGTTCTCCGTCCTCTCCGACTGTCATCTGCACTATCTTGTCCTTCCAGATCCTGCTCTCTTCTATATGATTCACCATGGCGACCATGTCGTTGAGCCATTTCTTTTCCTCGTCGTTTTCCAGCTTGCCGGTGTAACAGTATTCCAGCTTCAGCGGTATGTGTCCGTCTACTATGATGACATGCGAGGCATAGGTGCTTTGTAGAGGGAAGAGATGTCCGTCCTTGTCAGCGTAGAAGCCTCCATAGGATTTCTGGAATCTCACGACAGGCTTCCTCTGGGTGACAATGATGTTGAGCAGACTGTCTTTGGTCGTGAATGCCTGGCTCTTCAGGATGGCGCTCTTGCTGTCCAGTATCTCCTCGATTCTTGTCAGGTTTATGCTGTCAATAGGCTCTCCTATATATCCGTCGGTATATTCTTCCTCAAGAAATTTCCTGATTTCCTGAGGGGTGATGAACTGGTTCGTGGCACTGTCAGTGACGGTTATCGTCACACCTTTGCAACGTATGTCCTTCCTGGATGACGACCCCAGAAGGAAAGCGGCAGTGAGCACGCAGACCAGCAGTATGGCAAATGCTATGTTTATTATATGTTTCCAGATGTTTTTCATCTTATCTGTCGTGTTTGTCGGTCAGAAGTTTTCCAATAGGGCCTACGAGCCTGTCTATGTCGCCGGCTCCGAGCGTGATGAACAGCTCTCTGGCTTCCAGAGGCTGTCCCTGCAGATATTCCAGCAGTTCCTCCTTCTTTATCAGCACTTTCTCCGGTGCTGTGATTCCTCTGAATATTATCTCCGAGGTCACACCCGGAATCGGTTCCTCTCTTGCCGGATAGATGTCCAGAAGTATCACTCTGTCTGCCAGGCTGAGAGCTTCTGCAAATTCGTCAGCAAAGTCTCTTGTCCTGGTGTATAGGTGAGGCTGGAATATGGCTGTATATCTATATTCAGGGTAACGTCCCTTTATCGAACTGATTGCGGCAGCGATTTCATTAGGATGGTGCGCATAGTCATCTATGTAGACCAGTCCGTCCATGTCCACCTGCATGTCGAATCTTCTCTTCACTCCCGAGAAGCTCGCAAGGGCCTTGCGGATCTTCTGCGGGTCAAGTCCGTATGTGAGCGCTATCGCCGATGCGCCGACTCCGTTCTCGATATTGACCCATCCCGGAATTCCCACGACACAGTCTTCTATCACTCCGCCAGGGTAGTGCAGGTTGAAATGACCGTTCTCCAAAGGCTCTGCATGGAAATCAGCATCGGGGTTGTCATATGCATATGTGTATATCTTCGCCTTGGTATCTTGCGGTGTGATGTCAAGTCCATGCTTGATGATCACTGAGCCGCTCACCTGTGAGGCGAAGGCCTTGAAGGCTTCCACGATGTGTGCCTCATCACCATAGATGTCAAGGTGATCGGCGTCCATGGAAGTTATCACTGCAATCTCAGGGAAGAGCTGCAGGAACGACCGGTCGAACTCGTCAGCCTCAGCAACAATGACGTCGTTGCTGTGTGTCAGGAGATTGCTGTCATAGTTCTTGGAAATGCCGCCAAGAAATGCTGAACATCCTTCTCCGCAGTCTGTGAAAAGATGGCTTACAAGTGTGCTGGTAGTCGTCTTTCCGTGTGTTCCGGCAACTGCCAGACATCTCTGTCCTGCTGCAATCTCTCCAAGCATTCTTGAACGCTTGATGACCCTGTATCCGTTCTCCTGGACATACACGAGTTCTCCCATGTTCTTCGGAACCGCAGGGGTATATACGACCAGAGTCTCCTCCTTGTCCTTTGGTATGAATGAAATGTCATCGGTATAGTGTACGCCGATTCCCTCGTCCTCAAGGGCGTGGGTGAGCGGTGAAGGGGTCTTGTCATATCCGCTGACGGCGTATCCCTTCACGTTGTAATATCTGGCGATCGCACTCATGCCGATGCCTCCGATTCCTATGAAATATATGTTCTTCATACCTTATTTCGAGATTATTCTATATACCTCGTCCGCTATGGTCTGTGCTGCATCTGTCTTCGCCAGAGCTGCGATGTTCTTCTCCATCAGAGCAATCTTCTCCGGATTTTCTATCAGTCCGCAAGCGGTCTTCATGAGTTTTTCTGCCGCCTCGCTGTCCTTTACTATCAATCCTGCATCCTTTCTCACAAGCGCCATTGCGTTATGTGTCTGATGGTCTTCAGTCACATTTGGTGACGGAACGAAAATGGATGCCTTGTGCGCTGCGCAGAGTTCTGATACGGAGCTTGCGCCTGAACGGCTTATGACTACGTCTGCGGCAGCATATGCCAGGTCCATCCTGCTTATGAACTCCGAGTGCTGTATACGGCTGATATCCTTGCCGGATGCCTTCGCTTCGGCCATGAACGCGTCGATGGACGGTTTGTAGTACTTGCCGCACTGCCAGATGACCTCTATGTTCTCTCCGCCAGGACATCCGTCCTCGATCCATTTCTTCATCGCATTGTTAAGCGTTGCGCTGCCCAGACTGCCTCCGACGATGAATATGTGCTTCATTTCAGGGTTGAGGCCATAGAATTCCATTGCCTCTGCCTTCATCTTTTCGTCAGCCGCCACGATCTCCTTCCTGATCGGGTTTCCAGAAAGAACTATCCTGTCAGCAGGGAAGAATCTCTCCATTCCCTCATAGGCCACGCAGATGCTCCTGGCCTTCTTGCCGAGAATCTTGTTGGTGAGGCCTGCGAATCCGTTCTGCTCCTGGATCAGGGTAGGAATCCCCATACGGCTTGCAGCCCACAGAAGGGGAGCACTTGCATAGCCGCCCACGCCGATGGCGATGTCCGGCCTGAACTCGCGGATCACCTTCTTCGCCATGCTTACACTCTTGATGACCTTGAATGGCAGGGCGAAGTTAGACAAGGTAAGTTTCCTCTGCAGTCCTGCTACAGGAAGACCTACTATCTTATAGCCGGCAGCAGGAACCTTCTCCATCTCCATCCTTCCGTCGGCTCCGACGAACAGGATTTCGGTTTCCGGATTAAGTTCCTTCAGCTTGCCTGCGATCGAGAGTGCCGGGAATATATGTCCTCCAGTGCCGCCTCCACTGATGATTGCTCGGATCTTTCTGTACATCATATGTCATTCTCAATTTTTTCCATCTTGCTTCTTGCCATCCTGCTTATCGAAAGCATTATGCCGAATGCTACGCAGAACACCAGGAAGGCACTTGCACCGTGACTGATCAATGGCAGTGTCTGTCCCGTCATAGGCCCGATGTCCACATTCACCAGGATGTGCATGAATGCCTGACCACTCACAAGTATCGCGAGTCCACCTATTGCAAACTTTGCAAACTCGTCCTCGCACATCCTTGCTATGATCGAACTTCTTGCCAGCAGACTCACATACAGGATCAGTACCAGTATTCCGCCTATCAGTCCGTATTCCTCGATGATGAAGCTGTACATGTAGTCACCGTAGATGTTGTCCACCTTGTATTTCTGCGTACTGTTGCCGATGCCTTTTCCTATAAGCTTGCCTTCATGTACGGCCATCTTGGCGGAAATCGGCTGTCTTAAAGTATCCAGCATGTTGAAGTATTCGTCTCCTTTAAGACCGTTGAGCCTTTCCATGTCATAGTCGGCCTTCAGTCTGTTGATGATGGTAGCAACTCGCTTCACATATTTTCCGTCGCTCAGCTCGTGTATTCCGACAAGGCTTCCGATGCCGACCAGTCCTATGAATCCGGCAAGTGCCAGCTCCTTGAGCGGAACTCCTCCTACAATCATCAGGGCGATCAGCACGGCTCCCACGAACAGTGAGCTTGATCCGCTTCCGAAGAAGAGCATCATGACTATGATGATCGACGGTATGTATACATAGAGGATTCTCTTTCCGCGGGTCTTCTTCATGAACCTGAGCTTCGGACTCTGCTCGGCAAGCCAGTTGCCGAACCTCAGTGTCTCGCTCTTTCTCTTCTCTCTTCTGGCGTTCATGTCTTCTTTGATGGCGTTCATGGCCCATGCGAGATACATTACCATGGCGACCTTCACAATCTCGAAGACGTGGATCTGCTTGCCGAGGAACACGAAGTTTCGTACTGCGGAGTTCCTGACCTCCACCTTGAGGATATTGAAGTCCACTCTCAGCAGCAGAAGCAGCAGCAGGACGAATGACACTGCAAATCCGGCCTGAGACAGGTATTTTATCCATTTGAAGTCAAAACGATAGAGCAGGAACATCACCAGGATGCCGAATATCGCAATGATTCCATGCTCCTTCATCGTCGCAATCCTGCTGGCCTGCGAAGGCAGCAGAGGAGTCGACGAGAATATCGCAAGGAACGATATGAGGATAAGCAAGAGGACGATGATCAATATGACCTTATCCCCTTGGAAATCTTTCAGTTTGTTCAGCCAGACGCTCAGCCGGCTCTCTTTATTCTCAGTCTCCATAGTCTTATAGTCTTCTTACCGCCTCCTTGAATTGTCTTCCTCTGTCTTCGTAGTTCTTGAACAGGTCGAAGCTTGCGCAGCATGGCGAAAGCAGGACTACGTCCCCGCTTTCAGCAAGCTGGCTCGCCAGCTGAACCGCCTCCTGTGCTGATGTCACGTCGTGAATCTCAGGGACAACTCCTCCGAAGGACTCGTGGAACTTCGCGTTGTCAAGTCCCATGCAGATCATAGCCTTCACCTTCTCCTGAGCGAGAGGGATGAGACTTGTATAGTCATTGCCTTTGTCTGTTCCTCCGACAATCCATACGACAGGTCTTGTCTGGCACTCAAGTGCATACCATGCCGAGTCTACATTTGTGGCCTTTGAATCATTGATGTAAAGCACATCTCTGATGCTGAGCACCTTCTCGAGTCTGTGTTCCACTGCCTGGAATGTTGCAAGACCTTCTCTGATGGCCTCGTTGTCTATCTCCATCACCTTTGCGGCTATGGCTGCGGCCATTGAATTATATACGTTGTGTCTTCCGCCGAGGGCGAGTTCCTGAAGGAACATGTCACACTCTTCCTCCTTGTAGCGTACGATCATCTTGTCGCCCTGGACGAAGGCTCCCTGCTTGACTTCTTCCTTCTGTGAGAACGGAAGCTTCTGTGCCTTCATCACGATCTGGTCAAGGTGTCTGATGGTGATGTCGTCATCGGAGCAGAATATGAAACAGTCCTCGCTGGACATGTTGCGTGTTATGCGGAACTTCGCCTTCACATAGTTCTCCATCTTGTAGTCATATCTGTCGAGGTGGTCTGGAGTTATGTTGGTGATGATGGCGATGTCAGCTTTGAAGTCATATACGTTGTCAAGCTGGAAGCTGCTTAGCTCGAGCACGTAGATGTCGTGCTGCTCGGTAGCCACCTGGTAGGCGTAGCTCTTGCCGATGTTTCCACCCAGACCTACATTGAGGCCGGCGTTCTTGAGGAGATGGTAGATCAGTGATGTCGTCGTGGTCTTTCCGTTACTTCCTGTGATGCACACCTTCTTGGCTGAGTCATAGCGTCCTGCGAACTCGATCTCCGAGATCACATTTATGCCTCCTTCCATGATCTTCTTCACCATCGGGGCTGTTGACGGGATGCCCGGGCTCTTGATGACCTCGTCAGCGTTGAGGATCAGCTCTTCCGAATGCCTGCCCTGCTCGTACGGAATGTCCCATTCTTCGAGCACTGCAACATACTTCTCTGCGATATTTCCCATATCCGAGAGGAATACGTCGAATCCCTTTGTCTTTGCGAGAACTGCAGAGCCTACTCCGCTTTCTCCGCCGCCTAATACTACTACTCTTGACATGACTATATGACTATCTTACCTTTAATAATGCTATTGTAATTACTGCGAGGAGCATTCCGACGATCCAGAATCTTGATACGATCTTGGCTTCATGCATTCCTCTGACCGGTTTCTGTATCAGCGCCGGTATCCCTTCCTTCTGGTAGTGGTGGTGCAGAGGAGCCATCTTGAATATCCTTCTGCCCTCGCCATACTTCTTCTTTGTATACTTGAAATAGAATCTCTGCATAAGTACCGACACGCTCTCGGCGAAGAATATTCCGCAGAGGATCGGGATGAGCAGCTCCTTTCTGATGAGGACTGCTGTCACTCCGATGATTCCACCGAGCATCAGGCTTCCGGTGTCCCCCATGAACACCTGTGCCGGATACATGTTGTACCACAGGAATCCGATCAGAGCTCCGACCAGTGCAGACATGAATACTGCGATCTCTCCGCTGCCTGGTATGTACATTATGTTCAGATATTCCGCATTGACAATGTTGCCTCCCAACCATGCAAAGATACCCAGCACGACTCCGACTATGGCCGATGTGCCGGCTGCAAGGCCGTCCAGGCCGTCAGTGAGGTTGACTCCGTTCGAGCATGCCGTGATCACGATCACGATCATGAGCGCGTATATCGCCCACTTGCAGTACCATCCTAATGTTCCCTTGAAAGGGGAGAGCCACTTGTAGTCGAATTCGTGATTCTTCACGAACGGTATGGTGGTCTTTGTGCTTTTTACAATGTCGTGCTTCTCTATCTGGCTTATGCCGGTTGCTGAGGCTGTGCTGTCCGGAGAAACAGTCTCGATAGTCTCGCTTACGGCTACGTTCTCACGGACCACGATGTCGTTGCTGAAGCATACGGCAAGTCCGATTGCAAGCGCCATAGCTCCCTGTGCCGCCAGCTTGCCCTTCTCGCTCAATCCTTCCTTGTTCTTCTTGAACACCTTGATGTAGTCATCTGTAAATCCGATGAGGAAGAACCATGTGGTACTGACAAGAAGAAGGATGATGTATATGTTGGTGAGGTTGGCCAGCAGCAGCACCGGTATCATAACAGACATGTAAATGATGATGCCACCCATGGTCGGAGTGCCTTTCTTCTGCATCTGTCCCTCAAGTCCGAGGTCGCGGATAGTCTCTCCTATCTGCTTCTTCTGGAGCCATCCTATGATCCTCTTGCCTGCGAAGATCGAAATCAGCAGTGCAAGAGTGAATGCTGCTATGGCTCTGAATGAAAGGTACTGGAACAATCCCTGTCCGGGAAAGTCAAAGTCTTCAAGCAGGTTTATAAGGTGGTATATCATTGCTTTACTGTCCGTTAAAAATTTCCGTAACTATTTCTCTTTCGTCAAAATGCTTCTTTTCGCTTCCGTTTATCTGGTAGGTCTCGTGTCCCTTTCCTGCCAGAAGTATTGTCGCTCCCTGGTCTGCTATCATTATCGCTGTGCGGATGGCCTGCTCACGGTCTTCGATGAACAGCGACTTTGCTCTGCCGCTGACATCCATGCCCTCCTTTATGTCGGCCATGATGTCAGCCGTATTCTCGCTTCTGCTGTTGTCCGATGTCACGATTATTCTGTCGGCCATCTTCTGGGCTATCCTTCCCATCTCCGGCCTCTTGCTCCTGTCTCTGTCACCACCGCAGCCGAAGAGGCAGATTAGCTGTCTCTCGGGCGCTATCTCCCTCAGTGTCGACAGTACGTTCTCCAGAGCATCAGGAGTGTGCGCGTAGTCGATGATCACTGAAATGTCCCTCGGTCCTCTGATGTTCTCGAGTCTTCCCGGTGCAGGGAGAAGGGTGCTCATTGCTGTCAGCACTTCTTCAGGGTCTGTCCCGAGCGTCACCGCTGTGGCGTATATGGCAAGCAGGTTATATGCGTTGTGCATTCCTATGAGCCTGCTCCACGCCTCTCTGCCGTCGATCTTTACGAGCATTCCCTCGAAGCTTTGCTCCATCACCCTGCAGGTGTGGTCCGCGATGCTTCTGCATGAATATGTGACCACCTGTGCCTTTGTATTCTGCAGCATCACCGTTCCGTTCCTGTCGTCGATGTTGGTGATTGCGTATGCGTCAGCCGGCAGCGTGTCGAAGAACAGCTTCTTGCATCTGAGGTACTCGGCGAATGTCTTGTGGTAGTCAAGATGGTCATGAGTCAGGTTGGAGAATATGCCCGCCTTGAACTTCAGGCCTGCAACCCTGTCCTGCTCTACGCCGATCGAACTTACCTCCATGAAGCAGTATTCACATCCTGCATTCACCATCTCGCAGAGCAGCGAGTTTATGGTGATCGGGTCTGAGGTGGTGTTGACTGCTTCTGTTCCCTTTGTGCCTACATAGTTGGCTATGGTGGACAGAAGTCCGCAGTTGTAGCCCAGGGCCATGAACATCCTGTAGAGGAGTGTCACAGTGGTCGTCTTTCCGTTTGTTCCGGTGATTCCCACGAGGGTCAGCTTCTCGGAAGGATTGTCATAGAAGTTGGCGGCCATTATGGCCAGAGCCTTTCTTGAAGACTCAACCTTTATCAACGCGACACCTTCAAGTGCCATTGCAGATGTCTGGAAATCAGCTAGTTCCTGGTCTTCATACACCACGGCTCTGGCTCCCTTCCCGATAGCGCGGGATATGTATTCATGGCCGTCGGCGGCAAAGCCTTTGACAGCCACGAAAAGCGACCCGCGGGTCACTTTCCTTGAATCACAGCAGATCGAGTCGATCTCTGCGGCACTGTCGCCTGCGGTGAATATTCCGCCGGTGTTCCTTATGATTCTGTCCAGTCTCATCTGAGCACTATGTTTATCTTTTGTCCTTTCCTTGCTGCCGCTCCGGCTTTCGGTGTCTGATTGCAGACGTGTCCTGATCCGGTGTATTCGCAGACATATCCGCTGTTCTCTATGGCGAACATTGCGTCCTTCAGTCCCATTCCTGTGACGTCAGGTACGAGGGAACCTTCCGTCTTGTCCGGGAATATGTTCTTTGCCTTCATGTCGGGCATGTCCCCGTCCGCCTTGATCTCTCTGCTCCAGTCTGTCTCGTATGCCCATATCTCGTCAACGATATCCTTGAATGTGGCTGCCGGAGCTTCTCCTCCGTATACATTCACGCCCATGTCGAGTTTCCTTGTGTATGTGACGACAATCGCGGTGTATTTCGGATTGTCTGCCGGGAAGAATCCGACGAATGTTCCCTGATGCTTCTTCCTTCCAAGGTTGTCCTCGTATGGGTTACTGCTTCCGTTCTGCTCTGCGACGGTCAGGTGCATTCTCGCCGTTCCTGTCTTTCCTGCAACCTGGCACTTTGCCTTGTTGAGCCTTTTGGCCGTTCCTTCTGTGGTCACCTGCTTGAGTGCCCTTGTGAGAGTGTCGGCGGTGGCCTTCGAGCATACAGAATTAAGAAGGACAGGTTTGAATTCCTGCTGTGCCACTCCGTCTTTCTCTATTCTTTCGACAATGTACGGCTTCATCATCTTGCCGTCGTTTGCTATTGCATTGTAGAAGGCCGCAACCTGCAGCGGTGTCACTTTCACGGAGTATCCGATGGCTGTTGACACGAGGCTTGTGCCGCTCCAGCCGGCCTCGTCAGGACTCGGTATGCTTGGCTTTCCGCTTCCTCTTTCAGTGAGCTCGAAATCGAAGTTCGCACCGAGATTGTATGAATGCAGTCTGCTGGTGAACTCTTCCGGGTTCGCTCCGTAGGCATCCTGGACAAGGCGACGGAACACATAGTTTGACGATATCTGGAATCCGTGGATGACGGATATCGTATTCTTATGGTATCTGTTCTCGTAGTTTACGATATACTGATCCTGGTTGACCAGGTGAGCCATGTCCTGCATGATTCCATGGTTTGTCGGAATCTGCTTCTCAAGAGTCGTCTTCCCGTCCTCGAGAAGAGTGGCAAGGGTCATGGTCTTGAAGACTGAGCCAGGCTCTGCAGGCTGTCCTGCGGCCATGTTGAAAGACTCGTACAGTCTTCCTGTGCTGTCTTTCTGCAGATTTACCATTGCGCGGACTGCTCCTGTCTCGACATCCAGTATCACAACGCACCCGGCCTTGATCTTGTCGTTCTCTCCAATATTCTTCCTGAGAGCCTTGTCAGCAATGTCCTGAAGGTTTATGTCAAGCGTAGTCTTGACGTCAAAACCGTCTTCTGCCGGTTTGTAGAGGCTGTCTGCGTCAGGAATCCATCCTGACTTGTCTGTCCTCTTTTCCCATGACTGTCCTTTCTTTCCATGGAGCAGGTAGTGGTATTTGCCTTCTATTCCAACATGGATGGCGCTGGTGTCGTCATTGTTCTTGACATATCCTATCACTCGTCTTGCGAGTTCGCCATATGGATACAGTCTCTTCTCGTTTTTTTCCACGATCAGGCCGCCCTTGTGACCCGGCAGGTTAAAAAGAGGGAGTTCCTTGAGCTCGAGCAGTGTGCCATGGTCAATGCCTTTGGCCATGCTGACATATCTTCTCTTGTTCGCTCTTCCGTTGCGTATCCTGTTCCAATAGTAAGCGGAGTCCTTTCCCTCCTCCCTGAGGATTTCGGCCAGGCCCTGCGAAAGCTTTCTGGCATTGTTCATCCATTTGTCTTCCTCTTCCGTTCCGTTCTTGCTGTTCTTCTCGTTCGCCTCCTTCTGGACGTAGCAGTCCATATATATATCATATAGAGGTGTAGAGATTGCCAGAAGTCTTCCGTTGTGGTCGAGGATCGATCCTCTCTCAGGGTCGATCACGTCCTTATGCTTTGACGGACGGAAGTGCTTCACGTGTTCCGGAATCGGCTTCCAGATATACTGGATGTATATGATCCTGCCTATGATCACTACAGACAACAACAAGAACAGGAGGTAGAAATACATCAACCACCTGCTGGGCTTTTTCTTGTCCCTTTCAATCTTCGACTCTGTTCTCTCGTTGTTTGCCATTTCTATTTCACAGTTATCGTTTCTGCCGGCTTTTCAGGGGTGCCGACCTTTGATCCTCCGTTCTCGAGCATTTCCTCGATTGTGCTTATCCTGCCCATCTTTACGAACTGATATGTCTTCTGCGCGTGATATATTTTATAGTTCTCCAGCAGGACCTTGTTGTTCTCCACCTCCACCAGCGTTCTCTCGATCTTGTAGTTGAGGAAGATGTTTATCCATCCAAGCGCAAACAGGACGAGGATGTAAGGAAGCAGCCTGTCCACCCTCAGCAGGAGAAGTATGTCTCCGCTCAGGATTGACTCAATAACCTTCTTGAATGTCACCTTTTCCATTTTGTCAGATCTTTTCTGCTATCCTCAACTTTGCGCTTCGTGCTCTTGTGTTTGCTGCAATCTCCTCTTCCTGCGGAAGAATCGGCTTGCGGTTGACTGCCTTCAGCGGCGCAGTCGCGTTTCCGTAAAAATCCTTCTCCACCTTTCCTTCTATGTTGCCGGCCTTGATGAAGTTCTTCACCATCCTGTCTTCAAGCGAATGGTAGGTGATGATCACCATCTTGCCGCCCGGCTTCAAGGCCTTCGAAGCTCCGGAGAGGAACTTCTCAAGTGATTTCATCTCCTGGTTGACCTCGATTCTCAGTGCCTGGTAGACCTTTGCGAGGAACTTGTGTTCCGCGAACTTCGGCAGTACGCTTTCTATGGCCTTTCCCAACTCTGTCGTCGTGTTGATCGGGGCAGTCTCTCTTGCCTTGCAGATCAGCTGCGCGATCCTTCTGCTGTTGTCGACCTCACCGTATATTCTCAGAATCTTTTCCAGTTCCTCCATCTCATAGCTGTTGACGATGTCTGCCGCTGTCATCGCCGCTTCCTGGTTCATCCTCATGTCAAGCGGGGCGTCGTATCTGAAGGAAAATCCTCTCTCCGCTGTGTCAAACTGATGTGATGACACTCCCAGGTCAGCGAGTATTCCGTCTATTCCGTCTCCGTATCCCTGGTGGATCAGATGATTGTGTATCCATCGGAAGTCGCTTCTGATCAGTGTGAGCCTGCTGTCATCCGGCCTGTTTGCTATCGCGTCGCTATCGCGGTCGAAGGAGACGACTCTTCCCTCGGGAGACAGTCTTCTGAGAATCTCCGAGGTGTGTCCTCCGCCACCGAATGTGGCGTCTGCGTATATTCCTGATGGTGAGCTGATTAAAGCGGAAACGCTTTCATCAAGCAGTACGGGGTTATGATATTCGGACATTTTTACCTCCTTTGCTTAAAGAAGTCCGGCCATCTTTCTTCCCATGTTGCGGTATGATTCAGAATCCATCTTTCCGCATCTGCTGTCTTCTTTTGCCCAGATCTCTACCTTGAAGTCAAGGCACTGGAATACGACTTCCTTGACGATGCCGCAGTCCTTCATGAGCTCCTTGGGTATGGTGATTCTTCCGATCTTTGGATCTGGAACAGCGAGTACAGTGTCGCTCATATGGGTTCTCCAATACTCCATATGTTCCTCGTTGAACACGAGATCGAGCTTGGATCTCAGGTTCTGAGACATTTCTGCCCACTCCTGTCTTGTGTACATCTCGAGGCAGTTCTTGTACATGTCTTTCCTGATGATGAACTCCATCTGTTCAGCAGGCACAGCGCTCTTGATGGCAGAAGGGATCACAACTCTCCCTTTGTCATCAATTTTTGCTGTATATTTTCCGAAGAAGCCTGCCATTTTTCCACTTTCTTAAATGTTCTGCAAAATTATAAAATATTTTCCCACTTTATTACATTTTCTTACATTTTTTTCCACCAAATTTTATTTACCTTTGTGCAAAACAATCTAGCTAATTGTGTCAGTTATGGATAAAGTATTGAAAATCAGCATATTGTTGATAATCGTGTCGGCTGTATTCGCTTCATGCGGAAGCTCGGAATCTTCCACTTTACCTCAAGAAGAAGTGCAAGTTGTGAAGCAAGTTTCACAAGATTCTCTCCTTATGGGATTCAACCCTGATTCATACCGCTGCTCTGAGGGAAAAGTCAAGTCCGGACAGTTCTTTTCCCCGCTGCTCACTTCGCTCGGAATGACAGTTCAGGAAGCCTACAGACTGACTCAGGCTTGTGACTCGGTCTTTGACGTAAGGACTCTCCGTGTGGGACAGTCATACAGGGCTTATTATTCGGCAGAAGACAAGTTGGAATACCTGGTTTACGACCGCGACAGGAAGAGCTGCATAGTCTTTGACTGCTCTGAGCCTTACGATGCCTGGGTGTATGAAAAACCGATCGAATACAATGAGAGATATGCAGATGTGACCATCAATTCCTCATTGTGGAACGACATGATTGCAGCTGATGTTTCTCCGCTGCTTATCCTCACATTATCAGATATTTACGCGTGGACGGTGGACTTCTTCGGACTACAGAAGGGAGACAGGTTCAGAGTGCTCTATCAGGAAAAGGTCTATGATGGTGAAGTAATAGCTGTCGACACCGTAAAGTATGCGGTCTTCACCCATAATGGAGACGATTTTCCGGCAATAATGTATGACCAGGGAGACGGCGGAAACATATGGTGGAACGAGAAAGGGGAGAGCATGAGGAAGGCATTCCTCAAGGCTCCTCTGAAATACTCGCGCATCAGTTCGGGATTCTCATATGCGCGCAAACATCCTGTGACACGAAAGGTCCAGCCTCATACTGGAGTAGATTATGCAGCTCCGAAGGGAACTCCTGTAATGACAATCGGAGACGGTGTCGTTACCAGCGTGAAGTATGAAGGTGCCGGAGGAAACACAGTAAGGATCCGACACAATTCAGTCTACTCTACAGCCTATCTCCATTTGTCGAAATACGCCAAAGGTCTCAAAGCCGGCCAGCGCGTCCGCCAGGGCGATGTAATTGGATATGTAGGTTCGACAGGACGCTCGACAGGCCCGCACCTCGACTTCAGAGTCTGGAAGAACGGCACCCCGATCAACCCGCTCAAAATGGACTCCCCACCGGCAGAACCGATCCAGCCAGACCACAAAGACGCCTTCGCCGCAGCGGCGGCAGACTACCAACACCAGATCAACACTATCAATGCCAGTGCAGTAGCCTCAACCCTCCTGAACCTCCTCTAGCCTTGGCCCCTAACTCGTTGACTATCACTAACATCATAAAACCTCGTGCTCCCCAAAGTCGGCACGAGGTTTTCGTATTTGGCTGATACATAGATAGTTATGCGCCAGGCTTTCTTCCACCCTCGGCACCTGCGTTTCTTCCTCCTATAGATTCACACACATTGTCCCACGCAATCCCATAGGGTTATAAAAACCGTGCTACCCCTCTGGCCGCAGAGGGAACAAGCGACGAAAGGAGCGACAGGGATTGTTTTTATAACCCTATGGGATGTAAAACAGATTTTACTGTGCTATGAATCTATAGACTATTTCTCCGGTCTGTCGAGCCGGCGCCGTAGAAGACTGCGAGAATCGTGACAGCCTCGCCGCCCTTACCGCGAAATTCCTCAGGCACTGATCACCGGATGAAACATCCTCCATAACCCTGGCATCCACCACCATACCCTGCGGATTCACCACGATTATCACAGTCACCTCGCCGCCAGCATAGCATCTGTATGCCGGAATCGGCAGCTTGCTGGCCTTGCGGCCGTCCAATGTGTATGATAGAACAGACGGACCGCTGTATACCTTATCAGACTTGCTGTCCTGCTTGCCTCCGCCACCGAGGTCGACAGTCTCTCCTCGTGCGTCCTCTTCGATGGCATTGCTCTTGCCGTTCTTCAGGTCTTGCGCAAGTCTTTCGGCATCCTTGTAGAGCTGCTCTGCATCTGTCCCCCTGTCATCTTTGAGGTATCCACCCCTGTCAACAGCTATATTCCTGACTTCAGGTGTCGTAGTGCCGGCAATCTTCTCTTCAAGTCTCTGCCTTATGGCTTCCATCTTTGATAATTCCTTCTCCAGCTCCTCCATCTCCTGGATCTGCCTCTCAATCTCTTCCTGCTTCGAGAAGTCTATGACGAAAGTCTCCTCCCTCCTGACCGTAGCGTCGATCTGGTAGAGGAGCAAGACAATAATCACCGTGAGATGGAATATCACGGTGATCAGGATTCCTGCATTATTTTCGCCTTTTCTACTCAAGTTTATTTCTTGCAGTTTGCCAATGATTTCTCGATTGTAGCAGAGATGATGTCAATGGCCACCTTGTTGTGTCCTCCCTGAGGGATGATGATGTCAGCATATCTCTTGCTAGGCTCAATGAACTGAAGGTACATAGGCTTGACAGTCTTGGAATATCTTTCGATCACCCACTCCACTGTCTTTCCTCTTTCGACAATATCCCTTGCCATTACTCTCATGAGCCTGTCGTCGTCGTCCGCGTCTACGAATATCTTGATATCCATGAGCTTACGCAACTCGGGATCAGTGAAGATGAGGATACCTTCAACGATGATGACATCTGCCGGCCTTACGGTCACGGTCTCATGCTTCGAGCGGCCGCAGGTGATGTATGAATACACAGGCTGGTCCACTGTCTTGCCTTCTCTCAGGTCCTGGAGCTGTGCTCTCAGAAGATCGAAGTCAATAGAGTCAGGATGGTCGAAGTTATGTACCCTTTTCTGCTCTTCAGTGTAGTGGCTGAGGTCCTTGTAGTATGAATCCTGAGGGATTACAACTACATTTTCCTGAAGCTGCTCTGTTATGGCCTTGACTACGGTGGTCTTGCCTGAGCCGGATCCTCCGGCGATGCCTATTATCAACATTACATTATTGTTTGAGATCCCCGGTCAGGCCGGGGATGACGTTTTAGTATTCTGCGTTCTTTGGTGTGCGAGGGAATGGGATCACGTCACGGATGTTTGACATGCCGGTCACGAAGAGAAGCAGACGCTCGAATCCGAGGCCGAATCCGCTGTGAGGAGCAGATCCGAAACGACGTGTGTCAAGGTACCACTCAAGACCCTTGCGGCTCATGCCGGTCTCTTCTATGCGTGCCTCAAGCTTCTGGAGAGATGCCTCACGCTCTGAACCTCCGATGATCTCACCGATCTTAGGGAAGAGGACGTCCATCGCGCGTACAGTCTTTCCGTCCTCGTTCTGCTTCATATAGAACGCCTTTATGTCCTTAGGATAGTCGGTCAGGATCACAGGCTTCTTGAAATGCTTCTCCACGAGGTATCTCTCATGCTCGCTCTGAAGGTCTGTACCCCAGCTTACAGGATATTCCCACTCTACGCCTGCGGCCTCAAGTATCTTTACACCCTCTGTGTATGTAAGGCGTACGAACTCTGTATCAGCAACACCTTCGAGACGTTCGATGAGCTCGTTGTCATATCTGTCGTTGAGGAACTTGATGTCGTCGTAGCAGTTGTCAAGCGCATACTTCACGAGATACTTGATGAACTCCTCAGCGAGGTCCATGTTGTCCTTGATGTCATAGAAGGCCATCTCCGGCTCGATCATCCAGAACTCTGCGAGGTGACGAGGAGTGTTTGAATTCTCAGCGCGGAATGTAGGTCCGAATGTATAGATGTCGCCGAGAGCCATCGCTCCGAGCTCACCCTCGAGCTGACCGCTCACTGTGAGGCTGGTCTCCTTTCCGAAGAAATCCTTCGAATAGTCGATTCCACCCTTCTTGTTGCGTGGAAGGTTCTCCATGTCGAGAGTAGTCACACGGAACATCTGTCCTGCACCCTCACAGTCTGAAGCTGTGATGAGCGGAGTGTGGATGTATACGAATCCTTTCTCATTGAAGAACTGGTGGATAGCATAAGCCATCTTGCTTCTGATGCGGTATATCGCTCCGAATGTATTCGTCCTTGGACGAAGGTGTGCCACGCTTCTGAGGAATTCGAAAGAAGTGTCCTTCTTCTGAAGAGGGTAGCGTACAGGGTCGCACTCTCCATAGATCTCGATCTCAGCAGCCTGGATCTCGGTGCTCTGGCCGCCGCCGACAGACTCTACGAGCATGCCTCTTACTGCGATGCAGGCTCCTGTCGTAACCTTTGCAAGAACTGCCTCGTTCTCCGGGGTCTTGTCAACTACAATCTGAATATTATTTATTGTAGAACCGTCATTGAGTGCTATGAATGCCACATTCTTGTTTCCTCTCTTGGTTCTTACCCATCCTTTGGCAAGAACCTCTCTTCCCGCCTCGCTCTTGAGCAGGTCTTTGACTTTGGTTCTGATAACTGTTTCCATTGTGATATAGTGATTTTACAAACTTTGCAAAGATAATTGATTTAGACCTATTTGCCTAAAATTTTACCCTTAATGTCAGTATTGTCGATTCTGCCTGCGAAATCTTCCGCTCCCACACCCACAGCAAATACAGGAACGGCTCCGCCTGTGTGCGAACCGGTTGTCCATCCTATAGAGCAGCTTCTGTTGAAGTCCGCATTAGCCTTGTGGTCCAGGACATTCTTCTTGCCGCTCTCGATCCACTGATTCTCCATCTTTTCCCAGTTGACTGTGCTGCTTCCGCATCCGAGAGTCAGACCTCCGGTCTCATGGTCAGCAGTAACGACTATCAGTGTCTCGTCCGGATGTTCCAGATAGAACTGGTATGCAACCTTGACTGCATTATCGAAATCTATTACATTCTCAACCATGGACATTGTCCTGTTGTCATGAGCTGACCAGTCGATCGCTCCGCCTTCGCCCATGATGAAGAATGGCTGCTCGTCGCCAAGGAAATCAAGTGCAAGCTGAAGCATCTGAGCCATGCTCGCATCCTCTTCCTCTACTCCGTCGCTGACATAATTGTCTGCGCTCTCATTCCTGTTGCTTGCCTGGCAGAACACCACCTTGTCAGCTCCCTCCGACTCTGCCTTGAACTCTTCGATGCCATAGCTGACAACGTATCCGTTCTTTTCAAGATATGCATCGGTCGCTTCTTTGTCCCCGGCCTTGCCCTTGTGGTCAAGGAATCCGGCTCCTGCAAAGAGATCAAATCCGCTGGCAGGAATCTGGCTGCTGATCTCGTAATAGTTTCCTCTGTTGTGGCTATGTGCATAGAAAGATGCCGGAGTTGCATGGTTGATCGGAACTGTCGACATGATTCCTATTTTGTATCCGTCTTCCTTGAGCGCATATGCAACACTCTGTATCTCGACACTGTCCTTGTTTATGCCGACTGTACCATTGTTCGCTTTCTCTCCACACGCGATGGCTGTTCCGGCTGCCGAAGAACATGTAATATGCCTGTCAGCAGAATGTGTCGTAGCTGTTCCGTAATAAGGGAACTGGGTTATCTGCAGCTGCTCTCCGCCAAGCTTGCCTGCCTTGTGAGACAGATATGACTCAGTAACAGCTACGTGTGTGGCGCCCATGCCGTCTCCTATGAACAGGAAGATGTATTTTGCCCTTGGGCTTTCTTTCTTCGATTCATTTGCACAACCGTTCAGTGACATGGCTGCTGCAATTACTGCGACGATAAGTAAAATCTTTTTCATTGTGTTATTGTTTGTCGGATTATTCTATCAATCCTACAAATTTATCTATTTTCTTTAAAATCTGTACCTGTGATACACAAAAAAAAGCAGCCCTTGAGGACTGCTTTCTTCAGTATGCATAAGTAAATTACTCATCTGCCGGTTTTCTGGCTGTGTACATGATCTTAAGGGCAGAGCACTTACGGAGCTCCTGCTTAACATCAGTAACGATACCCATACGGGTGCTTTCGTCAGCCTTGATCACTACTGTCATGAATGACCTGTCAGCCTCAGACATCGCGTCACGCTCTGCAGCGATGAAGTCGCGGATCTCGTTCACTGTCTTGAATGAGTCGTTGAGCTGGATACGTGAATCGTTACCATACTGGCCCTGGAGGCTTCTGATAGGGGTACCGATGTTGATGTATGAAGAAAGGTCCTTTCTTTCCAGCTTGGCGATCTCGGAAGCTTCCGGAAGCCTTACTACGACTTTATTCTCAGTCTCACGCATTGTGGTTGTCACCATGAAGAAGAACAACAGCATGAAGACGATGTCGGACAGAGAGCCTGAAGGTGGCTGTGGTACTGTCCTTTTCTCTTTATTCTTGAATCTTGACATATTGCTATTCTCCTATTTTATTTCTTGGAAACATCCTTAGGCTCTGCCTCTGAAATGTTCTGAGGAACTGCCTTTCTTACAATGACCTGCTCGTCTTCGTCGCACTTGATATAGAGCTTTCCGAAGTTTGCCATGGCCCACTCGTCACGGAGTTCGTTAACGGCCTTTACGAGCTCGTTCTGAACTGCCATATATGCCTGGTAGCTGGTACCACGGTCGTTCTGGAGTGAGATGACTCCCTTGGAAACCATACAAGGGCCGAATCCTTCGATTTCGATTTCTTCCTTCTCTGGAAGATTCGGATCGTCTGCAGGGTTTGTGAGGAACTCTTTGATCTTGTCTTTGAGTTGGCTGACGTGCATAGGTTCAGTACCAGCAAGAAGTCTATCGGCTGAGTTAATCTTCACAATGATGATGTTGCGGCGATTAACCTTCTGATCCTCTACCTTCTGATTTGGGTCAGGCATAGGAGGGAGACGACGCTGCAGACCCTTGTCCTGATCCATGGTGGTTGTCATCATGAAGAAGCAGAGCAGGAGGAATGCCATATCCGCCGTTGAACTTGAATTGATTTCTGGTGTTTTCTTACCCATGGTGTCAATTATTTACGAGTTGCACCGACAATCCATCCTACGATAAGCGCAAGGATAGCGCCTCCGAAGAGGAAGTATGTAAGGTTGAGGAATGTGTCGGTCATTTTAAGTGTTGCGTCTGAAACAGGGTCGCCGAGATATCCTACGGCTGGTGTTCCTGGAGCAAGTACGTATGCAACTGCAACCACTGCAACCACTGCAACGAGACCGATGAGGAGCTTGAGAAGGCTCTTCGGATCGTTGATTCCACCAATCACAACCACACCGAAAAGAACGGAGAGGATTGCGACAAGTGCAAATCCATAGGCGCAGTAGAGCATGTTGTCGACAGGAGCGTTTCCGTTGGTCTCAAATCCTACGAGGAAGCCGTAGAAGCTGAACACAACGCCCACTGCGAACAATACCGCCAGGACCCATTTTAAGATTTTTGTGTATTTCATTTTAAAGAAAAGTCAATTGTTATTTTCCCTGATACTTTACCAAGATATCCATCAATGAGATAGTTGCGTCCTCCATGTCGATTGTGAGAGACTCAACCTGTGAAAGGATGTAGTTGTAGAAGATCTGAAGGATAACGGCAACGATCAAACCGCCGACTGTAGTAATCAAAGCGACCTTCATACCACCTGCTACGACTGCTGGAGACATGTCACCTGCAACCATGATGGCGTCGAATGCCTGGATCATACCGATAACTGTACCCAAGAATCCGAGTGAAGGAGCGATAGCGATGAAGAGAGAGATCCATGAAAGGTTCTGCTCCATCTGGCTTGCAGCAACTCCGCCATAAGAAACCACTGACTTCTCAACCTCCTCAAGGCTCTGGCCGTCAGCAAGACGAAGGAATGCCTGAGTGAAGATAGATGCTACAGGACCGCGAGTGTTGCGGCAAACCTCTGTTGCAGCCTCAACGCCACCGTTCTTGAGAGCCTCCTCGATCTTAGCGAGAAGCTTCTTGGTGTTGGTCTTTGAGAATGAGAGGTAAAGGATACGCTCGATACAGAGAGCGAGACCGAGGATAAGGCAGGCGATTACGAGTGCCATGAAGCCTGCACCACCTTCAATGAACTTTGTCTTGAGGGCCTGGTGCATAGGAACCTCCTCAGGAAGTGCGTCAGTAGCCTCAGTAGTCTCAGCTACTACCTCAGTTGCTGTAGTGTCAGCAGGCTGCTCGTCCTGAGCTGCTGCGTTCTGTGCAGAAAAGGCCATAACGCCCATTACTGCCAAAAACATGAAAATTTTTTTCATAATTGTTTTTGTGTGTTTTTGATTAATAAAGTTATTGATTTGTTTTTAGTTAATATCTCTTTTATCGAGCGGGTAACACATACCGCCTCATAAAATGCGGTGCAATTTAGCAATTTATTTTCAATCGGCAATAATTATTTTGATATTTCTCCCCTCAGGTTCAGTTTCAGAAGGTCTTTTACAGTGGCATTGTCCTGGCATACGCCCATGAGATAGAAGAGTTTCGCCAGGGCGCTTTCGGTCGTGCTGTCATATCCGCTGATCACGCCTATGTCCTTCAGGCATTTGCCCGTGGCGTATATGTCCATGTTCACGCTGCCTGCTATGCATTGGGTCACATTGAGTATGATCTTGCCCATTGCGTCGGCGTTCTTGACCGTTTCCAGGAACCATTCTTTCGAAGGTGCGTTTCCGGCGCCGTATGTCTCGATGATGACCGCCCTGGTGTCGCTGCTGCAGAGGATTTCCCTGACGATCTGAGGTGTTATTCCAGGGTGCATCTTCAGAATCGACACCCGCGTGTCGAGGTTCTTTCTGAATATCGGTCTGGCATCCCAGTCGGACGGTTTGAGGATAATGGCGGTGTTGTATCTGATGTTGATGCCGGCCTCGGCCAGAGGCTGCAGATTCTCCGAACGGAAGGCTCTGAAGTTGTCTGCGTTCATCTTGCTCGTGCGACATCCTCTCATCAGGATGCTGTCGAAGCATATGCACACTTCCGGCACAAGCGCATGTCCATCTTCGTCCTTTGCCGCAGCAATCTCTACTGATGAAATGAGGTTTTCCTTTCCGTCCGTCCTCGGACTGCCGATAGGGAGCTGGCTTCCGGTGAATATGACAGGCTTGGTCAGTCCTTCTATCATGAAGCTTAATGCGGATGCCGAGTAGGCCATGGTGTCTGTTCCGTGCAGGATGACGAATCCGTCGTAGTCGTCATATTTGCGCTCGATCAGATCTGCGAGGGAAACCCAAAGGGAGGGCTCGACATCTGATGAGTCGATCAGCGGCGAGAATGTGTATGAGTCGATCCTGTATGCGAATTTCTTCAGTTCTGGAACTTCATCCAGAATCTGGCTGAAGTCGAAAGGTGTGAGGGCTTGCAGGTCCTCATCCACCTTCATGCCTATTGTTCCTCCTGTATATATGAGGAGAATCGCGGACTTTTTCATATGCCGAATAGTTTTTGTGCGTTGTCTGTCGTTATTGCTGCGGTCTCTTCCATTGTCCTGCCTGTCAGTTCGGACAGCCTTGCGGCTATATGGGGGATGTATGCGCTTTCATTGCGCTTCCCTCGGAACGGTACCGGCGTGAGGTATGGCGAGTCGGTCTCAAGCAGAATCCGCTCCAATGGTATCTGTCTTACAGTTTCTGCAATGGACGCTTTCTTATAGGTGAGGACTCCGCCTATGCCTATGTACCAGTCTCCGAGCTTCTGGAGCTCGCGGAATGTTTCAATGCTGCCGCTAAATGCGTGGAACACGCCTCGCAGGCCAAGGTGGCTGCAGTCTTTCAGAATCTTCAGTATCAGTTCTGTGGATTCGCGTGAGTGTATGATGACAGGAAGATCCATTCCGGATGCCATCTCCAGCTGGATGCGGAACACCTCCTCCTGTTCCTTGACGAATTCACGGGACCAGTAGCAGTCCATTCCTATTTCCCCTATGGCCCGGATCTTCCTTTCGAGATTCTGCTCCATGAGCATCATTTCTTCCTTCCAGCGTGCGTCTACGGATGTGGGATGCAGGCCGAGGCAAGGGAAAAGCACGCCCTCATGCCTTTCAGCGAGCGAGAACATAGCATTGCGTGTCTGCGAGTCGATGTCGGGCAGGATCATCCTGGTGACACCTGCGGCTACGGCCCTCTCGACAGCGAGATCTTCCTCGCCGGCAAAGGCTTCGTCATATAGATGAGTATGGGTGTCGGTGAAAACCATATCTTATAGATATATCTTTGCAAATTTAAACATTTTCACCAAATGCCCAACATCTGTGTCATTTAGTTCTCCTGCATATGCTGCATCTCCTGAGCAGGTCGATGGACAAGAAGCCTTCAGCTTCCAGCATCGAGACTAATGACGACAACCTTCCGTAGCTCATGCCAGTCTCGCCGCACATGGCTTCAACCGTGATCCCCCTGCATCTTTGGACGACAGACAGTATGCCGGCCATCTCTTCTATCATGTCTGCCTGAATACGACCTCCAAACACCGACGTCAGCTCCTCCGATACATTGTCCTTCCTGCTCCTTCCTGCATACTTCATCCCGATGCTCCTGATCAGAGATTCTGTTGATATGATCGGTTCGGCGATCTTGTTACCAATCAGGTAGTTGCATCCCTGAGACCTTATGTCGTCAGCCCTTCCGGGAAGCGCATAAACGTCCCTGTCGTAGGAAAAAGCGAGTCGTGCGGTCATCATTCCTCCGCCCTTGAGCTTGGATTCTATCAATATGGTCGCATCGCTCAGGCCGGCGATGATCCTGTTGCGTCTTAAAAAGTGGACCGGCAGAGGAGGGGTTCCGGGCGGATAGTCTGTTATAAGGGCGCAGCCAGGCGTGTGGCATATCTGATCGGCGAAAGCAAGATGTCTGTATGGGTATACGCTGTCAGGTCCGGTGGCCATGACTCCGATGGTCGGCAGGCCGCTTTCCACTGCCGCTTTATGGGCGCAGATGTCGGTGCCTAATGCCAGCCCGCTGACAATCAGTGGCTTCTCCCGCGTGGCAGCCAGACTTTCGACGGTCTTCCTGCACCAGTCTTTGCCATAAGGGGATATGTCTCTCGTACCGACAATCGCTATGCTCTTGTCCGGTGTCCACAATTGCGAAGCCGGTGTGCAGCTTTTTATATATAATCCTATGGGAGGATCCTGGCATTCGGCAAGCAAGGGAGGATACCCTTCTTCGCCCCATCCGATGAACTGAATCCCTGATTTCTCAAGAGACTCCAGTTCTGCGGCGGCTTCATATACGGCATTGCGCCTGATATGATGCCTGTATCTGGAATATGGACCGAGCAGCTCTTCCAATTCCTTTTCACCCAAAGTGAACAGGGTGCTTGCGCATCCGAGATGCGAGATGAGTGCCAGCGCGCTTTTCGGCTCGAAGCCGAAAACCCTGTTCAGTGCGCACAGACAAGCTTTCTCTTCAAAATTCTTCATGGCGCAATATTATAAACAAAGATGGCTGCCGGAAAGTCCGGGAGCCATCTTTTTATTTATTTTAGCAAAAGTTTTTACGAATTTTAAAACTTTTTCTTTTTATTATCATCAGATGATGAGAAGAGCATCTCCGTATGGACCGAACTTGTAGTCCATTTCAAGAGCCATCTTATATGCCTTCATCACATTTTCGTATCCTCCGAATGCCGCTACCGACATGAGCATCGTCGAGCCCGGACGGTGGAAGTTGGATACAATCGCGTCTGGAATGGCGAATCTGTAAGGCGGGAAGATGAACTTGTTTGTCCATCCGTCATATGCGTTCACCTCATCGTTTGTCGTGGTGTAGGTCTCGAGGCCTCTGATCACTGTGATACCCACTGCGAGTACTTTGTGTCCGTTCTTTCTGGTGCTGTTGATGAGGTCAGCTGTCTCCTCGGTGATGATGAGCCTTTCCGAATCCATCTTGTGCTTCGAGAGATCTTCGACATCCACTTCCCTGAAATGGCCTATGCCCATGTGAAGTGTTATGAATGCCTTGTTTATGTCCTTGAGGATCATTCTGTTGAATAGCTCGCGGCTGAAGTGAAGGCCGGCAGCCGGAGCTGAAACCGCACCTTCGTGCTTTGCGAAGATTGTCTGGAAATTCTCAGCGTCTTCGGGTGTCACTTCCTTCTTTACCCAGTCAGGGACAGGTGTCTGGCCGAGTCCGAAAAGGGTTTCCTTGAAGTCCTCGTAGCTTCCGTCGTAGAGGAAGCGGAGAGTACGGCCTCTCGATGTCGTGTTGTCGATGACCTCTGCAACGAGGCTCTCGTCTTCTCCGAAGTATAGCTTGTTGCCTATCCTGATCTTCCTTGCAGGCTCGACGATGACGTCCCAGAGCCTCTGCTCGCGGTTGAGCTCCCTGAGGAGGAACACTTCGATGTCAGCTCCTGTCTTTTCCTTGTTTCCGCGAAGTTTTGCAGGGAACACCTTTGTGTCGTTGAGAACGAAAGTGTCGCCTTTTTCGAAATAGTCAAGAATGTCCTTGAAGAGCTTGTGCTCGATCTCTCCTGTCTTTTTGTTGAGAACCATGAGCTTGCACTCGTCACGCCATCTCGGCGGTTCAGATGCTATCTTCTCGGCAGGAAGATTGAACTGGAATTGTGAAAGTTTCATATATTTTGTAAATTTTAAACTGCAAAATCATATTATTATACGAAATTTTGTGGTTTTTGTTTCAATATTCGTGCAGAATTGTTGAAGAATCACACTTTTGCCTCTCGAAAGACCTCTATGATGGACGGATATGTGTTCAGAAGATATGGCGTAAGGCTGGACTTTGCCACCCATGCCGCCTTGGATATGTCCTCCTCTGTCTGAGGAGTCAGATCGGTCGGGTCTGTGTAGAGCATGTCATACCACCATGTGTGTTTCAGGTGCCATTTCCCGTCTCTTCTGTAGCAATGGTCCGTCACGCATATGAGGTCCCGCAGCATCAGCTGGTCTATGCCGGTCTCCTCGCTCACCTCGCGCAGAGCCGTCACGCTGATCTCCTCGCCCGGGTCCTGGTGCCCTTTGGGCAGGTCCCAGAGACCGTTGCGGCTGATCAGCAGGTAATCCCCCCTGCGGTTTGACACCAGACCTCCACCGGCATTCACTTCGACAAATTCACTGCATATCCTGCTGTATGTTCCCTCCGGGTCTTCGGTCGGGATGTAGACCTTCATGAGCGAGTCGGATGTCTCGAACATTCCCACCAGAGAGTGTATGTCCACGCTGGTACCAATGTTGTAGAGTATCGCGTTGGGATCAGACAGGGCCTGTTCTTCAGGAGGGCATATTATGATGCAGCGTTTTTCGAAGTATATTTTGCGCATTACACCTATAATTTTATTATAAATTTATTAACTTTGCGGAATGTGTTCGCAAATATATGAAAATTAAATAAAAGACTTATGGAAGTAATTGAGAAAGCAGTGGCCAAGTCCCTTCTGGACATCAAGGCCGTCATGTTGAGACCGGAAAACCCGTTCACATGGGCTTCAGGTTGGAAATCACCTATATATTGTGACAACAGAAAGGTGCTCTCATACCCTGAGATCCGCGAGAACATCTGCAAGTGGATGGCGGAGATCATCATGAAGCAGTATCCTGATGTTGAGGTTATTGCAGGCGTGGCGACAGGAGCGATCGCTCATGGATATCTCGTGGCGCACATCCTCGGCAAGCCTTTCTGCTATGTGAGGCCTAAACCAAAGGATCATGGAACAGGCTCGCAGATAGAGGGACTCCTCGAGACAGGAGCAAAGGTGGTCATCGTGGAAGACCTGATTTCTACAGGAATGAGCAGCCTCGCGGCAAAGAACGCTCTCGTCAATGCAGGAGCTGACATCCTCGGAATGGTGGCGATCTTCTCATACAACTTCAATCAGGCGCGCAAGGCCTTCGAAGACAGCAATGTAGAGCTCACTACACTGTCAAACTACGACACTCTCGTGGAGGTCGCTTCAGAGACAGGCTACATCAAGGAGTCCGACAAGGAGGTTCTCAAGGAGTGGAGATTCTCGCCTTCAACCTGGGGAAAGACAGAGTAATATGGCAGTAGAGATAAAGAGCAAGCGCGCTGTTGTGTCCAAGGCTCCGTACGAGCTTTACATGACATTCGTCGACATGCGTAATTTCGTGCAGTTCCTTCCTGAAGAAAAGAAGCAGGGAGTTACTGCCGATTACGATACCATCCATGCAGAGGTGCAGGGGTTCAACATCGGAGTAAAGGTGGTGAACCGTGTCCCTTATTCAAGGCTGGAATATGCCGATGACGGCGCTCCGTTCCAGTTCCATCTGACTCTGCATTTCGATCCTGCAGTTGATCCGTATAAGACGGATTTCCAGATCGTGGTGGATGCGGAGCTCAATTTCATGATGAAGACTCTACTTGGTGGAAAGATCAAGGACGGTCTTGACAAGGTCGTGGATGCTCTTGTGGCCATGTCGGAGGGCAGGATGCCCGAAGGCGTAGACCCGTCAATGTTCAATAAATGATAATAGACCCGTCATTCAGGAAGTATATGGAAGAGGCGATAGGGAGCGAAAATGCCCTTGTCGCTTTTTCTGCGTTTGAGGAGCCGGCGTCGGTGGCCGTGCGACTGAACCCTTTCAAGGGTGAGGCGGGGCCTCTGGGACGCCAGGTGCCTTGGAACAATCATGGCCGTATTCTGACCGAGCGCCCAGTGTTCACCTTGGACCCTCTCTTTCATGCCGGAGCATACTATGTGCAGGATTCGTCCTCCATGTTTGTCGGCCATGCATTCCGTACATTGCTTAAGGACATGGTCAGGCCGGTCGGCCGTCCTTTCAGGGTGCTGGACCTGTGTGCGGCTCCGGGAGGTAAGACCACGGATCTTGCGGCGTCGCTGAGGGAGGCTTTCGGAGATGAGTTTCTTCTGGTTTCCAATGAGGTCATGAAGGCCAGGGTAGGTGTCCTTGCTGACAATGTCGCCCTTTGGGGAGATCCCAATGTGACCGTCGTCTCTGACGATCCGAGCGCATTTGCCGCGCTTCCCGGCTTCTTCGACATGATATTGGCCGATGTGCCATGTTCTGGAGAAGGCATGTTCAGGAAGGATGAAGAGGCGCTGTGTCAGTGGTCTGAGGACAATGTGGCTCTTTGCGAGGCCCGCCAGCGGAGAATTCTTGCGGATGTATGGCCGACGCTCGCTCAAGGAGGTGTGATGGTGTATTCCACCTGCACGTTCAACAGGAGGGAGAATGACGGCAATGTGCGCTGGGTGTCAGAGGAACTGGGCGCAGAATATCTGATGCATGAAGATGTCCTGCCCGGAATGCCGGGGGTGCTGAAGACAGAGCTGGGATACAGCCTTGTGCCCGGTCATGTGGAAGGTGAGGGACAGTATTGTTCCGCTGTCCGCAAGACTTCTGAGGTTGAGTTCCGTCAGGTGCGCACGAAGGGTTCAAGATCATCACGTCCTGGAAAGGAAGCGCCGCTTCCGTCCGGAGTGGACAGGCTGCTGGGGACAGAGTGCGTAATAAGGATGAAAGGGGAGACCGTGACAGCCGTGCCGAAGAATATCGCAACGGATGTGGCCATGGTGGAACAGGTGCTTCATATGACTGCAGCTGGATGTGCTGTCGGAATCGTCAAGGGAAAGAATCTGGTGCCGGATGCGGACCTTGCGCTTTCTCTGATGCTTGCCGAGGATGCTTTCCCGTCAGTAGATGTTGACAGACAGACAGCCCTTGCATATCTGCACAGGGACAATGTTGCCTTCCCGGAAGCCCCTCTTGGGTATCTGGTTGTCAGGTTCCAGGGATTGCCTCTGGGTTTTGTGAAGAATCTTGGCAACCGGTGCAACAGCCTGCATCCGCAAAGCAGAAGGATAAGAATGGATATAAGATGACTATGACAAAAAGGATATTGACAACACTCGCGGTGATTCTGACCGCATTGCAGATGACTGCCCAGACTCAGGACTTCGAGCGCAGATACAATCTGCTGGTCTCTCAGGTGGGTCCTGCCGGAGTCGGCATCGAGACGCTCATAAACAACTGGGCGAAGGCCGATCAGGACAATGACAGGATGCTGACGGCCAGGTTTCATTATTATCTGACCAAGGCTCAGAGCACGGAGGTTGTAACCAGACAGACAAAGAAATACCTGGGAATGGATCCCGTCCTGACGCTTAAGGATTCGACCGGGGCGGACGTGTTCTATTTTCAGGTTCTGGTGTATGATGACGAACTTTTCCGCGAGGCGATAGATGCGGTTGACAGGGCTATCGAGGTGTATCCCGAAAGACTGGATTTCCGTTTCATGAAGACCAATGCGTATGTGTCATATGAGAGAGAGAGTCCTGACATTGCGCTTGCAAACCTCATTGGTCTGACAAATGACTTTGTGAAGGGAACCGAAGAGTGGACATATGACGGCAATCCTGCCGATGCGGAGTTCTTCGCCGACGCCATGCAGGAATACTGCATCAGTTTCTATACTCTTGCGACTCCGTCTTCGTATGAGGCCTTCAGAAAGCTTTCTGAGGTCATGACCGGCATATATCCGACAAATATGGCATTCGTCAGCAATATAGGTACATACCATATGCTTGTGAAGGACGATTGCAAGACGGCGCTTAAATATTACAACAAGGTGTTGAAGAAGAATCCTTCAGACTACACTGCAATCAAGAACAGCTGCCTTGCAGCAAGAAAGCTCGGCAACGTCAAGATGGAGAAGAAATATCTGGCAATGCTTCAGGAGCATGGGACAGATGTGGAGAAAATGCAGGCAAAAGCAAGACTGGAGGCATTGAACAAGTAGATGGATGCATCACTTTTCATAGGAAGAAGGCTCCGCTTCAAGGGCCGTATCGCAATGGTTTCCGTTGCGATAAGCTTTCTTGTGATCATTATCGCCGTAGCCGTGTCTTCCGGTTTCAGGACCGAACTTCGAGACGGCCTGTCCGCCATGACTGGCGATGTGCTTCTTACTCATCCGACGATGAGCTATCTGGACGAGTCGGATCCGATAAATGCCAACCCTTCTTATATGGGTGTTCTGGAAGGCATGAATGAAGTGTCTGAAGTGCGTCCGGCAATATTCAGGGCAGGAATAGTCAAACATGAGGATCAGATATATGGTGTGCTGGTAAAGGGAATGCCTGGCGGGGTGCATGCTGCTGTGGGTACTGAAGACGTTGACACTGTGAAGCTCGCTGTCGCCGTGCCTAAGTCCTTTGCAGAAGCGTCAGGACTTGGCCCAGGGAACCGGATGCTGACCTATTTCGTGGGAGAGAGGATGAAGGTGAGGCAGTTCAACATAGTGGACACATATGAGTCCGGAGCTGATCCGGACGGAAGATTCCTGGTATATGCTGACATAGAGGACATGCGTCGTCTGAACGGCTGGGGACAGGACCAGACATCCATGATGGAGGTGATGCTGACTCCTTCGAACAGGGACGAGGAGTCTATGGAGGCTGCAGCCGCCGAAATAGGATTCATTCTCAATGCATATGCGTCAGAAGAAGATGATGCCCTTGTTGCTGTGTCTGCTGTCTCAAGATATCCGCAGGTCTTCGGTTGGCTGTCCCTGATTGATTTCAATGTATTCTTCATCCTGCTTCTCATGATAATTGTGGCAGGATTCAATATGATATCAGGTCTGCTCATAATGCTCTTTGAGAATATTTCCACCATAGGTCTTCTCAAGGCGGTCGGCATGACTGACCGGTCTATTTCCAAGGTGTTCCTTTCGAGTGCTGCTGTCCTGGTGGCCAAGGGAATGATTGCCGGAAATCTCCTTGCCGTGCTTTTCTGCATAGTGCAGGGTACGACACATGTCCTCAAGCTTGACCCTGAGAATTACTTTGTGTCATATGTGCCTGTACATCTTGATTTCCTGCCGGTCCTGATTGCGGACATCGTCGCCTTCGTCGCCATTCTCCTCCTCCTTCTAATACCGACCCTGTTCATCTCCAAAGTCGATCCGGCCGAGACCGTGAGGGTGAAATAGCTATGCTTTCGGGCAGATGGCGCAGATGGACCTATATATCATCATCACATTTTCGACATATGCGATGGTCTCGTGACCGTGGAACTTTCCAAGCTTCACGCTTTCTTCTTCGAGTATGGAATCTTCCCTCATCATCGGGATGACCTTTACGACATTCTCCCACTTGCAGTTGTCAAGTCCCTGTGCGGCCGCAAGCCTTCGGCAGTCGGTGATGCGTCCCGCCCCTGCGTTGTATGCTGCGAGGGTGAACTTGATCATTTCGTCATGAGTAAATCCGATATCCTTGAACCTGTCCTGTATCTTCGCCAGGTGTGTTGTTCCGGCAATTATGTTGCTCTCAGGATCGGTAAGGTCGTATATGCCGTATTTGGCGGCATTCCTCGGCATGACCTGCATCAGACCCTTTGCTCCTCGAGGGGACTCGGAGCAGATAGAGAATTTTGATTCCTGATATATCACGGCTGCAAGCAGTCTCCAGTCCCATCCAAGTTTTGCGGCATGTGCCTTGATCAAGCTGTCATATGGGCTGACATTTCCTGCAATTACGCCTTGCGACGCCCTCTTGACAGGGCTTGTTGCTGCATGGAACCTCTTCTTGAGGGCCTCATATTCCGCGGTTTCAGAGTAATATCTGATCCATTTCCTGATTTCTAGGATTTCTCTCGGATTGTCATCGTCCGTCATCCACGCTGAGCATTCATTGATTGCACAGGATGCAAGCACTCCTTCCGGGATGGCTCCGTCCTCGATATGTGTTATGACGATGTCTGCCTTCCCGCATCTGAGGGAATCCATGTATTCAGCCTCATCCCTTGATCCGGTTGCGATTATTCTTACAGTACATCCGTTGTCCTGCGCAAATCTCCTGACCAGTTCGTAGTTGAATCCGGTTTCCAGCCAATGTCCGCTGCGCATGTCTTTGCCGAGGTCTATTGCGCAGACCAGTTCCTGACCTGCAAATACATCATCCGCTTTTGCTCCACTGAGGAGACGGCCCTTTTCGCATACTGGTGTAAGGCAGATGATGAGCAAAGATATCAGGACGTTCCTTGTTCTTCTGATTCTTTTTTCTGTAAATAGCATTATCTTCTGTTTAAATTGCTTTGCAGCCCGCCGGACATGCCGGATCCAGGTCGTCCGGAGCCTGATCCGGGACGTCCTGAGCTCGGGCGTCCTCCACCCATACCGCCTCCCGCGGTTCCGGCTTTGGAAGCACTGGTTGAACTGTTCTTTCCTGCAAACACCCAGAACGGCCACTTGATGCCGAACTTGATGCCCCTCTGCGGAGCGATGTATCCGGCTGCAGTGAAATAGTCAGCCTGTTTGTTAGGCCATCCCATATTTACATTGGTTGCCTTGACGAAGACTGAGACTCTCTTCCACTGGATGTTTACAAATGCATCTATATATGGACAGTTGCCGTATTCGCGATCTGTCTGGTTGTGGAACACTCCGAGTACCGGGTTGTATGCCGGTGCGTTCCATTTTGTGGTGAAGAGGGCATTCGCTCCGATCTGCATCTTCATCACGTTCTTGACGACATCGAACTGGAAATAGTACCTGAGGTTCAGGGACAGCAGTGGCAGAGGCATCACTTCCGGGTTGGACGAGAACTGGAGCATCGCTCTGTTTTCCAGATGGAACTTCCACAGCTTGAAGTCCTTCTGCAGGTTGGCGGTGATCACACTCATTGCCTTGTCGTTCTGACGGGCCGTTCCGTCGGTGTCGTAATATATGTTGTTGCTCAGCAGGCCGTATCCGAAGGAGCCGTAAAGGTCCCACTTCGGCACGAGGACGGCCGCCTGAAGCTTTGTTGTCGATATCTTTCCGAAATCGTTGTTCCACTTGTAGTGGTTTGTGAAGAGGTGCTGCTGATAGTAGTCAGGCTCCTTGAGGTTGGTCTCGAAGTGTACGTTCAGCGTAAGCGGGCTCTTTCTGTCCCTTCTGAATGGATATGCGCTGAAGGACATGTTCGCCTCGATGCCGAAATCGTTGATTTCGTGTCCGAGGAATGTGTACTGTCCCTTGGCGTTCCATGTGAGGTATTTCTTGTATTGTCCCTGGGCTCCGGCATACAGATACATGGAATTCTGAATCACATTCGTGCTGCCCTGGATGTAGTCGGTCGGCTTGAAGCTGAAGTAGTTCAGGAGTTTGTCTCCGACTCCGACGTCAAGTTTGGAAATGATGCCGTCGCTCTTCCATGGCTGCAGGCGTAAGAAGACTCTGTTTTCCAACCTCATGACTCTGAGGGAGTCATGACTTGTGGTCGGGTTGATGAAGAACCTGTCGCCGAAGAATTCACGGGCATGGTTGTCTGACGAAGTGATCTGGTCTTCGTATGACTTCCTGATGACCGTGTATTCGCTGCTATGTCCGATGAATGCAGTGGTGATGTCTGTCTTGAGGGTGTCTCCGCTCTCGGCCTCCTTTGCCTCTTTTGCCAGACGGGCCTCCTCTGCCGCCGAGAATGCTGCAATCGCAGCCGAATCACCTGTTGCCATGATGCTGTCGCGAAGGAACGCCTGTCTCTTGTCTTCCTTCTTCTTCGCCCTTACCTCCTTGTCAAGGAATGTGAAAGGAATACGGAGGCTCTGGTCAAGAAAGACAGTGTTTTTCTTGAGGTTGCTTCGTGCATTGTTGAGGTATACCTCGATTTCTCGAGCATCCACGGTGGTGTCTCGTATCCATGATTCATCAATAATACCTCCGTTTTCTCCACGCCTGATCCTGTTGTATATGAATCCGGCGTGCATCAGGTATTTCTTGCCGGTGTAGTTGGTGGCTGCAACGAAGTTCCTGTTGTCCACATCCTCGTTCCTGAGCATTCCCCTTGTACCGTTCCTGGTATACTGGAGCATGATGTTGAGCTCGGGAGTGATGTTCTGAGTGGTGAGGATCTTTATGTTCGACTCCTCCTTTTCCGTGTTGGCGAACAAGGTGCCCCAGTAGCACAGCTCTGTGTATGGGGTCTTTGTGTTGTACTTCGGAAGTGTGGCCGGAGTGTATGAGTAGATCTGATATGGAGTATAGAATATCGCGTTGTCTTCCTCCTGTCTCTTGAAATAGTCATACAGCTGTACTGGCGAACCGATGGTTCCAAGCCATGTCGCATTCAGATCTTCATTGTAGAACTTGTAGTCGTGGAAGTTGTAGTTGAATGATGAGTCTGTGGACTGGTCACGGAGGCCGACGATCTCGTGGAACCTTCTGTCGTGTGTCCATGTCACAATCCTCTTGTAATGGAGAGAATCCGGGAACGCGAATGTCTCAAGTATGCGTGGAGTCGCCTCTATGATGCTGTCCTTCACTGCCTTGATGCTGTCCTTTCTGGCCATCTTCCTGTTGGCTTCGGCGATCAGGGCGGGGAGCTTCTGCTCTGCGTCATATCTCTTGCGCTCCTTTCTGGTCAGGGAAGCGTACCATGCGTCGAATTTCGCCTTGGCAACTTCTGTGGAATCCTTGATGTAAAGCGAGTCGAGCTTCATCAGCTCAAGGGTGTCTCCTGCAAGCATCAGCGAGTCGCGGACTATCCTTCTGGTGGTGGAGTCCTTGACTGCTATGTAGTATTTGAAGAAGAAAGGATCCTTGAACTCGAGGGAGTCAGGAATCTTGATCGTGTCTCTTGGTGAAAGGATAAGTGTATCGACCTTTGCGGAGTCTCTCTGCAGTGAATCTGTCAGAAGACTGTCAAGAACCATCGAGTCTGCCGGCAGGGTGTCGGCTGCTGCTGTGTCTGCAGCTGTCGTGTCGATGCCTGCGGAAGTAGTGTCCGGAGTCACACGGGTAAGGACAAGCGAGTCCGCCAGCCTTCTCAGACCGACGGCCCTGCCTGCGTCAATGCCGAATGACTGCGCCGCAGCCACCATCACCAGCAGTGCCGGTACCCATATTTTTGACACGAATTTCTTCATAACAAGACGGCAAAGGTACGAATAATTATTTATTATTCAATGCTTATGCCCTCCTGCGCCATCTCTGCGAGTGCCTTGACGTGTCCGTCATGGTCTACATATGCTATGCAGTCTTTGAGCAGATGCACTTTGAATCCGGCCTTCAGCAGATCTTCGCAGGTGTTCCTGACGCAGTATTCTGTCGCGATGCCCGCCACATATACATCTGCGCAGTCAAGCAGCTCGAGCACCTCCCCGAGAGATTGATCCGCGCAGTTTACGCCTTCGAATCCCGAATACTGCTCGACATTTCTGTCACATCCCTTGTCGAATGTGAGCTCCTCTCTGGCATATGGCGCAAGCTCCTCATGGATATCGCCTCCGCGGGTGCCTGCAACGCAGTGTGCCGGCCATATTCCTCCCTGTTCCTTGAATGAGGAATGGTCTGAAGGATGATGGTCGCGGATGAACAGGATAGGGAATGTGTCCAGGATCTCGTGATCCTCGCTGCCTTGACCCTTGGTCTGTCTGCCGATGAACTTGAGGGTCTCCTGTACGGCCATGTCGGCATTCTGGCATGCAAGGCTGCCGTCGATGAAGTCGTAGAGCATGTCCACGACGACCAATGCGCTGTTATTCATAGTGACTGTCATTTAGAGCTTGTCGAGAAATCTCTGATCTCCTGTACGATTCTGTTGATGATGCCCATCTTGAGGTTATAGAGGTCGTCAGAAATATCCACCTTGTAGTAGTGCGGATTGATCAGTCGGCGCTCGCTCGGGCTGAAGTGCATCAATGTATTGTTGTAGTATGCCTTTTTCTCTGCCAATGTATGGGTCGGAGCGCAGCGTCTGCCGTTCTCGATGACCATATGCTGGAGAGTCAGCGCAACATATTCACCTGCTTCGAAGGTCTTGCTCTTGTAGCGGTCGTACTCGTCGCAGACGGTGAATGTCTCGCCGGCTTCTATCTTCCTGCTGAGTTCGTCGCCTCTGAGACAGGTGACGTCCACCTTGTATATCTCTCCCTTTGACGGGTCATTGATCATGATCCTGTAGGTGATCTGGAATCCCGGATTGATGAGCTTGATCTTGTCCTCGGAACGTTTGAGCACGGCTTCTCCTTCGATTTCAACCAGCTTGTATACATTGCCGAAGCATGGATTTGCCTTGCTGGTGGCGATGGCGTCTCCGACACCGTACGAATCGATACATGCTCCCTGACGCTCGAGGTCTGTGATGAGGTATTCATCCAAGGAGTTGGTCGCGAATATCTTGCAGTTCTTCAGACCGCTTTCGTCAAGGATGGCACGGCACTCGATCGACAGATATGCGAGGTCTCCGCTGTCGAGCCTGACTCCGTATCCTGCAGCATAACTGTCGTCTATGCCGTTGTCCTTGAATGCCTTTATGGCATTGCGCACACCGCACTTGAGAGTGTCGTATGTGTCGATAAGGAGGATGAGAGGTTCGTTCCTGTGAGTCTTGATGTATGTGTCGAAAGCATTGTATTCGCCCTTTACGCTGCATCCGAATGACGTTACATAGCTATGCGCCATGGTTCCTGTCGAACCGTAGTCGAACAGAGCTCCTGTGAGGATGTTCGATGTGGCTGCACATCCGGCGATGATGGCGGCCTTGGCGCCGTAGGTCGCGGCCCATGGGCCGTGCGCCCTGCGCGAGCCGAACTCGCTGACCGGACGGTTGGTTGCGCGGCAGACTCTCGATGCCTTTGTGGCTACTGCCATCTGGTGATTCATGATGCAGAGCATCGGCGTCTCCAGGACCTGGGCCTCGATGAGCGGCCCTTCTATTATTATTATAGGCTGGTTAGGGAAGACGATCTCACCTTCGCGCATCGCGTAGATGTTTCCTGTGAATTTCATGGTCGAGAGATATCCTCTGAAATCGGTGTATTCATCGCCAGGGAGGAATTTCTCGAAGAATGCAGGGTCCATGTTTCCGAGGTTCTGCACCATCTCGATGACTTCGTCCACGCCGCTTACCACAGCCCAGTTGTTGTTTTCCGGAGCCTTTCTGTAGAAAAGGTTGAAGACAGCGTGCTGATCCTTCATTCCGCTGTCAAAGAAGGATTTTCCCATTGTGTACTGGTACTTGTCCGAGCAATATGCGTAATTGTGCATTGCAATTATGTTTTAAATCCAACAAATTTAATCTTTTTTGTTCAACTATTTCGTAAATTCGCCAATAAATTGATTGTAAATGGAGCGCTTAAGCATATTATATAAGTCGAAATACGGATGCATGCCTGCTTCCGTCACCCCTCTTACCGGCTCTGCCAGCAACCGTCGATACTACAGACTGGCCTCTGATGCAGGGTCCTGCATCGGCGTCATCGGAACTGATGTGAAGGAAAACAATGCATTCGTGACGATCGCGCGCCACTTCCGCGCCAAAGGCATTAATGTGCCTGAGGTCTATGCTGTGAGCGATGACATGTCTTCATATCTGCAGCAGGATCTGGGAGACTGCGTGCTGTTCGATCTGCTTTCTGCGGCCCGCCGTGGTGATGAAGATATGGTACGTGTCGACGCTCTGCTGAACAAGACCATGTCAATGCTTCCTGCAATCCAGCATGGCGGAGCCGAGGGGCTTGACTTCTCGGTGTGCTATCCTCAGCCTTCTTTTGACAGAAGGATGGTGATGTTTGACCTTAACTATTTCAAGTACTGTTTCCTGAAGCCTTCTGGCCTGGAGTTCAACGAAGTTCTGCTTCAGGATGACTTTGAAAGATTTGCTGATGCCCTGCTTGAAGATAATACCGACACTTTCCTGTACCGCGATTTCAATGCACGTAATGTGATGGTCTGTGGAGAGGATCCGTATTTTGTTGATTTCCAGGGAGGAAGGCGTGGTCCTGTATATTATGATGTGGCCTCTTTCGTGTGGCAGGCGCGGGCGAAATATCCTTTAGCCCTGAAGGAAAGGATGCTTGACAACTATCTTGACGCGCTGGCCGGATATCGTCCTATAGACCGCGGAGCATTCATGAAGAGGCTGGACCTTTTCATTCTCTTCCGCCTGCTTCAGGTGCTGGGTGCATATGGCTTCCGTGGACTGATCGAGCACAAGGCTGACTTTGTTACCAGCATACCAGCCGCTATTTCCGAACTGAAGTCAATGACTGGCAAGTTCTCGTCGCGATATCCATATCTGACACAGACTCTGGAGAGGCTCTGCGCTCTCCCTCGTTTTGAAGAACAGACATCTGACGGAGTCCTGGAAGTGCGTGTGTGCAGTTTTTCGTTCAAGAAAGGAATACCTCAGGACGCTTCAGGCAACGGAGGCGGCTACGTCTTCGACTGCCGCTCCATCCATAATCCAGGCAGATACGAACCATATAAGAAACTGACAGGAATGGATGAGCCTGTAATCCGCTTCCTGGAGGATGACGGAGAAGTGTTCGGTTTCCTTGAACATGTCTACGGAGTCGTTGACCCGCATGTAGAGACATATGCCCGCAGAGGCTTCACCAGCCTGATGGTCAGCTTCGGCTGCACAGGCGGCCAGCACCGCTCCGTATACTGCGCGGAGCACCTCGTCGCCCATCTACGCGAGAAATACCCAGACATCCGCCTCCGCCTGATCCATCGGGAACAAGGCATCGATACGATGCTATCCGATTCCCCGAGGGAAGGGATAAGATACGAATACGATAAAATAAAGGAATAAGGTTGATAAATATGAAATCCATGATTTTCGCCGCGGGTCTCGGCACCCGTCTGAAACCGATTACAGATACGCTTCCGAAAGCGCTGGTGCCAGTCGGGGGAAAACCCCTTATAGAACATGTTGCCCGTAAGCTGAAGGCTTCCGGGGTGGAAGAGTCTGTGGTGAATGTCCATCATTTTGCCGACAAGGTCGAGGCTTGGGTAGGGGAGCAGGACATAATGAAGATGGAGGTGAGTGATGAGAGGAAGATGCTTCTTGAGACCGGAGGGGCTGTACTCCATGCACGAAAGTATCTGGAAGGTTGCGGGCATTTCCTCATCCATAATGTGGACATCATGTCGAATGCCGACCTCAAGTGGCTTGAGGAGCAGGTACGTGAGGATGCTTTGGCTACATTGCTGGTAAGCAACCGTCCGACCAAGAGGTTCCTGCTGTTTTATCCTGACACTATGAGGCTTGTCGGATGGCACAATACGGACACCGGAGATTACAGTCTGGCGGACAAATCGTTGAAGGTTGATGATTGCCTTGCATATGGATTCTCAGGCATACATGTGATGTCAGACAAGGTGTTTGGTCTGATGGATGAATATGTTGCGGAAAGGGGACTGGCTGTGGATCCCGAGGCCGGTGTGAAATTCCCTATTATGAGTTTTTACCTATGGGCGGCGTTGAGAATGCCCATATATGGTGTCGTTGCGGAAAACCTCAACTTCCTGGATGTCGGAAAGCTCGACACCTTGGCCCAGGCCGAAGAAATGTTTAATGATATGAATTAGACTGAATAGATATGAAATTTATTGGAAACATACTCTGGCTCCTCCTCGGAGGACTTATCGTGGCAGCATACTACTTTATCGTGGGACTCCTGTTCTGCATCACAATCATAGGCGCGCCGTTCGGTTACCAGCTCATCAAGATGGCCGGCTTCGCCCTCTGGCCTTTCGGCCGTGAGGTTCGATCTGCATCCAATGACGGAGGATGCCTGTCCATATTCATGAATGTTCTGTGGATTGTGCTGGGCGGAATAGAGATAGCCCTGATTCATGTTACCTTTGGTATAGCATTGTGCTGCACGATAATAGGAATTCCGTTCGGCGTGCAGCACTTCAAGATGGCTATACTTGCTGTGGTTCCTTTCGGAAAGGAGATTGTGTGAGAGGAATGCTTCGGATAATCAGCAGACCGCATGTAAGCGCGACTGCGAAAGCGATGAGCATGGGTACATAAGTCCAAGGACTCATTATTTCGGCAAAGAACTCGACATCCTCGAGGCCGGGAATCTTGCTTACGACTACCGAGAGCGTGTTGTTTACACAGTGCATGAGCATGGTGAGCTTGAGCGAGCCTGTCTTGTAATATACATATCCCAGGACTGTTCCTATGATGAAGGCAGGAATCGCCTGCCAAATGTTCATGTGTATGAGGCCGAATACCAGGGCGGAGATCACGATTGCCCAGCTCGGTTTCATCTTCTTGAGCAGTCCGCGGAGGATTATGCCTCGGCAGAGCCATTCTTCGAAGAACGGAGCGAAGACGGATACGGAAAGCAGCACGAGCCATACAGGCCCATTGAGCAACTGCTCCATGGCCATCTTAGTCGCTTCCGACATTTCTGGAAGCAGCATGCTGACCGGCTCGATCACAAATGCTGCGGATAGAGCCATTACGCTGACGATCAGGGCCATGCCAAGCCCGCTTCTTCCCCCGAAGTTGCTGTTGTCAAGAGGATATTCCGGCTCGAATCCCATATTCCTGTGGCTGACCGCTGATGCATAGAGCATTGCAGGGATGAACTGGATAGGATATACTATCACCATTCCATATGTCAAGGCGAAGTCCTGTGATATGAACAGCGCGAGTCCGGCACTGATGAGCACTCCCAGGAATACTCCTACGAAGAATAATATTGCAATCCATACTATGTCGGAAAGGCCTGGCATGAAGTAATTATAAGTGGAAAAGAAATCGTATGAACCTCTTCCCTGATGTCTCTTGAAAAATCCCATTGCTGTTTATATTTGACGAAAGTTTTACAAAGTCACTCAAATTTAGTTAAATTTGTCGAGACTAAATGAAAATATGATGAAAATCTGGGAAAAGATAAAGAGTGAGTTTACCGGTGACCGCCGCAGGTTTGCGTGGTTCACACTGGTTGTGTTGATCGTTTTCGTCTTCTCATGGCTTGTGGGAGACGGTAACACCATTCCTGGCTGGATCAAGGCAAAGAAGGAGATAAGGAACCAGAAGGCGCAGATGGAAGAGTATCAGCGCCAGATCGATGAGATGGACGGCAGCATAGACCAGCGCGTCACAGACATCGACACATTAGAAAAATTCGCCAGAGAACAGTATAACTTTTCTGCCCCTGGCGAAGACATCTACATTATAGAGAAATAAATTTTTCTAGAATCCCGTGTAGCTCCAAGGAGTAATCCCTCTGAGCTCCTCCTTGACCTCTTCTGACACATCGAGAGTCTCGATGAACTCTGCGATCACCTCATGATTGATGCCCGCACCTGTACGAGTGAGCGCCTTGAGCGTCTCGTAAGGGTTCGGGTAATTTTCTCTGCGGAGGATGGTCTGTATCGCCTCTGCCACCACTGCCCAGTTTCTCTCCAGGTCAGCTCTGAGCGCGTCCTCGTTGAGGATGAGCTTGCCCAGGCCCTTCTTGAGTGAGTTGAGCGAAATGATCGAATGAGCCAGGGGCATGCCTATGTTGCGGAGCACTGTCGAGTCTGTGAGGTCACGCTGCAGGCGTGAAATCGGCAGCTTCATCGACAGGTGAGTGTAGAGCGCGTTTGCCACCCCGAAGTTGCCCTCGGCATTCTCGAAATCGATAGGGTTTACCTTATGTGGCATTGCAGAAGATCCGACCTCTCCTGCCTTTACCTTCTGGCGGAAATATTCCATTGAAATATATGTCCAGATGTCGCGTGCGAAGTCTATGAGGATCGTGTTGATGCGGCGCAGGCTGTCGAAAAGCGACGCAAGGTTGTCGTAGTGCTCAATCTGGGTGGTCGGGAATGACCTCTTAAGGCCGAGGGAAGCGACGAAATCGTTGCCGAATGCTATCCAGTCGATAGCAGGATACGCCACTTTGTGGGCATTCATGTTTCCGGTCGCGCCGCCGAATTTTGCAGGGTAGGTCAGCTGTGAGAACTGACGGATCTGCTCCTCAAGACGGACTGCGAACACGTTGAATTCCTTGCCTACCCGGGTGGGTGATGCCGGCTGGCCATGGGTTTTTGCGAGCATCGGGATCTCTGCCCAGTCTGTCGCCATCCCCTTGATAAGGCCGAGGACTTCCTGGAGCAGAGGCATGAAGCATTCCTCGATGGCTTCCTTGAAAGAAAGCGGAACCGAGGTGTTGTTGATGTCCTGCGAGGTGAGTCCGAAATGAACGAATTCCCCCCACTTCATGATGTCCATCTCCTTGAAGCGGTCCTTGATGAAATACTCCACAGCCTTTACGTCATGGTTGGTGACTTTCTCTATCTCCTTGACCTTAGCTGCATCCTCCGGGGTCATGTTCCTGTATATGTCCCTGAGAGCTTCGAACTTCGTGTGGTCGAAGTCGGCCAGCTGAGGGAGCGGAATCTCGCAGAGAGCGATAAAGTACTCGATCTCTACGCGGACGCGGTATCTGATGAGCGCATATTCGCTGAAGTGTTCTCTAAGTGGTTCAGTCTGACGCGAGTAGCGTCCATCGACAGGTGATACTGCCAGAAGCGGAGTGTTGTTCATTTCCATCGTTTTTCAATTTCGACGCAAATATAGCAAAAAGAAGCAAATAATAGTATAAATGCCTGTCTCACATAAAGAATGATTGTAAACTTACAAAAAAAGTTTATCTTTGCCATGATATACTGTAATCAATTGACAATTGTTAATTAAAAACCAATAATTCAGATGAAAAAATTACTTAATCTGTCACTTCTGCTTTCGATTTTTGCATTCTGCGTGACTTTCTCAGGATGTGTCAAGGAAGGTTATGGTGACTTCGCTCTTTCCATCAAGACGGTAGGTCCTGATTATGTCGACATTTTCGTGACCGCACCTTCTTCAATGGAGATGGCTTATGTCGTTTCTGAGGAGCCTCAGCTTGTCACTCCAGCAGTTATCTTCAATACAGGAGAAGTGCTGACAGTAGAGCCTGCCCAGGTGATCAGGGTGAATAAAGGTATCGTCACAAATACCACCTATCATTTATATGCGGTAGGTAAGGCAGGTGACGCATATACCGACAGGATATCCCTTGAATTCACTACGAAGGAATATGATTTCTCGGAGACTGTGAAGATCGTGGAGACCTATTATGACGGTTTCAAGGTGCATGTGACAGTTCCAGAGGAGGTCAAGGAGAGGGGCAATGTCCTTCGCTACGGATACCTTAACCAGGCTATCTATAACAAGACCACCAAGATGTACGGAACCATCGATGTAGAGAGACTCATCACAAACGGTAACATCTATGGCCGTTACATCAAGAACGACTCTACTATGGTCTATAATACAGACAACTGCTATGAGACACTCCCTGACGGTGAGGAGCTGGATCTTCACGATGACATCTTCCCTAACGAGCCGGGCATCTTCATGGTCGGTGAGTTCAGATGGGCGAATTCAAAGGAAGAGGTGGAGGCCGAGATCGGCATGTCAGGATGGGGTCCTTCATACATTATCCCTCTTTATGACTGGTCAACCGATAAATGGACAGGCGAGTTCGAGAAGGTAAGCTTCAGGTCAACTCCTCCGACTGAGCTCGATGCTGAGTTTGATATCGAAGTTTACGATGTGGGTCAGCTCGACGCCACAATTTACTTCAACCCTGATGATAATGTATACCAGTACATGTGTATGGTTCTTGATGACAATACATATGCTACCATGGTGGATCTCTGCGGTGGAGAGGAGAATATCCAGTGGTTCATCGCTTCCACTGCAGGATACTTCGAGGGTGCCACAATGTTCAGAGGCCCGATCGAAATCAGCGTTGTGTCTGAGTTCATGACAGAGCCTCTTGCAAAGGGAACCCATTACAACATTCTCGTGAATGCATGGGGTGACGCTCAGGGAACGACACAGAAGTTCATTCGTTCAGAGTTCACAACCAAGCAGGCTACTCAGCCAAGACCGGTGATCGAGGTGACTGCTGTCCAGGACGGCAATCCATACCTTGCTACTTTCAACATCAAGGCAGGCAAAGACAAGAACGGCAACGTCCAGCCTATATCAGGAGCATATTATGCAGCCAACTATGCAAGAGAGTTCCAGCTCATGTTCAATCAGGACTACACATATGAGACTCTCCTCAAGGGAAATTATTCTTTCTCATCTGATGAACTTGCTCTCATTAACTCTGAGGCCGGTTACAATTATTCGGTATTCACTCTTGATGGCGAGACTACTCGTATGGCCGTTTACGGATGTAACGCAGAGTATACATTCAATGAGGTGGATCCTTCTGATGAAGACGTCGCTGCAGGCATAGCAAGAGGATGGGCGGATTATAAGGCACCTTATGCTGAGGGCCCTGGTGAGGTCGCTGCGTACAGCTCTGTCCTTGCAAAGGTTGCAGGAGAGTGGACAGCTGCTGCAACTCTTCAGGCAAAGCAGCAGGTTGGTCTGGATGCCAACGGCGATCCGGTCTATGAGCACTATAATCTCGAGCATAAGTCGAGGGTTGAACTTTCAGGTTCTCTTCCTGAACTCCCTATGCCTATGCCGGATTCAGTATATACTATTTATGCAGGCAAGTCAACCGATGAGGTCGACGGAATGTATGAAGAGCTCCAGCTTCTCACCGAGCAGTTCTCGGAGGCAAGGCTTGCACCATACAGCCGTATCCTCTGTTCAGGCTTTGTGGATTTCGACTACCACAAGACTGTTGGACGCAATGACTGGAAGTCTCCATATGACCTTTTCGTGGCAAGAGACTATACTTCTGTGGATGTGGCACAGATCATATATGACTTTGGACCTAAGTGGTTCATGGAGGTTCAGGAGGATGGCTCTGTAATCGTGCCGTTCAGCTCATATTACCTGCCACCTATGCATAACTGGCCAGGTTATCCGTTCTATGTCGGTGCATACAGCTCGGCAAATGCATTCTATGATGCAAATGAGACATATCCTGGATTCCCTGTTGAGATTTCAGAGGACGGAAACACTATTGTGATCAAGCCTATGGTTATCGAGGGTGTGACATATTACATGAACTCTCTTGGTCTCAGCCAGGATGCCTTGATGTCTGGAACTGTTGAAATCGTGGCTCCAGTGATTTCAGAGATCACTCTTACCCGCGGATGGACAGAACCGAAGTCCAAGGTGGCTGCAAAGCCTGAGGTGATGTCTGTTCCTCTCAGGAACCCTGACGGATCCCAGACTGTTGCTCCGGTCAAGTACAACGTAAGGTCTATGACTGATTTAGGACAGCCGGTGAAGTATCAGAAGGCTGAAGATATCTGCGTGATGACCGAGGAGAAGCTTGACAGGATGATGACACGTGAGGTTGAGAAACTTTTCAATATAAGCAATACAAATGAGTAGGATTTATAAATTCGCATCACTGCTGGCAGCGGCAGTGATGCTTATCTCATGCGGAGGTACAGGTTCGGGGAATGAAGGAACATCCGGCAAGCTTGAGATTGTTCCGGACAAGACCCTTCTGCAGTCGGATGGCGAGGACTATGTTACTCTGACCGTGAAATTTGACGGTCAGGTCGTTACTGAAGACCTTGCTTTCTATATCGGAACATCAATCATTGATGTGGTTGACGGTAAGTTCTTTGCTACTGAGCCGGGAGACTATGATGTCTGGGCAAGCTACGGTGTCCATAATTCCGATCCGGTGACCCTTAGAGCCATTGCGGTTCCAATTCCGGAAATGCCGGCAGACCCGAAGCCTGAAAGCACGGACTTCAAGGTAAGGGCCATGTGCATGCAGTTTACAGGAACAGGCTGCAGTTACTGTTCGGAGTTTATGGAAAGGCTTAAGCCGGCATTTGATGATGAGGCTTTTGCTGAAGAGTATGTGAGGGCGGCTATACATAACTATCAGTATACTCCATCTTTCCCGGATGATGCATACCTTCAGTGGAGTTGGGCGCAGCAGGCGCTTGGTGCCATAAACCCTTCAATCGTGATCGATTACAAGCAGCTGTATGCTTTGTATGCAGAGACATCTGCTGATAACTTCAAGTCACTTATCCTCGAGCAGAACGACTCGAAGAAAGGAGCAGCCTGCGGTATTGCCGTCAATGCGAAGCTTGTCGGAAAACAGGTGATTGCAAGGGTGAATGTGAAGGCTTCAACGTCGGGTATATATCGCCTTGGCGCCATGCTTCTTGAGGATGGCATAGTGTCCAAGCAGATAAATGGCCAGGAGTGGATGAATACTCACAATGATTGCGTGAGGTATATCGATGCCGCTGCCAAGATAGGAAACAGAGAAGTGTATTACGGTCATGCTTTGGGCAATATCGAGAAGGGAAAGACAGCAGACTACATCTTCATCTGGAATCTTGATGACATCTATGACGCAGCTCCAGAAAGCATCTACTGGGACAAGTTCAAGCTTGAAAATCTCAATATGGTGGTGTTCGTGACCAAGTCTGACGGCGACGCATATTCGATCGTCAATGCTGTGGATGTCACATTCAACACCCCTCTCCCATATCAGTACAACTGATTGTCATCACGAGCGTAGCCGGGGAACTACAGCAGAAGCATTACTGCAAAGACATATAGAAGGAAGCCTTGAAACCCAAGGCTTCCTTTGCTGTCTTTAGCAATGGCTATCTCTGTGGCGTCGGTGCTCTGGAGCTCGTCAAGTTCGGTCTTGGACGGAGCGTTCACTCTTGCCCATTTGCGAACGAGCTCTCCGTCATTGAAGTATGTGACACCTCCGTTGGACCTGTTCAGGCTTATGAGTGTCTTGTAGTCGGAGATGAATGCAGATGCGGCAAGCTCTGCAGGGACTCCTTCTGTGGACGTCACCAGAAGGAGTGTCGTGAAACCGGCCTTCTGCGACCTTCTGATGAAGGTTGATGTCTTGTTCCACTTTCTGTGAGACATGTCAGGGTCATAGACGGAAACTACCATGACCTTGCCCTCGACTGCCAGCGTGTCCATGTATTCACCGGTGGCATCGTTGAAGAAAGACAGGCTCACCAATGAGTCTTCGTGCCCTTCCTTAACGCGTGTGCTGGCGTTTACGAATGTCCATGTCGAGTCAGGAAGATGTCCGAGTGTGAAATCTTGCTGTACACCGTCTTTCTCATATGTGAATACTGACTCGTATAGGTCGTCTGCATTGACCGTCACGCCGGCCTGGAGCTCGGCACCTGCCTTGTAGGCTGTGAAGTCGATCATAGGTATGTATATCCATGAGTAGACGGTAAAAGTGAGTACTGACAAGATGACGAGTGCGAAAGATACGTATTTCTTCTTTCTGGTCTCGCCCAGATGCTTGCGGGGAATGTAGTATGTCAGGAGCAGAGCGAGCAGTATTATGTTCTTTATGAATGTTTCTCCGTGTGTCAGATGTATGGCTTCTCCGAAGCATCCGCAGTCCATCTCGGGCTTGAATATGACCAGCAGGAGGGACAATAGTGTGAAGAAGCCTTGCAAAGCGATGGCGCACTGGGCGGCAACACGTCGCCATACGCCTGTGATGAGTGCTGTACCGATTACGGTCTCGGCGAGGGCGAAGAATACTCCCATGAACTTTGATGAGAATCCAAGGAAGCCCAGATGCAGGAATGCGTAATATTCCTGCATCACCAGTCCTGCGCCCACAGGATCCATCAGTTTCACTATTCCGGACAGGAAGAATACAAATCCGGTGATGAAGCCGCAGAAACGCTTCATCCTGAGGAGAAGATATCTCATATGAATGTCTTTTACTTTATCGCTGCGTCAACCACAGCCTGAACCTTTGCAAAGATTTCGCCAGGAGGGAGCATCTCTCCCTTTTCGTCCGAACAGTCTATGCGGATGAACTTAGGATCGTGTTCGCACTGTTTCCTGTATATGTCACGGACTCTGATCTGGAACTTGATGTCAGCCTCGTGGATGTCCTGCGCTCCTTCAAGATATTCCCTGTCCGCGCCTCCACGTTGGCTCTTGAGCTTGGACTCCACAAATCCTATAGGAACATCCAGAAATATGTTGAGGTCGGGAACTGGAAGGTCGAAATTGCCATACTCTGTGTTGAAGATCCATTCTCTGAGCTCGTCTGCTTCATCCGGGTTGCTGAGCTTTGCGCACTGGTATGCTATGTTGGAATATACATACCTGTCCAGCAGTACGGTGCCTCCTCCGGCAAGCGTGCGCTTCATCTGCGGAGCCGCCCCGTGACGGTCTTCCGCAAAAAGCAGCGCCACCAGCTGCGGATGCACGGTCTCGTTGGAACCGAAGTCTCCGCGCAGGAAGCGGCTGATGAGCTCTCCGTATACGGGAGCGTCGTATCTTGGGAAATGTATGTATTCGAGGCTGCCGAAAATGCTCTCGAGATAGTTTCTGAGCTTCTTTACCTGGGTGGATTTACCTGCACCGTCCAGGCCTTCAAGGACTACCAGCATAAATTTGTTGATTTGTTTATCATACAAAGTTAACCAAATTTACTAATTTTGCCACCCGAAATGGAACTGAACCGCAAAATATCGATAATGGGCATCGTCAACCTCACGGATGACTCGTATTTTGCCGAAAGCCGCTGCGCCAATGTGCAGGCGGCCATAGACCGTATTGCCGGACTGGTCGCCGAAGGGGCTGATATCATTGATATAGGTGCATGTTCTACCCGTCCGGGATCGCTTCCGGTGGGTGCGGAAGAAGAGTGGCGCCGTCTTGAACCGGTTTTGGCGGCTTTCAGGAGTAACTTTCAAAATGTAACCTTGTCCATAGATACATATTGGGCGTCTGTTGTAGAGAAGGCCTTCGGACTTCTGGATTCGTTCATAGTCAATGATATCTCTGCAGGAGAGGCTGATCCCGACATGCTTCCGACAGTCGGTCGGCTGGGATTGAAATATGTGGCCATGCACATGCGAGGTACGCCCGAAAACATGCAGCAACTTACAGATTATAAGGATGTGGTTGAAGATGTTCTCGATTATTTCAAAAAATTCTCGAAAAAGGCGGAAATTCATGGCATAAGTGACTGGATTCTTGACCCGGGCTTCGGATTTGCAAAGACCTTGGAGCAGAACTATGCCCTGATGAGAGGATTGGAGAAAATAAAGTCAGAGATGTCTCCACGTCCGATACTTGTCGGCCTATCCCGCAAAAGCATGATATACCGATTTTTGGGAATCACTCCAGAGGAGTCCCTGCCTGCGACCCAGGCTCTTCATATGGCTGCTCTCGAGAGGGGTGCAGACATTCTTCGTGTGCACGATGTGGCGGAAGCTGTGCGTACTGTTTCTTTGTTTAAAATGCTGTCATAATGGCCAATCGCGCCCGGTTTTGCCCCGTCTGCATAATAAATTATTGGTAATTCGAATATTATTCCGTACTTTTGTCCGAATTATGGGTTGTTGTATCAGTCTGTTTTCAAGTCAATATTTAAGTACGAAAAATATGAGAACTTTTCTTTTGAGTCTTGCACTCCTTATCTGCGCAGCCGCCGCTGCCCAGGTCCCTTCTGTAACAGTTGAGAATGCGAAGGGTGAAACCGTGAACACAAAGTCCCTCCTCAAGGAAGGTACACCGATGATCGTTTCATTCTGGTCTACATCATGCAAGCCATGCATCCGTGAGCTTGACGCCATCTATGACGCACTGCCTGACTGGCTTGATGAGGTGGAGTTCCGTGTAGTTGCAGTTTCGACAGACGACAGCCGTCTCCTTGCAAAGGCAAAGTCATTTGCTGAGGGACGCGGCTGGGGTGAGGAATATACCCTCCTCTTCGACAAGAACCAAGACTTCATGAGAGCCATGAACGTGTCGGTCGTTCCACATGTATTCGTGTTGGACGGTACTGGCAAGATTGTCTATTCTCACACTTCATATGTGCCTGGCAACGAACTTGAACTCTTCGAGGCCATCAAGAAATGCAGCAAATAACCCCTTTGGCGATGAAAAAAGCAATTCTGATCATAAGCTTCGCAGCCTTGTCGATCACTGCCTCGGCGCAGGACAAGGGTTATCTGACAGGAAGCTTCGAGACCAATGACCATATCTATGTCCAGGACGAGAAGAACAGGTTCACCCCTGACAATGACCGTTTCGGTTCGAACAACTACCTCAAGCTGGACTACTACAACGGCAATTTCTCTGCCGGTCTGCAGATAGAAGGCTATGCTCCTGCTACCATCGGATATCCCGATGACCTGAATAAGTTCGCTCTCAGCAACATCTATGTGAACTGGAAGGATGAGGATTTCCAGATCACAGCCGGTACGTTCTACGACCAGTTCGGAAGCGGTCTGCTTTTCCGCAGCTGGGAGGACCGGCTCCTCGGTCTCAACAATGCGCTTATGGGAGCCCGCTTTGCATACAACTGGGAAGACAAGATCGCCTTCAAGGCTCTCTGGGGCATGCCTCGTCTTGGAATGGATATATCTGACACCCAGGTCAGAGGAGCAGACCTCAGCGTTTCGCTTTCTAACATCATAGGCCTTGACGATATCCTTCTTTCCGTGGAAGGATCAGTCCTCAACAGATTCGAGAAGATCAGCATCGATATGGAGGAGGCCGGCGGAAAACCGAATTCGGTAGGATTTTCAGGAAGGCTCAACTTCGACTGGAACGGACTTTTCCTCAAGGGAGAATATGTGGACCTCGGCAAGAAGCTCGTGTCATTCACTCAGAAGAGGGGTAATGCCCAGCTTCTCGAAGTGGGTTACAACGGCAGAGGCCTCGGAGTGACTGTGACCGGACGCCGTCTCGAGTGGATGGGCCAGAAGATCACAGCAAGGTCACTCTCGACAGCAAACCTCATCTCGTATGTCCCTGCGATGAGTACTCAGTATACCTACATGCTTACAACACTTCATCCATACAACCCTCAGCTCGGTGACGAGTCATCGTTCTCGTTCAACAGCGGTGAGGTCGGTGGCCAGATCGACGCGTTCTACAACTTCCGTCGCGGCACAGCCCTGGGCGGAAAGAGAGGAATGAAGGTCCACGCAAACTTCTCTACATATTACACAATAGCAGAGGAAGGCACGGCAAAGGCTGGAAACCTCCTTTTCAGGGATTTCAGCTTTGATGTCGAGAAGCAGTGGACAAAGCAGTTCAAGATGCTCCTCATGTACTCTATGCAGGAGTATAATCCTACTTACGGAAGCTTCAAGACCACATGGCTCTCGAACATATTCGTCGCTGACCTGCTTTATAAGTGGACTCCGACCTTCTCTACACGCCTCGAACTTCAGTATCTGACTACTCAGGAGGATAAGAAGGATTGGATGGCCGCTCTCCTTGAGGTCAACTTTGCACCACATTGGAGCATCTTCGGAAGCGACATGTTCAACCATGGTTCGACAAAGATGCATTACTACAATGTTGGAGTAAGCTATACTAAAGGACGTACGCGCATAGCAGCAGGCTATGGACGCTACAAGGACGGCTTCATCTGCTCAGGTGGAGTATGTCGCCAGATTCCTCAGTATACAGGAGCAAACTTCAGCATCACAACTTCGTTCTAAACACATTGTCATTTCGAGCTAAGTCGAGAAATCTATGAAAAAGTTTTTTTACATCGCAGCAATGATGGCCTTCGCGGCATGTTCAGGAACCATTGACCCTGAGCAGGGAGGCGAAGGAACAGGCACGGGAGATATCCCGGAGGAGTTCACTGCTCCGTTCACCCTGTCGGCAAACCTCGAAGAGGTTGAGGCTGACGGTCAGGAGTTCGTCAAGTTCTCTCTCAAGGACAAGTATGACCGGGAGATGCTCGAGGACAAGAGGACACTTCAGAGCGTGAACATCGTTTCAGACAAGGGAGTGCGCGTTCCTCGTATGGAAAGGACGGTCTCCTTCATCGAGAACGGGACTTACACGTTCACGGCGACATACCTTGGAAACGAATGTGCAAACACGGTTCAGGTGAAAGCGGTGAACCGTTCCACATATGAGGCTTATCACAGGAATGTGGGCCTTTTCAAGGCTACAAGTGTATGGTGCGTTGCATGTCCTTCTCTTGCCAACAGTCTTCATGGATTGTCTGACAACACCAAGGACCATTCTGTGGTGCTTGCCTTCCATGGAGACTTCAACTACAGGGATCCTTTCTCTGTCTATGCAGGTGATGTTGCGCTGGGCGCATATCTGATGAGTGCATTCGGCGGCAACGGATGGCCGACACTGGTCTATGACATGGATGAGGCGGTTGTAGGAGCTGTCGGCACATCTGTTCTCGAGGACAATATATTCGAGCGCCGCGTAGAGTATCCTGCAACCTGTGGAATAAAGGTGTCTTCAGTGAAGGTCGAGGGAACCTCGCTCAAGGTCAAGGCATCCCTTGAGACCAGCACAGGCGGAGGATATGACCTCGCATGTGCAGTGCTCAGAGATGGTCTGGTATATGACGAGCCAGGTGTCTACTCTGCCAATAATGACGGAGTGTTTGACGAGGTAGTTCTGACCGTTTCTCCTAATTTCCTCAGATATTCATCCGAGACAGGAAAGGCGCTTGAAAAGGGTGAGGAGATGGAAAGGGAATTCTCATTTGACTTCGGTGAGGGAAATGTCCCTTCGGAAGCTGACCTGAAGAAGTTCTATGTGGCTGTCTGGGGACATAAGAAGGCTTCTGATTCTTCGGTGATGGACAACATCGTGACCTGTGGTTATGGTGAGACTGTGGATTACAGATACAACGAGTAGGAGATGAAGAATATATTCAGATATCTCCTTTGCGCGTTTGCTGCGGTTGCCTGCTCAGGTGTAGAGCCTGACAACGGCGGAAGCGGCATCGACGAGGTTCCTGAGGGAGTCCTCAGGATATTTGCGGACAAGACTGAGATTTCTGCGGACGGCAATGATGAGGTGACTTTCACCGTAATGTACGGAAGCGAGGATGTCAGCAATGCCAAGACCCTTCAGATCATCAGGGCATATGCCGGTGAGGAGAAATACATGGCATATGGCGCGAACAAGTTCTCGACCGTTACAGCCGGAACCTATAAGTTCTCTGCGAAATATTACTATGCAGGCAACAACTACACAGACAATTCCGTGACGGTGGACGCGAAGCAGTTCTTCTCAGGTGATGCAAAGGAATATGATCAGAGGGTGTTGGGAGTATACTTCACATCTACAGGATGCACAAGCTGCCCGTCAGCAACGAAGGGCATCAAGGCGCTTCAGGAAGCTAATCCGGGAATGATATCCGTTGTGGCGTTCCATTCTCATATGAGCGGCATCCAGGACCCGATGACAATCCCAGAGACGGCGGAGTTCAACAGTGCGCTCGGAGGCTTTGATGGCCTGCCGCGCCTCTTCTGGAACATGCGTACAGGCACACATCTGATCGGCCCGACATTTACGGAAAGCTACAATGAGGAACTTGCGGCATATGCTCCGAACTGCGGAGTCACCGTCAGCACCGAAAATGGAGTCGTAGAAGTCGGCATCACTTCCAATCTTCCGTCGATTTATCGTTACATAGTATTCCTCGTAGAGGATGGTATCGTTGCGGATCAGTCCGGGGAGTCTGGTTATATACATAATAATGTAGTACGCAAAGTGCTTACGGGTGCGACCGGAGACAAGATCAACGACAATCTTCCTTTGACAGTCGGCGTCGAAGCGAAAGCGAAAAAGTCTTTCACACTCTCTCCTGAATGGAATGTGGAGAACATGCGCGTTGTAGCTGCAGCTCTGACTTCGGAAGACGGAGGATATGTGTGGACTGTAAACAATGTCAGCGAATGCAAGATAAGATAATGAAGATAATAACCTGCATATCATCAGTATTGGCAGCAGCAACAGTCTTCTTCGGCTGTTCCGGAAACCTTGATTCTTCAGCGCTTCCGGTGCTGACCGTAGATGACAGCGAGATAGACCTTGCGACAGAGTCGCAGGCGGTCTTTACCGTGACATACAACGGTCAGGACATTACTTCTGAGTCGAAGATATACAGCACCCTTTCGTCCATTGAACTTCAGGGAAATATATATGTTCCTGAAAATGAAGGCGAGCATGTCTTTGTCGCGGAATACGCGGGAATGACTTCCGAACCGGTGACGGTGACGGTGACTGATTCAAGTCCGGCAGTAGTGGAATCGAAGTTCGACCGTCATGTTAGCGTGATAGAATTCACAGGAGCATGGTGCATCAATTGTCCTGAGGGATATGACAAGATGAAGGGAATACTTGCATATCCTCAGCTGGCGAAATACAAGGATAATATCCATCTCTGTGCATTCCATTCTGATGCCGAGGGAACTGATACGCTTGCGATTGCACAGACGCAGGATGTCTTCAAGATGTTCAAGGGGCTTGCATATCCGTCATTCGTCACAGACCTGAGAGATTCGGGAGTGCTGACAGATGATGGTGTGGCCAACTTCCGTCCAAGCATAGAGGCTGCTTTCACCGAGCATATGCCGCATTGCGGAGTCGCAGTGTCTTCGGCTGTCGCATCGGGCAAGGCAGAGGTGACTGTCAGGCTGACTTCAGAGAAGTCTTCGCAGTACCGCGTTGTGGTCCTGGTCGTCCAGGACAAGATCCGCGGTTGGCAGAAGACTCCTACATATTCTGAGGGACAGGATGACTACAATCACAGACATGTTGTCCGCAAGGTCGTGACCTCTTATTCCGGAACATTTACCGGTGAGAAATTTACGGAAGACGGCCGCGTTGCTGCTGGTCAGGAAGTTTCAAAGACATGGAATGTGGATCTTGACAGCAGGTGGGTCCTTGAAAATACAGAGATCTATGCGCTCGTGCTCGATGCCGAGGGCTATGTAAACAACATGAATGTCTGCGCCATTGATGGCGGAGATTCTGGATATGATTTGAAATAACAATTATCGTACTATGAAGAGAAACTTTAAATTCTTTCTGATGTCCCTTGCCGTTCTCGGTATTTTCGCATCTTGCGACAAACCGCAGCCGGAAGACAACAAGGGTGACGATCCGGAACAGACTCCTGGCACCGGAAACGGGAATGAAGGCGGCAATCAAGGTGGAAACCAGACAGGTGACCAGCAGAGGTTCGAGTTCCCTTACATGGCGGAGTTCCCGCTCGAGCCGGGCAACCTTTTCGCTGAGGGTTCAGATGTCGGTGTGACCATCGAGGTTACAAAGGTCGAAGACAATAATTTCGTGTTCGAACTTCGTCCGGGAGCCATGGTGCAGTCTTTCAAGTTTGATGTGTATCCGCTCGCGCAGCTCTACAACAACCTCCTCAATGACAGGAACGCGGGTGTTCTCACAGGCTCAGATGCGATTGATATGGAAGAGCATATCCGCACATTCCTCTTCAATACTTCGGGAAGCGGTGGATATGAAATCTCGATAAACGACTTCGACAATCCGGATGACTTCCTCCAGATCGAACTCGACTGGATGAGCACGGCATATGCTCCAGCTTCAGCAATTGCAATTCCTGACTGCGATTATGTCATAGCCGTTGTCGGAGGTACGGACACATCAATCAGCACTGCTAATCAGGAGCAGATCACCCTCTGCTACGTCCACACCACCAGTCAGCCGCTTATCGGCGACCCTCAGGTGGAGATCGAGGTGACCACAGGATACCATGCATTCGGTGTGCAGCATTATCCTAACTCTGACGCAGCGGGAGTGTACTTCTTCGGAGGTCTTACAGAGGAGATCGACGAGTATATCGACATTTTCGGCGACACTATGTTCCGTGACTTCATGCGTACAAGAGTGACAGGACCTTCAGTCTACGATCCGAATGTCGAAGGCTCTTGCTATTACTCATTTGACTATGGACAGGGAGCAGACCACAACATCCTCAGCACAACATGTGCAGTGGCGGTGGATGCGAACCTCACTCCTCAGGAAGACTACGCGCGCAGCGACTTCCACCTCCTTGAAATTCCGGAGGATGCTGCAATTGCCGAGCCGAATGTGGCGCTCATTCCTGAGAGGATTGCAGCTGCATATTTCGAGTTCTATGCAGAGATGCCGAAGGATTGCCAGACAATCTTCTATCGTGTCTACACTTCAGAGCAGAAGGAAGCACTTGAAAATGCAAGTTCGCTGGATCAGAAGCTCGAGGCTATCGATCTCGTAAATCAGGGATACGGATGTCACAACCCTAACTTCGCGTGGGATAAGAATGCGGATGAACCGGCTGTTGGAGCACAGGGCAGAGTGAAGCTCGATTATTTCGGCGGACTTCAGCCAGGTGCGACATATTATATAGGATATACAGGACGAAACGGCTATGGCCAGGCAGGTCCGCTCACATTCTCTGATCCAATAGTCATGGATGAGAGGAATCTTGCATCTCCTGACCAGTGCAATGTGAAGGATCTCAAACTCGTGCTCAAGAATCCGGGACGTACTCAGTTCACCGCAGACATCACTTATGATCCTGAGACAGTATCTGTGGTTTATGTACAGTATATGACGGCAGATGCCAATCCTGGTCTCTGGATTGACAGTCCGTGGAACGATTGGGTGAATTATATATTTACTCCGTCTTCTTCCGGAACAGGTTCAGTAGAATATTCGAGCCTGGATGTGAATGCATGGCCTACCGTTCCTAGCGGCAGCGATCCATTCACTTGGACAGGTATGGAACCTGACACTGAGTATACCGTATTCCTCTGCGCAGAGGACTTTGACGGAAACATCAGCCAGTTCCAGTTCGCCTCAATCACGACAGCAGAGGTTCAGGTCGGACCAGACCCTACTATGAACCTTTCTCTTGTGCCATACAGCAGAGGCGATGCTTACGACTGGACGGTCAAGTATGACATCGACCACGATGTAGAATACTTCCTGTATTGCTATACTCAGGGTACAACCGAACTTGCAGCATTCATCCCTGGCCTCAATCAGGGTCACCTTAACAACATTGCAGAGTCGGGAATTGACTATGAGACATGGTGGAACGGTATCTACTCTTGGGTTGCCGGTGGCTTCGAGAACAACGGCGGCGGTATGCGTGCAAACAGCAATACATCACAGGACTGGTCAGGCGACCAGGTGACAGTTGCGGCTTGTATCGCAGTCGGACAGGATGCTGACGGCGAGCCTGTATACAAGATGTATCACCTTATCTGCCAGGGCGGAAAGGCCCAGACTCTTGAGGAGATCTTCGGAATAATTGAATAAACAATATGTTTATATAAACAATTTTATTAACTAATCCCTATTAATTATGAAGAGAAATTTCATGAAGAGCCTTATGGCTCTCTGCGCAGGTGTCATGACATTGTGCGCAACTTCTTCTCTCTTTGTGTCGTGCGACAAGTACGATGACACAGAACTCAGAGAACAGATCAACGATCTCGACAATCGTCTTGATGCTGTTGAGGCCCTTAAGGGACAGCTCGCTGACCTTGTTGCCAAGGTTGACGGACTCTACACTCTCAAGTTCCAGGTGTCTGACACCAACGAGCTTCAGTACTCGTTCGACGGCGGAAAGACCTGGACAGGTACAGGTATCGTACTCGTTGATGAGTGCGATCATGAGTGCCCTCCTTGCCAGTATGTGCCATGTGAGCACGAGTGCCCAGAGGTATCTCTCGTTGACAACGGTGACACAGTGACCATCAAGGTCGGTGACGCTGAGTTCACAATAGAGAAGCCACAGGAAATCGTATTCGAGATCCGCGCAGGTAAGGTTTACTTCCAGTCAGAGGCTACTCAGAAGGTGACAATCAAGTCTTCAGGCATCGATGACATCACTGTAATGTCATATCCTAAGGGCTGGTATGCAGAGATCGCTTCAGACGGCATGCTTGAGGTTACTGCACCTAACTACGAGGACACTGTTGGTGAGTATGATTATGAGACTGGCACTGAGATTCCTGGTAAGTGCGCAGCTTCAGGCTATGTGAAGGTTCATGCTTGCAGCGCAGAGGGCAAGTGCATGGTGGGTAAGCTTCCAGTAGAGGTAAGCAACCGTCCTGTAAGTGTAAAGGCTTTCGGTGGCAAGGCTTACTTCACAGCAACAAGCAACAATAACTGGGCTCCAGAGTTCTACTATGGCATGTCTCCAAGAGAATCATTCGAGGCTGAGGTTGCTGATCTTCTCGCTGACCTCAATTCAGAGGGCTGGTCAGACTATGCAATGAACGACGGCGAGTTCGAAGTGGTTAAAGACGTTGCTGAACTCCTCGGTGCTGAGCCTGAGAAGGGTGTTGAATATGTTGCTTGGGCTCTCGTTTCAGACTGGAACATTGAAACTTACACAATGGACAACTTCGTGGTTGCATACTATCAGGTTGTTAATGTTACAGCAGTTGAGGATGAGTCACAGAGGACAGCATACAATGTAACCGCAACAGTGACTGTAGAAGGTGCTGACAAGTATCTTGCTCTTGCAATCCCAGCTAACTACCTTGATTATGAAGGTGCTCTCGAGGAGTACAAGATGAATATGGTGATGTCACTTGATCCTGAATCTTGGTCAGGCCCGATGGGTAAGTACTACACTGAGTCTTACACTGGTTCGGTTCTTGATATTGCTGAGGGTTCAACTGCTTCTATGTCAGGCAACTATGCTCCAAACCTCGATATCTACCTTCTCGTCATCCCTATGGACGGACGTGCTTGGGAGGATTACACTGTTGAGGATATTTATGAGTTCAAGTTCACAACTGCAGCTCTTACAGCCGGCGGTGCCGTAAATGCAACAGCTGAGCAGGTGTTCTCATATATGGCAGAGGAGTATGACTATGAGAATTGGGAGTATGTTATGGTTGAGAAGCAGGTAGACAAGTATTCTCAGTTAGCTGTCAAGGTCGAGCCTTCTGCTGCAAACTGGGTGGCTTTCTACTACTTGTGGCTTGATGATGAAGATTGGAACCTCTATGGTGGTGATGACGAGCTTCTCGTAAACCGTCTCCTCCAGGAGTGGGGTATGACTCCAAATGACGTAGAGTTCCCTTACTACGACTGCCTTGATTCAGAACCTGAAACAACCAGTCACTTCGTTGCTCTCTTCGTAGACGACGCAGGCAAGTATGGTGAGCTTGCAAAGATCTCAGCTACAACTGAGCAGCTCGTATACAGCGACATCGTGTTCACTGAGCCTTACGAGACCAACCTTACAGACGGTGTACTCAAGAACACTACAGAGTTCATGTTCAAGCCTGCAGTAGAGGGTGGTACAGCAGCTTCATTCAAGTACTACTGGCTCCAGACCAACTACTACAACCCTTACGAAGGAATGGATGATGCAACTCTTGCAACTACCATCCACTTTGACCGTGACAACAGAGGTAAGGTCGTAACAGCTGACGAGCTCGTTGACGGTTTCATGTATGTTCCGAACTGTGAGTATGGCAGCTCATATATGGTTGCTGTCCTTCCTTACGATGAGAACGGTGCTCCTGGTAAGTCTGCAGCGATCTTCAACTTCGAGAGCGTATTCTCAATTGACGGCGTGATTACTGAGGGTGAGGCGTTCGAGGCTACCAAGCCTGTCATCACTCTTGTTCTCCCTGAGGATTCAGAGTTCTATCCAGACAACAACTATGGTGATGGCGCATATTATGGTTATGCATATCAGGACTATTATGGCAAGTATCAGTTCTACTATGAGGTTGCGTATACAATGGTTCCAGCTGAGGCTACTGAGGTATGCATCGCTTATGTAGACGGTCTTTCATATGATATGACTGAGCCAGCTGCTGCAAAGGCTGCGAAACTTTGGAGCCTTGGCTACGGTTCATGGAGAACCACAACTACTACAGAGCCATTTGAGTCTGGTCTCTTCTACTCAAATAACTATGAGGATGGAGTTGCTCCGGATCTTTACGTAGCAGCCAGCTGGAAGGATGCAGAGGGTAACTACTACTACACTGAGGTTCACTTCCAGGACAAGATGCAGTACTATCACGACAAGATGTACGCCATGATCTATGGAGAGCAGACTGAGCCAGAGGTAGAGCTTACTATTGTTGGCAAGCAGTGGGACTTCAACTGGACAGAGATGGCAGCATCTATGGGGGTTGAGAATATGCCGTCAGTCTTTGACTTCGGTGTATCAATCGCGTCTGATTACTTCCTCTGCGGTATAGATTATGAGGCACTCTATGGTGCTGAAGCAGCAGGAATGTGGATGGCATATTTCGAGGGTAACTTCGTTGTCGAACCTACCGATGCAACATCAGGTGTCATCTATCTTGTAGCTCCAGATCCTGTGACAGGAGAGGCTGTGTCTCAGGCTGCTATGGAGTATTTTGACCTGACTGAAACTACTTGTACATTCAACGCACCTGATTTTATGCTCAATAATGTTCAGGCAACCCTTAGGACTGAGACTGTATCAGTGATGTCTCAGGGTATCGCAATGTAATTTGTGAATAACTCTATAATTCAGCCCGGCGGATTCCGCCGGGCTTTTTTATGTCCTGCTGTCAGCATGTTTTCCTATATATTTAGTATATTTGTATCTTCTATGAATTTGCTATGAGGAATTTCATTCTGAATATGTTTTTTCTGCTGATGTCCGTGCTGTCGCTGGCAGCTCAGGACAAGGTGGCTGTGCTCAAGGGAAAGGTCATAGACTCTGCTGACGGATATCCGCTCATCGGAGTGACTGTGGTGGTGGAGGGGACCAAGTGTGGAACCGTGACAGACGTGGACGGAGCCTATGAACTTCGCATTCCGGATCAGAAATGCGAGGTGACGTTCTCATATGTCGGCTATGATGATGAAGTAAAACTCTATACTCTGAAGAATGCTTCATCTTTCCAGAAGGTTGTGATGTATATGAATGCAGAGCAGCTGGCCGATGTTGTGGTGACCGGTGTGTATGAGAGGAAGAAGGAGAGCTTCACGGGAGCGTCTGCGACCTTCAAGACAGACCAGCTCAAGGCTGTCGGATCTTCCAATGTCCTGCAGAGCCTCAAGACATTGGATCCGTCTTTCAAGATGATGGAGAACACCCAGTTCGGCTCCAATCCTAATATGATGCCGGACATCGAGATACGAGGCAAGACGAGCGTCGTGGGCCTCAAGGAGGAATACGGCACAGACCCGAACCAGCCGCTCTTCATCCTTGACGGCTTCGAGACCACATTGGAGACCATCATGAATCTGAACATGAACCGCGTGGCGTCGGTGACGATCCTCAAGGATGCGGCCTCTACGGCCATCTATGGCTCGAAAGCCTCCAACGGAGTTGTCGTCATCGAGACCAAGGCCCCGGCCCGCGGCCGCCTGCAGCTCTCATATAAGGGAGATTATGGCCTCTCTCTGGCAGACCTGAGCGACTACAACCTGATGAATTCCCGCGAGAAACTCCAGTTCGAGACTCTTGCTGGTGTATACAAGGACAATACGGGAGATCCTTTCGCCCAGATAAGGCTTGACAATCTCCGCAACGAGCGTCTGAAGGAGATCGAGAGGGGAGTCGACACATATTGGCTCAGCGAGCCTATACGCCTGGGATTCACCCATAAGCATAACATATATGCAGAAGGTGGAGAGGACAAGATCAGATACGGCATCGGCCTGAGCTATGGCAATGTAGGCGGTGTCATGAAGGATTCTGACAGACAGACTCTCGAGGGAAATGTGGACCTTATCTATCGCACGGGAAAGTTCCAGTTCAGCAACAAGCTCTCGATCAACTGGCTCGATGTCACCAATCCGACCGTCTCGTTCGCAGAATATGCATTCGCCAATCCATATTACAGGAAGTACAATGCCGAAGGAGGCGTGGACAAATATCTGTACTATCCGGAGGAAGGCGTAGACGATTATCCTGTGGCGAATCCATTGTGGAACGCCCGTATGAACAACTGGGACAAGGCTACAGGCTTCGGATTCACCAACAACTTCATTTTCGAGTGGTTTGTCACCGAGGAGCTGCGCCTCAGGGCGAAGTTCGGTCTGACCAAGCAGGACGATGACGAGCAGACACGCCTGTCGCCGCTGCATTCGCAGTTCGACGATATGGGTGAGACCGAGAAGGGACTCTATGCCCATACTCAGATCAAGGAACTGGTCTATGAAGGAGATGTCGCTGTAACCTTCGGAAAGCTTTTCGCGAAGAAGCATATGGTCAATGCTGTCGGAGGATTCAACTTCAGCAACAATCACAGACAGGTCTACGGCTATTCGGCAACAGGTTTCACCGACGACCAGTTCGACGCTCCGTCCTTCGCCAATGGCTATCCTGTCGGAGACTCGCCGGACTATAACGAAAGCCTCAAGCGTGCCGCCAGCTTCTACATCAACGGCGGATATGCATATGCAGAACGCTACCTCCTCGACTTCAACTACCGTCTTGACGGTGCGTCTATGTTCGGTACCGGCAACCGCTTCAGGAACACATGGTCTGTGGGCACTGGATGGAACATCCACAAGGAGCCGTTCATGAAGGACTTCGACTTCTTCTCGCTGCTGAAGCTGCGTGGATCGGTCGGTAATCCGGGAAACCAGAATTTTGCAGCATACCAGGCGTTCTCGACATACAAGTTCAACGGCTGGATGACCAATATCTTTGGTACAGGCGTGATACTGAATGCTTTGGGTAATACGGATCTGGCATGGCAGGAGACCACCAACTATGACCTCGGAATCGATATGACATTCTGGGGAGAAAGGGTCAATATGACGTTCGACTACTACTGGAAGCATACGGATCCGCTTCTCGCAGTGATCACCACTCCGGGATCCATGGGAGTGACCAGCGTGGCCATGAATGCCGGAAGCCAGAAGACGCAGGGCTGGGAGGCGTCATTCAGGATTTCGCCAGTATACAGGCCTTCGGAAGGCATCATGTGGAACATCAGCCTCAATGCCGTGAGCGCGAGGTCCGAATATGCCGACATAGGCAACTCGTTCAGCGCGTTGAACGAAAGCGGAAAGACATCCCTTGTCGGCACGACGAGATACTATGACGGAGGAAGCCCGACAGCAATATGGGCTGTCCGTTCGGCCGGTATCGATCCTGCGACCGGAAAGGAGCTCTTCATAAAGAAGGACGGAACATATTCGTTCGCATATGATGTGAATGACGAGGTCGTGGTCGGCGATACGCAGCCGAAGATAGAAGGCCTCATCGGTACTTCATTGTATCTCAAGGGATTCTCTGTCGGATGCTATCTGAGATACCGCTGGGGCGGCCAGGTGTTCAACTCGTCGCTCTTCCAGAAGGTCGAGAACATCGGCACTCAGGAAGTATACAACAATCAGGACAAGAGAGCTCTTTACGACAGATGGTCCGAGAACAACAGAGAGGCATACTTCAAGGGTATCTCTCTGGTGCAGAGGACAGAGAAGTCGTCGCGTTTCGTGATGGATGACAACTCGCTTGTCGGAGAGTCGTTCAATATCGGCTACGAGTTTCCGGACAGGATCGCGCGCCGCATGAGGCTCGGCGCGATGAATGTCCAACTTACGATGACGGATGTCTTCAGGGCGACCTCGGTGCGCGTTGAGCGAGGTATAGACTATCCGTTCGCAAGGACAGTGACGACGTCCCTGGGTATAACATTTTAAATGGGCAGGAATATGAGAAAGATACTTACATACATTGCGTTGGCGTCTCTTCTGACTCTCGTGTCCTGCGATGCCTGGCTGGATGTGAAGCCATATGACAAGATGTCTCAGGACGAGCTTTTCTCGACCGAGTCGGGATTCATCAAGTCTCTAAACGGAATATACATCGAACTGAACAGCGACATGCTCTACGGCGGAGCGCTGTCTGTGGAGATGGTGGAGATTATGGGCGGAGCCTATGTGATCGGAACGGACAATTCCGTATGGGGCAACTATGCCGACCTTGCGGAATATGAATATGGCACAGACTACTGGAGGGCCAGGTTGAACGAGACATGGAACAAGGCATATTCTCTTATCCTGAACTGCAACCTGCTTCTCGAAGCGCTTGAGAACACCGGGGTGAAGTTTTCGGGGGACAACTACAAGGTGATAAAAGGTGAGGCGCTTGCTCTCAGGGCCATGCTTCATTTCGACATGCTGCGCCTTTTCGGTCCTGTATATTCCCGCAACCCTCAGCAGGATGCCATACCATATTACAAGAAGTACTCTGTCGTACCGAACGATATCCTTCCTGCGTCGGAGGTCGCCGCGGAGATAATCCATGACCTTCAGGAGGCCCGCATCCTGCTTGCCAATGATCCTGTGAGGACGTCCGGCACGATGACATCGGCGCCATCGGACGGTTCGTCTACATTCATGTACTACAGGAATCTTCGTCTGAATTACTATGCCGTGACAGCCCTCCTGGCACGTTCCGGACTGTATTTCGGAGACAGAGAGGCGGCTTATCAATATTCTACGGAGGTGATCGATGCTTCTGACAAAGGCATATTCCCGTTTGTGGACAAGAGTCTTGTGACTGGCTCCCCGGACGATCCGGACCGCATATTCTCCTCTGAAGTCATCTTCGCGCTGACCCATTCGCAGAGGAACACTCTGTTCAAGGACTACTTCGATCCGAGCCGCATCCCTAACTATGTCTTCAGGATGGACAACGACCTGATGAGCAGCATTGTCTTCGGAGGCGGTGCAATGACGGGCGGAAACCAGGACGACTATCGCTATAGAGTCAACTGGGTGGCAACCGGCGCCAACAGATATTTCTATAAATACTCTGACATGGTGGATTCAGGAAATATCCGCAACACCATGATACCGATGCTCAGGCTCGGAGAAATGTATCTTATCGCGGCGGAAAGCCGCTCGGAGGATATCGGAGCAGGAGTGGCATATGTAAACAGGCTCCGCGCAAACAGAGGCGTGGGCAACATCCAGACATTGACGAGGGATATCCTTCAGTATGAATATATAAGGGAACTTTACGGAGAAGGACAGCTTTTCTATATGTACAAGAGAATGTACACGCCGGTGCTCTTCTCGCCGGTTGCCAGCCGCAACCCGCAGCCGAGCGACGCCATCTTCGTCATCCCGCTTCCAACCTCAGAAACAGATAATTAATGAAAAAAATATACTACATACTGTCTTCCCTCATCCTCCTTACCTCCTGCCAGGAACGCGATCCGGCGCCCTTCCAGGACGTAACAGGAGTGTATTTCAACAATACATCAGGGGCGATGACCGTCACCGACAGCCTCGACGTGACCTTTGTCTATGAGGCCTCGGACCAAGTGGAGGTGCCGGTCAAGGTCCAGCTTCTGGGCCGGGCTTCCGACCAAGACCGCCCGATAGATATAACCGTCAGTTCGGATAATGCTGAGGAAGGTGTGGATTATGTCCTCCCAGATGCTGTCGTCCTTCCTGCCGGAGTGTCATCAACCGATTATATCGTTACACTAAAAAGGACCGAGGCCCTGAAGGCCGAGAAGAAGATGATACTCCTGCAGATTCATGCCAATGAGCATTTCGATCTGCCGGTGGGCCATATCGTGCAGGTTGCTGACACGGTGTCTACTCTTGAATACAGGATATATTTCTCTGATATGTTCACCAAGGCCCCTGCTGCATGGGACGAAAATCTGGTCGGAGAGTTCACCCAGCAGAAGTTCGAGCTGATCTGCAGGGTGCTGGGCATAGACCCGGGAGATTTCAACGACCCGGGTGTGATCACCCTTGCCAAGCTGCTGTATATCAGCGCAGAAATGACAGCGTATGTGGAGGGGGAAGTGGAGAAGAAGAATGCCGGACAGGCATATGATGAGGATGCATTCGATCCTCGGACCGGAGAACCATTGACATTCAGATGATGAGAAGGGTTCTATACATATTGGCGTTGGCCATGGCATTGACGGCATGCAGTCAGGATGAGGGCAACTATGACTATGTCGACCTCAAGGAGCCTGTGATCACAGGCCTTCATGACCAGAGCGTCCTGACCCTCTCGAGGCTTCAGCTCACGCCGGACCTCGGCGAGGCGGACTTCCCTGAAGGGGAGTATGCCTTCGAGTGGAAGGTACTCGACCGCAATGCAATGGATGAAGCGGTGGTGATAGGTACGGAGAGGAATCTTGACTACGAGGTGACTCTCGCCCCTGGCTCATATGCATTGTACTTCACAGTGACCGACGTCGCGACAGGACTATACTGGCAGCAGAGTGTGGAGCTGACCGTCAGCTCTTCCATGTCGGAGGGTTGGATGGTGTTGTGCTCTGACGGGGGACGCGCGCGTCTGGATGTGGTTTCGGCAGTGACAGGTGAGACTATGACTGATGTACTGAAAGGAACCGGCATGCCTCAGATGAACGGTCCTCGCAAGATTCAGTGGCTTTCAGACAAGACCGATGCGGCCTCGCCATATTATCTGCTGACCGGCGACGGAGCGACAAGACTCGGAAAGGATGCCTTCGAGTGGAAGCCGGAGTATGATTTCTCATACGAGGTGGCCGTGCAGGACAAGCTCGTTCCGCACTCGATCGTGTCTGCAGGTTTCGGCAAAGTCGTGGTGAGCGGTACAAGTGCGCATTATTGTGAGATAATGGGTATCGACGGACTTTATGGAAGTGCGGTGAATAAGGATTTTGCAGTTGCACCTTTTGTCGGAGCGAATGTTCTTGCCACTCAGGTCTATGCGGCGGTATATATGCTGTATGATATTGACGGCAGGCGTCTTGTGGCATATTGCCCTTTGCTTGCTGCAAACGATCTTGGGGGTCTGGATCCTCTGACATCGATGGATGAAATGGGACAGATAGCCGAGGGCATGGCCCCGGGTTCCGGAGTTCTTGGAAATGCTTTTGACGCATGGCCGGAAGGCTATGACTGCGTATATATGGAGAATACGCGTTACGATCCTGGCAATGCCAAGATGGGACTTACATATGTCCTCCTCAAGGATGGCGAAGACTGTCATCTATATGGAGTCCAGCTGGGTGATATGCTGAGGTATGCAGACTGCACATATGTGCTTGGCAAGCGAAGCTATGCAGATCTCTCACAGTGTCAGGACATCCTTCACGAGGATGCTCTCTATGCATTCAGTTCGCTTAAGAACTATATGTATTATGCGGTGAGGGACAAGGTATACAGAGTGGACCTGTCCTCGTCATCTCCAGAGGCTGAACTGCAGTTCAGCTTGCCTGGCGAAAGGGTAACCTGCCTGAAGTTCAACTTATATCAGAAACATGAAAATGCCCAGAAAAGCTATGACCTCCTTGTCGGAAGCCATAAGGATGGGACCGGAGTGCTGAGGGTATACGAGGGCCGTGAGTCTGACGGAGATCTCAGAAATGTCGAGCCTGAGGTGTATGAAGGTTTCGCCGAGATTGTTGATGTTACATATAAGGAAAGAATATATTAAAATCGTTGAATATGAAAAGCTTGTTGGCCGTATTGGCAGCTGCAGTCCTTTGTCTTGGCTGCTCATCTGCACCGGAAGATGCTGTGTTGAATGTAAAAGTCGAGGCTCCTGCAGTCGCAGAGGTGGTTGTTGTATGCCACAACAATATAAATGTATTGCCTCTTGACGGAGATGGCTGTGCGTCATTCGTATTGAAAGGTTCAGAGATGGCATATGTCAAATTGTTCCATGGCAGGGAGTCGCTTCAGATATACCTTGAAGGAGGAGACCAGGCAACTGTGACATTCAATGGCCGTGACATGACGGGAACCTATGTCTTTGACGGCGAGAAGGCCCCGGCTGTCAAGTATCTCAATACTGTGTCATTGGTAGCGCTTCCGGATGAGGATTATTCTTTGCCATTCGATGAATATAAGGCACGTCTGGCAGCAAAAGAAGCAGACGCAGTCAAGCTTCTGAAGGCAAACGGCCTGACCGCAGCAGGAGATTTCGAGAAAAATGAGAAGGACAGGATAAGATATTCATATGCTTCTCCGCTGATCATGTATCCTATGGCTCACAGGGTTATGTCCGGAGATATGGGATATCAGTCGTCAGAGGATTATTATGAGGCCATCGAATCTTATGTGGTGGAGGATGAACGTCTTGCCTGCCTTGACGTATATCGTGCTTTCATGGCTGAGGCCATGCATGTCCTTGATCCGGACGGAAGAGACGTTACATCTGTATATCCGAAGACTGTGGCTCAGATGAAATATGCGGCAGAAAGACTTTCAGATCCTCGCATCAGGGAGATAATAGTGCATCATCTCGCGGCAGTCTATGTCGACAATTTCGGAGTCAAAGACATCAGCGAGATGGAAAACCTTTATCATACTTATGTGAGGGACAGCACTTTGACTGCGTCATATGCTGCGAAGTATGACAGGTGGGATCTGTCCCGTCCGGGACGCAGGTCTTCTGGTTTCAGAGCTCCGGATGTCAATGGCAAGGAATATACGCTGGCTGATTTCAGGGGCAAATATGTCTACATTGATATGTGGGCGACATGGTGTGGCCCATGCAAGCGTGAACTTCCATATCTTAAGGCATTGGAAGAAGAGTTCAAGGATGCTGAAATCGTTTTCCTGGGTCTTTCTGTCGACAAGGACAAGGCTGCATGGCAGAAGATGGTGAAGGAAGGTGGCTTGAGCGGTGTGCAGCTATACCTCGGACTCGGAAGCAGCTTCCAGGACGCCTACAGGGTAGAGGGTATACCTCGTTTCATTCTTCTGGACAGGGAGGGAAAAATCATCAGCAATGACATGTCACGTCCTTCAGCGAAGGAGACTGCGGAAACATTGAGAAATCTTGAAGGAATAAGGAAATGAGAAGGATTCTGATGACGCTTCTGCTGGTGATGGCAGTAGCCTGCAATGAGACGGGATCCATGTCAGGTCTTGATGTGGAGAATCCGCTGTCAGAGTGCGTGCTGCCGGCTTCTGTCCAGGCGGGTGGAGAAGTGCTCGTCCAGTGGGACGGTTTTCCCGAGGCCCCTGCCATAAGCGTAGTGGGTGAGGACGGGACTTCATATGAGATGACGGTGACTGTGGTAACGGCATCCGGGCTCATATTCACGGTTCCCGCTTCTCTTGCTCCAGGAATATATATGGTCAAGTCCGGTCAGGATGAGCTCGGAACCATTGTGGTCCTGCCGGCTGACATGCCTGTGACCGGTCTCAAGGTGTCCTCAGGAGCCAGGCAAGGAGAAGACGTGTCTATAGACGGAATAGGCTTCGAAGAAGGTTGTGAGGCTGTTCTGGTTGATGATCAGGAAAATGAATATCCTTTGGAGACGGTGATCACTTATTCCGGCATATCAGTCGTGATTCCTGATGATCTGGCCGAGGGTTCATATAAGATGTATCTGGTACAAGATGGCATGAAATGGCTTCTGTCTGGGTCGTTCTTGGTATATAAGGATGTAGTGATTAAGACTTTGACCCGCGTGGACTACTATAGTCCATATGTCAGTCCCATGATGCTCAGGCTGTCATGGGAGATCAGTCGTGATGATCCTGTGACACTTACAGTGTCGGAAACCGTTATCAATGGTGAGGAAGAGTCTCTTGAGGCGTATGACCGGTATATCTGTGACGCTTCCGGCTATTTCACACTGGATCATGATGGTTTCGAGGCGTCAAACGACATGGGCATGTCATATATCCGCAATGCGGACGGCGTCGTGACTCAGGCCGATGTCCTCATTTATGGCGACAGCGAAGCCACGCCTTTCACATGGACATATGATGCGGATGGATTCCTTACGGACATATCGTCTCCGAAGCGTTCGCTTCGTTCGTTCTCATACGAAGGTGGCAATCTGGTCAAGTTCAGGAACACATCGTTCGAATATTCCGATCCTGCTCTGATCAATAATCCGTCAGCCGCCGATGTCGTATGGGGCTACATGTCCCTGATGGAAAAGAACGATCCGTTCATATACTTCCCATACCTCCTGGGATGGTACACAAAAGCATCCGCCCAACTCCCCTCAGCGATGGTCTCGCCATCGCCGACAGGCACGGGCACGGAAATATACGCCCTGACCTACGAATTCGACGCAGAAGGCTACGTAACCAGAATGTCCTGGAACTCAGACTACGTAGTATATCATTATAAGTGAAAACGGCTGGCGCATAATCCGCTGAGTGTTAGCTGTTTACTAAAAGTTCGTGCTCCCCATGGGGAGCACGAACTTTTTATAAAATGTTGAATGTCAGTGTTTTGGGCGCCAGGGCTTCCGGCGGGGTAGCGGCCTTCGTCGAGGATTTTCCGTATGAATTCACGAAGTTCTCTGCTGGTGCAGCTCCTGCCTTGCTCAGCGTGAACTTCTTGCGGAATACTGTAGTGAAGTTGCCGTCAAGGTCGATTGCCATCGCTGCGATCATGAGCGGCTTGTCCCACTGTCCTCTGAAGTACATCATCTGTGATGTCGACCATCCGACGCTGATCAGTTGGTCATACAGCATGCTGTCTGGATATTTTGCCGGGTCGTCGAGGCCGTCAATGTAGTCATACAGAGTGTAGTAGTATGCGCCATACTCGCCGTCGATCTCAATCTTCAACGGAATCCATGGATATCCGGCCATTCCGCCGAACTTGTCAGGCTCGATCATCGCGATCTCGTCACCGTCATAGTATTCGTGGAAGCCACAGTTTACTGTGGTGGCTGATATCTTTGCCTCCGGAGTTGTGAACTTGTCGCTAAAATTCACATATCCCAGGAAATCAAGAGTTTCCGAGTTGCGGTCGATGATGATTGCTCCGATCTTGTATTCTGTGGCCGGTGCAAGGAAGTTAAGATAACCGCTGTCTTCTGCGATAGTAAGTTCCCGTGAGAATTCCCACATGTCGCTGTAGTATTCCTCTTTGAACTTCTTCTCGATCGCCTGCTTTACCATGTTGGCGGTATAGTTGCCAGGGAATACGTCCCAGTAGTAGTAATGGCCCTTGTCTGATGGGGAGATCTTCACTTCTGCACTGGTGGTCTTGATGTTGCTTACCTCGAATTCGAAGGTACAATCCTTTGGATCTCCTGTCGCAAGTGTTCTGACCTTCTGGATCTGTACACCGGTAGTCAGCGCTCCGGACTTGTATCCGAATGTGACAACATAATATTCGGTGTCAGGCTTCAGTTCCTTGAAGTCTCCTCCCATGTTTCCGTTGTTCACGTAGCTCCAGATATAGAAGGTTCCGAGCCAGTCATAGAAATAATGGAATACTGCATCCTCATCCTCCATGTTCACACCGGCCATTTCAGATACTGGCTCTGCAATCAAGAAGTATGGATCGTCGTTTGTGGTCTTGGTCTCCACGTGGAATGAACTCTGGGTGATGCCGCTTACCTCGACAGTAATCTGGTTTGCAGAAGGTGTGACATCTCCGGTCTTATGTTCCTTGAAGGCGATGTCGCCGATCACCTTACACTCCTTGTCCCACTTGAACGCGTAGAAGATGTAGTCAGTATGAACGATGCCCTCGTATGTACTTGTGTTCTTATTCTTAGTAGTGTTGTCGTTGAAAAATTCCTCCCTGTCTGTGTAGTCGCCATATCCGAGAAGTTCCTCGATCCTGCTCTCAAGCCATTTCTCTACAGCCTTTTGTGGGTCTGCATCATACTCTGCAAGTGATTCAGGTCTGGTCATGTTCCAGTAATAGTCCACTCCATCGTGTGACGGAGTCACTGTCACATCCATTATGGCGTCAGTCTCCTGGATTTCAAACTCAAAAGTGACAGGACCGTCATATGGTTCAGCAGTAGTAATCGGGGTTGTGTACAGAGAGGTTGTACGCTCTCCGTCCTCGGAAATTCCATATACGTAAAGCACATACTCACTGAGCGGGTCAAGACCCTTGTATTTCAGGTTTTCCTTTGATCCCCTGATGGTGATACCAGCGAGGTATTCCTTGAGAGAAACCCCGTAATAGCTGGCCTCCGCTGCAAAATATGCAAGGTCGGCTTCAAATATTTCTTCCTCGCTCTTATATGACTCATACCATTCCTTCCCGACGATCTGGCCTATCCATGCAAGGTCTTCTGAAGTGGTCTTCACGCTGAATGTAACTGATGTTGCGTCTGTCTCGTGAATGGTAAGTGTAATCGGCGCAATCCACTGTTCCTGGCTGACTGTGATCTCCACATCATCAGCGCCTTCATATGAAAGACGCATTATGGCGCTTCTGAAAGCGTCCGTATCATTCTTGCCTACATTGAACTCAATCACGCGTGTCTTGACTGCAACATCCTCAATCCAGTCCTCTTCAGCTTCTACTGCAAGAGCCGCTCCTTGGACAGGATTCTCGACCTGGTATGCGATTCTTGCACTTCCTCCTTCAGGAGCTACCCTGAATTCGGTTTCGGCTATGTTGATTACAGGAGCAATTGTCTCTGGACCTATCGGTTCCTCCTTACATGCCGACAGGCAGATGGCTGCCAGCATTGCTGCAATAACAGATATTTTCTTCATAGTTCTTGTTTATTATTTATATTCGTATTCAATCTTCTCTCCGGTCTTGCATACAACTGTGTTCACGATGTCGTAATTTCCTTCTGCATCAGCTTCCGTAACGAATGCAAGTACTTTGCAGTTCTCCGCCTTCCAATCCTCCTCCAGCTGGAACTTCAGGATCTTTTCGACCTTCTCGCCAGCCTTGATGCTGCCGAGTGATGTTCCATAGATACGGTCGTTCTGCTTTTCGCCATGCATGAGTCTGAGCGCATTGTTGTGTGTGTGCTGCCAACTCTCAGTGGCTCCTGACTGTGTCGCAAAGATATTGTCCTCAAGCACCCATGCTCCGATGCGGTATACCTTGCCTGCGGCAAACTTATACTCAATGGTGGCTATGATGTTATTGCCTGAAGTCTCCACAGCCATGGTGATGCCGGCATCGGCAGAAGTCTTGGCATGATTGCCTACCTGCTTGCAAATGTCGTTGTAATTGTGTCCTGTGCTGGTGTTGCTCATATTGAAAGTGAGCTCCGGATATGATCCGCTGCAGAACATCGCGGAAACCGTCTTGGCTGCATCGGAATATGCGTTGTCATTGCTTCCGCCATTGTAAGAATGCGATGCGACAAGATTATAGGCAGTGTTGTATTCGGCATTCTCCGAAAGCGTCTTTAGTGATGTCATCATCAGAGGGCAGTTAGGGCAGGTGGCTCCGGTGTGCTGCACAAGGAGCATCCTGTGGCTGAAAGCCTTTCCGTCCGGTTGAGGGTCGGCAGGGACTTCCGGGATTACTGCCAGTGCAGAAATGCTCACTTCCTCCGACAGACTGAGGCCGTAGGCTGCATAGAATTCATATTCTCCGGCTTTGTCAGTGCTGAAAATTTTTCCCGAAAGCAGCTCGTCTGTGTCGGTGAAATATATCTCCGATTCATCAGTGATGTCTCTTGAGTTGCCTTTGTCGTCAGTGACAGTGACTTTGAATGTTGCGGCATCTGTGCCGTCTGAGCATATGACCATCCGGTCTGCTGTGAGTGTTATTGTGCCGTTAGTGATGTCGGTCTTGCCTTCATCCGTGTTGCCGCCACATCCTGCGCATAATAGTGCGAATGCGATGATAATCAAATGTTTGATTGTATTCATGCCCGATTTTGATTTATAAGTCTGCGAAATTACTAAAATTGTAGTATATTTGAAAGTTTTAAAAACACATAAACCAGATAGAATGAAAAAACTATATGCAATATTGGCTGCACTTCTTGCCATTGCGGTGTCATGTGAGAAAGGACCGGATGATGGCGGCAAGCCTGGAGATGAGGTGATGAGCGGAATTTCCAATGTCGAACATTCCTACGCAGACAAACAGGTTTCATACAGAGGAACGACGGTGTCCGTACGCTTCTCTGCATCTGCGGCGTGGACTGCTTCTGTAGAGAAGCTGGATGCGGTGGATGAAGATTGGGTGTCAGTGATTGCCTCCACTGTTAGTGGGGAAGCCAAGGACAGGTGTACGGTCAGGATTGACTTTGAGGAGAATGAGACAGCGGAAGAGAGAACGGCAGAGCTTTGGATAGAAGTTGAAGGCTATGATCCAGAATGCATCGCAACCATCACCCAGGCTGCTGCAGGTGTCAGTGCAGATGCCAAGATCAACGTCGCTTTGAATACATACATGCACGAAATCCTTAAAGAGGACTATCTCTTCAATAAGGAATACAATGAGCTGGAAGTCGATCTGACGATGGATTACAACAGTTTCCTGTCATACTATCTCGGCAATCAGATGGGAGATGTCAATATCGCCGACGGAGGATATTACAGGGCCTCACAGTCTAATGCGGGCCAGCGCTTCGTATACACCAATATCGTTGAGATACAGATGGGTACGAAGGCCGCTCAGACAGTGGGTCTCGGTTTCGGTCCGTTCCTGTCCACACCGCTTGCGGACAATTCATCCCTTATCGGCATAGCACCGAGCTTCGTGCGCAGAGGCTCTCCTGCGGAGGCCGCCGGTCTCAGAAGGGGAGACATCATATATGCGGTGAACGGCTCTCAGCTGACGACTTCGAATTATTATAACATGATGATGTCGCTGTATCAGAATCCGTCAGGTACATATAAATTCTCTTTCCTCAGGTTCGAGGACAACGGGTCCGGTGGCTACGCTCTGAATTCCTACGATTCCGGAGAGGCGACAGCTTCGTCATATGTATATGATCCGGTTCTGCATGCTTCAGTCCTGTCAGACCCTGAAGATGAGTCTGCAAAGATCGGATATCTTGTGTACGAGTCCTTTGACCTTAATTCGCAGGAGTTTCTTGAGGATGCTGTCGACGGATTTGTCGAGGCGGGCATCACGGACCTTATTCTTGATCTCCGCTTCAATGCTGGTGGAGCTGTGGCGCAGAGTCGCTGGCTGTCAGGCTGTATTGCCGGAGAAGCGAACGGAGATAAGACCTTCGTGAATGTAATCTATAATAACGGGGCGACCGAGAACTGGAAGTTCAACTACGGATACAACAACGACACGGATCCTCTCGGCAAGCCGACGGACCTCGGTCTTGACAGACTTTTCGTAATCACATCATACAACACCGCATCGGCAGCGGAGCTTGTCATCAACTCCCTCAAGGGCATAGACTTCCCTGTGAAGATGATAGGATGCAACACAGAAGGCAAGAATGTGGGAATGGTCGTTTCTGAGACCACCTATGAGGGGCGCAGATTCCAGTTCTCTCCTGTGACATTCTGGGTGAGGAACGCAATGGATTACGGTGACTACGGCTTCGGCATGAAACCGGACGAATATGTCAACAATGACAACACCAGCTATAGCGATGATGCGGACAATGTCTTCCCGTATTCATTCTCAGACTGGGGCAACATGGACTATAACATCGCTCTTCAATGGGCATACTGTGACATCACCGGCAAGGCCAGATGGACTCACACTCCGGCGACGAAGTCCGTCGCAGACATAAGCCTCAGGCCGCTCGACTTCCAGCCTGCTGAGGCAACGCGAGGCCATTTTGGTAATCTGGTATATAACAATAACTAAATAATATTCTATGAAGATTTTTACTAACGCAAAGTCAGGTTTCCTGAAGGCGGCCCTCATTCTTGCGATGGCCTGCCCGATGGCAGTGTCCTGCTATGATGACTCAGAGCTTCGTGAGCAGATCGACCTTATAGTCGACAAACTCTACGAACTTGAGGAGAAACTTAACAATGAGGTTGCAGCCCTTCAAGCCATGCTGAGGGGAAATGCCATGATCAAGACGGTTTCTACTGATACCGATGGAGTGACAACAGTAGTTCTGACTGACGGCACCGAGCTGGTCCTCTATCCAAAGACAGACCTTCAGTCTATGCTTACTTATATGGAAGCATCAGTTGATGGAGAGAACAAGAACTGCTGGGCATATATCGATGAGAACGGCATCAAGAGGTTCCTCAGGGATTCAGAGGGAAATCCTATTCCGGTAGAAGCAGAGCTCCCGGAATTCATTGAGAGGGATGGCGAGACATATCTGGTTATCGGCGGAGTCGAATATCCGATTTCAGGCAGTTCGGTATTTTCGGATTATGAGCTTGTCACAGACGAGCTTACTGGAGAAGTATATGCTGTAACATTCACATTTGGTGGGGACATGACCTTTACCGTGACTGTTGACGGTGCATGCGGCTTCTATTTTGTCGCTCCTACAGGAGGATTCGGCCAGAGCGTCATCATCAATGACTGCTTTGTGGCAAGCGGTACTACAGAAAGCGTTCAGTTTGAAGCTCGCGGAGTCGCAGACTATGTTCTTCAGATTCCTGACGGATGGAGAGTCAAGGAGAACGTGGATATATATATGGGAACGAAGTATTTCCAGATCACGGCTCCTAAGAAGGAACTCATTGAGTCAGGAGTGGCGGCGGCAGATGGAGATCTGAAGGTACTTGCAGTATTCGAAGGTGGAAAGTCGACTGTCTCAAGACTATATGTGACTACCGAGCCTTTTGAGACTCTGAATGTTTCGTATGGCAAGGCGGATGTGAAGATGTATAACGGTCTTCAGAAGTTCGTCTATGGAGTATGTCCGGCTGCTGAGTATGATGAGGCTGCTATCTTTGAGGTAGCGGAAGGCCTTCTTGCAGCGTATGAGTATCCTGCAGGATATGGAATGTCTACAGAAGACCTGTCGGCTTATGATCTCGATGCCTTCTCAGGCTATAACCTTGTTGCCGGTGAGAAGTATGTGTTCTGGACCCTTCCTGCATTGTATTATCTCACAGCTGAGGATGCCGGATACTATGTGTCTGAGGGCACCTTCGAGACTGTGGAATTCGTATATGCTTCAGTTGATTTCGCAGTCAGCAATGAGAGTTTCCGTGATGCAAAGCTTGCAATGGCTCTTGAAGGTGTGACATCTTATTATGCAGATGTCGTTCCAGCTGAGTTCTATATGCTGGATGACGTTCTGTATTCACTCAATATGCCTGGTTATTATGAGGCAAGGACTTCTCCGCTGGAGTATGAGGGCTCTGTGTTTGAGTTTGCCGGAATCGAGGGAGAGAAGGCTACGGATTATGTTGCTTGGATAGCTGTGGCAAAAGAGTCAGGTGAATACACTGCTTCTGATGTCGTTGTCGTGGAGTTCTCGACACTCAATCTGACTTCAGGAGGAAATGTAACTGTTACTGTTGCCGAGGAAAATGTCCAGACTCTTGATGTCATCGCGACATTATCGGCTGCAGGTGCAGAGACCATGTACTATAACTTCCTTACAGCTGCGGAAGCCAAGAAATATGCTGATGACGAGGCTAAGGCCGGTTATCTTTTTGAAAATGGCAAGTCTGTCAAGGCCGAGACAGCCCAGGTCAAGGCGTCTGAGTCTATATCCAAGATGAAGCCTGAGACTGACTATGTCCTCTTCGCGGTTGCATCAGATGCAGAAGGAAAGTATGGCCAGGTCATGACCAAGGAATATAAGACAAAGGAGATTGTCTATAATGATCTCACAGTCGCACTTGAGGTTGTTGTCAATGATCCTGGCAATGTTGCAGTGAAGGTTACTTCAGAAGGGGCGGTCGATTTCGTATACTGGGTAGGAAAGATTTCAGACAATACATGGAAGAGTTCGAACTACCTTGGTGGAAGTCCTGAGACCGCTCAGGTATATATGTATTTGAACCAGACTGCTACAAGATTCGTTACAATGAAGGAGAAGTATCCTATAGTAGACGGTATCGCTACCATGACGGATCTTGGATTGAAGGAAGATTGTGTATTCGTAGCCATGGCTAAGGATGCGGACGGCGTGCTTTCAAAGGCGTTCCATATATACTTTACGACAAGGTCTATCGCACTTGGAGACATTGTATATGACACAGACTCAAAGTGGAGTGAAGCCGCTCCTGTCCTCAATTGGATTCCTGAGGGATTTGAGCCTGCGACAGGAATGATGATGGGCAAGTATACATTTACATTCGACTGCCCTGACCATCTGACTGCATACGTGCTTTGCGGTGCTCAGTCTTATCTTGACGACGGTGGAAACATACAGAACATGACAGTTGCTGATGAGATCATCAAGATCGTCGAAATGACTGACAAGAAGAGCGACAAGGATCTGCTTGTTGATTCTGAGCTTTGGGAGTCGACCGGTTCGATGGATGCATGGAAATGGTTCCGCTTCTCTCACGGATGCGCTTTGTTCGGCAATGCCGTGATCTATGGTGAAGGAGCCCACGTTCACGAGGACTGTGAGATGTGCTCTACATATACAGGCAACAGCGAAATCGTGGTTTATAAGGCTGCAGAAGGCCCTGTGGAGTTCCGCCAGCCATACGCAAACGCAAAAGACGATGTTGATAAGGTATATGTCGTATATAAAGATATCGACGGCAACTTCTATCAGCCACACGTAGTAGACGTGCCAGACGAATACTTCGAAGTCGAAGTGGAGTAATCCTGTACATATATAATAAGCCGAAGGGCTTCAAATTTCCAGACATTGGCTCCCGAAAAGGGAGGTCGTGAACGATAAAGGGAACCTCCGGTGGAGGTTCCCAGTGAACAGCGAAGTGGGGAGAATCTGGAATAATTTGAAGCCCTTCGGCTATGTTGTGTATTGCTAGAGTGTTCTCTTTATCTCTTCGATTGTGTAGGCCTCGACAACGTCTCCGACCTTGATGTCATTGTAGCCCTGGATATTAAGACCGCAGTCCATACCCATGTGAACCTCCTTGACATCGTCCTTGAACCTCTTGAGAGATCCGAGTTCTCCGGTGTAGATCACGATACCGTCGCGGATCACGCGCACCTTCGCAGTCCTCTGGAGCTTTCCTTCGCGTACGATACATCCCGCGATGGTTCCCACCTTTGAGATCTTGAAGGTCTCCTGAACCTCTGCGGTTGCAGTGACAACCTCCTTCTGCTCAGGCTCGAGCATACCCTCGATACCGCTCTTGAGCTCGTTGATACAGTCGTAGATGACTGAGTAAAGACGGATCTCGATCTCCTCCTTCTCAGCAAGCTTTCTTGCAGAAGGCATAGGACGTACCTGGAAACCGATGATGATCGCATCCGAAGCTGCTGCGAGCAGGATGTCTGACTCGGAAATCGCTCCGACAGCCTTGTGGATCACATTCACGCGAACCTCCTCTGTAGAGAGCTTGATGATAGAGTCTGAGAGAGCCTCCACCGATCCGTCCACGTCTCCCTTGACAATGACGTTGAGCTCCTTGAAGTTTCCGATCGCAATACGGCGTCCGATCTCCTCGAGAGTCATATGCTTCTGGGTCTTGATGCCCTGGATGCGGATGAGCTGCTCACGCTTGTTGGCGATGTCCTTCGCCTCCTTCTCGTCAGCCATAACCACGAATGTCTCACCTGCTGTAGGCGCTCCGTTAAGACCGAGTACGGAAACCGGTGTTGAAGGACCAGCCTCCTCTACCTTCTGTCCACGCTCGTTGAACATGGCCTTCACCCTACCTGTGTAGCATCCTGACAGCATCACATCTCCTACTCGGAGTGTTCCGTTCTGTACGAGGATTGTCGCGAGATATCCGCGTCCCTTGTCGAGAGATGACTCGATCACGGCACCGGCAGCCCTCTTGTTAGGGTTGGCCTTGAGTTCGAGCATTTCGGCTTCGAGAAGAACCTTCTCGAGAAGCTGGTCGACATTGATTCCCTTCTTTGCAGAGATCTCCTGGCACTGGTACTTTCCGCCCCAGTCCTCTACGAGGATGTTCATGTTCGAAAGCTGCTCGCGGATCTTTTCTGGGTTTGCACCCGGCTTGTCTATCTTGTTGATCGCAAATACCATAGGTACGCCTGCCGCCTGTGCATGGTTGATCGCCTCCACTGTCTGAGGCATGATGCAGTCGTCGGCTGCGATGATGATGATGGCAACGTCTGTCATCTTTGCTCCACGTGCACGCATCGCCGTAAAGGCCTCGTGACCAGGTGTATCAAGGAATGTGATGTGCTGGCCGTCAGCAAGCTCCACGTTGTATGCTCCTATGTGCTGGGTGATACCGCCGGCCTCACCTGCAATCACGTTCGCGCTGCGGATATGGTCGAGGAGGGAGGTCTTACCGTGGTCAACGTGACCCATCACGGTAATCACCGGTGGACGTGGTAGGAGATCCTCATCCGAATCCTCTGTCTCTCCCTGAGCAATCGCGTCAGTAAGGTTTGCCGTAACAAATTCTACCTCATATCCGAACTCCTCTGCCACAAGCACGAGGGTCTCTGCGTCAAGACGCTGGTTGATGGATACCATCATTCCGAGGCTCATGCATGCTCCGATGACCTTGGTCACAGGGGTGTTGTTCATCAGCGTGGCAAGGTCGTTTACAGTAACGAACTCGGTCACCTTGAGCACCTTCTGCTCGAGCTGCTGCATCTCCATCTCCTCCTGCATCCTCTGTGATGCTGCCTCTCTCTTCTCCTTTCTGTGCTTCGCTCCGAAGTTCTGCTTCTTGCCCTCGTTCATTCTTGCATAGGTCTCCTTGATCTGCTTCTGGATCTCCTTCTGCATCTCTTCCTGCTCGGCCTCGGTCATAGGCTTGAACTTGTCGCCTCCGCGGTCGCGGCGGCTCTTCTTGTCCTTCTTGCCCTGACCCTGCGGCTGCTGCTGAGCAGGCTTTCCGCCCTTGTCCTTCTTAGGCTTCGGATCTGCCTCCACCTTGGTCACGTCAACCTTCTGGCTGCCGCCCTTGTCTATTCTTTCTCTCTTCTTCTTTTTCTTTTTCTTGTCGAACTGAGAGAGGTCGATCTTGTCTACAACCTTAGGCCCGGCAAGTCTCTCGACTTCCACCTTCACCTCGCGGGGCTCCGGCTTCGGCTCCTCCTTGACAGCAGGCTCCGGCTGTGCTTTGACAACAGGCTCCGGCTCTGCGACAGGAGCTTCTTCCTTCGGCTGCTCAACTGCAGGCTCTTCCTCGACAGGCTTCGTCTCCTCTTTTGGTTCTGACTTCTTCTTGTCGAACTGTGAGAGATCAATCTTGTCCACGATCTTTATGCCGCCATTCTCCTCTTGCTTCGGCTCCTCTTCGGGAACGGAAGCCGTAGGCTGCTCAGCGACAGGCTCAGGCTTGACTTCAGGGGCAGGCTCGGTGAGGGTTGTGCTCTTGATGACAACCTCCTTCTCCGGAACATCCTCCTCCTCTTCGTGACTTGCCTTCTTCTTAGGACCCATCTCGATGATTTCCTTAAGCTTGATAGTCACTTTTTCCGCGTCAGCCTTAAGTTTCTGGTCTTCACCGAACTTAGCCTCTATAGCCGGAAGATATTCGTCCGAAACCTTTGCGTTCGGATTCATCTCCACATTGGCTCCCTGCTCATTGAGAAAATCCACGAGCCTGGCAAGTCCGATGCTGAATTGCTTTGTGAGTTTACTTAATCTTATTTCTGCCATATGTAATTATTCTTCAAATTCTGAACGGAGGATATCAAAAATCTCAGCAACTGTCTCGTCCTCGAGATCTGCTCTCTTTGCTATGTCGGCAGGAGTGCAGGCGAGTACGCTCTTAGCAGTGTCGCATCCGATGCTCTGGAGCTTTTCGATGATCCATCCCTCGATCACATCATCGAATTCGCTGAGGAGTACATCCTCTTCAGCATCGTCTTCCTCCTCCTGTGGAAGCTCTCTCCATACTTCGATTTCCTTTCCTACGAGCATGCCTGCAAGCTTGATGTTGCATCCGCCCTTTCCGATACCCTTCTTGACCTCGTCAGGAAGCATGTATACCTTGATCTTCTCGTCCTCGCCACCAACAACGATAGATGAAATCTTTGCAGGGTTGAGTGCTCTCTGTATGAGGATGTGGGTGTTGCTTGTCCACTGGAGGACATCGATATTCTCGTTGCGGAGCTCTCTTACGATGCCTATGATGCGTGATCCCTTCACACCGATACATGCTCCGATAGGATCGATCCTCTCGTCATATGACTCGACAGCAACCTTTGCGCGCTCGCCAGGGATGCGTACCACCTTCTTGATGGTGATGAGGCCGTCGTAGATCTCCGGAACCTCCTGCTCGAAGAGCTTCTCAAGGAACTCTGGAGAAGTTCTTGAGAGTACGATGTAAGGAGTCGTGTTCCTCATCTCGACACTCTTGATGATTGCCCTCACTGTATCGTTCTTCTTGAAGTGCTCTCCAGGAATCTGCTCTGACTTAGGCAGTCTGAGCTCGTTTCCGTCCTCGTCGAGGATGAGAACCTCCTTTGCCCATGTCTGGTAAACCTCTCCTGTGAATATTTCGCCGATCTTGCTTACATATTTATTATAGAGGTTTGCCTTCTCTATGTCCATGATCCTTCCCTGAAGGTTCTGGCGGATGTTGAGGATACCTCTGCGGCCGAAATCCTTGAGCTCGATCTTCTTGGCGAAAGTCTCACCGATCTCATAGTCGTCGTCAAGAGCTTCGTCGTTGATCGCGATCTGGGTGTTAGGGTCTTCTACAACCTCGACAACCTCTCTGTTCCAGTAGATCTCACAGTCTCCCTTGTCGATGTTGATGATGATGTCAAAGTTGTCTGCCGATCCGTAAGTCTTGATGATCTGAGTCCTGAACACATCCTCGAGCACACCCATCATTGTAGGTCTGTCGATGTTCTTCTGGCTCTTGAACTCAGCAAAAGCGTCTTTAAGTTCAATCTTTTCCATTATATGTTTTATTAGTTAAATTCAATGAATGGGCGGACACTGTTCACCTGGTCCATGGTGAAGCGGTCCACATGCTCCACGATCTCCTTCTTCTTCTTTCCTTCCACTGCCTCTTTCTGAGAGTACTTCAGCGTGATGCTCTCCTGGTCTGCCGCTTCGAGAAGCGCAACCATCTTCTTGCCTCCCTTGAGCTGCACCTCGACCTTCTTGCCCACCGACTTGAGATACTGCTTGAGCACCTTGAACGGCTGGTCGAGTCCTGCCGATGTCACGGTAAGCGAATAATCCTCCTGCTCGCGGTCGAACATGCTCTCGAAATGGCGGCTCAGCGCGACGCAGTCCTCCAGCTCGACAATGCCTTCCTCAGACTCGATGGTGATCTCCACATCGTTGTCCTTGCTGACTGTGACTTCAATTAAAAACAATCCTCGTGCAACGATTTCGCCCTCGATTGCATCTATTATATCTGATATTTTCATATATTTGTATGTGACAGTGCATAAAATAAGGGGGCTGCCTGCCCCCTGATCATTCTCACGCTGCAAATGTAGAGAAAAAATCAGAAACTACCAAATATAAGAACTGAAACCTAACCCCTTCAATATAATGGAATTCAAGGCAAAAGAGATCGCGGAAATACTTGGCGGTACAGTAGAGGGAAATCCGGAAGTCACAGTGACATCCTTAGCACGTATCGAGAGCGGAAGACCCGGCACCATATCTTTCTTTGCAAATCCCAAATACGAGCAGTATGTATACACCAGTAAGGCTGATGTCATCATCGTTAACAGATCCTTCGTACCGAAGGAGCCTGTGCAGGCTACTATGGTGAGGGTGGACGATGCCTATGCGGCAGTTGCCGCGCTTCTTGACTATGTCACTGCAAAGAAACGTTCATACAAGAGATATCGCGGATGCCACTGCAAGGTGCGCTGGAGCGCGAAGGTAGGAAAGAAAGTGTATGTGGGAGATTTTGCCTATGTCGGAAAGCATTCACAGATAGGGGATTACACTAAGATATATGAGCATGTGTACATAGGTGACGATGTCAAGATCGGCTCTCACTGCATAATATATCCGGGAGTCAGGATATATCCTGGATGCGTGATAGGAAATAATGTCATCCTCCACGCAAATGCTGTCATCGGAGCTGACGGCTTCGGCTTCGCTCCGCTTGAGGACGGCACATGGAAGAAGATTCAGCACACAGGCAATGTCATCATCGAGGACGATGTCGAGATCGGAGCAAATACCTGCGTGGACAAGTCCCAGATGGGCTCTACCATCGTTCGTCAGGGTGTCAAGATAGACAACCTTTGTCAGATAGCTCATAATGTCGAAGTGGGTAAGAACACGGTGATGGCGGCTCAGACCGGCGTTGCCGGTTCGACCAAGATCGGTGAGCACTGCATCATTGCGGGCCAGGTCGGCATTGCCGGGCATATCACCGTTGCAGACAACACTACAATCGGCGCGCAGGCCGGAGTGCTTGGCAAGGTGAAGAAGGAAGGAGAGGTGCTCATGGGCTCTCCGGCCTTCCCTCTGAAGGACTTCATGCGCAGTTATGCACTTTTCAAAAGGGCTGGAAAATAGGAATATAGAAAATAATCACTATCTTTGCAGGCTCAAAAAATATAAATAAGAAGAAATGCAGCTGCAGCAGACGTTAAGAAAAAGCTATTTGTTTGAAGGAAAAGGACTTCATACCGGCAGGGTTGCCCGTATGACAGTTTCGCCGGCACCTGCTGACACAGGAATCGTATTCAAGAGAACAGATATAGGTGAAGACGCTTTGGTTGAGGCACTTGCAGAGAATGTAAGCAACACGGCCAGGAGCACTACAATATCAAAGGGAGATGCATCGGTTTCGACGATCGAGCATATTCTTTCGGCACTTACAGGCATGGGCGTTGATAATGCTCTCATCGAAATAGACAATGTCGAGGTTCCGATTCTTGACGGAAGCGCGAAGCCATATATAGAGGCGATCTGGAAGGATGGATTCCAGGAGCAGGATGCTCCGAGAAAATACATCGAACTGAAAGAGACAGTCGAGGTGGTCAATGAGAAAGGCTCTGTAGTTCGTCTCGAGCCTGCGGACGACTTCTCGTATGACATCAAGATAGACTTCAACTCAAAAGTCCTTGGAGTGCAGCATGCTCAGTGGGACTCTTCGGTAGTATATCCGGAGGAGATCGGTGTCTGCAGGACATTCGTGTTCTTCCACGAGATAGAGTTCCTCTTCAATAACGGTCTTGTAAAGGGCGGTGACGTGGACAATGCGATCGTGATCGTCGAGCATCCGGTCACAAAGGAGCAGGTGAACAACATGAGCCGTCTGTTCAATGTCCCTTCGCTTGAAGTGCGTGAAGACGGATACCTGAGCAATCTCCAGCTTCGTTTCACCAACGAGTGCGCAAGACACAAGCTTCTTGACCTTATCGGTGACCTCAGGCTTTGCGGAGGCTTCCTCAAGGCAAAGATCACAGCAGAGAAGGCAGGACACGGAATAAACACGACAGCGGCAAAACAGGTACGTGCCGTCATGTCATCCCGAGCGTAGTCGAGGGATCTGAACAACATAAAACAAACCAACATGGCAAACATTCATCCACTCGCAACAGTACATCCCAACGCCAAGCTTGGCGAGAATGTGGAAGTCGGACCATACGCATACATTGAAGAACATGTAGAAATCGGCGACGGAACAAGGATTCTTCCTCACGCGACGATCTTCAACTATGTCAAGATGGGCAAGAACTGCTGCGTATTCCCCGGAGCGGTAATCGGAGCGGTCCCTCAGGACCTCAAGTTCGACGGCGAGATCACATATGTGGAGATCGGAGACAATGTGAACATCCGCGAGTGCGCAACCATCAACCGCGGCACCAAGGCCAGCGGAAGGGGAGTGACCAGGATCGGAAACAACGTTCTCCTCATGTCATATACACATGTTGCACACGACTGCACAGTGGGTAACAACTGTATCCTCGTGAGCTACGTGGGCATCGCAGGTGAGACAGATGTTGACGATTGGGCTACAATCGGAGGCAGCACGGTGGCTCACCAGTTCTCAAGGATCGGTAAGCATGCTTTCATCGGAGGAGGCTGCAAGATCAACAAGGATGTTCCACCTTACGTCCTTTGCGGACGTGACCCTCTCACATATGCAGGCGTCAACATCGTAGGACTCCGCAGAAGAGGCTTCACGTCTGACCAGATCCGCAACATCAAGGATATGTATGACATCATCTACAGCGCCGGCACCAACTTCTCTGATGCCATCGCAAAGATCGAGTCCGGATTCCCTGAGTCAGAGGAGAGGGATACGATCGTGACCTTCATCCGCAACTCTAAGAGAGGTATCATCAGAGGTCTCAACTCTGATACAAAGGGAAATGTAGACTAAAGTGGCAAAACTGCTCTCAACAGCATATTTCCCTCCCGTGTCCTATTTCGCCGCAATGGCGCAGGATATGACGGGACTCATAAGCAGACGAGGCGACGGCGGCTCTTTGGAGCTGTCGCCGTCTGTCGTTTATATAGAGGCATGCGAGAACTTTCAGAAGCAGTCATACCGCAATCGCTGCAGGTTCTATGCGGCAGATGGTGTGCAGACGCTCTCGTTTCCCATAGTTCACGAGGGAGGCACACATAAGATCCCGATCAGTGAAATAAAGGTGGACTACAAGACCCCATGGGTGCTTCAGCACGAGCGCGCGATAGTTTCTGCATATGGAACTTCGGCTTATTTCGAGTATTATCAGGACGAACTGTTCGCCATCCTTGAAGCGGGCCATGAACGTCTGTTTGACCTGAACATGGCACTGCTGAACTTCTTCCTGGAAAAGACCGGCATCAAGGTGGACATCCGCCTGACCGAAGATTATATGAAGGACACCCCGTACGAAGATCTTCGCGAGGTGATCCATCCGAAGCGCCCGAACACGATCCTTCAGGACCTTTCACTGGAAAAGCCGTATTTCCAGGTGTTCTCCGGGAAATACGGCTTCCAGCCCGATCTGTCCATCATGGACCTTCTATTCAACGAAGGACCGGACAGTATTCTGTATCTTAAAACCTCCAGCCTAAAGTAAGGAGGACCTTCCATGCATCCTTTCTGTTGAGGATCTCAGGTGCGAACTCTGTCACGTTGCCCTCTGCGTCGAACATGTAGTCGCTGTATGGCATGAAGTATTCGTCAGTGGCGAATGCATATCTGCATGCAAGGTCTGCAAAGAACGACTTCCTTGAAATGAAACCGAGACCGAATGATGCGTTCTGTGACATCGGAGCCTTGATGCTGTTTCCGAATGTGTCGAACATCTCCGGAGAAGTGGTGAGTCCGTATCCTGCCCTGACTGCGAGTCTGTCAAAAGGCTTCACTTCAACTCCGGCTCTGAGCATATGTGACTTGCCGAAAGTCTTGGCTATGTCGGTGTTGAGGTCGTCGAAATAGTCTCTGCCGTCGTCGAAACCGTTCCTCTTGAACTTCATTGCGCTGAAGTCGCACATTTCATAGTCGACACTGAACACGGCGAGCTTTCCGAGTGTGTAGGCCGCTCCGAGATTGAATCTCCATGGCTCTGAGAAGGCATACATGTCTTCTCCTTCAGGGCTTTGAGCATATCCGTTGTAGTCCTTGTCAGTGTATGTGGTTTCTCCAGACATCCTCCACTCCTCGCTGATCTTCGTCGCTGTAGGAGTCTGGATGGCCGCTCCGAAGCGGAGGCCGAGCCCCGGAGTGATGATGACTCCGAACTTTCCGTAGACTCCTGATGACTCCATCTCGTATGAATATTTGTATTTCATGCTGTCGAAGTACAGTCTCTCGCCGTTGTCGAGGTCGATGACGAAGTCAGAAGGATCGACTGCAACTTCCTTGAAATATTCGTCATATGAGTAGCCCATTGCGGTGATGCCGAGGTTCGCTCCGAAGTAGATGAAGTCCGAGATGTTGAATCCGAGGTTGAATACATAGTCGCTCTTCTTGCCTCTTACTCTTCTGCCATATGTCTGGTCCAGAGGGCCTCCAAGGGCGATTTCTGTCTGCTCGCCATTGTCGAAGATAAGCTCGCTCGCTCCTACGAACTGGTCGTCATATCCTCCGAAGGTCGAGATCATTCCGCTTTGGTATCCTACTACATATTTCCATGGGTCGTAGTCGTATGCGTCATTCATGTTGAGGTATGTTCCGTTCAGGCCGAGGTCTGTCGCCTCTGTGGCCATGGCTCCCATATATGATGTCGTCGAGTTTCTTCCTGCCGCATACACGTCCTCGTGCCAGTCGTTGACCTGGTTTACCACAAATCCGAATGTCACATTCTTCAAGCCTGATTTCCTGTTGGTGTTCCAGTTGAATGTCAGGCCGATGTTTGGAACTCCGAAGTTAGTGGCGGTGTTCCTGTATTTCTTCTCAAAGTATGGCAGAGATCCGTCAGAGTATGGTGACACGCCCTGAGTGGTGTTGGAGCTGATTGTCAGCGCCGGAGTGATCGTGAACTGGGCGTATTTTGCCACGGCGCTGCCTGCCGGGTTCAGGTTGATCGAACCGAGGTCCCCTCCGAGGGCTGTGAAAGCATCTCCCATGGCCATGGTTCTGGCCGATCCCTGATAGTCTCTTTCGCTGAAGAGCAGGGCGTCGTATATTGTCTGAGCATTTGCCGCAAGCGCAGCAAATGTGAATGCTATTGCAAGTATTGTCTTCCTCATATTCAAAGTGTTAAGTTGTCTTATCTCCTTCCGCCTGACGAGCCGCCGCTACGGCTGCTTCCGCCTCCGCTGTATCCGCCGCCACCGCCATAGCTGCTCCTGCTGCTTGACGAACTTCCGCTGCTATAGCTGCTCCTGCTGGAACTTCCGGAACTGTAGCTTGAAGACCTGCTGCTTGATGACGGGCTTGAGCTTCTGTAGCTTGAACCTGATGCTCCATAGCTTCTGCTGCTCGATGTAGCTGGTCTGTAACTTGATCCAGATGCGTTCGTCGGTGTGCCTGTGCCGCGGTTTACTGACGGAGCCGTCACTGTTGCTGTCGGTCTTCTGAAATTCTGTCCGGCAGACACCGAGCCTCGGTTGGCTGCTGTTGCGTTACCTCTGCTGACAGCCGTACCCCTTGATGGAGCAGCTGCTGTGCCGGCTGATACTGCTGCCTGTGCTCCTGTCTTGGCGGAAGCTGTTCCAGACACCCTTTTAGGTGCAGACACCCTGCTGGCGCTGGTCCTGTTTGCTGAAGTTCCGCTCACTCGTGTCGCTACGGACTTTCCTGACACAGACTGGCGTGATACCGTGCTTGAACCGGCTGTCCTGCCTGCAGAACTGCTGCTGCCAATGCCGCCGCGGGTGGAAACCCTGCTGGTGAAGACTCTGTCAGAGCCGGTGCTGCGCCTTGAACCGTGCCAGCGGTCGTCCTTATCGCCACCGACATAGATCGGGCCATGGTGGTGATGGTGATGCCAGTATGGATCCCATCCGCCGTACCATCCGCAGTAGTATGGGTGCATGTATCCGTACCATCCGCCATAATACCATGGGTCGTACCATCCTCCGTATCCATAATACCATGGGTCGTACCATCCGCCATACCATCCTCCGTATCTGTAGTACCATGGATTATATGACCAGGCATCCCAGTACCAAGGATTATAGTGCCTGCTCCAGTACCATGAACTGCCTATGCTGTATGGGGTGTATGGACTATAGTATCCCCACGGGTCGATGTAGTTCTGCCAGTCATAAGGGTTTTCTCCTACAGTGACCACTGTGCTGCCGAGTTCCTTGTCATACTGTATGCGTGCAGACATGTTCTCGGGAATCATCACGGTATCCTTCTTCTCTCCGAAAAGATATATCTTCGAGGCCTTGGTCCTCTCTACAAGTGCATCTGTCTCGTTCTGAGCGGCCTGCTTCTCTGTTCTTGACATGAAGCTGGGTGTACTGCTGTAGATGCCGTCCTCGAACCTTGCGCTGCTGGTGGAATCCGCCATTTTCGCTACGGTTCCGCATCCCGCGAGGATCAATGAGACTGCAATCAGCAGCAATGAACTCTTTTTCATAGTCTTTCTCCTATATTTATTGATAATAATTTCGTATCTTCGCATCCTGTTTGATTATGCAATAACCGTACCGTGTTTTGCGGTGTTTCAGGGAAGCGCATTCAAATACAATTATACGTATAAAAACAATAAAAAGCAAAATACAATGGCAAAAGAAGTAACCAAGAGGTCAGACAACTACTCTCAGTGGTATGACAACCTTGTAGTAAAGGCAGACCTGGCAGAACGCTCTGCCGTAAGGGGATGTATGGTGATCAAGCCTTACGGATATGCAATCTGGGAGAAGATGCAGGACGTGCTTGACAAGATGTTCAAGGAGACAGGCGTTCAGAACGCATATTTCCCTCTCTTCATCCCTAAGTCGTTCCTTAGCCGCGAGGCGGAGCACGTGGAGGGATTCGCAAAGGAGTGCGCAGTGGTGACACACCACAGGCTCATGGCCGATCCGAACGGTAACGGCGTCGTTGTCGATCCGTCGGCGAAGCTCGAGGAGGAACTCATCGTCAGACCGACATCAGAGACCATCATCTGGAATACATACAAGAACTGGGTTACATCGTGGAGAGACCTTCCGATCCTATGCAACCAGTGGGCGAATGTAGTGCGTTGGGAAATGCGTACCCGCCTTTTCCTCCGCACCGCGGAGTTCCTCTGGCAGGAGGGACACACAGCCCACGCTACGCGTCAGGAGGCTGAGGAAGAGACAATGAGAATGGTGAATGTATACGCAGACTTCGCCCGCAACTACATGGGCGTGCCTGTAGTGGTAGGCCACAAGAGCCCGAACGAGCGTTTCGCGGGTGCTCTTGACACCATGACCATCGAGGCCCTCATGCAGGACGGAAAGGCTCTGCAGGCAGGTACTTCGCACTTCCTCGGACAGAACTTCGCCAAGGCGTTCGACGTGATGTTTACCAACAAGGAAGGCCAGCAGGAGTATGTGTGGGCTACATCATGGGGCGTTTCGACCCGTCTTATGGGTGCCCTCATCATGGCTCACGGAGACGACAACGGTCTCGTGCTTCCTCCGAAGCTCGCTCCTATCCAGGTAGTGATGGTTCCTATCACAGGAAAGGATGAGGCAGTGAACAATGCCATCCTCGACAAGATGGCGGCATTCAAGAAGGAGCTTGAGGCTAAGGGCATCACTGTCAAGATCGACAGTCGTGACACTCTCCGTCCGGGATTCAAGTTCGCAGAGTGGGAGCTCAAGGGTGTGCCTGTACGCCTCGCAATGGGTGGACGTGACCTTGAAAACGGCACTGTAGAGCTTGCCCGCCGTGACACTTGCGAGAAGGCTTCGCACCCTCAGGAAGGTGTGGCTGACGTGATTGCAGCGCTTCTTGACGAGATCCAGGACAATATCTACGCAAAGGCTCTCAAGTTCCGTGACGACAGCATCCGCAAGGTTGACACATGGGAAGAGTTCAAGGAAGAAATCACCAAGGGCGGATTCCTTCTCTGCCACTGGGACGGAACTCCGGAGACCGAGGAGAAGATCAAGGAGGAGACAAAGGCTACCATCCGCTGCATCCCTGTAGACAGCGCAGTATGCGTAGAGGAAGGCAAGTGCATCTACACAGGCAAGCCTTCAAGCCAGAGAGTTCTATTTGCAATTTCTTATTAACTATGAAAAAATTAATAATCACATTGGCTGCTGCCCTTGTAGCATTCACATCATATGCACAGGACGCACAGCAGGCTGCAGCGGAAGCGGCAAAGGCGATTGACGCTGCTCAGAACGCAGAGGTCAAGGTGGAGAAGCCTAACTACTGGAAAAGTTCGTTGAAGACCAACGTAAGCCTCGGTCAGACCAGCCTCACAAACTGGGCGGCCGGTGGTGACAACACCGTGTCTCTTGCGGCCTTCATCGACGCAAACGCGAACTACAAGAAGGACGAAATGTTCTGGAACAACCGTCTCCAGCTGGACTATGGTTTCCTCTACGCTTCATCAAAGCCTATCATCCAGAAGAATACAGACCGTATATATCTTGAAAGCAAGTGGGGCTACAAGACAGAGGCCATGAAGAATTTCTACTTCTCTGCCAACTATGACTTCAAGTCGCAGTTTGCACCAGGTTATGAGTATAAGACTCCTGTCGTGGAAGGCCTTGAGAACCTTCCTATGAAGGACAAGGTACAGGCGTGGATGGATGCCCGCAAGCCTCTTTCCGGAATCCTTTCGCCGGCTTATACCAATCTCGCGCTCGGTATTGACTGGACGCCTGCAAAGTGGCTGTCCGTCAACTTCGCCCCTCTTACCGGAGGTTTCGTCATTGTTGAAGACGTGAGATTCCGCCAGGGCTACAGCATGCCGCTGAGAAAGGAGTGGGAAGGTGTTACCGAGGGAGTCCCTACAGACGGTTCACAGCTCAGAAGCGCACGTTTCGAGTTCGGTGCCCAGCTCAAGGTCGACGCCAAGGTCAATGTCAACGACAACTTCTCATACAGCACACAGGTAGTGCTCTTCTCGAACTATCTCGACAAGCCGCAGAACATGCGTGTCAACTGGGACAACCGTGTTGACTGGAAGCTTGCAAAATACTTCTCATTCACTGTTACGACCAACCTCATCTATGATGACAAGGTCATGATTTTCAGCGAGAAGGATGGCAAGACCCATCAGAGGATCCAGTTCAAGGAGTCAGTTGCATTCGGATTTACATATACAATCGCAAGCAAGAAATAATGCTTGAACGCTTCAGGCATAAAGTTGAAGAATTGAGGGGGCTGATCGCAGATTCACGGTCAGCCTCTGTTTCTATGGACCAGGGTGGAAGTCAAGGGTGCAGAAAGAACCCCTCCCACTTCGTGGGCCCCTCCCCCTGCGGCCAGGGGGGTAGCACGCTTTCTGCACCCCTGACTTCCACCTTTGACAATCGATGTCTTCTGGCAGTCAGTGGTGGCATTGACTCCATGTGTCTGGCTGATTTGTGGCTTCGGTGCTTTGGCACGGAAAGTTTCGCTATTGCACATTGTAATTTCCATCTTCGCGGTGAGGAGAGCGACGGCGACGAGGCCCTTGTGACGAAGTGGGCCGAGGAGAACGGCGTGCGTATGCATCGTGTTGATTTTGACACTGTCGGATATACTGCAGAGAACGGCGTGAGCATAGAAATGGCGGCCAGGGAACTGAGATACAGGTGGTTCGGAGAATTGTGTCAGGAACATGGTTATGAAGCAGTTGTCGTTGCTCACCATGCTGACGACAATGCCGAGACTTTGGTTCTCAACATGGTCCGCGGAGCAGGCCTCAAGGGCCTTACCGGAATGAAGGCTGTCTCTTCTCTTCCATGTGGAAGCGGAGTCCTCTTGCGTCCGATGCTGACCTTCACCCGCAAGCAGATCGAAGGCCACGTCTTCGCCTGGAAAGTCCCGTACCGCGAAGACAGCACCAACTCTTCCGTGGAGTATCGCCGCAACAGCATCCGTCACGAAGTATTCCCGCTCTTCGAGCGCATGAACCCTTCGTATGTCCGCACCCTCAACCGCGAAATGACATACCTCTCCGACGCCTCTTCAATCGTAGAAGAATGGTGCAAAGAACATGTTGATAATGTACTTTCCCCATTGTCATTCCGACCGAGCGAAGCGAGTGGAGAAATCTCCCTCTCCATCCCCCGCCTCCTGGAAATCCCCCAATGGCGCTACCTTTTATATTATATACTCGAGCCATACGGTTTCAACTCCTCCGTACTCGAGTCTCTTGAGAACCTGCTCGTGTCAGACAGAACTCTCTCCGGCAAACGCTTCGAGTCTTCCGGCTATGTTCTCCGTACTGAACGGCAGAGTCTCGTGGTCGTTCCAAAGATGGCCGGTCAAGCCGGCCATGACGTCCCCGGACATCCTGCCCATGACGTTGCCGTCAATCCCGACCTGATCGGGGATCCCTTCGTCCCGGTGCGCGGAGCCGGAGCATACCACTGCAACGGGAGGCGTTTTGTTGTCGAAGTCCTGCCATGGTCGGCAGAAATGCCCCTGCAGCAGCCTGCCGGCACGCTCATCTTCGATGCTGACAAACTGAAGTTCCCGTTTGTCTGCCGCAGATGGAGAAACGGAGACTGGATGATACCTCTCGGAATGAGAGGAAAGAAGAAGCTCAGCGACATGTTCACTGACCTCAAATACAGCCATCAGGACAAGACTGGAGCCCTCGTCTTGATCGACTGCATTGGAGACATGGCAGAGAAACAGCACGTCGCAGCCTTGCTTGGCGTAAGAATGGACGACTACTATAAAGTGTCCGACAGGACCACATCAATAATCAGGATAACACTATGAAATCAAGATTCTCTTTGATTCTTATGCTGGCTCTCACGGCCTGCACATCTCATTTCATCGCTGACAAAGAATATCGCATCACCGTGACAGAAGACTTCCAGTCGCGCAGCGCGATCATGGAGGCCGCAGGCATAGACCTGGCCTCTATGAACCTTGGCCAGAAAGAAGAGGAGGCATTGGAATTCCTTTATGCCTATATGCCGCTTGGGGACATCGTCAATAATACTCCGGAGTATTATCTGGACCATTATAGGATGACCTGCAGGGCCCTCAAGGAGATGCCTTGGGGAAAGAATGTGCCGGAGCGTGAGATGAGGCATTTCGTGCTCCCTGTGCGCGTCAACAACGAAAATCTTGATTCTGCACGATATGTGTTCTATGAGGAATTGGCTCCAAGAATCAAAGGTATGTCTATGCACGATGCAGTGCTGGAGGTCAACCACTGGTGCCATGAAAAGGCCGTCTATATGCCTTCAGACCGTCGTACAAGCTCTCCGCTTGCGACTGTCAAGACAGCATACGGCCGCTGCGGCGAGGAGTCTACTCTCCTCGTAGCTGCTCTCCGTTCGGTCGGGATCCCTGCCCGCCAGGTATATACTCCGAGATGGGCCCACACAGACAGCAACCACGCATGGGTTGAGGCATGGGTTGACGGCAAGTGGTACTTCCTCGGTGCATGCGAGCCTGAGCCTGTACTCAATCTCGGCTGGTTCAATGCTCCTGCCAGCAGGGGAATGCTGATGCATACCAATGTGTTCGGACGATACAACGGGCCGGAGGAGATTGTACGTGAGACTCCTAACTATACGGAAATCAATGTCATAGAGCACTATGCTCCGGAGTCTGCGGTTGTTGATGTGACCGTTGTGGACAAAGATGGCGCTCCTGTCGAGGCGGCGAAGGTAGACTATAAGATCTATAACTATTCCGAGTTCAACAGCGTCGCGTATAAGCTCACCGATGCACAGGGAAAGACCGCTCTCACAGCTGGTCTTGGCGATATGATGGTCTATGCAACAAAGGATGGCCGCTTCGGATTTGCAAAGGTTACATACGGCAAGGACGAGGCTGTGTCCATAGTTCTGGAATATGAGGAAGGCTCGGCTATTCCACATATGGAGATGGAAATCGTTCCTCCTGTGGAGAACGCTCAGCTTCCGGATGTTACAGATGAGCAGAGGGCGGAGAATACACGCCGTATGGAATATGAAGATTCTCTGAGAAATGCTTATGTGGCTACATTTTACACTGCGCAGACAGGTCTGGAGTATGCAAAGAATTTCGAGACGAAATTCATTGAGAATCGGGATCAGCGTATAGCTGATATTCTGGTGGCTTCAAGAGGAAACCATAATGAAATCACTGATTTCCTGTATGAGGCAGATCAGAAGGGAATGCTTCATTCTGCATGTCTGCTTCTTGAGACTTTGGCCCAGAAGGATCTTCGCGACACTCCAAAGTCGGTTCTTGATGATCATCTCTATTTTGGTTCTTTCAGAGATAATCTTACTCCCTATGTAATATGTCCTAGGGTAGATACGGAACTTCTCAGGGTGTATCGTGAATATTTCCAGAATAATATTCCTCAGTCCCTGGCTGATACCGTGAGATATGATACTGGCCTTTTTGTAAAGTGGTGTAAGGACAACCTCAAGATGCATGATGACATCAGCTTGCGCTATGTGCAGCTTGACCCGAAGAGAGTATGGGAGACAAGACTCGCCGACAAGGGATCGCGTGATATTTTCTTTGTCGCAGTGTGCCGTAGCTTTAATGTGCGGGCGTGGATGGATCCTGTTACCAGAGTGGTGAAATACATGGACAAAGGGGATATCTACGACGTGGATTTCGATGCCCAGGAGCAGATTGTGGCTCCACAGGGTAAGCTTAAACTGACTTACAACGAGATTCCGCTTTTGGACGATCCAAAGTACAAGACTCATTTTACCCTCTCGAAATATGTAGACGGTAACTTCCAGCTGTTGAACTATGACGGCACATGGGCTTCGCTCTTCAAGGACGCTCAGACGATGGACTGCGGATACTATATGCTTGTGAGCGGCTCAAGAATGTCAGGCGGAAACGTCTTTGCAGATGTGGAATTCTTCACAGTAGAGGAAGGAAAGACGACAGTCCGCGAACTGGTGATGCGTGACATCAAGGACCAGATCCGCGTCATAGGAAGCTTCGACTCGGAGATGAAATATAGTGCTGTCATTTCGAGCGCCTCTTCTGTCATTTCGAGCGAGGCCGAAGGCCGAGTCGAGTCATCGACAAAGTCGCTTGAGCATCAGCGAAAGAAATCTGTCCTCGAAACCACAGGCCGCGGCTACTTTGCCATAGCGTTGGTTGATTACGGCACAGAGCCGACCAACCACGCCCTCATGGACATCTCGGCCGCTGCTGCCGAACTTGAGGCATGGGGCAGACCTATCCTCGTGGTGTTCGCTACAGAAGATGACTACAGAAAGTTCCGTGCCCAGGACTTCAAGCTTCCGTCAACAGTGCACTTTGGCGTCGACATCGAAGGAAAGATGAGGAATATGATCGCAACCGAGATGAAACTCGACAAGGGAGGCCGCCTGCCGCTTATCGTGCTGGCCGACACCTTCAACAGAGTCGTATTCTTCTCTCAGGGCTACAGCATAGGCCTTGGAGAAAGCCTCGTCAAGACCTCAAGGGCGCTATAGAAGATTCCATCCATCCGTCATCCCGGTCCCTGTCCCGTCATCCCCGGCTCCGACCGGGGATCTCACAATGAGCAGGAGAGGCATCACCTTCTTCCAGAGCGTCCATCACCAAAATGCCGAAAAACTTGTCGGACGGTCCCTAAAACCGGGCATAATGCATCGTTTTGGGGACCGTCCGACACAAAATCAGTCATTTTTCTGCCGGACGCTTTTCAGTTTGCAGAATTTAACGGATCTGCTCACTGTAGAATAAATTCTTTTAAGGGCGCTATAGTGGCGGCGACGCGGCGGGCTGTGGTCTGCACGGTGCCGTATGGGTCGTCTTCGCTTCCCATGGCAACCTGAGGGTTGCGGAAGATCATGCCGCTTTCTACGGGCTCTCTGGCAGAGAAATGAAACTCTCTCGCGCCGGAGAGCCTTGCTGTTTCAGCTATGTTGCCTTCCTTTACGCCGCAGCCTGGCATGATGATGATTCTGCCTGCAGACTTCTCTACAAGCTGCGCCAGCAGGGGAGCGCCTTCAAGGGCGGTCGGCATGCATCCGGATGTGAGGATGCGGGCGCAGCCGAGCTCTATGATGTCCTCCAATGCCTTGATCGGGTCAGACGTATGGTCAAAGGCCCTGTGGAATGTCACAGGTGTGTCTCCTGCAGCATCCATGAGCCTTTTCATGTTGGCCATGTCGACGGTTCCGTCGGGTAGCAGGCATCCGAATACCAGGCCGTCGGCCCCAAGCTCCTTGGCTGCTTTGATGTCATAGAGCATCTCCTGGATTTCGCTCTCCGAGTAGAGAAAGTCTCCTCCACGAGGTCTTATGATCACGTTGAGCGCAATGCTGATGCTTGCCCTTGCCTGTCTTATCATACCAACAGAAGGGGTGGTGCCTCCCTCCGGTATTCCGGCGCAAAGCTCCACCCTGTCTGCTCCGCCTTCCTGCGCGGCTATACAGCTCGCAACAGAATTGGCGCATATTTCAAAGCTGTACATTATTTCACAATGATTTCATATGGAATGCGTGCATACATCTTTCCGCTCTGTGCTTCAGTCCAACCGGCGAATGCACTCTCCACATCTTCGAGAGGTGTGCCTGAGAATACTGACTCGCCCTGTCCTCCGAATGATTCGAGAAGGGACTCGAGAGGTGTCTGAGGCTTAGGGTATGCCACAACCTGTACGTCGTTCACGCTTGTGACTCCTTCGATCGATGTCGCTGCATAATTGATTGCATCCTCGATGGTTCCGATCTGGTCAACAAGGCCGATTCCGAGGGCCTCGGCTCCAGTCCAGACGCGTCCCTGAGCGATCGCGTCGACAGTCTCTACGGTCATGTCGCGGCCTGCTGCAACGATGCTTGTGAACTTGTCATAGATCTTCTCCACGCTTGCCTGCATGTAAGCAACCTCCTTGTTGTCAAGCGGGCGGATCATTCCGTACATGTCAGCATGCTCGTTTGAGTTTACAGGAGTAACATTGACATGAAGCTTGTTCTTGAGTGTGCCTCCGATGTCAGGAATCATGCTGAACACTCCGATCGATCCGGTGAGAGTGGTGGCGTTCGAGAAGATATAGTCGCTGTTTGCAGAGATCCAGTATCCGCCTGATGCCGCATATTCTCCATATGATGCGATCACCGGCACGCTCTCCCTGAGGAGGTCGAGCTCGGCCTTGATCTTCTCTGAAGCGAGAACGCTTCCGCCAGGAGAGCTGACGCGGAGTACGACAGCCTTCACGTCCTTGTCATTCCTGACATCCTGGATGATTTTTGCGAAGCGGTCTCCTGCCACCTGATCCTTGGCTCCGCCGTCAACGATGTTGCCCTCGGCATAGATGACAGCCACCTTGTTTGCAGCCTTGTAATTGACTGTGTTCTTGAGTGTTGCGTAGTCAGCGAGAGAGATGCTCTTGACATGCTTGTAATCGTCTGTCACATAGAGGTCTGCGAGTTTCTTCTGGAGCTCGTCGCGGGTGAGAAGCTCGTCGACGAGACCCTTTGCGAGAAAGTCTTCAGGGAAGTTGAGCTCGAGGTTGTTCAGCATATTGTTGAGTGTTTCAACGCTGATGCCTCTGTCCTGAGCTATGAGTGTGGCCCAGCTGTCCCAGATCGATCCTATCATGGCCTCGTTCTGCTCCATGTTCTCCTTGCTTGAAGAGTTCCTGATGTACATCTCACCGGCAGATTTGTATTTTCCGTGACGGATGAGCTGGACGTTGACTCCGAGTCTGTCAAGGGCGTCCTTGAGGAAGATGAGCTGTGACGATATGCCGCCGAACATGTTCATGCCGCCGTCATATGATGTCATATAGATCTTGTCCGATGCTGATGCAAGGTAGTATCCTGCATTGGTAGGATTCTCGATGTATGATACGACAGCCTTGCCGCTGTTGCGGAAATTCTTCAGTGCTGTCCTGAATTCTTCGATGCGTGCGAATCCGCCGGAAGCGGCGTCAGGTCTCATATAGATGAATCTGATAGCAGGGTCCTCTGCCGCAGCATTGACAGCCTTGATTGCTTCGTAGATGCCTACAGGAGATATCATGTCACCTCCCTGAAGAGCGGCAAAAGGATCTGCCTCTTCGCTCTGCTCGGCAAGGGTCATCTTGCTGAAATCGATGCTGAGCACTGCTTCAGCAGGCATTACAGGCTTTGAGCTGCCTGCAGCCGCCATGGCTCCGATCATTCCTATCATGATGAACATTGAGAGGAATCCAAAAAGTAGAAGGCCGGTCAGGGTGGCCAGGGTCATTTTTACAAATTCTTTCATATTTTATGATGTTAATTCGTTTATTCTATGGTGGTGTATTATTTTCTTCGATCCGAGGGCGTGCAGAAATCTGAAAACATATCTACGTTACCCCTATCCTAAATTCACATCACCCCTATTTAGACGCTGCGAATTCAAATATACTACAAAATTCTTACAATTTGGGATTTCAGGCATAATTTTATAACTTTGCAAGTTGAGAAAATGTCGTGACATTTTCTCAACCGGCCCGAGCAGGCCGCAAATATAATGATGATATGAGAAACATCGTGATGAAATACCTTGCAGCCATGCTGGTCGTGTGGTACTCAATGAGCATCATAGGATTTGATGTTCATTCGTGCACCAAGACCGGCGAGACCTTTGTCGCTTCCATAGCGGCTGGGGTGTCATGCGAGGATATTCATCCGGAGCACTCATGCAGCAGCCACGGCAGCTGCTGCGGACATGGTCACGTCAAAGACTGCTGTGGTCATGATCATGACAAGAACTGCTGCGGACACGATGACAGAAACAAGGTGTCTTCTGATGATTGTTGCCAGGATGATTTCCATGTCCTTGCATTCACCGGAGCGTTTTCTCCTAATGACTATCGTTACGATGACTGCGCTTCTGATTTTGTTGCTTATGCAACAGAATGTCTTGCGCAGATTCTTGTTCCAGCTTGTTCAAATAAAGATTACATAAAGTTCAAAGACCCTGATTCCGGGGTAATTGTGCCTGATTCACAGGCACTTCTGAGCATCTGGCGCATCTGATTCAAGATTGCCACGGCTCTGCCGGGTCTCGCAATGACGTGGTGATCCTCATCCTGCCATCCTGACGAGGAACGAAGTCCTCACACTGTCATCCTGAGAAGGAACGAAGTCATCACCTTGTCATCCTGAGAAGGAACGAAGTTCCGACGTGAGGATATGTAATCAATCAGAAAACCAGAAAAATGAAAAGAACGATACTATCAATAATACTCATTGCCTTCGCAGCAACTGTGTCAGCGCAAGTCACAGACCAGCATGGTCATGTCATCGATACAACATCCATCTATGGTGAGCGTGCCGACAGCCTTGACGCTGCAGTCTTCACATCAAACAGGGAAGGCAACTACATTTCAAGATTCAAAGACGTACGCACTGAGGTGATCTCTGCTGCAGGACTCTGCAAGATGGCCTGCTGCAACCTTGCAGAAAGCTTCGAGAATTCGGCGAGTGTGACTGTGGGATATTCGGATGCTGTCACAGGCGCCCGCCAGATCCGTCTCCTCGGCCTTTCTGGCGTATATACCCAGATGCTTGACGAAACACGTCCGGTAATGCGTGGCCTTTCGGCTCCGTTCGGCCTGTCATATGTCCCCGGTCAGTGGCTGGAGAGCATCCAGATCGCTAAAGGCTCCTCTTCGGTCATCAACGGTGTCGAGTGCATGACCGGCCAGATCAACATGGAGCATCGCAAACCGACAGACGAGAAGCCTCTATTTCTCAATGCGGCTGTCATGAGCGACACAAAGATGGACTTCAACATAGCTTCGTCGCTCCAGATGGGCTACAAATGGAGCACGGTGATCCTTGGCCATGTGTCAGGAAACATCAAGTCGCATGACATGAACAGAGACGGTTTCCTTGACGAGCCGAACATGCTTCAGTTCAACCTGTCGAACAGATGGCTCTATCAGGCAGACAACGGAGTGCAGGTGCGTTTCGGCGTGCGTGCGATACAGGACAACCGCAAGGGCGGCCAGATCAAGTCCATTGTGAATCCATGGGAGACAGACATCCTCAACAGGTCGCTCAACGGATACCTGAAAGTCGGTGTCCCTCTCAATGAGGACAACTCGCAGAACATAGCCCTCATCGCAGACTACAGCTACCAGGATATGGATTCTTTCTTCGGAGCGACAAAGTATATTGCCGGTCAGCACTCTGCATTCACCAACCTCTTGTATCAGAATGTCATTAATGACTCTCACAGGTTCACCCTCGGTCTGAACGGAACATTCGACCGCTATGATGAGGACTTCTCGAGGACCGTCTGGGCCGGTACCGTAGCAAAGAACGCCATCACAGACCTTGCAAATGCCGGTGTGTTCGGAGAGTATACCTTCCATGCAGGCGAAAAGTTCACTGCGATAGCAGGACTGCGCGGCGACTGGTTCTATGGACAGGGCTTCAAGGTTTCGCCACGTGCAACGATCAAGTATATGCCTGTGGATGAAATCGTGATCAGGGCTAACGGAGGTCGCGGACTCAGGTATTCGACTCCATTGGTTGACAATATCGGAGTGTTCTCGACCGGAAAGCTCTTCACCGGCTCATACAATGACCATATACTTGAAGACGCATGGACATTCGGCGGCAACATCACCTACTATATGCCGTTCGGGGCATCGTCAAATACTTATATCAGCTTCGACTACTTCAGGACCCAGTTTGCCCAGCAGATGGTCGTTGACTATGAGCAGGAGCCTAATACCATAGACTTCTACGCCCTTGACGGACGCAAGTCGTTCACTGACAACTATCAGATCGACTTCTCTGTGGACCCTGTAGAGCGTTTCAATATCACTGCGACCTTCCGCTATACCAATGCGAAGATCCAGCTCAAGGGCAGCGAGGCCCCAGTGGAGAAGCCTATGACAAGCCGCTTCAAGGGAGTGCTCAATTTCCAGTATGCGACACATCTCAACAAGTGGATATTCGACTTCACAGCATCGCTCAACGGCTCATGCAGGGTGTATGACTTCATGGCCGATGACAAGGACGCAGACGGAAACCTGCTCTATAAGAATGGCAGGACTCCTATGTATCCGCTCCTCTATGCTCAGGTGACCCGCCGCTTCAAGGGCTGGGATGTATATATCGGAGCCGAGAACCTGACCAACTTCAGACAGAAGAATGTCATCCAGGGAGCGGTAAGGGATGAGAACGGATATGTAAATGCATATCAGCCGTCATTTGACGCAAGTTGCGTCTGGGGGCCTCTGATGGGTATCAAGGCCCATGTGGGATTCCGTTTCACACTTTGGAAAAAAGCCTGACATGTCATTTCGACCGAAAAGTCTGACCTGTCATTTCGACCGAAAAGTCTGACCTGTCATTTCGACCGAACGAAGTGAGTGGAGAAATCTAAATTATGAAATATATGAAAAAGACAATCATCGCAATCCTCGCTGCAATGCTGGCATTCTCAGCATCAGCAGCTTATGCAGCAGACACAACCGAAATGTCTGCCCAGATCCTCAAGAAGGCAAAGAAGCAGAAGGGTGAATTGAAGGAAGTGACCTTCGTCGTACACCTCCACTGCGCAAACTGCGTCAAGAAGGTGGAAGAGAACATCGCCTTCGAGAAGGGAGTCAAGGACCTCAAGGTATCACTCGACGACCAGACCGTCTACATCAAGTATGACTCGTCAAAAACATCAGAAGAAACCCTTAAGGCTGCCATTGCAAAACTCGGTTACCCTGTCTCTGGCGTAGCAAAGTAGTCATCGCCCTTGGTCTGTCTTTAAATCCTCAATTTCGACTTGAAATGTGGATTTAAACTCAAAAAACTCCGTTAAATCCTCGTTTCGCAACGATATTGAGGATTTAACGGAGTCTTTCTTATCTCGTTGGGAACATTTCATCTATAATGCGTTGTTCGAGTTTGAGTATGCTCCTGATCTGTCTGCTCGATGCGTTGTACTCAAGGCGCATTCTTCTGGCAATTTCAATCTTTTCCTTGGGAGCCAGATCAGACGGCTTTCTGATGTTGAATTCCTTGACGCATAATGCCGAGATGGCCGAATACATTTCTTCGTCGGCAATGAAGACCTTCTCGTGAAGCCTCTTTGCAATTTCATTATACGCCTCAAAGTTTTTAGAGAGCATGTTGAAGTAGTGATGCGCATCTCTGAACATGCTTTCTGCCTCTTTGGTGTAGCAGAAAGTAGGTGGAAGAAGCATCCCGTTGAGGACCATGATCGCATCATCTGCTGTCGCCTCTCTGCTTCGGCTTATTTTTCTGCGTTCCCGTAATGACAGACTGTTGAAATGCTGGCATGGCACTGCCTTGTATGTCGGGTTGAACATGTATGGACCACATCCCCAAGGGTAGGTGAAAGGAGTGTGCTCTGGATGAACTAAATATCCGTTTCTGTTAACATAGACAATCTCGTTCCTCAGCATACGGAGGTCGGTGATTTCAAGCAGCTCGCAGCAGAATCCTTTCAGATTCTTTGTTCTGGCATTCCTTCGAAATACAGACTTGATGTGCTTCTTATATGCATCAAAGAAGGCTTTGCACCGCTCCTGCAATCCGGACAGTATCATATGAAGATGGTCATTCATTAATGTGAATGTGTAGATGTGTACATCCGTAAATCTGCTTGCGCATATCCCCAGACCGTTTATTCCTATAATGAATTCTTCCGTGTCAGCAAACAGCATGTCAGTCTTGCTGCCATCTGTATATAAATGCCAGAATGGGCCTTCACTTCTGAATAAATGTTCGCACTTCTGTTCCTTCTCGTAGAATGGAACAGCATGATCAGCTCTGCTCATAATATCCTATTATATTATCTGTTAGTATTTATGATGCTTCCGGTGTCAGATGAGAGGCTTCAGATACCTCGGTCAGAGTGGCCTGCAGAGCTTGCGTACATAATCTGTGACGAGCATCATAGTGCAAATGTAAACACTTTAACTGATATCGCCAAATCCTCATATTTGCTATATAATCGTGGATTTTAATTAGCTTTACGCCGTTAAATCCTCAGAGAGAGTCATAAATGAGGATTTAATTTGAAGACAAGGATGGTGACAGGAACGGAGGGGAGTTTCTAAAGAAGGAGGAGCTGATTGAGGTGAACGAGAAGATCCCGGCTGACAAGAAGGGCAACTTCAAGGGCAAGTAAGAATTCTCAGATCGATCCGGGGGACGGCGGTCTGGACACGGACCTTGACCTTACGCCTGCTTTCTTGCAGTAGCGGAGGCAGCTGGGAGGAGGGCTATAAGCCATCCGACTATGGCTACGCCTGCTGCGGTCAGCAGGATGTCAGACCAAGACAGTATTATAGGATATGCCTGGACAGCAAAATGTCCGGGCATTTTTATGAATCCGAAATGTTGCTGGAGCAGGGCGAAGCCTATGCCGGATATGAGTCCTGCAGCCAGACCTGTCAGTGATATCATCCAGCCTTCCAGAACGAATATCCTCCTGATGAGGCTGTCCTGTGCGCCCATGCTGCGTAGCGTCTGGATGTCGGATTTTTTCTCAATGATGAGCATCGAGAGGCTTCCGAATATGTTGAAGGCTATGATTATTATGACGAAGATAAGGATCATATAGATGGCAGCCTTTTCATATTTCATCATCTTGTAAAGAGATTCATTCTGCCTGAATCTGTCCTTCACTTCAAAGTCTTCTCCAAGTCTGCCTTCGATCTCTTTCTGTATTCTGCGCAGGTCTTTTGCTGATGTCCCCTCGACAAGACGGATCTCGACTGCGGACACTTCATCTTCATATTCCAGCAGTTCCCTCATCTGCTCGATTGGCAGGATCATCAGCTTGCCGTCTATGTCGGAATTGACTGCAAACACGCCTGAAGGCCAGACTTTTATGAACTCAACGGATGACATCGGATTGGTCATGGAAATCTTTCTTGTGCGTGAAGGGAAGTATACTTCGATGCCGGACAGGAATCTCGGATTTATGCCCATTTCATGTGCCAGCCCCGCTCCTATGCAGGCCAGTGGCACATCTCCTCTGTGCAGTGAGAAAGTTCCGTTGACTATATGGTCCTTGAGAGGCGTCTCATCCTCATATATCCAGTCCACTCCGCGAGCCTGTGCCAGCCCCTGCTTGCCGTCATAACTTATGAATACATCCTCCTGAAGTATGCAGCACATGTTCCTCACCTCCGGCTGGTCATAGATCCAATCGAAAGCTTCGTCATCGGGAATGAACACCTTTCCGGTGGACGGAGTTATCAAAAGATCGGGTTCGACATTGCTCATCATTGACTTGATGAGCGAGTCGAACCCGTTATAAACTGAAAGAATGATGATCAGCGCCGCAGTTCCTATAGCCATGCCGATGGCGCTTATCGCAGAGATGATGTTGATCACGTTATGTGACTTCTTTGCAATAAGGTACCTTCCAGCTATGAATGGCGCCAGCCTCATCTTCTGAATTTGTCGAGGAATCTCTATTTCTTTAAAAGCTCCTCGATATGCTCTACATAATCAAGCGAGCTGTCAAGGTAGAAAATGATCTCCGGCACTATGCGCAGCTGCTTTGCGACCTTGCTTCCAAGCTCGCCGCGCAGCGCCTTGCCGTTCTCCTGCAGCGCTTCCATCACGGCCTCGGCCTTGTCTGACGGAAATACGCTGACATAGATCTTCGCCACTGAAAGGTCAGGGCTGATCTTCACGCCGCTTACCGACACAAGAGCGCCGCCGAAAGCGGCCATGCCCTTGCTGCGGATGATCTCGGCCATCACCTTCTGTATCTCCTTGGCAACCTTCAGCTGCCTTGTACTTTCACTATTCTTCTCCATTGATTTTCCTGTTTCTCTCATCATTAAGTTGCATTGTTGTTGTTTTGAAAACCGTGGCCGCCCGTGGCCTCGTGAACGGGAGGGGCCCGCTCCGCAGGAGTGGGAGGGATTTAGTTTTCAAAACAATAACATTGCACTATGCAATCTTTATGATGAAGTAGTTCTTCTTGCCCTTCTGGGCGAGGATATACTTGCCATTTATGAACGACTCCGAACCAATCTGCGCATTGATGTCAGCAACCTTTTCCTTGTTGATGCTCACTCCGTTTGCCTGGATCATCTTGCGGCACTCTCCCTTTGACGGGAATACCTGTGACTCGGCTGCGAGAAGGTCGATGATGCCGATAGGGAACTTGTCGGCGGCCACCTCGAATGTAGGCACTCCGTCAAACACTGCGAGGAAAGTCTTCTCATCAAGACTCATGAGGGCGTCCTTTGTCGCGTTTCCAAAGAGCATCTGCGATGCGGCGACAGCATTTTCATACTCTGCAGCTCCGTGCACCATTGTAGTCACTTCCTTCGCGAGAAGCTTCTGGAGCTCGCGGCGCTCAGGAGCCTCTGCGTGCTGCGCTATCGCTGCATCGATCTCCTCCTTTGTGAGCATGGTGAAGATCTTGATGTACTTCTCGGCGTCTGAGTCAGACACGTTGAGCCAGAACTGGTAGAACTGGTATGGCGAAGTGCGCTCCGGGTCGAGCCAGATGTTTCCCTTCTCTGTCTTTCCGAACTTTCCTCCGTCTGCCTTTGTGATGAGAGGACAGGTGAGGGCGAAGGCCTCCTTGCCGAGGATGCGGCGGATGAGCTCGGAGCCTGTGGTGATGTTGCCCCACTGGTCTGCACCACCCATCTGGAGTGTACATCCCTTATGTTCATAGAGATAGAGGAAGTCATATCCCTGGAGGAGCTGGTATGTGAACTCTGTGAATGACATTCCGTCGCGAGCCTCTCCGGAGAGTCTCTTCTTCACTGAATCCTTTGCCATCATATAGTTCACAGTGATGTGCTTTCCGATGTCGCGTGTGAAATCGAGGAACGAGAAATTCTTCATCCAATCGTAGTTGTTCACGAGCTCTGCCTTGTTCTCTACATCTGAGTCGAAGTCAAGGAACTTGCTGAGCTGGGCCTTGATGCATGCAACATTGTGATTGAGGGTCTCCTCGTCAAGGAGGTTGCGCTCCTGTGACTTCATTGATGGGTCACCGATCATGCCTGTGGCGCCGCCGACAAGAGCTATCGGCTTGTGTCCGCAGTTCTGGAAGTGCTTCAGGATCATGATGCTGACCATGTGTCCGATGTGGAGCGAGTCTGCAGTCGGGTCGATTCCGACGTATGCTGCAGTCGATCCTTCCATAAGCTTCTCCTCAGTGCCCGGCATGATGTCCTGGATCATGCCTCTCCACCTGAGTTCCTCTACAAAATTCTTCATATCTATATGTCTTTTAATTTTATTCATCCTGTCATCTCGAGCGAGCGAAGCGAGTCGAGAAATCTCTATGCAATCTACAAAGATACATAAAATTCCCATAATGATGTATTTCACCTCGGTCAAAAGCACAAAATCCAGCTTATTTGTGCTTTTGACCATGTTTTTTGCATCCAAAAGCACAAACAAGGCCGTTTTTGTGCTTTTGAAAACAGCCCCGGCAGGCATTGTGACTGTCGGGGCTGTGTAATGAGCTTGATGTCAGGAGGGATTACCAGACGAAGTCGAAGACGATGTCGCGTGGGATGCCTGCACCGTTCACTTTCTCGATGTCGGCAGCGAGAGCCTCGCGGATGCTTGCATTCTCTGCTGCATACTGCTGAGCGAATTCGAAGTTTCCGGTTGCCTGGGTCTCGAGGATGAGGCTTGCCCATGAATCTACGGCGGCGGCAGCCTTCTCGAAGTCGATCACCCACTTGCCTTCCTCGTTGCGGGTGAATGCTCCGTGGTCTTCCATGTAGTTGTAGCACATCATGTTAGCCTTTCCGTGCGATGATGCGAAACCGAAGCGCACAGAGCGTACGATGCCTGCGATGAATGTGGCGAGCGACTCCTCCTTGGTAATGTCTGTGATCTCGCCCATGTCGATGAGCTTGCTTACCATGAACAGACCGAGGATGTCAGCCTTAGCCTCTTCCCATGAAGTCTTCTGGTCGCCCATGGCCTGGTCAACTGTACCCTTGCCGTTCACTGTCTGCTTAACTCCGAGGCCGTGTGCGACTTCGTGGAAAGTCACGTTCCAGAAGAATGCATCTGCGCTGAGATACTGGAGCTGCTCAGGAACCATGAGGACTTCCCCGATAGGTGCCATTATCTTGTCGAACTTGGCCATCATGCTGTTGTAGAGCTGGAGACGGCGGGCGCCCTTCGCTGCGTGCACCCTCTCGTCGTTAGGGAGGTTGATGGCTATGGTCTTGCTGCCGGCGTTGCAGTCTCCTGCATAGTAGATGGCGTCGTATACATTCAGGTCTGAAGATGTTCCAGGCACGAATGTCTTGTATTCCGGAGCGCATGGGAGCATGGTCTGAAGGGTGGGGAGGAGCGCGACGTACTTCGCGAGGTTGGCACTGCGTGTCTCGTCCTTGAGAAGAATGAAGCACTCATATGCGGCCTTGGCCTCGAAGAGGTGGTCGTCATAGTTCTCGATCGGTCCGATCACGAGGTCCATATTGCAGTCCTTCATGTCCATCCATGCCATGTCGCTGGCGAGGTAATCGTCTGTGCGGAAAGCCTTTACGCGCTCTGTGAGATATGTCCTCATGCCCTCATTGGTGGTAAGAGCCGCAGCCTCTTCGAGGAGGGCGCAGACCTTCTCCAGCTCCTCCTTGTACTCGTCGCGATACCACACGGTCTTGAGCGCGCCGTTCTCGTCGCGGCGGATAACTGTGTAAAGGCTGAGTTTGTCGGGATCGTTGAATTCTTCGAATTCAGCGACTGTCATGTCCTGCGGATAGTACTGGCATCCGAGCGGCTTCTCGCCATATCCTTCAACGAACGGTGCGTTGTTGTCGAGGTGGTCCCATGGGCCGTAGTTGATCATGGCATATGCCTTCTCATATTTGTCTGTAAGTGCCTCCATTTCGGCCTTGTCGCCGAATGTCTGCTTCCAGAAGAGTCCGTCCATGATCTCGCCGGCCTGGCGGAACAGGCTCACGATCTTCTTGTCATTCTCGGAAAGAGCGTCATAAAGAGGTGAACTCACCTCTACGACTGCATAACTCTCAACCCTTTCCTTCAGGTCAGAAGTTTTCTGACCACAAGCAGCCACTGCAATTGCAGCGGCTGCCAGTATATATAACTTCTTCATAATCAATTAGAAGCTGACTGCGATTCCGATGAAGTCCTCTGCCTTGAGAGCTGCGCCACCGATAAGACCTCCGTCGATGTCAGGACATGCGAAAAGCTCCTTTGCGTTAGATGGCTTGCATGAACCGCCGTAGAGGATAGAGATCTCCTCAGCGAGCTCGCCGAACTTCTCTGCGAGAACCTTGCGGATCTCAGCGTGGATCTCCTGTGCCTGCTCTGCAGTCGCAGTCTTGCCTGTTCCGATAGCCCATACCGGCTCGTATGCAACAACTACCTTTGCCATCTCCTCAGCAGTGAGAGTGAAGAGAACATCCTTGACCTGCTCAGTCACAACCTCGAAGTGACGGCCTGCCTCACGCTCCTCAAGCTTCTCGCCGATGCAGAAGATTGGAGAAAGACCTGCAGCGAGAGCGAGCTTCACCTTCTCAACGAGAGTTGCAGAAGTCTCACCATAGTACTCTCTTCTCTCAGAGTGGCCGAGGATTACATACTGGCATCCTACTCCTGCGATCATGTCTACCGCAACCTCACCGGTATATGCGCCCTTTACATGGTCAGCGCAGTTCTGTGATGAAAGGCCTACTGCAGTACCCTTTACTACCTCAGATACAGGGTAAAGGTGAGTGAATGGAGGTGCAATGATAAGCTTTACGTCAGCTGGAACCTCAGCTGAAGCTGCTACTACTGCCTTTGCGAGCTCTACGCCCTCTGCAACTGTTGTGTTCATCTTCCAGTTGCCTGCTACGATGTGTTTTCTCATTGTTTTTCTATAATTAAATTGTTCGTGAATCCGTATATCTAAAGAGGCTGCAAATTTACGAGATTTTTTCTATTTTTTATGGAGTTTTCTGCATAAACATGCTGAGGTCCTTGACGACTGCTCCAATCTTCCTCTCGTCGTTCCATAGCCATATGAAGCCGGATGGATCATTCTTCTCTACTGTAAATGTCAGTCCGTTGACCTTTTTGGTGTCGTCGGCTGTGGTATATTCCAGATAGCATGTCACGCTTTGGCCTACATATGTCGGCGCTGCGTTGCACCTCAGTATCATCCAGTCTGTAAGCTTGTCGTTCACAGCGCGGAACTCGTTCTTCTCGCTGTTATGTCCGAGTTGCCATGTGTCCTGGTCATACCTGATCTGGTCAACCCCTTTTATCGTAAGTGAAATGTCAGATTTCGGCAGGAGCACTTCTTCCGGCTGAAATCTGTCGCAACCGGACATCAGCGTCATGATGACTGCTATACTTAATATATATATGTGTTTCATGGCCTCAATTCACATTAATGATCTTTTCGAGCACATCCACGCTGCCGTTCTTCCAATATACATGGGCCTTGAGTATGCCTCCTTCCTCAACTTCGAAATATCCGTCTCCGGCAGGTCCTGTTGCCTTTCCGTCGAAAGTCCATTCGATGGCCTCGGCCTCTGCTGCATTGTATACACGGAGCGCTACTTTCGTACCTGCTTTCAGCGTGCCGCTTCCTGCGGCAGACTTGCCTAAATATATGTATGGCCAGCTTACAGGAGCCTGCCTGCTGGTCATGAAGGCGGTCTTGCGGTTTTCTCCCTGCACTCCGTCCTTCTCGAAATATACTGTAATGTTATATGTCTTGTTGCCGGAGGCCAATCCCTCGAAGATCACTGCATATTTTCCGGTTTCATACGGCATGAGCTTGAGTGTCTCTTCTTCCTGGCCTGCTCTGTTCCATACGATGGTTGCCTCGCCGTCATAAGCCCTGTCGCTTTCGAAATGGAGTATGGCTGCATCCATGAAGGCTTCGACCTTCAGATTGGTTGGAGTCGGTGGCAGTTCTCCCTCAAATCCCAGTACATTGAATGTGATCCTGCTGCCGTCACGCTTTATCTCCTTTATGGAAATGTCTCCGGCCTTTCCGCTCCAGAACTTCAGAGCAGGTGTGGAACTTGGAGTCAGACTGGTTGTGCTGCCGTTCGGGAAGAAGATGCCTCCGATGTTACCGACAAGGTTGAGATAGCTGGATTCTGTCAGGATCTCAGTCCTGCCGTCGGCTTCGACCAGGTCGGCATGCTGGTGTGCAGGCTTGCAGTTCACTTCGTTGCTGATCCAGACAGAAGGGTTGGTCTGGTCTATATGATATACAAGCATTCCGCTTCCTCCGATATGGCTGTCCCATCCGTTGTTGTCCCTGCATTCCAGCAGATAATATTCATTCTCCCTGTCAGTCTCCAGCTTGTAGAACGTATTGCTTTTGTGCAGAGGTTCCAGGGTGTATGTCCCGTTTCCGGTGATGGTGACAGGCTCTGCAAGCCCTGTCATCATCCTCTCAATCGAATTCAGGAACGGAGGAGTGTTGCTGTTGTTGTTACTGTTGCCTCCGTCCATCAGTGACGTGGATATCCACAGTCCCGCGGCCCATCCGCCGTTTTCTTCATAGTCAACGTCATAGAAGTCCGGGAGTCCGAGTGTATGCGCGAATTCATGGCAGAAAGTGCCGATGCCTGCCAGTGTATAACCGGTGTATGTGCGCATCAATTCAGCAGTGCAGGCATACTGGTCGATGGTTTTCCCGTCAAGAGTGAGCTTCGGAAGCTGCGCTCCGCTTGTGATGAACCATGAATGAGACCATATGCAGTCCTGATTCCTGTCAGGGTCGTCAGCCTCATCTTTGCCAGGGAATATGACAAAGACATTGTCAACTTCGCCGTCATTGTCGTCGTCGTAAAGAGAGAAGTCTGTGCTGGCCTGATGCGCAAGCTCGCATGCCTCCCTTATCATCTCGGCCGGTCTGATGTCATCGCCGTAACCATCATTCTGGCCATAGTAAGCCCTGTTTCTGCTCAATGTGACGATCTCGCTCACCTGGAAGTCAAACTCGAACATCCCGCCGAACTGGTCGTCGAAATATTCCTTGGCGCATCCTGTGGCTCCGCCTTCGGAATATCCTTCCTGAGTCAGCATTGCCACAAAGTCCTCTCTGTTATGCATGAATTCCACATCAGCATATTGTGCGAGGATGACCAGACCATGCTTTGTGATGGCCTCTGTGGTGCCGCCTTTGACCATTGCGCTTTTATGAGCCAAGGTCCTGGATAGGACCGGAGTCTTGTGATGCAGCATGTGCGCTGAACGCTTCTCATGAGCTCTGGCGGCCAATATGCCATATGGGATCATGCGGCTGGCAGACAGGATGTCCGGTGAGACTGGCATCCCTACGTGGCATCCGCTGCTGATCAGCCTGCCGTCTGCGGTGTAATCCGCATAGTTCCACCATCCGTCGGCGTCGCGGACTATAGCTTCGCCTGATGTCGTAGTGTTGACTCTTGTGAATTCGTCTCCGTGGCAGAATGCAGTGAAGGTTGTGCCGTCAGGCTGTGTGAAGGTGTATCTTCCCGGACGCATGGGCTTTGCATGCGCAGCTGCTGCCAAAAGGACGAGCAATATGCATAAAAAGGTCTTTATTTTCATAGCTTCCGGGTCTGTCTTTGCCAAATGCTTCCTATATTTGCAAACGAATTGCATATTTAACCATTTTTTATGAGACGAGCAAGATTTATCGTGTTGCCGCTCCTTGCGGCAATGGCATTCACGGGCAATGTTCATGCCCAGCAGTCGGTTGTGGATGCCATCAATGCATATGGAACGTTTGACAGCTGGAACAGGAGGGAAGTGAAGGAGTCTGGTCTTATCGGGGGCGCGACTGAATACCTTTATGAATTCTACGGAGATCAGGAGACCGTTTTCACGGGAAAGACACCTTTCACGGCACCGGAAGGATACATATGGAGAACCAATAATGTTCTTGCCATCGTGGCGGGAGTCGTCAAGACAAACAATACTGTATTCCCTGAGAGGAGGGGAGACGGATATTGCTGCAGGATTGAGACTCATATAGAGGAAGTGAAGGCCCTGGGCGTAATCAACATGGATGTTACATGTCAGGGTGCGATGCTTGTCGGAGTATTGCCAGAACCGATCACCACAACCAAGGACCCGATGTCGAAAGTGCTTTATGGAGTGCCGTTCACAGGATTTCCAAAGGCATTGAGGATGGATGTCAAGGCTGATGTCGGCCATGAAGTTATCCGCGGAACAGGATTCTCGAAACTCAAGCCTATGGGATATCCCGATTATGCCGAGATCACCTTCATGCTCCAGAAGAGATGGGAGGACGAAGATGGAAATGTGCATGCTCTCAGAGTTGCCACCGGCATAAGAAGACTGTCGGAAGACATTCCTGAATGGATCAACGGATATGAAATCCCTCTCGTATATGGAGACATCACAGGACAACCGTTCTATGAGGATTACATGGGACTCAAGAACGATCCTGAAACAGCATATCATGCAATGAACAGCAAAGGAAAGAATGTCATAATCCAGGAAGATGGCTGGGCGGAACCCGGGACAGAGCCGACTCATCTGCTCCTGCATGTCATCTCAAGCTGCGGCAAGGCCTTTTATGGCGGAGTCGGAAATACGGTGTGGCTGGATAATGTAAAAATCGTGATGTAAATCAGTATTTATATTTTAAAAGCGATTTTTGTGCAAAAAAATCGTTTTTTCTTAAAAATACTTGCAACGTTTCAAAACATCTTTGCATCTTTGTATCAGGTTTAGGTTTTAGTACACGTTTAAGGGGCTGACAAGCAGTGATGTTTGCAGCCCCTTATTTTATTTTGTCTCTGATTGTCCTGTCAGAACATGTTTCTTCTCTTGAAGATCCAGAAGATGACCAATGTGGATGTGGCCATCAAGGCGAGCGCTATGATCCATGACCAGCATGATGTCCCGATCCAGCCGAACCTTACGTTCATTCCGAAGAAACTCGCAATGAGGGTCGGAGGCATGAGCATGAGGGATACGAGGGTGAACACCTTCATGATTTTGTTCTGATCGAGGCTGATGATACCTAATACTGTGTTCTGCAGATATTCCAGACGCTCGAAGCTGAAGTTGGTGTGGTTGATCAGGGACGAGATGTCCTTGAGGAGGACGTTGAGTCTCTGATGGTATTCCTTAGGGTATTTCGCACTCTTGAGGATGCTTGAGATTACCCTCTGCTTGTCGACGATGTTCTCACGGATGAGCATCGTGTTGTCCTGCAGCTGGTTGAGGTCAACGAGGAATTCCTCGCTGATGTCTTCTCCCAGACTTACCTTCTTGTTGTACTGATTGATCTCCTTGGACACGAGCTCCACCATGTCGGCATCAAGGTCGATACGCTGCTCCAGGATGCTCAGGAAAGCGATATGGCCCGAATGATACATCTTTGGGAAGGCGAGGAGCCTGCGCTGAAGGTCCGTGAAGCTTCGCAGCGGACATTCGCGCAATGTCGTCAGGATGTTGTCTGTAAGTATGAACGAAACGGTCTCCTCGTTATACTCTTCCGGACCAGGGATGAGGAAGCTGGTGTTTGCGAAGATAGCCTGCTCTGTCTCTGAGAAACGTGATGAAATCTCGATCTCCTCCGCCTGGGCTCGGTTCTGGATCGTGGTTCCGAGAAACTGCTCGACAGCCCTCTTCTCTTCGCCTGAAGGCGAGAAAAGGTCAATCCAGATAACATCGTCGTATGGAATTGTTACGAAGTCAGCTTCCGACTGGGAAACCATCATCTGTCCGTCTTTCTTGTAGAAGATCTCAATCATACCTCGTCCGTTTTAAGTTCCGGCCCAGTCGTCGGAACGAGTTCATATTACACGAAACAGGCCTGTGTCTTTAATACACAAGCCTACAAATGTATCAATTATATATCAAAACTCCAAATTTAAGGCTTGAATATCTGTCTGTTGATGATGGAGCGTCCCAGTGTGAGTTCGTCTGCATATTCGAGGTCGTCGCCGAATCCAAGGCCTCGTGCAAGCGAAGAAACTTTGACTCCGTACTGTGCGATCTGTCTGTAGATATAGAAAGCAGTCGTCTCTCCTTCCACATCTCCGCTCAGGGCCAGGATGACTTCGTCTGCCTCCGGAACTCTCTCGACCAGTTCCCTGATCGTAAGGTCTGACGGACCTATGCCGTTGATAGGGGAGATGATGCCTCCGAGGACATGGTATACTCCATGATATTGTCCTGTGTTCTCGATGCTCATCACGTCCCTGACGCTTTCCACGACGCAGATGGTCTTGCTGTCGCGGGAGCGGTCTGCGCATATCGAGCATGTCTCGTCGTCCGCTATCATCCTGCAGGTACGGCAGTATTTCACCTCGTCACGCAGGTTCTTGACCGCGCTGGCGAAGTGGTGCACGTTCTCCTGCGGCTGCTTCAGCAGGTGCAGGGCGAGGCGCAGGGCGCTGCGACGTCCTATGCCGGGCAGTGTACTGATCGCGTCCACTGCCTCTTCGAGCAGTTTTGAGGGGTAGTTTTCCTTAAATGCCATTCCTGTGGTATTTTACGAGTTCGTCAATCGGTGACTTTATGAATTTCACGAATTCGAGCCCGTATGACGAGCCTATGTTTCTGAGCATGTCTTCACATGCGCATCCGAACGAGCCTGCTATGCCTATGCGTCTGGCTGCGGCAGGATCTGAAGCTTTGTCGGCATATCTGGCAAGCGTCCTCTTGACGAATGCTTCAAGGCATTCATCGATCAGCATCCTGATGTGTCCGTTCTCCTTGTGTTTCAAAATAAAGGGTGCCAGGGATGCCATGAATGCCGATGCGGCCTGCTCCTTATATACCTTGCGTACTATCTGACTGTAGTCCAGTCCGAACTCCCTGTCGAAGTCCTCCTTGACATATGCAGGGATCATACCCTTGACAAGGTCGGCCAGGAATGCCCTTCCGAGGGCCACTCCGCTTCCTTCGTCTCCCAATATGTATCCGCCAGGGCGGATGTTCCATGTGACGCTGCCGTTCTCATACAGACAGCTGTTGGAACCTGTGCCCATGATGCCAGCCACTCCGCTTCCGTTGCCGAAAAGAGCCCTCGCCGCCGCGAGGATGTCGGAATGGAACTCGATCCGGGCGAAAGGACACCACATCAGGAGGGCGTCTTCGACAGGAGCTGCCGATTCGGGCGAAACGAGTCCTGCTCCATAGAAGTGTATGCTTCTGATTCTCGCCCCCTCCGGGTTCAGCTGCGGGATGGCGGCACGGACTATGGTCCTGGTGTGTTCCAGGTCCAGGCAGGTCGGACTGAGTCCGGCCGTCTGCGCCTCCCGCACGCTTCCGTCGGGACATATCGCGCGCCACGCGGTCTTGGTGGCTCCGCTCTCTACTATCAGAATCATATGACTACTCCTGATTTCTTCCAATGTCTGTATCCTATGAATGCAGCAAGTGTGTATGCCGCATAGAGACCTGTCATCCACCACATCTCCTGGGTGACGCACAGGATTACGCTCAATGTGTTTGCTGCGATCCACAGCCACCACTGCTCAAGGTATGACCTTACGAGCCACCAGGTCGCTATGGCGCTTAAAACTGCCACAGAGGCGTCCAGGAACGACATCGGGTTTTCCTTGAATCCGGCTTCGGACAGGATGCTCATACCCCATGTGAGGGCGAGGATTCCTGCTATGGCTATGATTACGCTGACTGCAACAACGGGCCAGGTCAGGCGGTTGAGGTGTATGTTTCCGCTGCTCTCCTCTGGCAGCTTGCCCTTGTCCTTACCCCATTGCCACAGCCCTATGAAGGCTGTGACGAGGTAGTAGGTGTTCAACCCGAATGAAGCATAGAGGCCCTGCCGGAAGAATACCAGCATGGATGCCAGGCTGGTCATGATGCCCAGCACCCACATGAAGTTTTTCTGGCGGATCTCCAGGATGATGTATATCAGTCCTGTTATCAGGGTGAATATTTCAAGGATTGATTTCTCCACTGCGGTCGAAGTGACAATTAGAGAACTTCGATAAGTTCAACGACGAACTTGAGTGTTGCATATGGAGGGATCGCACCTGGTGCTCCATGCTCGCCGTATGCGAGGTTGTATGGGATGTAGAATTCATACTTCGAGCCCTCTGACATGAGCTGTACGCCCTCTGTCCATCCCGGGATCACCTGGTTGAGACCGAATGTTGCAGGAGCGTTGCGGTCGTATGAGCTGTCGAACTTCGCTCCGTTGAGGAATGTTCCTTCATAATGGCACTTCACCTGTGAGGTAGCTGAAGGCTTCCTGCCGGTTCCCTCAGTGATCACCTTGTACTGGAGACCGCTCGGGAGAACTACTACGCCTTCCTTCTCTGCATTCGCCTTGAGGAACGCCTCGCCCTCCTCGCGGAGCGCTGCGCTCATGGCATCTGCCTGAGCCTTCTGCTCAGCTTCAAGCTCTGCGAAATACTTGTCGAGGAGCTGACCTGCCTCCTGGAATGAAACTGCTGGCTCGGCGCCTGTGAGGACTGCCTTCACACCTGCTGCGAAGTCGTCGAACTCGATTGTCTTTATGCCTGACGAAAGCATGTTGTGGGCGATGCTCATGCCCAGTGCGTAACTGTTCTTATCCATTTTGTCGTGTGTTTTAAATTATAAAGTGTGCAAAGATAATCATTTTCTCGGATGATGTTTGATGATCTCGGCCTGCCACTTGCTGCTGTCCACATGGGTATATATTTCAGTTGTGGCGATATTCTCGTGGCCTAGCATCTCCTGGACGCCTCTGAGGTCGGCTCCGTGCTCAATGAGATGAGTCGCAAAAGAGTGTCTGAATGTATGTGGAGATATCTCCTTGGTCACTCCTGCCGTGAGCGCCTGCGTCCGCACGATCTTGAACAAGGACACCCTGCTGATGGCCTTGCCGAACCTGCTCAGGAACAGGATGTCGTCAGAGCCCCTGTCTGCAGGCAGCGGGCGATATTCCATATATGCTTCAATCGCCTCTTTGGCGGGATCTCCCATAGGTATGAGCCTTTCCTTGTTGCCTTTTCCGATCACCCTTATGAATCCTTCCTTCAGGAAAAGGCAGGATATCCGCAGGTCCTTGACTTCCGACACTCGCAGGCCGCAGCCGTACATGACTTCCAATATGGCCCTGTTGCGCTTGCCCTGCCATGTGGAGGTGTCGACGGAATTGATGATGGCGGTCACTTCTTCCTCAGACAGGACTGCTGGAAGGTATCGGCCCAGTTTCGGGGCGTCCACGCGGTCGCACGGGTTGTCGGTCATCATGCCTTCCTCCACGACCCAGTCGAAGAAGGAACGTAGCGACGACAGGAGCCTGGCCTGAGACCTCTCAGAAAGCCATGGGCGAGATAGAATGTAATTCTCTATATCATCCGGACCGGCATCTTCGACTCGCCCCTTGTAGTGTTCAAGGAACTTCTCCACATCAGAACAATACGATGCCACAGTGTTCTGTGACATCGCACGTTCTATACGAAGATACCTGTTGTAGTCCTTCAGCATCGGTTAGAGAGTAGAGTATTTCTTGCCGTACTGAAGCATCTGGCCAAGGTAGCTGTCCTGGTATTCGATCTTGTAGTCAACGACCTTGCCTCCCTTCTCTACAGGGACGATCTCAGGGTTGAGGAAGCCGCCGTATGGCTTCAGGCCGAGGGCAGCGTAGCGCTCGAGGACTTCCTTATGGAGCTCCGGATCGATATCTACCGCATATTTCATCACGAGAGCCTTTCCAGCCTCATAGTCACCCTCTGACTTGATTCTCTGGATCTCGGCGAGGAGTTCTGCGAAGAGTCCGCGAAGTGCCTCGTAGTCGTTCACCACGAAATATGTCTTGCCGTCGCGTACCTTCTTCTCGATCACGTTGTCAGCGAGTCCCTTCTCATAGCACCAGTCAGCGATGAGCTTTCTGTTCTGCATGTGGGCCTCCATGTTCTTCTTGCCGAGTGCGACTCTTGTGAACTGTGTGAAGATACCGTTGCGGATGTAGCTTGAATACTGAGCCTTGTATGCCTCCATGTCAGGAAGGATGCCGAGCTCGACGAGCTTAGGGTCTGCAAGGTAGTAAAGACCGAAGAGGTCTGCGCGTGTCTCCTCGAGAGTCGAGCTGAACTCCTTGAGAGCATTTGGAGATGTCTCAGGAAGGAGTTTTCCGGAACCGTGACCGAGGCACTCATGGAGGTCAGTGTGGAGGTCACCTGTGATGCCGCCGTACTTCTTCTCCATCTCGATCTCCGCTTCGTCCCATGCGAACTCTGAAAGAAGGCTCTTTGGGGACTCCTGGGCTGCCTTGCTGTATGCTGCAGTGAGGTTTGCTATTGTCACAGACTTCGAGCCGTGCTCGCGGCGGATCCAGTCTGCGTTTGGAAGGTTGATACCGATAGGGGCTGCAGGGTAGCAGTCTCCGGCAAGTGTAGCAACATTGATGACCTTTGCTGTCACACCCTTCACCTCACTCTTCTTGAAACGTGGGTCTACAGGAGAGTTGTCCTCGAACCACTGTGCGTTCTCGCTGATGAGCTCAGTGCGACGTGATGCCTCGACGTCCTTGAAGTTCACAAGACCCTCATATGTGGCCTTGCGTCCGAGAGGGTCGTTGTAGTCCTCTACGAATCCGTTGACGAAGTCCACTGTGCCGAGAGTGTCGTTCACCCACTGGATGTTGTACTTGTCCCAGAGCTTGAGGTCTCCTGTCTGGTAGTATGCGATGAGGTCGGCGATGTATGCCTTCTGAGTCTCATTCTCTGCAACTTCTGCTGCAAGGGCAAGTTCTGCGCATATCTTCTCGAGAGCGGCGCCATAGAGTCCGCCTACCTTATATACATCCTCATATACCTTGCCGTCCTCGCCCTTTACGACGCGACTGTTGAGGCCGTATGAGACCGGAGTCTTGTCTGACGGGTCTGTCATTGCTGCATAGAGTGCCTCCACTTCTGCGCGAGTGACATTCTCATAGAAGTTGACCGCTGATGCCGCAACGATGTCCTCTGCGTGCATATCCTTGCGTGCCGGATAGATTGCCGGATCGAAGATGACAGGAAGGAGCTCGGCGCACTTCGCCTCGTCTCCGACTTCTGTCATGAGACTCTGCAAGTATTCCTGTGAACACTCAGGGAAGAATTTGTCCTCTGAGTAGTGATGATGGATGCCGTTGCTGAAGAACACTCTCTTGGCGTATGTCTCGAATTGCGCCCAGTTCTCGCAAGTGCGGTCTCCCTTGTAGTTCTCAAGGATGTTCTCGAGGACCTTGCGCACTTCCAGATTGTACTTGCAGTTCTGCATCCAGATGATGTCACGGCCATATTTTGCCGCCTCTGCGAGATGGTATACATATTCCTTCTGCTGGAGCGTGAGACCGTCCCATCCCGGGACCTGATACCTCATGATCTTGAGGTCTGCAAATTCGTCGACCAGGAACTTGAAGTCCTTGTCGGCGGCCGCTTTGTCTGAACAAGAGACCAAGGCTGCGGCCAGGCCTGCGATTGTAATCATTCTGCTGATGAGTTTCATATTTGTTAAAATTAAGATTCTGCACATTGGATGCGACAATTTACAAATATAGCAATTCTTTTTATTATCTTTGCGAATTCTAAACGATAAGGATGACGAGATCATATAAAATATTGAAGGTGATGTCGGCAGTGCTTCTGGCACTTGCCTTTACAGCCTGTGAACCGGATTTTGATTTCAATACCGAGTTCGACCACGGACGCATGCCGGAGGCCGGCACGCCGGCAGGCGGAAGAGTCCCGAGCGAAAACACCCGCAGTGTCCTGCTTCTCTATTCTGCCGGATATAATGATCTGTCCAGGTTCTTGTCCGAGGACATTGCGGAGCTGAAGGCAAACTGGCTCCCCGGAAAGCATCGCAGTGAAAATGTACTTCTCATATACTCTCATCTGCCGGCCATGGGCAATGATTTTTCGACACCTAATCCTCCTGTCCTTACGCGTGTGTGGAAGAAGGAAGACGGTGGAGTAGTGACTGATACTCTTGTCGTATATGCCCCGGATGCAAGGTCGGCGACTTCATCACAGTTGAACGAGGTCCTCTCATATGTCAAGGAGACTTTCCCGGCAAAGTCATATGGAATGATATTCTCTTCCCATGCTACAGGATATCTTCCGGCCGGGTATTATTCAAATCCTAAGGGATATGTGTTCCAAGACAGGAAGGTGATGGGCATGCACAGTGCAGGAGACAGGTTTGTAGAATATGTCGCTCCTGTCTATGACCCGGAACTTCCTGCTGTCAAGAGCATTGGCCAGGACAGGGTCATGATGGAAGGCCCTACGAGGTCATACGAAATGGAATTGAATGGATTTGCCGACGCCATTCCTATGTACATGGAATATATTCTGTTCGATGCGTGTCTCATGGGCGGAGTTGAGGTAGCTTATGGGTTGAAGGATAAATGCCGTTACCTTGGCTTCTCCCAGGCGGAGGTGCTGGCTGAAGGCTTTGATTATTCCAGAGTCACGACCCATCTGCTAGCTGGCGAGAGTCCCGATCCGCAGGGAGTTTGTGAAGATTATTTCAATCAGTATATCATTCAGAGCGGAGTTTATCAGTCAGCGACAATATCGATGATTGATTGTTCTCGGATGGACAGGCTGGCTGATGTGTGCGGAATATTGTTTGAGAAATATAGAGACGCAATCGCATCGGTAAGTCCGGGGAGGGTGCAGAGGTTTTTCAGGGGAGATTATCACTGGTTCTATGATCTGAAGGATATCCTCATCGAAGCCGGGGTGTCGGATGAGGACATGGCGTCTGTAGATGAGGCCTTGGACGAGTGTGTGGTATATAAAGGCTATACTCCAAGATTTATGAATGTCTTTGATATTGAGGTGTTCAGCGGATTCAGCATGTATCTGCCGTGTAATGGTGGAGAAGAACTTGACAAGTATTATAAGACACTTCAGTGGAATATTGACACAGGACTTGTCATATAAAATATTTTGACTATCTTTGCAGCCCCATAAAAAGCGCTGACGCTTTTTGGTGCAATGGGGTCTGGCCTTGAGCCAGACTGAGTAACACATTTTAAATTTTAAACACAATGCAGCACATTGAACTCAATGGCCAGGTACGTGAAGCTGGCAACAAGGCAGCAGTAAAGGCTGTCCGCAGAGCAGGACTTGTTCCTTGCAACATCTATGGACTCGGTATGGAGAACATTCTCTTCACTATCGATGCAAAGGATCTCAAGACTATCACTCACACTCCAAACTCTTACATCATCGACCTTAAGCTCAGCGACGGAAGAAGCGGTTATGCAGTGCTCCACGAGGTACAGTATCATCCGGTTTCTGACGAGGCTCTTCACGCTGACTTCCTCTTCGTTTCTGAGGATAAGCCGGTTACTATCGAGGTTCCTGTGAAGGTTGTAGGACACTCAGAGGGTGTCAAGATGGGTGGTAAGCTCCTCGTTTCAAGCCGCAAGCTTCGCGTGAGCGCTATGATGGATAAACTTCCTGACCTTCTCGAGGTTGATTCAACCAACCTCATGATCGGCAAGCAGATCGTAGCAGGCGACCTCAACTATGATGGCGTGACTATCGTGTCACCAAAGGCTACAATCATCTGCTCAGTACGTCCTACCCGTGCTACACAGCAGGCTAAGATGGAGCAGGGCAAGTAATCTGAATCGGTATGAACTATTTGGTTGTCGGGTTAGGAAACATCGGCGCCGAATATGCCAACACCAGACACAACATTGGATTTATGGTATTGGACGCCTGGGCTCAGGCGTCCAATATTTCTTTTGAGTCCGGGAGATATGGCAGCACGGCGGCAGTTTCGTTCAAGGGAAGGAAGTTCACTCTTCTCAAGCCTTCCACATATATGAATCTCAGCGGAAAGGCTGTACGCTACTGGATGAACGAGATGAAGATTCCTGTGGAGAACATTCTTGTGATATCAGATGACCTGAATCTGCCTTTCGGCACGCTTCGTCTCCGAAAGAACGGCAGCGCCGGCGGACATAACGGCCTGACCAACATCACTGAACTTATCGGAACCCAGGAGTATGCCAGAATCAGGGTCGGAATCGGCAGCGACTTCAGCAGAGGGCAGCAGGTGGATTTCGTCCTTGGGGAATTCAGTGCTGATGAGAAGGAACAGGTTCCTGAGATATGCAAGAAGGTTATTGACGGCGTAAAGGCATGGTCTACAATAGGTGTAGACAGGGCTATGAATACCGTTAATACCAGACCGAAAAAGTAAATAATTCGACTTTTAGACAACATTTGGCGCCTTATATTTTACTTTTCGAAGTAAAAATTTGGAAAATAAAAAGAGAATCCATAACTTGGCGAAAGTTTTGATGCTAATTGTTTACGAACTATTTAAAAAATTAAAGAAATGAAAGCTCTTGTAGATCAGATCAAGGCTGAGTATGAGGTATTCGCAAAGAATGCAGACGCTCAGGTAGAAAAGGGTAATAAGGCTGCTGGCGCACGCGCACGTAAGGCTGCTCTTAACCTCATGAAGGCTATGAAGGAGTTCAGAAAGGTTTCAGTAGAGGCTTCTAAGTAATCTCTTTCATTAAAAGCAAAAAAGACGTAATCCCTCGGGTTACGTCTTTTTTTTATCTCGCATCCTGACGCATAACTGTCTGAGTTTCAGTCGTATATGGAAACCTCGTGCCGTCCAAGGGGAGCACGAGGTTTGTGTAATCGTTTGATATTCAGTGGCTTGAATGCCAGGGTTATTTTATTGTGTGATAGTGTGGGCCGAATCTTTCAAAGGCAGCCTTGTCGAGCTCTTCCTGGTGGTCAGGATGCGCGATGCTGATCAGGAGCTTCGCCCTTTCCTGCATTGACTTTCCATAGAGGTCCACAGCTCCGAACTCTGTCACCACATAGTGTACGTGCGGTCTTGTCGTCACGACTCCGCCTCCCTCGATGATGGTCGGCGCGATCTTGCTTCCGCCCTTGTTTGTCGTTGAAGGCATCGCTATGATGGCCTTGCCCTGTGGGGCGAGTGATGCTCCGTATACGAAATCGACCTGTCCGCCTACTCCGGAGTAGAATCTTGTTCCTATTGAGTCTGCACAGACCTGTCCTGTGAGGTCAATCTGGACTGCAGAGTTGATGGCTGTCATCTTAGGGTTCCTTGAGATGACGAACGGATCGTTGGTATATCCCACATCCATCATTGCGACCATTGGGTTGTCGTCGATGAAGTCATATACCTTCTGCGATCCCATGAGGAATGTAGAAACCAGTTTACCTCTGTCTGTCACCTTGTTAGAGCCGTTGATGACTCCTTTCTCGACGAGCTCGAGGACTCCGTCTGCGAACATCTCAGTGTGCACTCCGAGGTTCTTGTGGCCTCCGAGCTGTGCGAGCACGGCGTTAGGGATGGCTCCGATGCCCATCTGGAGGCATGCTCCGTCGTCGATGAGCTCTGCGCAGTGCTTTCCAATGGCGATCTCCACTTCGTTCGGCTCGCTGAAGTGAGCAGGTTCGAGAGGCTCATTGCCTTCCACGAATATGTCGATCATGTCCATAGGGATCATCGCCTGGCCCCATGCGCGAGGGACGTTAGGGTTTACGACTGCGATCACTGTCTTTGCGCATTCGATTGCAGCGAGAGTCGCGTCTACGGATGTTCCGAGAGACACATAGCCGTGCTTGTCAGGAGGGCAAACCTGGATCATCGCCACATCGCAAGGAAGCGCACCGCAACGGTACAACTTCTGGGTCTCGCTGAGGAATACAGGGATATAGTCTGAATATCCTGCCTGCACGCTCTTGCGGACGTTGGCTCCCACGAAGAATGCCTGGTGGAAGAAGATGCCGTTGAACTTAGGGTCGGTGTATGGTGCCGGACCTTCTGTGTGGAGGTGATGGATGCGTACATCCTGGAGTTCTCCTCTTTCTCCGCGTGCGCACAATGCATCAATAAGGATGCGTGGGGCGCTGGCTACGCTGCTCAAGTGTATGTGGTCGCCTGACTTGACAACCTTGACGGCCTCTTCTGCCGAAACGAATCTGATTTCTTTACGCATAAGTATGTGATTAGCTCGCCAAAGATAGTTATTTTTTGCAGAATTGCTAACTTTGTGCCCGCTATGCATACTAGAGAAGATAAACTGCAGGCATTCGGACGTATTCTGGATGTACTGGACGAATTGAGGGAGAAATGCCCTTGGGACAGGAAGCAGACCAACGAGTCGCTTCGTCCGCAGACCCTTGAAGAGGTCTATGAACTCAGTGACGCCATCCTCAAAGGACAGGAGCACGAACTTTCAAAGGAACTGGGAGACGTGCTTCTGCATGTGCTTTTCTATGCCAAGATCGGCGAAGAGAAACAGCATTTTGATATCGTTGATGTGATCAACTTCCTCTGTGACAAACTGATATATCGTCATCCACACGTATTCTCATCTGCTGAGGTAGGTGATGCAGAGGATGTCATCAAACAGTGGGAGATGCTCAAGACCAAGGAGAAGGACGGCAACAAGCGCGTGCTCTCCGGAGTGCCTGACGGCCTTCCGCCGCTTCTCAAGGCTTACAGAATGCAGGACAAGGCACGCGGAGTCGGTTTCGACTGGGAGTGCAAGGAGCAGGTATGGGACAAGGTGAAGGAGGAAATGGGCGAGTATCAGGCAGAGCTTGATGCCATGGCAGCTGCTCAGACTGAAGAAGAGAAGGCGGCTGCATACGACCGTGCCGAGGACGAGCTCGGAGACTTCCTGTTCGCGACGGTGAATGCAGCGCGTCTTTACGGCCTTAACCCTGACACAGCCCTCGAGCGCACATGCGCCAAATTCCGCCGCCGTTTCACATACCTCGAAGAGCAGACCATCCGCCAGGGCCGCAACCTCACAGACATGACCCTAGCAGAGATGGATGCAATATGGGACGAGGGCAAGGCTAAAGGGCTATAAAATAGCCCTTTAGCCTTGCCAAGACTGAGAAAATGACATTTTCTCAGTCCGGCCCGGGCAGGGCCGAAGTTCCCCCTGGAAGGGGGATGTCGTGAAACGACAGGGGGTTAAGATATCTCAGTCCGGCCCGAGCAGGACCGAAATTAATATAAATATGATATACGATTGGCAGGAAAGGACAGCGATGCTGGTGGGTGAGGAAATGCTTGACCATTTCCGCAACTCAACCGTGGCAGTCATAGGAGTCGGAGGCGTAGGAGGCTACGCCGCCGAGATGATCGTGCGCGCCGGTGTCGGCCATCTCATAATCCTTGACAGCGACGAGGTCTCAGTCACTAACAAGAATCGTCAGCTTCTTGCCCTTGACTCGACAGTCGGCAGACCAAAATGCCAGGTACTCGCTGAGAGACTCATGGACATCAATCCCGAACTTGACCTCGTGATAATAGAGCAGTATCTCGAAGCCGAGAGGGCTGGGGAAGTGCTTGGCGCCTATAAGATAGACTTCCTTGTTGACGCGATCGACACCCTTTCACCAAAGCTCCACCTTATTAAATATTGCATGGACAACAGCATCCCGCTCGTTTCGTCAATGGGAGCCGGTGCCAAGTTCGATGCCACCAAGGTGCGCCTGACCGATGTGTCGAAGTCATTCAACTGCCCTCTGGCCTACATCGTCCGCAAGCGCCTCCGCCACATGGGCATCAAGAAAGGCTTCCAGGTCGTCTTCTCGGAGGAACTCCCTGACAAGGAATCGATAGTCCCATGCGAAGACCGCAACAAGAAGTCCCAGGTAGGCACAATATCATACATCCCGGCAGTCTTCGGCTGCGTCTGCGCCCAAGCCGCCGTACAGCATCTTATGGCTCAGAAGCCGGATGTTCTTTAAAAAAAGAGAAAAAATTTAAAAATTTAGAAAAAGTTTGTTAAAGAAAAAGAAAAATCTGCACTGCTGAGTTGATTTTGGCTTTGACAAATGGTAAATTTGTGGGGAGAAGGGGATCATGATTTTTAATAGGGGTAATTATGCCCTATATATTTAAAGTTATGATCAACGACTGTAAGAAAGGCTGCGACATCCAGGATGTCAATGCTGTGGCGGGTGAGCCGAGGCTTTATGCAAATCTGACCTATGATTCAGGGTTTAAGATTGTTTTTGGGACAGAGGGGCAGAGTGAGAGACTGCTGATGACATTGTTGAATAGACTGCTGCCGGATGCCGGTATTGTCGAACTGAAGTACTTGCCGACAGAGCGTCTTGGCGAGATGGAGGAAGATGGTAAGTCTATTTTCGATGTCTACTGCAAGGATAAGAATGGAACGCGATTTTTGGTCGAAATGCAGATGTGGAGTCAGCACTATTTCCATAAGCGTGCTGTCTATTATGCTTCTCAGTCAGTATTGGACCAGGCTCGCGTAGAGAAAAAATATCAGAAGGAGGTTCTCCATAGACGTTGGGACTATGACTTTGCTCCGGTGTATGTGGTTTGCTTCTTGAACTTTCCAAGCGAGATAGTGGGTAAGACTGGAACTGATGCAGAAAGACACATGTCACATTATATCTTTCAAAGCATAGAGACAGGCCGGGCTTTGGGTGATAATGTCAATCTTGTATTCATAGACTTGTACCGTTTCAGGAAGGAATTTCAGGAGTGTGAGAGTATGGCGGAACGTTGGTTGTTCAGTCTGAAGAATATGTATAGGATGAAAGATATGCCGGAGGGAGTGGCCGGAACAGAACTTGAAGAATTGTACCAAGATGCGTATATGGCAGATTGGAGTCCTGAAAAAATAGATAAATACAAAAAGCTTATGACACGTGAAGATGAAATACTGAACTCTATGCGTGAACAGCGTGAGGATGCTTATAATGAAGGCCGTCTTGATGGTAAGGCGGAAGGAAAGGCGGAAGGAAAAAAAGAGGCGATAGTCACGATGCTGTCCGCAGGTATAGCTGTAGATGTCGTGGCGAAGGCATTCGGATTGACGGAAACTCAATTGGCTGAATACTGCAAATAAGTGATTACTCAAACGATGTCCGGTCCAAAGCCGGACATCATTATTTTATCCCCTGCAATACCCCTCGGTGAGTGTTGGCCGTTTGAAAAACTTTTACGATATTTGTGATGTCATTTGGCTGAGCCATCTGGCATTACATATTGTGAAAGTGTTTTTCGCAAGTCCTTGATTGAAAATGTGGTAGTTTTCTTGACCAAAGGGCGATACGGGCAACACTCACTTCGTATAGATACCTGTGGACGGGCACATTCTGCGTGCCCCGATATCCCATATCTATCCGAGTGTGGGGTATTGTGTCGTTAATCTTGGTCAGGGTCTTACCACAACCTTCAATCAGATGAACGGAAGTCAGCTCCACACTTTCTTTGTATATATCCATGAAATTCCGGTGGGGCTTCGGAGATGTACCACAATTTTCAAAAACATGCTTATGAAAAATTTTGTTCGTGTTTCCGCAATCGCTGCGTTGTTCTGTGCGGGTTGCTTTTTGACTGCATGCTCTGCTCCTTCCAAGCTGATGAATTCTTCAACATCTGCAAAACCGGTAGTCGCGCCTGTTGTTGCAGCGGTATTTGCTGATCTGGAAGTGTCTCCTGATAAGATCACATATTTTATGATGCCTAGTAAGACCGTTGTCTACGGAGGTTATGATAATGTGATCAATACGGCTGTACGTGAGGCTTTGCTCGCTAACGGAAATGCTGATGTTCTTGTGGCCCTGGAGACTCAGGTTAAATATAACGCTGAGGGCCAGATCGAGTCTGTTACAATCACCGGCTATCCGGCGAAATATGTGAATTTCCGTAATCCTGGTGATGAGTATCTCAGCACTATGGGCGGAAAGGAGGAAAAACCAGCAGCTGGCGGTCTTATTGGAAAAGTAAAGTTAGGAAAATGAGACAAATAATATTGACGTTTCTCTGTGCCACATTGTCATTGGTGTGTGTGGCACAGACTGAGCGTACTGTAAACGGAGTGGTCTTTGATGAAAAAGGACTTCCGTTAGCAGGTGCTGTTATTCAACCAGTAGGTACAGACTGGAAATTCAAGACTGAAGCAGACGGAACCTTTTTGATATTGGTCCCACATTATGTGAAAGAATTGTCTGTGGGCCTTCCAGGATTTTTGTCTCAGACACTGGAAATCGATGGCTCTTATCTTGTGTTTAAATTGAAGGTTGACAAGGGCTACGCTCAAGCCAAAGCAAAGGCTGAAGCAGAAGCTAAAGAAGAGGCAGAGCGTAGGGCACGGGCCGAGGAGGCCGCACGTATAGCTGCTGAGAAGAAGGCGGCTGAGGAAGCTGCTGCTCAGGCAAAAGCTGAGGAAGCTGCACGTGTGGCAGCTGAGAAGAAGGCGGCCCAAGAGGCTGCCGCTCAGGCAAGGGCCGAGGAAGCAGCTCGTATAGCAGCTGAGAAGGCAGCAAGAGAAGCCGAGGAAGCCCGTTTGGCCGCGGAAAGAAAGGCGGCTCAAGAAGCCGCCGCTCAGGCAAGGGCCGAGGAGGCCGCACGTATAGCTGCGGAGAAGAAAGCGGCTAGGGAAGCTGCGGCTATAGCAAAAGCGGAGAAGGAGGCAGAAAGGAAGGCGGCCATTGACGCTTACAATGCCAAGTATAAAAACAAAGGTATTGTACACGCCTTAGAGTTCTCGTATGTATTATATACAGGAGATCCTTCTGTGGGCTATGATGTTGTATATAAGAATCTTGGCTATAGGAATTATGGCTCTCTGCATCCTGTGGAACTGAAATATACCTTAGGATATCGCTTTAATAACTGGTTTTCTTTAGGGGTTGGAACAGGTGTACAGTATCAGCTTGGAAATCTTTATGCTTATGGTGATGAGTTCGATCCTCTTTATAGGGAAACCGAAAAATATACTCCGATAAATATACCAGTGTTCCTCAATGCCCGATTATACATGTCCAGAGGGAAATACCAGCCTATGCTGTCCTTGTCTGGAGGAGTCTATGCCCCGCTGATGCTAATCCCTCTTTTTGATGCAGGTGCCGGACTGAATGTGCGATTAAGCAAGTCGGGCAACATGTATTTTCTTGTTTCTGTTTGTTCTACTCCTTCTGGACATTTTATTGAGGGAGAAAGCGAAGACGATTATGGAACTACTAACTGCTATGTTCACCATTGGCGAATTGATCCGTCCTTTAAGTTAGGTTTTACTTTCTAAATGCTTCTATGGGATGAAAAAGATAATATTTTTAATTTTCTATATTGCGTTTGTATCTTCATGTCTTCAGCAGATGGAAGCCCCTGAATCAGCAAGGGTTTCCGGAAGTTGGGCTATTATCGATGAAAATAATATGACGACAAGCACCTTGACTTTTCAGGGTGGTTATTTTGAAGAATATCAATCTTATAGGGCATGCTATGTGGAAGGAAAAACGGTTTGGGGCGTAGATGAGTCTACTTTCGAGCGAAAATCAAGAAATAAGTATTCTCTTATAGATGGTGTGCTGTATTGTGCAGATAAAAGTGTTAAGCTCGTAGTGGAGAATGAGGTGATGACATTTGGTGCAAACAAATGTTTGCCGATAGATGACCTTAACCCTTCATTCTATTCTGAAATCGTACTGTCAAAGACCAACAAGACGTCGTTTCTATATAGTGATAGAGAAATAGAGTGGCATTATGATATAGAAAATCCCGTAGAAGGTTTCAACCTTGTAGTTAAAGAAGCACCGGAATGGTGTGGTGGCGTCAAGGGTGTTACAGTCGAGGGTGATAAGATTCGTTTCACGGTGCAGTCAACGACCGAAAACCTCTCAGGGAAGTTCGTGTTCTCTTATCTTTCTGCAGCGAATGTCGAAGTTCGAGTAAAACAATCTGCGGCTCAGATTGCTCTTGATAGAACTTCGGAAATGTTTGATTATTCTTCGGCTACGGGAGAGTTCGCATTTACGATACCAAATAAGCAGGAAGGGTATGAACTGGAAATAAAAGCTGACGTTGATTGGATTGTGGATATAAAGAATAAAGGTGATAAAATCACTTATTCCGTTCTTGAAAACAATAGTGGTTCGGAGCGCGTCGGCAAGATAACATTGACTTATGCTGGTGTGAGTGCCGATTATACCGTGACGCAGAAGTACTCGGCGACATTGATAAAACTATCTCCGTCCTCGGCAACTCATACCTATGTGGGAGGATCTTATAGCTTCAAGTATGTTGTAGAGAACCCTCGTGAGGGTAATAATGTTTCAGTTTCAACTCCTGATTCTTGGATTACGGGAGTGAAGGATGTCGACGGTGTTGTATCGTATACTGTCTCTGAAAATAATACTGGAGCAGCCCGCACAGGTAATGTTACTTTGACTTATGGCGATTACAGCATAGACTTTACAATAACTCAGACCTTTTCTGCTGTATCGATAACGCTTTCTTCGTCTTCGTCCACTCATGATTATACCAGCGGAACCTATACCTTCGATTATACGATTTCTAATCCACGCGAAGGTCGGAAAGTCTCGGTTTCTACTTCAGATTCTTGGATTACGGGAGTTGTGGATTCCAACGGGACTGTGTCATACTCAGTCGCCGAGAATAACAGTGGATCTTCTCGTACAGGTAAAATAGCAATACATTATGCTGGCTGGAGCAAGGAATTTACCGTCACCCAGACTTACGATGCAGTATCGATAACGCTTTCTCCGTCTTCGTCCACTCATGATTATACCAGCGGAACCTATACCTTTGATTATACGATTTCTAATCCACGCGAAGGTCAGAAAGTCTCGGTTTCTACTTCAGATTCTTGGATTACGGGAGTTGTGGATTCTAACGGGACTGTGTCATACTCAGTTGCCGAGAATAACAGTGGATCTTCTCGTACAGGTAAAATAGCAATCAATTATGCTGGCGTGAGCAAGGAATTTACCGTCACCCAGACTTACGATGCTGTATCGATAACGCTTTCTCCGTCTTCGTCCACTCATGATTATACCAGCGGAACCCATACCTTCGATTATACGATTTCTAATCCACGCGAAGGTCAGAAAGTCTCGATTTCTACTTCAGATTCTTGGATTATAGTATTGCGGGATGTCAACGGTGAGGTATCGTATACTGTCTCTGAAAATAATAGTGGCGTAGATCGCGTCGGTAAAGTAACAGTAAGTTACTATGGAATAAGTAAGGAGTTTGTTATATACCAATATGGACCGGTGGATTTATCGGCTTCCGGTACCGCAAATAGTTATATTGTTTCATCGGCAGGTTCATTTTTCTTTAAATCGGTTAAGGGAAATTCTTCAACTTCCGTTGGAGCAGTGGCGTCGGTTTCTGTCTTATGGGAGTCTTTTGGTACAAGTACGGCACCTTCTGTTGGAGATCTCGTTCAGTCGGTATCGTATAGAGATGGGGATATTTATTTCACGACCCCTTCAACATTTAAAGAGGGTAATGCCGTTATTGCAGCCAAGGATGCATCAGGAAAAATCCTTTGGTCATGGCACATTTGGCTTACGGACCAGCCTCAGGAGCAGGAATATTATAACAACGCGGGCACCGTGATGGACCGCAACCTCGGTGCCACATCTTCTACTCCTGGTGACGTCGGCGCCCTCGGCTTGCTTTATCAGTGGGGTAGAAAGGATCCTTTCCTGGGATCATCTTCGATTTCATCAAGCACGGTAGCTAAATCCACCATCATCTGGCCATCTGCAGTATCATCAGATTCAAGTAGCGGTACTATAGCCTATGCTATCGCCAACCCAACTACTTTTATAGGGTGTAATGGAAGTAATGAAGATTGGTATTACACCGGTTCAACCTCAACCGATAATACTCGTTGGACAACTTCAGAAAGTGCAAAGTCAATCTATGATCCATGCCCATCTGGTTGGCGTGTTCCTGATGGCGGAAGCGATGGTGTATGGGCTAAGGCAATAGGGTCGTCATCTTCTTTTAATTACCCCTATAAAAGCACTGACGAAGGCATGAATTTCTCCGGCAAGTTTGGTTCAGATCAGACTATTTGGTATCCTGCTTCGGCTTATCGCCACGGCAGCGATGGCGGCCTGGACTATGTCGGTTACTACGGCGACGGCAGCTATTGGTCTGCTTCTCCTAGCAATAACGACGCGTACTACCTGTTCTTCATCGGTACTGGCTACGTCTATCTGTCCGGCCACAGTCGCGCGGGCGGTCTATCTGTCCGTTGTCTCCAAGAATCAAAATAAGTTTAATTAGCGTGTTCAGACAATCCCTGCTTTGCGGGATTGTCTGAACATGCGTTTTGAAGCATTTCCCCTCGGGCTCGGCCCGAGGAATTATTAACAATAGAGGTTAAACCATGAATAAAGACGAAATTATACAACTAGCGCAAAGAATTTCATCTGCCCGTTCTTCTGTCGGGCAGTATAATGTTTTTGCAGAATGGGGTATGAGCGAGAATGATCATACGAAGCTTCTTGTAGCTCTTTTTCGCTATTCTGATGTGAAAAACCATTATCCAGTTCTGCGCAGCTTCCTTGCGCGGTTTGCCAAAGGACGTGACAAGAAGATAGATTTTAAGTGGATTTCCGATGTGGAGATCTCTTTTAATAAGGCGTTTGTTGATAACCCTGGCAAGAAATCTCTTATAGATGGTATTGTGGATTTTAAAGTTGGAGCTCACTCTACGCGCTATACGATAATTATAGAGAATAAGATTAATGGAGCCGTTGATCAGCCTAAACAGGTCATAAGATATATAACGTCGGTATTAAACACTGGAGTTGCACCTAAGAATGTGTGGACATTCTATCTGACCGGCGATGGAAGTAAAGAGGTTTCTCAGGACAGTTATAATAGTGATAAAACAGAATATGATCTAGGAAATCGTTTTGTCCCAATAAGTTACCGCGACGATGTTATTCCATGGCTGAAAGATGATGTTCTCAAATCAAGATGTTATCCGGAGTCCCTTACAAGCATAGCAAGACAGTATGTGGACTTTCTTGACAACGATATGTTTTCGGAAAACTCATTGCTGAGCGACCAGAAAAAACTATTGCGTTATTTGAAGATTCCTGTAGATGTGGAGAGAATCGATCCGCAACAGATAGGGTATCTATATGACCTGAGACAACGGGTGTCCAAGCTAAGGGCAGCCTCGGTTAATGATTCTGTAAAGCTTGAGGTGTCGGACTTGAATGTTTTGTATTCTGTTTTGTCATCTATACTCAAACGTCTTGAAAATTTGGCATTTGCCAGATTTGAGGAACAGACTAAGAGAATTCTGGATGAGATGTTTGGTAAGGTATGTGGGAAGCTAGAGTGGAAAGTTGCTCATCGTGCCGTTTCATCAGAAAAGGGTTATGTGCAGATTCGTCTTGTTGATGATTGGGATACGGTCCATCTTGAATGGGAAAATTTCAGTACTGTCGGCATGCTCTTCGGACATAAAAAAAAGCAATACAGTATTGCGCTACACGTGGAGGATAAGGGACTAAAATCTAAGTTGAGTGATTGGCTCATGGAAAGACAGTTGCCAGAGGGCTATAAGAAGACTAATCGCGGAGTATGCTGTTGTGTTCCAACATCACAAATGCCTCTGGCTAAAATGAACGATAATCAACTGGTCAACTTCCTCAAAGAGGTTTATGGTAATGTTAAATGGCTGTTTGAGCTCTTGGTAGCCCATATTGATGAATATAAGCTATGACGCTATATTCCATCTATGAGCCACAGATTTTTCTATTTAAAAGTGAATGGGGCGTCGGTTGTCTCTTTGAATGTTATTTACTATCTTTGCACGATTAATTAACCATAAGATATGGCAGACAATTCACTTTTGGAGAAGGTATTAGGCCTTCAGGAGAAATATGAGGCGCTTCAGGCACAGCTTGCTGACCCTGAAGTGATTTCGGATATGAAGAAGTTCGTGCAGCTCAACAAGGAATACAAGGAGCTGACACCTATCATAGAGGCCGGAAACGAGTTCAAGAGGATCCTCGAGAACTACGAGATGGCAAAGGAGATCCTTGCAACCGAGAAGGACGAGGACCTTCGTGAGATGGCCAAGGAGGAGATTGCAGAGATAGAACCTGTTCTTCCTGAGTGGGAAGAGAAGATCAAGCTGCTCCTCATCCCTGCAGACCCGCAGGACAGCAAGAACGCGATTCTTGAGATCCGTGGCGGTTCGGGCGGAGACGAGGCTGCGATTTTCGCAGGCGACCTCTTCCGCATGTACTCGAAGTACGTCGAGTCACGCGGCTGGAGGATGGAGATCACCAACCAGGCGGAAGGTGCTGCCGGCGGATTCAAGGAAATTGTCTGCAAGGTGTCAGGTGACGGAGTATATGGCGTCCTGAAGTATGAGTCAGGCGTGCACCGCGTGCAGCGCGTGCCTCAGACCGAGACCCAGGGCCGTGTGCATACTTCGGCAGCGTCAGTGGCAGTGCTTCCTGAGGCAGACGAGTTCGACATCGAGCTCAACATGAACGATATCCGCAAGGATACATTCTGCTCGTCAGGTCCTGGCGGACAGTCAGTGAACACTACATACTCGGCAATCCGCCTCACCCATATCCCGACAGGTATCGTGGTGCAGTGCCAGGACGAGAAGTCGCAGCTCAAGAACTTCGACAAGGCTCTCGCCGAGCTCCGTACCCGTCTCTACAACATGGAGTATGAGAAATACCTTGCCGAGATCTCAGCAAAGAGAAAGACAATGGTAGCCGGTGGTGACCGTTCTGCAAAGATCCGCACATACAACTACCCTCAGTCACGTGTGACCGACCACCGCATCAACTACACGATGTACAACCTCCCTGTCTTCATGGATGGAGCGATCCAGGACGTGATCGACCAGCTCCAGATCGCCGAGAACGCCGAGCGTCTCAAGGCAGCAGAATAATCGACAATGGTGTGCTCGGTGGTCGTTTTGTGCGACGACCAAGCACGGCAATATGCCAAACAGGGCAGTGTAACGCAGGTTAGTGTGCTCGGTGGTCAACCAAAACGACCGCCGAGCACATTTTATGTACCCAGTATCTGTCTGATGATGGCTTTGGGCAGTCCTAAAATTCTGCTCAGCTGAGGAATCGATGTCTTGTTATTGAAGTAGATGTTCTTGATGATTGAGCATTTCTCAGATTGAGTGAGTCCTGATATATGCTTTCCGGCAAACCTTTTCTCTGTCAATGCTTCGATGACTTCTGCCAGTTCCTTGTCATTGACACGGACAAGCGGCTTACAGGTCATTTCGTATTCCATCTTTGCGTCGTTGCATGTTCCCAGACTTGCCAGAAAGAATTTTCCGGAATGGCCAAAAGCCCTCTCGACAATGTCGTGTCTGACAAATGATTTCGCCTCGATCATCCCCTCTGCGTTGACAAGGTATGGGCAGTCGGACAGATCAAGACGTGTCTTCAGAATGCTCCTCCTCTCCCGCACGCCCAGATCGGATATCCTTCTGGCTCCTTCGCTTGCTTGCATGTTGAAGTAACACGGATAGCTGCTCCATGGATAATCCTCGATTCTTTTGCATATTCTGGCGCATAATGCATTTCTTAATATGTATGCCACACAGTTTCTGAAATATGAAACCGAATCTATGAGAGATATGCTGTCTTCTATTCCTCTCAGTGCTCCGTACATGTTGTATTTTTGGGACAGATGCATTGAGTACAGCTTCTTAAATAACTTGATGTATCTGGCCGCCTGATCCCTGTCTTTGCATATGATCAGGATGTGAACATGGTTTGACATGATCGTGTATACCAGTGTGACAATGCCTGTCTTCCATCCTGCCAGCGCCAGGTAGTTGTGAGCGACCTTGAAGTCCTCTTTGTCCATTATGATTGCAGGTGTTTCCTGTCCATTAGTGCAGACATGGTAGCAGTTCCCGCTGAACAGATATTTCAATTCGATATTCTTCATGGTCCGAAGATATGTATTGCCGAAATACCTATCGACAGATTATAAAAAAGATTCTTCAACTTTTTCTCTTTTTGTCGGTTCTAAAATAAATTTTATGCACCTTAAAATTTATTTTATATCAAATACATTAAACTAAATGTTAAATATGCTTGACATTTAGAAAAATATATTTAACTTTGTTGCAGAAATTCCATATATATGAAAAAGAATTATCTCCTTCCCCGCAATTTCAAACTGATCGGACTGATCATGTTTGTTCCTTTCCTTGCTGCCTGCATATGGCTTCTTCTCGGTCCATGCGAGGCCGAATGCTTCACAGTCAAAGTCCCGGCTCTATTTACGCTGGATCTTGCCAGCACAAGTCAATGGTTCGGAATGACAGTGACTGATCCTGTAAATGAGATATGCATGCTTGGTCTGCTGGTTTCGTTGGTATTCATCGCCTTGTCGAAAGAGAAGGACGAAGACGAAATGACGGCCGTGGTCAGAATGCAGTCGTTTGTATGGAGCTTCTGGTGCACGGCAATACTGATGCTGATTGCCATTCTCTTTGTTTATGACCTGGCATTCATGTACTTCTCATTCGCTTCTGTATTTGTATGCTTCATCATGTACATCTGCAAGTTCAATTATGAAATGATAAAGATCAGGAGGACAGAAAATGAAAAATAAGACCTATATGCTCCCGTGGAGATTTCGCAAATGCGGATATGGACTGATAATAGCTTCTGTTCTCTCGTCAGTACTTGGCCTTCTTATGGCAAATGTCTTTGAGATTATCCCTCAGACCCATACAAGGTTCATATCTATGGTGATGTATCTTCTCTTCTTCCTCGGCATCTTCGTGATCGTGATGACGGAAGAGAGGGATGAGGATGAAATGATAGATTCCATCAGACGCAGGTCCATTGCCGTGACTGCATTCATTGCATTCGGATTATTCATGATTACCAATATATTGATGTCTTTCCTGCATGGTTTCAGAAATCTTTATTCGATACCGTTAATATCGTCTTTGGTTACCATCATGACAGGAAATGGTATCAGTTATGGGCTTAGAAGCATAGATACATATATCATCATCTATCTGATCATATTCCGCATCTCCATCTGGAACATGAGAAGACAATGTAGGGAGGACGCAGAATGAAGAATAATGTAAAGGTGGAAAGGGCGATCAAGAACATCACCCAGCAGGAATTGGCGGAGGCTGTCGGAGTCTCAAGACAGACCATCAACTTCATCGAGACCGGCAGATATATGCCATCGACAGTCGTTGCTCTGAAGATTGCCAGATATTTCGGCAGGCACGCAGATGAAGTCTTCGTACTAGAAGAAGACGATTAGCCTTCAAATGTGCTCGGTAGTCGTTTTGTGCGACGACCAAGCACGGCAATATGCCATACAGGGCAGTGTAACGCAGGTTAGTGTGCTCGGTGGTCAACCAAAACGACCACCGAGCACATTTGGGTAACAGAACGCCGGTTTGCATGACGGGCGGAACGGAAAAATGGCTATCTTTGCGTCATGAAGAAGATAAAGAACCCATATCTGGGACTGGAGGAGCAGGGATATAACTGCTTTGCATGCTGTCCTGGCAATCCGTACGGACTGAAGATGGAATTCCATGAGGATGGAGACGACCTTGTCTGCATCTGGGATTCCGGAGACAATTATCAGGGATGGCTGAAGACACTGCACGGAGGTGTCCAGGCGACATTGATGGATGAACTCGGTGGATGGATCGTGAACCGCAAGCTTCAGACAGCGGGCATGACCACAAGCCTCACGATGAAATACCGTCGCCCTGTGCCGACCGGAGAGGGTGTCAAGATAGAAATCAGAGGACACATCAAGGAGATGAAGCGCAATTTTGCTTTCATTGAGGCTACTCTCAGCCATGACGGCCAGGTTTGTTCGATGTGCGAGATGACATACTTCTGCTTCACGAAGGAAAAGGCAGAGAGCGATTTCTTCTTCACGGGATGTGAGTTGGAAGACTAAGAAAGGCGGTCAAACGACCGCCTTTCTTAGTCTTCAAGCACTTCAAGCAATGGACTCTCGTCGGTGAAGTGACTCAGAATGATATCTGTATAAGTCTTTGTCACAGGAAGCGGCGGTATCGCCTCGTTTCCAAGGTCGAGGACATATCCCTCACTTTCCTTCCTGAGCATCGCCACCTTCTTGATGTTCACGATATATTTCCTGTTGCATCTCACAAGACCGCTGCCTTTGAAACTCTCTTCTACAGTCTTGAGACGGCAGCGGAGCATGTACTGCTTAAGCTCGCCCTTGGTATCTGTGTACCAGACCTTTATGTAGTTGTCATCAGACTCGATGTAATATAGGTTCTCGGGACTGAGCGAGAGCTTAAGCGTGCCGCTGTTGTCAAACAGCGTGATCTTCTGCTTTGCTCCTGTCGTCTTTGGAGCATCAGCCTCGTCAGTCACGACATTCTCGTAGTTCATCACCTTGATGGTGTTGTTCTTGTCGATGATCGTGAAGTACATTCCTGAGATGATGTAAGGAACACCGATGGCGATTGCACCATAGAGAAGTGCTCTGCTGAAAATGTCCCACCATCCTTCGTCCATCGGAGCTGTCAGGTTGAGGGTCATCCACGTGTAGAAAGCGCACACTGTGATGATCTCGCAGCAGCACCAGAGTATATATGCCCAGAAAGGCATTTCGAAATATTTCCTCGTCTTGTACATCAGGACTCGGCTGAATGAGAGGGTAAGTATCGCAGCCGTAGCGTATGCGAGCGTGAGGGCGAACATCACGGAGTCTCCGAGTCCGAACCATGCTGTGTCTGAGAATGGAATATATATATTAAGGAATACCAGAGCAAACAGGACTGAGAACGTCACAGTGCCTATAAGCTGGTATTTGCCAAGCAGAAATGTCGGCAGTTTCTTGTTAAGAATCATCAGTTTTTCGGTTTTAGTCGGGGCAAATTTAGAAAATTTTGCCCCAAATACCAAAATCCCGCCACCGCGTGCGCTGGTGACAAGGGCTTCCGCCAACGAAATCATACACTCGCCACATAAATTTTTTCAGCTTCCCGGACCCCGATAATTTTGCGCCGACGAATAAAAACCGAAAACAATGAAGATTATTGGAACGGGAAGCGTGCTTCCCAAGAAGATTGTGACAAACGAGATGCTCTCTCAGTTCCTGGACACCAGTGACGAGTGGATCACTACGCGCACAGGAGTGAAGAGCCGCCATGTCATTTCAGATGAGAAGCTGGAGGACATGGCGATCGAGGCGGCGCAGAAGGCACTCGCCGATGCCGGCATCAGTGCGGCGGACCTTGACTACATCATCTGTTCTAATGTGGTGAACGAGTACATCACCCCGCAGCTGAGCTGCATCATCCAGGGCGGAATAGGGGCCTCATGCCCTTGCATTGACATAAACTGCGCATGTGCAGGATTCATATTCGCCCTTGACCTTGCCGAGTCTCACTATAAGGCCGGTAAAGTGAAGAACGTACTTATAGTATGTGCTGAAGAACCGACCAGAATGCAAGACTGGACAGACCGCAGGACATGCGTCCTCTTCGGTGACGGGGCGGGTGCGGCCGTTCTTGGTCCGGGAGACAACATAAAGAGCATAAAACTCTCGTCTGCCAGCGCGACAGAGAAACTCTGGCAGATGCGCAGACTTCAGCCGACTCCGTTCATAACCAAGGAGGAAGATGATGTCCCTCTCCAGATGAAGGGACAGGAAGTCTTCAAGTTTGCAGTAAAAGCGGCGGAGAAGGATATAAGAAGGACATTGGAAGATGTGAACTGCTCTCCTGACGATGTGGACCACTATCTTCTGCATCAGGCGAACATAAGGATCATTGATTCAATCAGACACAGCATGGAGCAGCCTCAGGAGAAATTCCCGACAAACGTCGAGGACCATGGCAACTCGTCCAGCTCGTCCTGCCCGATACTACTGGACGAGTGCAGAAAAGCCGGAAGGTTCAAGCAAGGTGACCTTGTTTCAATGAGCGCTTTTGGTGCGGGCTTTGTCTCTGGGGCCGTATTATTTGAATGGTAAGACGAAAATAGTTATATTTGTTTCCCTAAATTTAATCTGAAGTATGATTAAAAGCAGAATATGTGAAATGCTCGGAATACAGTATCCGGTGTTTCAGGGAGGAATGGCCTGGGTGGCCGACGCGTCTCTGGCAGCAGCAGTCTCTAATGCGGGCGGCCTCGGACTCATCTCGTCAATAAACGCGGGCACAGAGGCTGTCCGTAACGAAATAAGAAAGTGCAGGGAACTCACAGACAAGCCTTTCGGAGTCAACATAATGCTTCAGGCTCCCAATGCTGAGGAGATTGCACACATGGTTGTTGAGGAAGGCGTGAAGATCCTGACCACTGGTGCCGGTTCGCCGGCGAAGTACATGCCTATGTGGAAGGAGGCAGGCATCAAGGTCATTCCTGTTGTCGCTTCAGTGGCGCTTGCCCTCAAGATGCAGGCCGCGGGAGCGGATGCAGTGGTGGCGGAAGGCGCGGAGTCAGGTGGACATGTCGGCGAACTGCATACCATGCCGCTTGTGCCACAGGTGGTGGATGCGCTTGACATTCCTGTCGTGGCTGCCGGAGGAATCTGCGACGGTCGTGGGGCGGCTGCAGCGTTCATGCTTGGAGCAGAAGCCGTGCAGGTGGGAACAAGATTTCTCTCAGCAGAGGAGTGCAATGCTCATGAAATATATAAGGAAAAGATTCTTAAGGCATCGGACATATCTACAATCATCACAGGAAAGTCTCTCGGACATCCGGTCCGTTCTCTCAAGACGCCTTTCTCCAAGACATTCGCAAGGATGGAGTCGGATCCGTCAGTGAAACCGGAAGACATTATGGCGTTCGGCAGCGGAGCCCTCAGGAAAGCGGTCCAGGAAGGCGATGTGAACGGAAGCTACATGGCAGGCGAGTGCGCCGGCATGGTGAATAGGATAGAGCCTGCAAAGGCCATAGTCGAGGATCTGATCTTCGGAGCAGAGCGTGTCATTGCAGAAGTGTATGCAAGGATCTTATAATCAGGAAACTAACTTGGAACAGTACTATATATGAACAGAAGAGTAGTAGTGACCGGAACCGGAGCGGTGACTCCGGTAGGAAACGATGTACAGACATATTGGAAGAATCTTCTTGCCGGGGAGTGCGGAATCAATATCATTCAATCCTTCCCGACTGATGATCTACCGGTCAGGATCGCCGGTGAAGTCAAGGACTTCAATCCGGCCGACTATGAAATCGAGCCGGCTTTTGCAAGAAAGCAGGACAAGTTTACCATATATGCAGTTGCGGCGGCATGGCAGGCTGTCAGGCAGGCCGGTCTGAAGTCAGGCGAGGAAGGCAACATAGACCCATTCCGTTATGGAGTGTATGTCGGTTCGGGAATCGGTGGGTTCACCACACAGGTCCGTGAGACCGAGAAACTGCTCAACGAAGGACCAAAGTGGGTATCTCCGCTTTTCATCCCGACCATGATTGCGAATATCGCAGCCGGCAACATCGCCATCAGAAACCAGGCATGCGGTCCGTGCCTCCCTGTCGTGACAGCATGCGCGACATCGACACACGCGATCGGAGAAGCCTACAGGGCCATAAAGCATGGCTATGCTGATGCAATCATAGCAGGTGGTTCGGAAGCGGCAGTCATACCTCTGGGAATAGCCGGATTTGCAAATGCAAAGGCTCTCTCAAGGTCAGAAGACCCTAAGTATGCATCGCTCCCGTTCAACAGGAACAGGGGAGGCTTCGTCATGGCCGAGGGTGCGGCAATGCTGGTTCTCGAGGAATATGAGCATGCAAAGGCCCGCGGAGCTGAGATCATCGCTGAAGTATGCGGATATGGAAACACCTGTGACGCACACCATGTGACAGCTCCGCGTCCAGACGGCGTGACCCAGGCGGCGGCAATCAGACAGGCCCTTGATGAGGCTGGGTATAATTCAGAAGATGTCCTCTATATCAATGCGCACGGCACAGGAACAGCGCTGAACGATACTTCGGAGACGGCAGCTTTCAAGCTTGCTCTCGGTGAGGATGCATACAAGGCGCATATCAGCTCGGTGAAGGGTACAGTCGGCCATATGCTTGGCGCTGCAGGCGCAGTTGAAGCTGTGGCTACAGTCCTTGCACTGAAGGAAGGTATAGTGCCTCCGACTGCTAATCTTGACGAAGTGGATCCGGAGTGCGACCTTGATTATACACCTTGCAAGGCCGTGAAGGCAGACCTTACCATAGGAATCTCCGATTCGCTCGGATTCGGTGGGCACAACGGATGTGTCGCATTCAGAAAATATACAGAACAATAAGATCTTGACCCCAATATGAATAGAGATGAACTGAAGGAGTTTCTCCCTCACAGGGAACCTATGCTTCTTGTTGACGAAGTGATATTGGATTCTGAAGGAGTTGCACACGCAAGATATACAATCAAGGAAGACGAGTTCTTCTGCCGCGGACATTTCCCCGGGCAACCTATAGTGCCGGGAGTCATCCTGTGCGAAATCATGGCGCAGAGCTGCGCGCTGCTGGTAAAGGATGCGATAGCAGGCAAGCTGACTATGTATAGCGGCATAGACAACCTCCGCTTCAAGCATCCGGTTAAACCGGGAGATACATGCGAGGTTACAGCACGCCTTAAATCATCGAGAGGATCGCTCTTCTTCTGTGAGGCACAGCTCCATGTCAAAGGCAATCTCTGCTGCAAAGGCAATCTGTCTTTCGCACTTGTAGAGCCCTGACCGGGTGTCGGACTAAAGAAAAAGAACAGACCTTATCGTCTGTTCTTTTTCTTTTTTATAGCCCTGATGCTCTGCAGCGTCATCTCGTCCACCATCGATCTCTGCGCCGCCATGAAATCCAGCACTGCGGCTGCCAGAGGGAAGAGGAGTGATATGGAGAATGTCATTTCATTGTGATAGTTGAAGAAGTCAACTGCAAGCCATATCTGGAATCCCAGTGCAAGGAGGGCTGCGATGCTGGCTACTCTTGCCTGCAGGAAGAATGACTTGAAGCTTGCTATGGAGGCGACATGCGCTGTCGTAAGCATGATCAGCAGGACCAGGAAAGGAACCTTCTCATAATATCTGATAACGGCTTCTGAGCCTTCAGGTCCGGCAATGGTGGCGAACCTGCAGAAAAACATTGAAACTATAAGGGCTGTCGCTATGCCCAGGTATAGGGTTTGAATCCTCTGCCACATATTCTAAATGTTAACAACGACCGCAAAAGTAGGAATTTTGCAAGGAAAAACCTATATTTGACGGATAATAGATTAATATGCACGATTATGAGAATCGCAGAATCAGAATTGATAATCAATGGAGATGGATCCGTTTTTCATCTTCACCTTCGTCCTGAGGAGCTTGCAGACAATGTGATCCTCGTGGGAGACCCTGGCAGGGTAGATATGATTGCCGAGTATTTTGACGAGAAGGAATTCAGACACGAGTCTCGTGAATTCGTTTCAGTGACAGGTAAATATAAGGGTGTCAGAATGACGGCTCTCTCGACAGGTATCGGCACAGACAATATCGATATTGTGATGAACGAGCTTGACGCCTTGGCTAACATTGACTTCGAGACACGTGAAGTCAAGCCGGAACATCGTGAACTCAACATCCTCCGCATCGGAACATCGGGAGCGATCCAGCCGGAGATCCCTCTTGGCGCATTTGTGTTCTCGCACATCTCGGTAGGATGTGACGGCCTTCTGAACTGGTATTCAGACCGTGAAAAGATTGCCATGCTCGATATCGAGGAGGCTTTCAAGAAGCATACAGGATGGAATAAGCATCTTCCTGATCCTTATTTCGTAAAGGCGGGCCAGAAGATGTCCGACAAGTTCCGCGACTGCACGTATCCCGGCATGACAATAGCCGCTTCGGGCTTCTATGGCCCTCAGGGCCGTGTCCTCCGCATGCCGCTTGCAATGCCTGACATGCTTGACACATTCGAAAGTTTCCGCTTCGGAGACCTGAAGGTCACGAACTTCGAGATGGAAGGCTCTGCGATCGCAGGCATCGCGGCACACCTCGGACACAATGCCGGCACGGTATGCTGCATCATAGCCCACAGACATCACAAGGCCAGCAACCCGGACTACAAGCCACAGGTACGCAAGCTCATAGAGCTGTGCCTGGACAAACTGGCAGAGTAAAATTAAAGCAGGTCGACCGACCTGCTTTAATTTTTACTTGCCATATAATTCCTTTCTGGACTGCGGACCTGAACCTTTCCATACGTCAGGGTCGTCAATCCATGCTTCGACTATCCTCATCTTGTTCTGCATCACATTGTTTTCCAGGAACTTGAACTGAAGGTCCATGGTGGTGGCCATCGACATTGCGATCTCGTGACCGTAGTCTGTGAAGTGGTACATGTTGTAGTTGAATCCGAACTTCGCAAATCTCTCGACAAGCTTTCCGCCTCCGAAGAATCCGAGGTTGAACACTGCGATCTGCTTGTATGGTACGAGTTCGTCAGAGGTTCCGTGCAGCATGAGGGTAGGACATGGGCGCTTCTTATAGTCCACTTTGCCTTCTCTCGAGAGGATCGCTCCAGAGAAAGACATCACTCCTGCATAGTTGAAACCGGCAGGAAGGACTGATGCCCATTTGGTCATGTTGCTTATCTCATACTCAGCCTGCATCACGCTGATGGCGCCGGCAGACGAGCCGCTGATCACGATGTTTGCAGGGTCGACTCCTAATGTCTCGGCGTTGTCGATGATGAACTGTGTCGCGCTGAACAGGTCCTCTACGGCCATGTGGATGGCCTTGTCGAGTACGTTCACCTGCGCCACGCCGACCTTTGTCGATCCTTTCAGGCCGAGACGATAGTCGATGGAGATGATCCTGTATCCGTTCTCGGTCATCTTCCTGAACCAGTAATTGTAGCTCTGGTCGTCTCTTGTTCCGCGGATGAATCCGCCGCCGAACATGAATATCACTGTAGGCTTCTCCTTGCCGGAGATGCTTGTCTGGCTTCCTTCTGCCGGATTGTATACGTCCAGATAGAGGTCGCATGTGTCCCTTTTAACGAACATATATGTGCCGTCGGGAGTTATGGAACCTTCCTGTGCGTATAGCGAAGCTCCTGCGACAAGTGCTGCAGCTACAGCTACAAATTTCATCAAAATCCTATTCATCTTTGTTCTTTCTTGTGTTTGTAATCAGTTTTTCGTCTGGAATGAGCCTCTTGATGGCTTTCAGGTGTCCGAAGAAGCGGAATGCAATCACGCGCACAACGGTATACATCGGTATGGCCGCAATCATAGCCAGCGCGCCTCCGATATGGCCGACAATGAGCAGGACTATGAATATCTCGAGCGGCTTTGCCTTGATGCTGGTCGAGTAGATGACAGGCTGGTACAGGATGTTGTCTATCAGCTGCGTGAAGCAGAAGATGGCTATAAGTATTGCCGTGAATATCCAGAAATTGACGTCAAGACCCAGAGGGGTTGCGCTGCTGTACTTGATGACTATGCCGAGAATTGTTCCAAGCACTCCGCCGATAAGCGGTCCCACGTAAGGGATGATGTTGAGAATGCCGGTAAGGAAGGCTATTCCTATCGCTGCGTTGAATCCCAGGCGCGCTATGAGGAGCAGGCCGAGGAAGTTGATAAGCGCGACGCCGAGCACCTCGATGAGCACTCCTATGAAATATCTCGAAAGCAGGTATCCGATGTCTGAAATGGCCTGTTCGGTGGTCTCTTCGTGCTTGTCCGGAACGAGTGCGCATACTATGTTTGTGAATGTGCCGTCATCCTTGATGAAGAAGAATCCTATGAATGCGACAGAGAAAAGACCGACGGCCAGACTTGTCATGTATGATGCCGCAGAGCCGATCCATGATGAGAATACTGACACATCGAACATGCTCTGAAGCTCTTGCGCAATGACGACTTCCAGCCTGAAGTCTTCTCCCAGACGTGGGAAGCTGTGGCTCAGGAACGCGTTGAAGTCAGCCAGCGGACCGGCAATGCTTCTGAGCGAGGTTTCGATGCTTTCAAGAGAGATGTTCTTGACTATGCCGCTGATGATCGGCACCACAAGGCATGCAAATCCGATGAGTCCTCCGATGACCAGGAACAGGGAGACCGCTGCGCATATCCAGCATGGAATCCTTCTTCCCTTGATGTTGATCTTCTGCATCAGGCCCATGAGAGGCTTTGCAATGAGCGATACCACTACAGCAATGATGATGTACAGAAGCACGCTTCGGAAATACCAGCATATGAGACCGACGAGCAGCACGGCTGCTGAAATCAGTATGTACTTTGCCAGTTTGTCGGTGTATCTTTCGTTGTTTTCCATAAATTTCGACGAATTTGACGATAAATATAGAATTTTTATGTGAAAAACCTTTATGTGTGCCTTAAAGTGGCACAAGGTGCCATTACCTTTGCATCAGTTAAACGAAACGGTTATGAATACGACAGACACTTTATCACGCCTCAGCGCAATGTTCGCATCAGACGAGACCTTTATGGCAATGGCAGACCTCGTTGATGAGCTTGGACTGGAGATCAAGGACATAACCATGGCCTAAGCCCACTCCACGAGAGTGTTCTCCTTGTCTTTGGTCAGACTCACGCGTATCACGTTGCTTCCCGTTTTCTTATTGCAGGAAATCATCCTTTCTGTAATGATGTGCTCCGATACTGGATCTTCGATGAAGCGCTGGACGGCTCTCTTGAGAGGTCTTGCACCGTAGCTCGGGTCATATCCCTCCTCTGCGACAAATCTTTTTGCTGCAGGAGTGATCCTGAGGTCGAATCCGGCCTCCTTGACACGCCTCCTGAGCCCCTTGAGCTCGATGTCGATGATCTTCTCGATGTCCTCCTTCGAGAGAGGATTGAAGAATACCTGCTCGTCAACTCTGTTAATGAACTCAGGCGGGAATACCTTGCGCACAGCCTTTTCGAGCACAGCCTTCCTGTTCATCGAGACATTCTTGCCGGATGTGTTGAATCCGACTCCCGAACCATAGTCGTCCAGTTCGCGGCTGCCCACGTTTGATGTCATTATGACGATGGTGTTCCTGAAACTGACAGTACGTCCGGTGCTGTCTGTAAGCCTGCCTTCATCCATGACCTGCAGCAGCAGGTTGAACACGTCCGGGTGCGCCTTCTCTATCTCGTCCAGAAGGACCACGCAGTATGGCTTGCGTCTCACCCTTTCGCTCAGCTGACCTCCTTCCTCAAATCCGACATAGCCCGGAGGCGCTCCTATGAGCCTTGATACGTTGAACTTCTCCATGTATTCGCTCATGTCAAGTCTTACCATGTTCTCCTCGGAATCAAACAGATATTCTGCAAGAGACTTCGCCAGCTGAGTCTTGCCGACTCCGGTCGGACCGAAGAATATGAATGTTCCGATAGGCTTCCCCGGATCCTTGATGCCGGCGCGGTTGCGCTGTATTGCGCGGACCACCTTGTCTATGGCATCGTCCTGACCTATGATCGCAGCCTGAAGTTTCTTGCGCATCTTCACGAGCCTGATCCCCTCGCTTTCCGCTATCTTTCCGGAAGGAATTCCGGTCATCTTCGATATGACTGTCGCGACGTCGTCCGCAGTGACGTATCCGGTCTTGTCCGGATTCTTCAGCCTGACCATCGAACCGGCCTCGTCCATAGCGTCGATAGCCTTGTCCGGAAGGCATCTGTCGGTGATGTATCTGTCTGACATCCTTACACATGCCTCGATGGCTTCGTCGGTGTATATGACATTGTGATGCTTCTCATAATTGGTTTTGAGCCTGTCAAGAATGGATATCGACTGAGGAATGTCAGTGTGCTCGACGACGATCTTCTGGAAGCGTCTGTCAAGCGCTCCGTCCTTCTCCACATTCTTCCTGAACTCGTCAAGGGTGGTCGCTCCGATACATTGGATGTCGCCCCTGGCGAGCGCCGGCTTGAGCATGTTGGCGGCGTCAAGGCTTCCGGAAGCTCCGCCAGCTCCGACAATCGTGTGGAATTCGTCAATGAAGATTATCACATCGGGACTTGCAGCCACCTCGTTTATGATGTTCTTGAGTCTTTTCTCGAAATCTCCGCGATATTTGGTTCCAGCCACTATGGAGCCCATGTCCAGGGCGATGAGCCTCTTGTCTGCAAGGACGGGAGGAATGTCACCGGTCACTATCTTGATGGCGATTCCTTCGACGATAGCCGACTTGCCCACTCCCGGATCTCCGACCAGCATCGGATTGTTCTTCCTCCTTCTTCCGAGAATCTGTATCACTCTCTGGATCTCGTCTTCACGTCCTACGAGAGGGTCCAGTCTGCCTTCGCGGGCGGCTTTGGTCATGTCATAGCCGAACTCTTCGAGAGGGGAGAGCTGCTTCTCCTGCTCGTTATCGCCTTCGTGGACGGCTCTGATGCGGATCTGAGGCTCGTCATCGTCCTGTTCCCTGTTCTTCACAGGCAAGTTCTTGTCCACGCTGTCCCTGTCGAGCATGTCATTTTTGTCCAGATACTTGTGGATCACTCCATAACCAATCCCGAGGTCATGAAGATACGAGCATCCGTATGAACTTCCTTCCCTGCAGAGTGCCAGCAGCAGGTGCTGCGAAGACGCTGACGCGCTGCGCACCTTCGTCGCCTCCAGGATGGTGAAACTCAGCACATTCTGCGCGCCGCGCGAGAATGTGACGCTGTCAATGTCCGAGTAGGGTATATGCTCATTGGTGAAGATGCGGCTGTCGATGAACTGTTTCATCTCATTGACATCCACGCCGTTGCCCATGAGGGCATCGCATCCGGCGTTTTCCCGGTGGCGGATCATTCCGAGGAAAAGGTGGTCGGGAGCTATGCCGTAGCATCCGGTCCTCATCGCCTCCTCTCTGGAGAAGTTTATAATCGAATTGAGTTCGTCTGATATGCCTATTTCCATAGTGTAAATTAAAATCAATTTTGATTGCACAAATTTACTAATTTTTTCGTAACTTTGCCAAGATGTATAATGAAGAACAAAAAGTAAAATTCATATATGGAAAACGAAGGAAAAACAGGTAGAATTGAGCAGGTGAACATCGACGAACAGATGAGGAGTGCCTATATCGACTACTCCATGTCTGTGATCGTGTCCAGGGCCCTCCCTGACGTGCGTGACGGTTTCAAGCCTGTACATAGAAGAGTGCTTTTCGGAATGGACGGCCTCGGCCTCAGACATACAAGCCAGACAAAGAAGTCAGCCCGTATCGTCGGTGAGGTTCTCGGTAAGTACCATCCGCATGGTGACGCCAGCGTATATGACGCAATGGCCAGAATGGCCCAGGACTGGAGCCTCAGGTATCCGCTTGTCTTCGGACAGGGTAACTTCGGATCTATGGACGGCGACCCTGTCGCTGCGATGCGATACACCGAGGCAAAGCTCTCAAAGCTCGCTGACGAGGTGCTCGCGGATCTCGAAAAGGATACTGTAGACTTCCAGAACAACTTTGACGACTCTCTCCAGGAGCCTACAGTGCTTCCGACAAAGATTCCTCTTCTTCTTCTGAACGGATCTTCAGGTATCGCGGTAGGTATGGCGACCAACATGGCGCCTCACAACCTCACAGAGTGCTGCGATGCAATCTGTGCATACATTGACAACCCTGAGATCACAATTGAGGAGCTGATGCAGTATGTCAAGGGTCCGGATTTCCCTACAGGTGGTATCATCCAGGGCCGTCAGGGCATCAAGGATGCGTTTGAGACAGGCCGCGGCCGCATCGTGATCCGCTCTAAGACCGAGATCGAGGTCAGTGATTCTGGACGTGAGACAATCGTTGTCACCGAGATTCCTTACATGGTCAACAAGAGAGAGATGATCGAGAAGATCGCCGAGCTCGTGGAGGCAAAGAAGATCGAAGGCATCTCATACATCAACGACGAGACCACAATGAAGGGAGTCCGCATCGTGATCCGTCTGAAGAAGGATGCAAACTCGAATGTAGTGCTCAACACCCTCTTCAAGTACACTCCGCTTCAGTCAAGCTTTTCTGTGAACAACGTGGCCCTTGTGAACGGACGTCCTCGTACGCTCAACCTCAAGGAACTCATCAAATACTTTGTGAAGCACAGACATGAAGTGATCCTCAGAAGGACGAAATTCGACCTCGAAAAGGCTCAGAAGAGAGCACATATCCTTGAGGGACTCCTCAAGGCTCTTGACGTGATAGACCAGATAATCAACATCATCCGCGCTTCAAAGAATGTGGACGATGCCAAGAGCGAGCTCATGGAGACATTCGCGTTCTCGGAGGCACAGGCTACGGCTATCGTTGAGATGAGGCTCCGTCAGCTCACAGGACTCGAAAGAGAGAAGCTCCAGAGCGAGTATGACGAACTCATGAAGTTCATCAAGTACTGCGAGGATGTCCTTGCGAACGAGAGCATGCAGCTCGGCATCATCAAGGACGAGACTCTCGAGATGAAGGAGAAATACGGAGACAAGAGAAGGACTGAGATCGCACTCTCGGCAGAGGAGTTCAATCCTGAAGACTTCTACGCAGACGAGGATGTTGTGATCACTATCTCTCACCTCGGATATATCAAGAGGACATCTCTCACCGAATACCGCCTCCAGAACAGAGGTGGCGTCGGCATGAAGGGAAGCGCAACCCGTGACGAAGACTTCATAGAGCACATCTATGTTGCCAACATGCACAGCACAATGCTCCTCTTCACTCAGAACGGCCGCTGCTACTGGCTCAAGGTATACGAGATTCCGGAGGGATCGCGTGCATCGAAGGGCCGCGCTATCCAGAATGTCATCAACATCGAGCCGGATGACAAGATCAAGGCATATCTGAATGTCCGCAACCTCAAGGACGAGGACTATGTGAACAACAACTACATTGTGCTCGCAACCAAGAAGGGAATAATCAAGAAGACTTCTCTTGAGGCATATTCGCGTCCTCGCACGAATGGTGTCATCGCAATCACGGTGCGTGACGGAGACGAGCTTCTCGAGGCAGTGATGACAAATGGACACAGCGAGATACTCCTTGCAGGCCGCAAGGGCCGCTGCTGCCGCTTCGAAGAGACCGATGCCCGTGCGCTCGGAAGAACGGCGTCAGGAGTACGTGGCATAAATATTGATGAGGATGATGAGGTTGTTGGCATGATCACTTATGATCCTGCAGCAGACGATGCCGCATCGCACAGCATTCTTGTTGTCAGCGAGCATGGTTATGGAAAACGCTCGGATTTCGATGAGTATCGCAAGACAAACAGAGGGGGAAAGGGTGTCAAGACCTTGAACATAACAGAGAAGACAGGTTCTCTTGTAGCCATCAAGAACGTTACCGATGAGAATGACCTCATGATCATCAACCGTTCAGGACTTACCATCAGGATGGCCGTGTCGGGAATCAAGGTTGCAGGACGAGCTACCCAGGGTGTGCGCCTTATTAATATTAAGGAAGGCGATGCGATTGCTGCGGTATCGGCAGTCAACAAGACTGACGAAGAGCAGACTGAGACCCCGGCTCCGGAAGTGCAGGAAGCTCCTGCAGCAGAACAAAATAATGAATAATCAACTTAATACCACACATTATGAAAAGAATTCTTATCGCATTGGCAGTTCTCCTGACAGTACAGGTGGCTGATGCACAGGTAAAGACTCCAGAAGCTGCCAAGAAGGCGGTTGAAAGTGCAAAGGTGGCTACGGAAAATCCAAAGAAGGCAACCAAGGTTGCAACTTGGCTCAAGCTTGCAAAGACTTATATGGATGCGTATGAGGCTCCTACAGGAAATCTTCTCATCAATACTCCTCGCGTTCAGCTCGAGCAGATGATGGGTCTCAAGAAGGCTCTCTCAGTAGAGGAAGTCGTAGTAGATGGAACTCCTTTCAAGAAGGAGACTCATGCTGACAAGGTTCTCTACTTTGACGGCAGCGATGTCCTCAGAATGGTTGAAGTTACAAAGCCTGTATATGAGGATGCTCTTGCAGGTGCTCTCGAGGCATATGCAAAGGCTGCTGAGGTTGACGTAAAGGGTTCAAAGACCAAGGATATCACAGATGGTATCGCAACAGTTGCTGCAAAGTACTTCGAGGAAGGTATGAACAAGTATACTCTCGGTGACATGAAGGCTGCCGCTTCCCTCGTAGGTAGGGCTGCAAACGCATCTGAGACTGCTCCTCTCTCAAAGTCTGATACAACATATCTTTATTATGCCGGTTACATCCACATGCAGGCTGGCAATTATGAGGAATCCAAGAACTTCTTCAACAGATGCCTTGAAATCGGATACTATGCAGAGGACGGAAACCTCTTCCCTTCTCTCGGTGATGTATATATGAAGCTCGGTGACGAAGAGTCAGGCATCAAGGTTCTTGAGCAGGGTTTTGCTCTTTATCCGGAGAATGCAAATCTTCTCGTAGGTCTCATCAACTACTATCTTCCTAAGGAAGGTGGCGAAGGACAGCTTCTCAGCCTTATCGAAAAGGCAAAGCAGGCTATGCCGGACAATGCTTCCATCTACAGAGTAGAGGGTGATATCTACAAGCGTCTCGAGGATTGGGACAAGGCAGAAGCTGCTTACAGGCAGAGTATTGCAATCGCTCCTGAGACAGCAGATCCATATATCGCTCTTGGCGGTTATTTCATCGACCGTGGTAACGTATACTTCAACGAAGGTCAGGAGACTTTCGAGCAGGCAGCTTACGAGGCACTCATGGCCAAGTATGAGACAATGTGCATTTCGGCTCTGACAGAGCTTGAGAAGGCATTTGCCCTTATGCCTGAGGATGCGACTTTCAAGAAGGACATTGCAAACACAATCAAGTCTATCTGCTTTGTTCTCAGAAACAAGGACGCTCAGTATCAGCAGAAGTTTGATGAGTACAACGCTTATCTGAATAAATAATCCGATAAAAAAGGAGTTCCGCACGCGGAACTCCTTTTTTTGTGATGCTTGTGAAGATTGTCAAGGCTTCTGCTCGAAAGCCTTGACAATCTTTGCTACAAGAGGGTGTCGGACGATGTCTTCGTTCTTGAAGAAGATTGTCTTGATGCCCTTTATGTTTTTGGTCAGTTCTATGCCTTTGAGCAGGCCGGAATCATTTTTGTTGGGAAGGTCGATCTGGCTGGCGTCTCCTGTGACTATGAATTTGGCATCGCATCCCATGCGTGTCAGGAACATCTTGAGCTGGCCGAGGTTTGTGTTCTGGGCCTCGTCCAGGATCACGCATGCCCTGTCCAGAGTGCGTCCGCGCATGTATGCAAGAGGCGCTATCTGGATGGTCCCTTCAGCCATGAATTCCTGGAGCCTCTTCGGAGGAATCATGTCGCCCAGAGCGTCGTATAAAGGCTGGAGATATGGATCGAGCTTGTCCTTGAGGTCACCTGGCAGGAATCCGAGGCGTTCTCCTGCCTCCACAGCCGGGCGGGTGAGTATGATCCTCTTTATTTCCCTGTTCTTCAATGCTCTGACAGCCAAGGCTATGGCTATATATGTCTTTCCTGTTCCTGCTGGGCCGACTGCAAATATGAGGTCGTTCTCGAAGTATGCCTTCACCATCTCTTCCTGAGTCCTGTTTCTCGCCTTTATCGGCTTGCCGTCATTTCCGTGGACTATGACAGAGTTGCCGCATAGCTTGAATCTGTCCGGTGATGCCTCTCCGTCAAACAGATCCTCTACATCATATGGTGTGAGATTCATCTTGTGCTGTCTTCGCTCGATCAGCTGGTTGAGCTTCAAGGAGAACCTTTCAATGTCCTCTTCCTTGCCTTCAAGGATGATCTCGCATCCTCTTGCCACTACCTTCAGTTCGGGAAAGTAGCTGCACAGGGCCTCCAGATTCTTGTTGGCGGCTCCATAGATTTCGATGTGGTCGATAGCTTCGAGTGTAATTGTCTTCTTGCTCATTATTGCTCTGTTATTCTTGTCTTTTCCTGAACATGTCTGTATGTTCTCATCATCTTGTCATACTCCCAAGGTCCTTGCCACAGGTCGCGGCTTCCTATGAAATCCTTGACCGGCAATACTGTGTATGAACTGTTGTACCCTCCCGGTCTTGAGCACCACAGATATCTGAATCCGGGTTCCATGATTTCTATCCTTCCGTTGAGGTGTCTCACTATCCGGATCGTGGCCATCAGCTCCAGCTGCGTATTTGCCGCACTCATGTTGGAAACTGCGTTTCCGAGCGAGTATGCGACAGTGACCCCATCAATCTTCCGGCAGTCCTGTATCACATGCGGGTGTGCTCCGATTATCACGTCCGCTCCCTGGCTTATCAGCCATTCCGCATCTTTTTCCTGGCGGGCATTATGGATGAGATTATACTCTTCGCCCCAATGAGGCAGCGCTATTGTGACATCACATTGTGCCGCCTTTGCCATGGTCTCTTCAACCGTTTGTCGGTCAGATAGTCTGCACACCTTTGGCCAATATGAGCCGATTCCAAGATTGGTCCCATATGTCATGTTTACAAATGCGATGCTGATGCCTTTTGCGTTTAATGTCACCAGCCCGGTTGACAATTCGTCTTCTGCCATACCGGCTATTGCAATGCCATATTCCTCTGCAAGCTCCCGATATGTCTTCAGCGTTCTTGCTGCTCCTGCAACTCCCTTGTCATATATGTGGTTGTTCGCTGTGAGAAATACGTCGAATCCGCATTCGGCAAGATATCTTGCCAGACTGTCCGGAGCTGAGAAGCATGGGTAGCCCGTGTACGGCTCTCCCGCCAGGGTGAATTCCATGTTCGCCACTGCAATGTCAGCGCTACTTATTTCGTCTTCAATGAACTGGAAATATGAACTGAAATCATATCCGGAGTCTTTTCTGCGGGCGTTTTCGATCTGTTTCGTGTGCATCATCACATCTCCCATCACGCATATCTCCAAAGTGTCGTTGGACGGAATCAGCAGCTCCATCGGGAAAGGGTATGGAAAGCATATCTCCGGGTACCTCTCCTGGGCGTCTGCACGATGCGTGCTCCCGGCCAGCATCGTGAAGATGAGGGCGGTGGTGCTGAGGAACTTATGAAGTGACGCAAAATGCATATACAAATATATCACTTTTATTTTGTCCCGCTGTATTAATTCGTTAAATTTGCACGAATGTGCAATATTGGATGCGTATGAAAAAGACTTATATGCTTCTCCTTGTCGCTGTGATGTTTACAGTGTCAGGATGTGATTTCTTCCGCAAGCTTGCTGGAAGGCCTACCAGTGCTGTGATAGAGGCCAAGCGTATGGAGATGCTGGCCGACATTCAGCAGAAGGAGATCCGTGAGCAGGAGATCAGAGACTCCATCGCAGCAGTGCAGAAGGCTGAGCAGGACTCGCTTGAGACCCTTCAGTGGCTGAAAGACAATGGTGTTATGATAATCGATGCCTCCAGATTCGGAGGCGTAGTCGCTGATCCTTATCTTGAATGGGAATATGCGACTGAGTCTGTATACCGTGTCATTCTCGGAACATTCAGGACACGCGCAAATGCTGAGAGGCTGATAAAGAATGCTGAGAATGAGAACAGCACTATGGACATGGCTCTTCATACAATAGATCTTGGCAATGGTATGATTGCTGTAGGATGCAGTCCTGTCGACCGCATTTCATATGCGAGAGTCGGAATTGAGGAGGCACGCCATTGGGGAATATGCCCTCCTGGCGTATGGATATTAAAGACAAAATAGAATGACAGGAAAATCAATAATTGCGGCGTTGCTGACGTCGCTCGCCTTCCTTGCGCCCGCTCATGGGCAGTTCAGGGAAGGTGCTGCTTATGAAGACTTGTACGACAGCGAGAATGCTGCCGCCATGAAGGAGCATGTGCGCATGCTTTCGTCGTCGATGATGGAAGGACGTGCTCCGGGCTCTGAAGGTGAGCTCCTGGCGGCGGAATATGTATCGCAGGTGTTTGAGTCTTATGGACTTGACCTCCTTTCCCCTAAGAATGGTGATGTCTTCGGCGTCAGGAAGGAAAACGGTGATACGCTCACGTCCCGTAATGTCGTTGCATATGTCCAAGGATATGACAAGTCGGTCCGTGACCAGTTCATCGTGGTCGGTGCAAGGCTTGACAACCTCGGTGTCATGGAGATGATGGTGGACGGCCAGCCGCAGCAGAAGATATTCTATGGCGCGAATGGAAACGCTTCCGGACTTGCTATGATGATGGAGCTTGCGAGGATGGTTCAGACCAACTCGGTCCTCTTCCGCCGCTCTGTCCTTTTCGTGGCCTTCGGTGCATCGACAGAGACATTTGCAGGCGCGTGGTATTTCCTTAACAGGTCATTCGCTGACCTGGGCACCATAGAGGCTATGGTGAACCTTGACATGGTGGGAATGGGTTATAACGGCTTCTATGCATATACATCGTCGAATGCCGATATGAATGCCATACTCCGCACCCTTACCGGCGGACTGCATCCGGTGCTTCCGGAAGTGACTGCGGCCGAGCCGTATCCTTCAGATCACAGGGCTTTCTATTCGAAGGATATTCCATCTGTGATGTTCACGACCGGACGCTATCCGGAGCATAATACCGAGAGGGACACCCAGTCGCTCATCGACTATGATTCGATGGAGAGGGAGCTGGAATATGTGTACAACTGCACTATGGTCTTGGCAAATTATGCGGGTACCATAGCATTCAGACCGGACGAGGTGAAGAAACCGAAGAAGACAGTCGGCGATGAGATTGTGTCATATGCGGATTGTGACATAAGGCCTATGTTCCTCAACAGCGCCGACCCTCGTCAGTTCCTGGAGAAGTGGGTCTATCAGTATCTGAAATATCCTCAGGAGGCTGTCCGTGACGGCATTCAGGGCCGCGTTATGGTGGAGTTCGTCATCAACAAGGACGGCAAAGTGTCTGACGTGAGGGTGGTCAAGAGTGTCTCGCCGGAGCTTGATGCGGAGGCGGTCAAGGTGGTGAGCGCTTCTCCGAAATGGAGACCGGCAAGGCTCAAGGGAGAGAAAGTCCGTTGTTCGATGACGATTCCTGTGGAATTCAGGCTCGAAAAGAAGGGCAAGGCAAGCTTTGGAATCAAGAAATAATATTATCTTTGAAAGATTTTACATAATTACCTATGGATTACAATTTTAAGGAGATTGAGCGTAAGTGGCAGGCCTATTGGGCTGCCAACCACACATTCAAGGCAGAGATCGACGGATCAAAGCCGAAATATTATGTACTTGACATGTTCCCGTATCCTTCAGGAGCGGGTCTGCATGTAGGTCATCCGCTCGGATACATCGCGAGCGACATCTACAGCCGCTACAAGCGTCTCTGCGGATTCAACGTCCTTCACCCTATGGGATATGACGCATTCGGACTCCCTGCGGAGCAGTATGCGATCCAGACAGGACAGCATCCGGCAACCACGACCGAGAAGAACATCGCGCGCTATCGCGAGCAGATGGACCGCATCGGCTTTTCATATGACTGGTCGCGCGAGGTGCGTACATGCGATCCTGAATATTACAAGTGGACCCAATGGGCTTTCCTTGAAATGTTCGGCAGCTGGTATGACAATGCGCAGCAGAAGGCTCGCCCTATAGCAGACCTGGAGGCAGCTTTCGCCCAGGGCGGAAGCGCTGCTGTCGATGCCGCTTGCGGAGATGTAGAGCCGTTCACAGCAGAGCAGTGGAATGCTTTTGACGAAAAGCAGAAGGCTGCCGTGCTGATGCAGTACAGGCTGGCATATCAGGGTGAGACATCAGTGAACTGGTGTCCTGCACTCGGAACCGTTCTTGCAAATGACGAGGTGAAGGAAGGCTATTCAGTGCGTGGAGGCCATCCTGTGGAGCAGAAGAAGATGACCCAGTGGCAGCTTCGCGTTTCTGCATATGCAGGACGTCTGCTTGAGGATCTCGAGGATCTCGACTGGACGGATTCACTCAAGGACATGCAGCGCAACTGGATCGGAAAGAGCCAGGGCGCGGAGATGGTGTTCAAGGTGTCGAACGGCTCTCAGGAGTACGATATGACCATCTTCACAACTCGTGCGGACACAGTGTTCGGAGTTACATTCATGGTTCTTGCCCCAGAGAGCGAGTGGGTTGACCTTCTCACAACTCCAGAGCAGAAGGAGGCTGTCGGGGAATACCTTGCAATGGCTAAGAAGAAGACCGAGCGCGAGAGGATGATGGAGGCAAGAAAGGTGACAGGTGTGTTCTCTGGTTCATATGCGACAAATCCTCTTACAGGTGACAAGGTTCCTGTATGGATTTCAGAATATGTACTTGCAGGCTATGGCACTGGCGCCATCATGGCCGTTCCGGCACATGACAGCCGTGACTATGCATTCGCAAGAACATTCAACCTTCCTGTCATTCCTCTCATCGAGGGCTGCGATGTAAGCGAGTCAAGCTTCGACGCCAAGGACGGCGTGATGTGCAACTCGGGCTTCCTCAACGGTCTTACTGTAAAGGAAGCCATCCCGGCTGCAATCGACTATGTCGAGAAGCATGGCATCGGCCGCAGGAAGATCAACTATCGTCTCCGCGACGCGATCTTCTCACGCCAGAGATATTGGGGAGAGCCGTTCCCTATGTACTTCAAGGATGGTGTAGCAACTCCTATGACTCTTGCTGACCTTCCGCTCCAGCTTCCAGCTGTGGACAAGTTCCTTCCTACAGAGTCTGGCGAGCCGCCTCTGGGACGTGCACAGGACTGGACATATGACGGATATCCTATAGAGCTCAGCACAATGCCGGGCTTCGCAGGCAGCAGTGCATACTATCTCCGCTATATGGATCCTCACAACAGTGAGGCCCTCGTGGGCAAGGAGGCGGATGAATACTGGAGAGATGTAGACCTCTATATCGGTGGTACAGAGCATGCTACAGGTCACCTCATCTACTCACGCTTCTGGAACAAGTTCCTCTATGACCTCGGATATGTTTGCGAGAAAGAGCCGTTCAGGAAGCTGATCAATCAGGGTATGATCCAGGGCCGCTCGAATTTCGTATACCGCATCATCAACACCAATACATATGTCTCAGTGGGTCTCAAGGATCAGTATGAGACTACTGAGATCCACGTAGACGTGAACATTGTCCGCAATGACCGTCTTGACATCGAGGCCTTCAAGGCATGGATGCCTGAGTTCGCAAATGCAGAGTTCATCCTTGAAGATGGTGAATACATCTGCGGCTGGGCGATCGAGAAGATGTCCAAGTCGATGTTCAACGTTGTGAATCCGGACATGATCTGCGACACTTACGGTGCAGACACGCTCCGTCTCTATGAGATGTTCCTCGGACCTCTCGAGCAGTCGAAACCTTGGGACACAAAGGGCATCGATGGCGTGAACCGCTTCCTCAAGAGAGTATGGAGGATGTTCTATGACCGTGACGGATTCATCGTTACTGATGAGAAGGCGACTCCAGAAGAACTGAAGGCTCTCCACAAGCTCATAGGCAAGGTCCGCACGGATATCGAGGCCTTCTCGTTCAATACTGCAGTCAGCGCATTCATGATCGCGGTGAATGAACTTTACGACCTCAAGTGCACCAAGCGTGAGATCGTCGAGCCGCTCATCATCCTCCTCTCGCCGTTCGCGCCTCACATCGCGGAAGAGCTCTGGGAGGCTCTCGGACACAAGGAGAGCATCACATATGCGGCATTCCCTGAGTATGTCGAGGCATATACGATAGAGAACAACTGCACATATGCTGTGTCATTCAACGGCAAGACACGCTTCACTGTGGAGCTTCCTCTCGATATGTCACGCGAGGATGTGGATGCGCATGTGCGCGGCCTTGAGCAGACAGCCAAGTATGTTGCCGGCGGCAATATCATCAAGGTTATTGTCGTTCCTGGCAAGATTGTAAATATAGTAGTAAAGTAAACTGCTTTCCAGACCTATGAAAACCAATAAGTTCCTGTCAGTTCTCTGGGATTATTTCCTTATGACGGTCGGTTCGCTCATCTTCTGCATGGCGTGGACCTCCATCATCATCCCTACAGGACTGGCCAGCGGAGGTTTGACCGGATTGTGTACGATCATACAGTACGCGACAGGCGGAGCCATTCCTATCGGATGGACCTATCCTATTATAAATATCGGTCTCCTGATCATCGGATTCCTGACATTGGGCAGGGCGTTCGGCATCAAGACAATCTATGTGATAATACTGACGTCTGTCCTCTTCGAGGTCCTGCCGAAGTTCCCGGTCCTGGAATGTCACGACTTCGTCAATGACAAGCTGATAGGAGCCTTGGTGGGAGCAGCTTTGGAGTCAGTAGGCCTCGGTCTTGTCCTGCTTCGCGGCGGAAGTTCAGGCGGTACGGATATCGTGGCCATGATGATAAACAAATACTGGCCGGTTTCTCCAGGAAGGGTATACCTCTTTACCGATATATTCATCATCGCATCCATGCTTTTCGTGCCGGATAAGGGAATCATTGACGTGGTCTATGCGTATGTGATCATGCTCGGATTCTCGTTCGGTATCGACTTTGTGCTCCTTGGAAACAAATCTTCCGTTCAGATACTTGTGTTCTCATCAAAGTATGAGGCTATCGCTGACCATATGATTCACGTTGTTCACAGAGGTGTGACCGCAATCCAGTCAGTCGGCTGGTACTCGCAGAAGGAGAGCAAGGTGCTGCTGATCGTTTCGAGAAAGCATCAGATGAATGATGTGATCCGCGAAGTGAAGTCCATAGATCCGAAAGCCTTCATTTCGGTATCCACAGCGATGAGCGTCTTTGGTGAGGGATTCGAGGAAGTGAAGACCGGAATGAAACTCAAAAAGAAACAAACAAACGTAGAGAAAACCGATGAATAAGACTATCCTGCAGAAGTCTTGGGTGACATTTGTGAAGGAATACCTTCTCATCACCCTTGGAGTCACCATGTATGCTCTTGGATGGGCGATGTTCCTGACCCCAAACAACATGATCGGAGGCGGTGTGACAGGTTTTGCCGCTATTCTTGAGTATGCTTTCAAGCTGCCTATCCCGATCACATACTTTGTTCTTAACATACTGCTTCTTGTGATAGGAACGAAGATCCTCGGTACCGGCTTCGGTGCCAAGACCATATATGCCATCATAATGACCTCCATCATGCTTGCCGTGACAAAGGAGCTCATACCTGTAGACTTCGTCGCAGAATTCTCGCAGGACAGCAAGATCGTATGTACGGTTCTCGGAGGTATCATGGCAGGAGTCGGCATCGGCCTGTCGATGTCCCAGGGCGGAAGTACCGGCGGAACCGACATCATAGCCCTTGTATGGTGCAAGTTCAAGCATGCTTCTCCGGGAAAGGTCATCCTCATCATCGATATCATAATCATCCTTTCATCTCTCCTGTTCCCGTCGTTTGACAAGACAGGAGCCCCTATGCCATATCCGGAAAAGATAGCCATCGTTGTATATGGTCTCATGCAGGTGACCGTGTGCGGTTATGCAATCGACCTCTATATTTCGGGATCGAAGCAGTCAGTGCAGGCTTTCATCTTCACCAAGAAGGTTAAGGAAATGGCGGATGTGATCGCTTTCGACATGAAGAGGGGAGTTACCGTTCTCCCTGCGAAGGGCTGGTACTCGAAGGAGGAGAAGGAAGTCATAATGGTCGTTACGAGAAAGACAGATCTTAACCTTTTACTTAGATATGTGAAGTCAATCGACCCGGATGCCTTCCTGTCGGTATCCTCTGTAATGGGAGTTTATGGGCAGGGATTTGACACTATAAAGGTTAAAACCGGTAAATAACTCTATAAAAAAAAGAAAAAAATATAAAAAAAAGAAAATAGTGGCGTGAGCTCCGTAAGTTTTGTCATAAACTTCAGGGCTCACGCTTCTTTTTCTATATAAATTTGTCACAAAAGAAATGGAAACGATGAATATGTTTTTTGTCTCAGCACTGGTGACCGCAATGCTCCTTATGGCAGGATGCATGATTGCACGTAATGTGAAGTACAAGGCCCTGGCGACGATGAACAGGTCTTTGGCGTCAGTCGTGTTGATCTGTGGAGCGGCCATGCTAGTGTGTAACATGATGAATGGAAAAGGGCTTATGGAGAGGCTGCCTCTTGACTTGTCGCTTGTGATCTTCGCCTTGACCTCTATCTCTGATTCGACCCTTTCTACATTCTGGAAGAAGACTGTCACATCGGCATACGTTGTTCTGGCTGTTCTTCTGGCGGCTTACTACGTACTATGTGCGTCAGGCGTTCTGCCGCTGTTGCCTGCCGGCACCTTCAGAGTGGGTGTCGCAGTGGTTTCGATCCTATGTGTTTCAGTGCCGATGGTTTCGATATGGGTCAAGATAAGGAGTGTCCGGGAACTGATGCACCTGGGGACCGTATGGCAATGGCTTCAGCTTGCTGTGGATGTGTTTACGCCGATGTCCTATGCTGTACTTGTCATTGTATACATGCTGGCGGGAAATCTCCTTTGGGTCAGATGTGTCATATCCGTGCTGATGGCAGCGGTTGTCTTCTGCATATGTTTTCGCATCTTGTCTGATTCGGTGTTTTCTCTTCTGGCCAGGCACGAGAGACGCATCGTAGAGTCGATGAGGCTCTCTCCGATGGAGAATGTCAATAATATTCCGGAAGACGAAAATGTATTCAAGGAGCTTTATTGCAGGATCCAGAAGCTGTTTGAAGAGGAAAAGCCATATCTGAACGGGAACCTTACCATCAATGACATAGTCACGGCTGTATTCTCCAACAAGGTTTATATCTCTCGAGCAATCAGTATGTATAGCGGAAGGAATTTCTGTCAGTATGTCAATTATCACAGGGTGATGTATTCGATTGAATATTTCAGGCTGCATCCGGAGACGAAATTGTCGGAACTGTGGCCTCACTGCGGTTTCAATTCGGCTGTTTCCTTCAATATGGCCTTTCGCCTGTTCATGGGTGAAAATCCGAGCGACTGGTGTCGCAAGGAGAAGATACGCCAGTCCAGGAGACGAAAATTACTTGCGGAATAAGTTGCGGAAGATTATCTTTGCAGAAATTTGCAATAAACTGAATATGGCAGACGAGAAGATTATTTTTTCGATGAATGGGGTAGGTAAGATCCTTCCTCACAATAATAGAGTGATCCTCAAGGATATCTATCTGTCTTTCTTCTATGGAGCGAAGATCGGTATCGTGGGTCTCAACGGTTCCGGCAAGTCCACTTTGATGAAGATCATTGCCGGCATAGAGAAGGGATACCAGGGTGAGGTCGTATGGGCTCCGGGATATTCAGTCGGATATCTTGAGCAGGAGCCTCAGATGGATCCTGAAAAGACCGTGATAGAAGTCGTTCAGGAAGGTGTTCAGGAAGTCATGGACATCCTCAAGGAATACGAGGAGGTCAACATGAAGTTCTGCGAGCCTATGTCAGACGACGAGATGGCTGCTCTCATCGAGCGTCAGGGCGAACTGACCGAGAAGATCGAGCACTGCGGTGGATGGGAAATCGACTCAAAGCTCGAGAGGGCTATGGATGCGCTCCAGTGCCCGCCTTCAGATGCCAAGGTTTCTACGTTGAGTGGTGGAGAACGCCGTCGTGTGGCACTCTGCCGCCTGCTTCTCAGACAGCCTGACGTCCTCCTGCTTGACGAGCCTACCAACCACCTCGATACAGAGAGTATCCAGTGGCTCGAGGCACATCTTCAGCAGTATAAGGGTACTGTGATTGCAGTGACTCATGACCGTTACTTCCTTGACAATGTCGCAGGATGGATCCTTGAACTTGACAGGGGAGAGGGAATTCCTTGGAAGGGCAACTATTCTTCATGGCTGGACCAGAAGAGCACACGCCTGGCTCAGGAGGAGAAGCAGGAGAGCAAGCGCCGCAAGGCTCTTGAGCGCGAGCTCGAGTGGGTGAGGATGGCTCCGAAGGCACGTCATGCCAAGTCAAAGGCGCGTCTGGGTGCTTACGAGAAGCTAGCGGCTGATGACGGCAGGGAGAAGGAAGCCAACCTCGAAATCTACATCCCTAACGGACCAAGGCTCGGTAACAAGGTCATTGAGTTCAAGAACGTATCAAAGGCATATGGTGACAAGCTGCTCTATGAAAATCTCAGTTTCATCCTGCCTCCTGCAGGTATTGTCGGTGTCATAGGACCTAACGGCGCCGGTAAGACTACGCTCTTCCGCCTGATCATGGGACTTGATACTCCTGATTCCGGTGAGATAACAATAGGCGAGACAGTGAAGCTCGCATATGTAGACCAGCAGCACAGGAGCATCGATCCAGACAAGACTGTATACGAGACCATAGCAGAGAATTCAGAGTTTGTCAGACTCGGCAAGAGGGAAGTGAATGCAAGAGCATATGTGTCCCGCTTCAACTTTTCGGGAGCAGACCAGGAGAAGCTCTGCGGCATCCTCTCCGGCGGTGAGAGAAACCGTCTCCACCTCGCCCTCACATTGAAGGACGAAGGAAATGTGCTTCTGCTTGACGAGCCTACCAACGACGTGGACGTAAACACTATCCGTGCTCTCGAGGAAGGTCTCGAAGGATTCGCAGGATGTGCAGTAGTCATCTCTCATGACCGTTGGTTCCTTGACCGTATCGCAACTCACATCCTCGCGTTCGAGGGCGACTCTCAGGTATACTTCTTCGAGGGAACATACTCTGAGTATGAGGAGAACAAGAAGCGTCGTCTCGGCAACGAGGAGCCTAAGCGCTTCAAGTACAAGAAGCTGATGGCTGAGTAATGAAACTGCTTATAAGCGTTATACTGATGTTCGCCGGAGTGAGTCTTCACGCCGGCGAATACTATATTCCCGAAGTCGGTCGCAGTGTAAAGCCTCATATGAAGGTCATCCAGACCGAGCGGAGGGATGGTTATGAGTGCCGGTATGTGGAGTTTGACGTAGAGAAGGGGGAGCGGATATCTGCTTATCTGCTGGTTCCTGAGGGAGCTTCCAGACAGGCGCGTAAACCAGCTGTAGTCATGCTTCACGACCATGGAGCGAGGTTTGACATCGGCAAGGAAAAGCTGGTAAGACCGATCGCATCAATGCTTCCGGAGGGTTCTGAAGACCATGTTGCAAGGTCGGCTCAGCAGTGGATTGACAAGAATTTCGACGGGGTGTATTTCGCTGATTCGCTTGCTTCTCTCGGATATGTGGTTCTGGTTGCAGACGCTCTCTACTGGGGTGAGAGATCATCAGCAGATGCTCAGAAATGGTCGGAATTGACTTACGGCCGGTTCGATGAAGACAAGGATGCGGCTCGCGCACGCAAGCAGGAGGTCAAGAGACTCAAGAATATAGTGTATGAAGGTCAGAGGGAAGTGTATGACTCGCTGCAGCGTTGCGGTGTGATCTGGGCGGAGAAGATGTTGCGTGATGACGTGGCGTCAGTCCGTCTCCTGGAATCGCTGCCATATGTGGATAAAGAAAATATCGGCGCCTTTGGCTTTTCTATGGGAGCGCACAGATGCTGGATGCTTGCAGCCTTCTGTCCTGAGGTTAAATGCGGAGCCGCGCTTTCGTGGATGACGACCCTTGACAGGTCGGAAGAGATGAAGGCTTCCGACTATTCTATGGCAGTCATGCCTATGCGGGAGCAGCTGGATTTCGGCGATATCGGAATGTTCCTGGCTCCTAAACCTATGCTGTTCCTTAATGGCGAGACAGATCATCTGTTCCCGAAGGAGAATGTGCAGGAGGCTTTCCGCAAGCTGAATTCTTATTATGATGCCGCCGGTTCGGATGCATTACGTACAGAATTCTTTCCGGGAGGTCATCATTGCGGCAAGGATGTCCAGCGGACAATCATTGGTTTCCTGAATGAGAATACAGGATGGTAAAAGTAAAGGACCAACCCTTGGGCTGGTCCTTTACTTTTACCATCTGTCTTCAGATGATACAGTCAATTTCTTGCGGCCACGACGGCGGCGTGCTGCCAATACGCGACGTCCGTTAGGAGTCGACATGCGCTCGCGGAAACCGTGCTTGTTGCGGCGCTTGCGCTGTGATGGTTGGAATGTTCTTTTCATATCTAGATATTTTTATATTTTCCTCTACAATTTGGGGAGTGCAAAGGTAGCACTTTTGAATTTATTTACAAAATATTTTTGAAAGATTTCTCGACTTCGCTCGAAATGACATATCACCATATTGAAAAATAAGGACCGGGCCTTATTTTTCAATATAGATCACCTGCTTGGTTTCGAAGAACGGGTCTTCGGTCCATGACGATATAGGCCAGATGTGCACTGAACCTTTGCGCATCTTGAACCTGGCCATTGCCGTGGAGATCTCTTCCGCAAGGTCTCCGCCCTTCAGGTACAGTATGCCTTCGCTGTATTTGCCCTTCACCCAAGGCATGAAGTTCTCCAGTGAGGTCACGGCACGTGAGACTATGTAGTCGAAGGTCTCCGGCAGCGATTCTGCACGAGCGTTGACCGTCTTCACATTGGTCAGCCCTATGCCTTTTGCCACCTCGGTCGCGACGATGATCTTCTTACCGATGGAGTCGCAAAGTGTGAACTGAGCATGTGGGAAGATGACGGCAAGAGGAATCCCCGGGAATCCACCGCCTGTTCCAAGATCCAATATCTTCATGGGCTCGGCGACGCTGTATGGCCCGTCTCCGCGCAGTCTGTCATAGATGTCAGGCATATGGAGTTTCAGGTATGCCGCTATGCCGAGCGAGTGAAGCACGTGGTGTCTGTATAACTCGTCGATGTCCTTTCGTGACACGACATTGATCTTTGAGTTCCAGTCGCGGTAGAGGGCGTCCATCCTTGAGAACTGCTCCATCTGCTCTGCAGTGACTTCCGGGAACTTTTCTTCTATTATCTTCTTGAATTCTTCGAATGTCATAACTATAGTAATTCGTCTGAATAGTCCATCATCCTGAGCAGCATTGCCTTTGCTCTGCGTATCTTGGTCTTGACTGTATTGAGAGGCATGTCAAGGGCGTCTGCTATTTCCTTGTATCCGAAGTTGTCTATGAGGTTCATCTTCGCCACAACCCTGTAGTCATCCTTGAGCTTCTCGATGTTGGTGAGCCACTTGTCATACTCCTGCTGCTGTATGATGTCCTCTTCGGGATTGTGCATAGTTGCAGGAAGCTCCTTCAGTTCGGCAATCTCCTCATTGATTGACATTGTCGGCATCTTGGCCATTTCACGATGCTGCTTGCTGAGGTAGTCGAATGCCGTGTTGCGCGCGATCCTGTATAGCCATGTGGAGAACTTATATTCTGGATTATAGCTGTCGATCTGACTGAAAGCCTTCTGGAAGCTTTCCAGACATATGTCTTCCACATCCTCCTTCTGTGATATATATCGCGCTATGTGATTCTTCACACCGGCATTGTATCTGGTATATAGTACGATGAATGCCGCCTGGTTCTGTTCCATGGCCAGGTGTACAAGTTCGAGATCGGTGAGATCAGTGAGCTTCGAGCCAGTTTTTTCCATTGTTACATTCTACGGTTAAAGGTATAGACAAATCTATTACATTCTCCATTTCTTCGCGGACGATCTGCTGCAGTTTGTCAACTTCATCAGACGTTGCGTCAAAAACAAGCTCGTCATGTATCTGAAGGACCATACGGCTCTGCATGTTCTCTTCTCTTATCCTTCTTGCCACATTTATCATTGCCAGTTTGATTATGTCGGCTGACGTTCCCTGGATAGGTGCGTTGATCGCATTTCGCTCCGCGAGTGAACGTACTGTCGCGTTTCTTGAGGTTATGTCCGGCAGATATCTGCGGCGTCCGAAGATGGTCTCTACATATCCGTTCTCGCGTGCTGCTGTCAGTGTGTCTTCTATATACGATGAAATGGCAGGGAAGTTTGCGAAATAGTCCTCGATAATCTTCTTGGCCTCGCTCCTGCCGATCTTGAGCCTCTGCGACAGTCCGAAGGCCGATATGCCATACATGATGCCGAAGTTGGCTGTCTTGGCGATCCTGCGCTGGTCTGCAGTCACCTCTGAAAGGTCGATGCCGAATATCTTGGCTGCAGTGATGGCATGGACATCCTGTCCGTTGCGGAAAGCGCTGATCAGGTGTGAGTCGCAGCTCAGATGCGCCATGATCCTGAGCTCGATCTGCGAGTAGTCGGCGGAAACTATCAGTCCGTCAGGGCGGCTCGGCACGAATGCTTTCCGGATCTCTTTGCCGCGTTCGGTGCGGATCGGGATGTTCTGCAGGTTAGGCTTTGACGAGCTGAGTCTTCCTGTGGCGGTGAGTGCCTGATTGAATGTAGTATGTATCTTTCCTGTTGAAGGGGAGATGTATGTCGGAAACGGCTCTATGTATGTGGAGAGCAGTTTCTTCACTCCTCTGAATTCCAGGATTTCGGTGATTATCGGATGTTTGTGAGACAGGGCGCTCAAAGTGTCCTCGTCTGTAGGATATACATATCTTACACCTTTCTTTGGCTTTGTCTTGGGGTCCAGATTCAACTTCTCAAAGATGAGAGTTCCGATCTGTTTGGGAGACAGGATGTTGAGGTCATGGTCCTCCGCCATTTCCCTGACCCTCTCCTGGATTGCATTCATCTCTGCATTGAGCCCTGCAGCATATTTGCGCAGCTGGACCGTGTCTATCTTCACGCCCTCCATCTCCATGTCTGAGAGCACCTTGAGCAGAGGCTCCTCCATGGTTTCATATAGCCTGCAAAGATCTGCTTCTGTCATTTCTTTCCATATCATGTCCCCCAGCAGATATGCGGCAACCGCTTCCCGGGTACGGCTCGGCCTTGTGTGTTCCTGAGGAATCTCATCAAAGAGAGACAGGGTCTCGACCTGTTCAGTGGTGTCTTTCTGCTCCTCAAGACTTATATTCAGGTATGCCTTTGCCAGGATCTCTATCTTATGGCTCTTCTCAGGATTTATCAGGTAGTGCATCAGTTCTATGTCCCTGAATATGCCGTTCAGGCTTATTTCGTTGTGTGCGAGGATATTCCTCTGGAATTTGAGGTCGTATCCTGTTTTTATGATGTCCTGGTCTTCGAGGATATCCTTGAAATCTGCCGCCTTTCCTTCACATGCGGCTTTGCCGACAGCTACGGTCACTCTGCTGATTTCACTGAAAATTCCTTCTCCTTCTGTCAGGACTGCGCACATGCCGGCCTTCTTTGCAGCCTTGAGTATCTCTGCAGGGCTGCATATGCTGAATTCCAGCTTCTTCTCCTCCTTTACAACAGGAACGGCTGCATCCGGGAGGAATTTGCGGAGCGAACCGAATTCATATTTCTCGAAAAGTTCTGCGACTGCCTCATCATATGCGCATGTGACGGTCATATCATCGGTGTCGACGTCAAGAGCGATGTCGGTCTTGATGGTCACAAGCTCATGGCTCAGGTCTATGTGTCCGGCAGAATTCTCGAAGGCTTCGCGCTGCTTCGGCGTGAGCTCGTCAAGATGCCTGTATATTTCTTCCACTGATCCGAACTTCGAGATGAGCTTTCCTGCGCCGACTTCTCCGACGCCCTTGACTCCCGGAATGTTGTCTGAAGCGTCTCCGCATATGGTCAATATCTCGATGACCTGCTCTGGCCTGCTGATGTTGTATTTCTCGCAGACTTTCTTGACATCAATGATTTCGTTGTCCCCTCCGCTTTTACCCGGCTTGAACTGGTATATGTGCGGAGAGATGAGCTGACCGTAGTCCTTGTCCGGAGTGACCATGTATACGGTGAACCCTTCCTTCTCTGCTCTTTTCGCCATTGAGCCTATCACATCATCCGCCTCGAATCCTTTGATCATGAGAACGGGTATCTGCATGGCTTCGCAGAGCTCGCAGAGTGGCTCGAGAGAGTCTATTACCAGCTGAGGTGTCTCGGAGCGTGTCGCTTTGTATTCAGGGAACATTTCATGCCTGAAAGTACCTCCCGGAGGGTCGAATGACACCGCCAGGTGGGTAGGCTTCTCTTTTTCTATGAGTTCAAGGATATATTTGGTGAATCCGAAGAGGATCGACATGTCCGCGCCCTTTGAATTTATCATAGGATGTCGCAGGAATGCGTAGTACATCTTGAATACAAGCGCGTGTCCGTCAATCAGGAACAGTTTCTTTTCCATACCATAAGAATTGAACCCCAAAGGTATGAAAAGTTTCGCTAATTCCTAAAGAAAATACTTTCGATTGCAGTCTTTCTTTCTTCTCCCTCGGCGGACCTGAATGTTCCGTCTGCGCCGAATGCCAATACTTTGGTGCATACACCATATCCGTCATGCAGGTCGTGTGTGGAGAATATGACAGCAGACCCTTGGTCACATAAGGCCCTTAGAGTTCTCAGAATGGCAATCCTGTTTTCAGCGTCGAGGAAGGCGGTCGGCTCGTCAAGCAGTATCACGGAGGCGTCACGGACCAGAGTTGAGGCTATGCCGGCTTTCTGGAATTCTCCGTCGCTGAGGGTGGATATGTCCCTGTCAGCGAGTTTATCGAGGTTCAGTGTCTTGAGAGAGGACTCCAGTGAACTTTCCAGCTTCTCAGACAGTTTCCCTGCCATGTCGCTCTGATTGAAGCAGGTTATCCTTACGAATTCCTTCAGTGTGAATCCTGCCAGCTTCGGAACCCTTGCCGGTATCATGATCATTTCCTTGTCCTTTCGCGAAATCCCTCTCAGAGTCTTCATCAGGGTTGTCTTGCCGCTGCCGTTGGCGCCGCATAGCATTATGCAGTCGCCTTCGCAGATATCGAAGGAAATCCCGGAGCGGAGGACCTTGTCTCCATGCGCGAGCGTCATGTCCTTTATCGAGTACAGAATCCTATCTTTCATATCCATTTCCTTTTATAAGTATATATATGATTATAGGAATCCCAACGATTGCCATCGTGCTTGCCACAGGCAGAACGCTTGGAGACGCCTGTGATATGAGGTCTGCTGCGACCGCAGTGACGGCTCCTGTGAGAAGAGAAGCCGGAAGTATCGTTCTATGTGCAGATGTCCTGGAAATACCTCTGGCTATGTGCGGCGCCACTATCCCGATAAAGCCCAGCGGACCGCAGAATGCCGTGACTGTAGCGGCAAGAAGGCTGCAGCTCAATATTGCCCGATACCTTATCTTACGGATTGGCGCTCCTGACATCTCTGCGAACTCATCTCCGAAGAGGACTATGTCCAGACCTTTTGCGTTTTTCCATGCCAGGATGATGCCTATGGCAAGCACGGCTGTCATGATGCATATCTCGCTCCATCCTGTGTTCGAGAAGCTGCCTGCAGACCAGCTGTAGAACATCTTGAGGCTTTCCGAGTCCGAGCTGAACTGGAGAACAGATATGAGGGCATTGACGATGAAGCCCAGCATCACCCCGAAGATAAGCAGGGTGGCGGCCGTCCTGAAACGGCGTGACGCCGCCAGTATTATTCCGGCTGCAGCTATGGCTCCGGCGAATGCGGCTGCAGCTATGGTCAGTCCTTGGAGAACAGGTGACAGTCTAAAGCCGGACATGGTTGCGAGTGCGGCACCCAGTGCGGCTCCTGCGCTCACTCCCATGATGTGCGGGTCCGCAAGAGGGTTCCTTAGTACACTCTGCATCTGTCCGCCGGCAAGCGCCAGAGATGCCCCCGCCAGCAGTGCCGTCAGGATGCGGGGCGTCCTCAGGTGCAGCATCACCATCATATCTGTCTGTCCGCCACACAGCATGTCGGCTCCGGCGAGCAGAACCATGATGATGAGGCCCATGATCCATAGATATGTGCTTCCTGTCCTTTTCATGAATGCAAAATTACGCAAAATCGGGATATTTGCCAGCAGTGTCAGTTTAAAAAATAATTTAGAAAAATTCAAAATTATTTGCATGTTTGGATTTCAGGTCTTATATTTGCCAAAGACAAACCCAAACAAGAACAATTATGAAAAAGATCATGACAATTGCAGCGGCTGTATTTTTCTTTGCAGCCATAGCTTCGGCCGATGACAGACATGTTGATGTGAACCGTCTGCCTGAGACAATAAAGACTTTCCTGAATTCCAATTATCCTTCAGTACAGATTCTGTATTCGACAAAAGATGATGACCTGATCCGTCCGGATTACAATGTCGCTCTTGAAAATGGTGTGAAGCTGGAGTTTTATAATGACGGCGCCCTCAAGAAGATCGATGCAAGAGATGGAGTTCCGTCATCACTGATTCCGGTTCAGATTGTGCAGTACGTAAAGGGAAGATATCCCGATGCGCTTTTCGTGGGCTATGAGGTGGACAGGAAACACTATGAAGTCAAGCTCTCAAATCGTCTGGAGCTGAAATTCAGCAAGAATTACAACCTTATCGAAATAGACGACTGATATGAAACGTATGTTAGCTTATGCAGTGATGGCAGTATTGGCTTTGTCACTGCTCTCATGTGAGAAGTATGAGGATGGAAAGCCGTCCAAGGACGTAAGGACAGAGTTCAAGGATATGTATCCTGATGCACGTGATGTCGAGTGGGAGGCAGAGAGGGGATTATGGAAAGTCTCTTTTGAGACCGGAACCCCTCCGGCTGTTCAGGAGCATGAAGCCTGGTACGATGCAAACGGCAACTGGCTCCGCACCGAGACCGATATGTTTGCAAGCGAGCTTCCACAGTCTGTCAAGGATGCGCTGGCTGCCTCAGAGTATGCTTCTGCTGTTCTGTCACATGATGACATTGAGTATGTGACGACGCCCGAAGGCGATTATTACAGTCTTGAACTCATGTTCAACGGCGTGAAGATCCGTCTGAATGTTACTGTAGACGGAGGGGTGTCGGTGCCTCTATAGAAATCAGGCCTGTTGATGAACATTTTATCTGGTACTCCGGCATTTTAAGGTCGGAGTACCATTTTTATTATTAAATTTGCAGGTTGTAACAGTAAAAAGAAAAGAAATGGCACAGAAACCGTCAATTCCAAAGGGAACAAGAGACTTCGGACCTGCAGAGATGGCAGGTAGAAACTATATATTCGACACCATACGTTCGGTATTCAAGACATATGGATACGCTCCGATCGAGACACCTTCGATGGAGAACCTCAGCACTCTTCTTGGAAAATACGGTGAAGAAGGCGACAAGCTTCTTTTCAGAATCCTCAACTCGGGAGACGCATTCTCGAAGATCAACTATGACGAATATCGTGTTGAGGGCACAGAGGACGGCTACAACAGTAAGGCCCTTTCTCTCAAGGTGTGTGAGAAAGGCCTCCGTTACGACCTCACGGTGCCTTTTGCCCGTTTCGTGGTGCAGCACCAGAATGACATCACATTCCCTTTCAAAAGGTTCCAGATACAGCCGGTATGGCGTGCGGACCGTCCGCAGAAGGGACGCTACAGAGAGTTCTATCAGTGTGACGTGGATGTGATCGGTTCTACATCGCAGCTCAACGAACTCGAACTTGTGCAGATCGTTGACAGAGTGTTCACGCTCTTCGACGTGAACGTATGCATCAAGATCAACAACCGCAAGGTTCTGACAGGTATGGCGGAGATATGTGGATTTCCGGACAAGGTGGTAGATATAACTGTTGCAATCGACAAGATCGACAAGATCGGTCTTGAGGCTGTCGAGGCGGAGATGACCGAGAAGGGACTCACTCAGGAGGCTGTCGAGGTTATCCGTCCTGTCCTTCAGCTTTCTGGCTCGACATCGGAAAAGCTTGCAGTCATGCGCGACCTCATGAGTGGAAAGTCGGCTTCCGGTATCGTTTCAGAGGCCGGCCTCAAGGGTCTTGACGAGCTGGAGGAACTCTTCGGATTCATCGATGCGGCGGAAATCCGTCACGATGTGGAGATCGACCTATCGCTTGCGCGTGGCCTTAACTATTATACTGGAGCTATTTTCGAGGTGAAGGCAAAGGATTTTGCCATCGGAAGCATCTGCGGAGGCGGAAGATATGACAACCTCACCGGCATCTTCGGCCTTCCTAACATGTCGGGAGTCGGCATTTCCTTCGGCGCAGACCGCATCTATGACGTGCTCAAAGGTCTTGACAAGTTCCCTTCGGAAGTGACCTCCACAACAAAGCTTCTCTTCGCGAACATGGGTCAGGAAGAGCTCAGATATCTGATTCCTGTAGTCAAGTCGCTTCGTGAAGCCGGAGTGGCATGCGAGATCTATCCGGAGCAGACCAAGCTCAAGAAGCAGTTCGACTATGCTGATAAGAAGGCGATACCGTTCCTCTCGATCGTAGGAGGCAACGAGGTGGCAGAAGGAACAGTGAACATCAAGAACCTCTCGACAGGCGAACAGAAGTCATTCACCAAGACCGATATTGAAGGAATAATCTTATTTATGAATTAATGTTCCTGTCATTACAGACCCGACTGTCATTTCGAGCGAAGTAGAGAAATCTAAATTTTTGCAATAAAAATTTGCAGTTTCAAAAAATGTCCGTATATTTGCAGTCCAATATCGCGGGATAGAGCAGTTGGTAGCTCGTCGGGCTCATAACCCGGAGGCCGGAGGTTCGAGTCCTCCTCCCGCTACCAAGCATAGAGGAAAATCATGGGTTTTCCTCTATTTTTTTTATACAACCGACTTGACTATGAAACGAACTCTTATTATGGGAATGCTCATCCCCTTATTGGCATTCCTGCCCACGGATCTTAAGGCTTCCGATAATGTCGGCGAAGCGCCAGATTACAAGAACTCCATCAAGCTGACATTCCTCTCGTGGTTCAGCGGAAGCACGAAACTTTCCTATGAAAGAGCTTTCTCGAAATGGAATCAGAGCGGTGAAATCTGCGCCAGTCTCATCAGTGCAGGCTATGACAAATACCATAACGACCCGATGGGATTTACCCTCAGGTATGGTCATAAGTTCTTCCTCGGCCGAGACGAGATCTCCCTTAAGGGGTTCTACCTGCGTCCTGAATTTGTATATTCACGATATAATTACAAGGGACGGTCCGGTGGCAGGACACTGGCCGAGATGGGCACCCTGTTAGGCACAGTCGGCTATCAATATGTCTATAAACGCTTTCTGGCTGATTTCTGGGTTGGCGGCGGATATGCAGTAGGCTCACCTGCTGAGACAAGATACCACCATGGCTTTGAGCTATGGCACTGGTTCGGCAAAGATGTCCCTATCCTTGCAATGAGCTTCAGCATCCGTCTGGGCATCTGTTTCTGACATATATTGAAATCCATTCACCTGAACGGAACTTCATCCACACAAAATTTGCAATTACAATATTTTGTGCTACATTTGCAGTCCGATTCGCGGGCGTGTTGAAATTGGTAGACAAGCCAGACTTAGGATCTGGTGCCGTGAGGCGTATGGGTTCGATTCCCTTCGCCCGCACAAAAAGAGCTCAACCTTTAAATGGTTGGGCTTTTTTCGTGCTCGGTGGTCGTTTTGGTTGACTGCCGAGCACGGTAAGGTTGCTTGGAGGGCCTTCTGTGGCATCTCGGTGTGCTCGGTCGTCATGGTTTTTGACCACCGGGCACACTGAAGGTCAGTCGGTGTCTTCGAGAGAGAAGATTTCGTTTACCGGTTTCTGGAAGAGGTTGGATAACTTCAATGCGAGGATTGTCGACGGGTTGAACTTTCCTTTCTCTATTGCATTTATTGTCTGGCGACTGACCTGCAGGGCATCCCTGAACAGGATTGGGGAGTGGCAACCCGCGGTGCAGACGCATTATACCTGCACGTATTCAAGCCAGCGGAGGGCGGCGTCAAGATGGAACTCCCTCGAAAACCGAAGATTAAGTCCGTGGTTTCTCTGAGGGATGGCAGTGCGCTGGCTTATAGCTTCAAGGATGGCATCCTGAATGTGTCTGTTCCGTTCTCAGAAGCTGATTCTGATTATGTTGTAAAGATTACTTTCCGGCAGTAGATACCGTAAGACGGATCATGGTTCCGTTTCTGAATTCCTTCCGGCGTGGGCGATGGTAAGTGTTCCAGGGGGTGATTGTTTTAAGTGCCCTTGGAACGCATGACTTGCGGAAAAGCTTGGATGTCAATAGGTTGTATTGGTCAATCGTGCCAGGGACTATCATATGAAGGTGCCCCTGGCACAATTGGTTTATAATTCAGGTAATGTTGGCGGGAATGAATTCCGTTTATTTCTTTGTGGTTTGGACGACGAGCGGGATGAGGTGGTCTATATGGCTGTCGTACCAGAAGTCTATGATGAGGCTGTCGGTTTCGTTTTTCCAGCCTTTGAAGTTGCAGTATACTGTTTCGTCCGCTTCGTTTTTGTAGAAGTAGCCGTTGTTGTCGGACTCTATGGTGAATCCGTTGTATTCTGCAGGGAGGATCACTCCGTTGGCGTCTGGCTTGACTTCAGGAACTTCCGGCTCTTCAGGAACTTCCGGCTCTTCAGGAACTTCCGGCTCTTCGGGAACTTCCGGCTCTTCAGGAGCTTCCGGCTCTTCAGGAACTTCCGGTTCTACAGGGGTGTCGGGTGTTTCTTCTGCTGCAGGGGCAACCTCAGGCGTTTCCTCTGGAGGGTATACAGTGTATAGATACTGCATGACGACTTCAGCTCCTGTCAGGGTGAGGACCTGCCAGAGGGAGTTGTCGATCTGAAGGTGTCCGGTCTCGTGGTCATAGATGTATGGGAATGCTCCCTTCTTGCCTTCTATACAGCAGAGGCCCTGCTTGTAGAAGGATATGGCAGTGGTTTCGCAGCTGTCTATGTCAGCTACCTGCTCTCCGTTGAACAGATACTGACTTCTTGTGCCCATCCAGTTGCCGGCAGGGGAGTCAAGAGGCCCTGTGTATGCATCAGGCTTGCAGGATACAGCAAGGAATCCAGCAAGACACAATATATATGTAAGTATCTTCTTCATTCCTTTATTTATCTGAAGGTTTGCTGAACTTTATGCAGCACCAGTTCTCCATTGAGTCGTGACTTACATATTCCAGTCCTACGCTCTGCGCCATGCCTATGATCATCGGCATGTCTTCCAGATAGAATCCGCTGACAAACAGCAGGCCGCCCTTGCGGATGCAGTGCGCGTATGTCGGGATGTCCTGGAGGAGGATGTTGCGGTTGATGTTGGCAAGGAGCACGTCATAGGTGTTCCTCTGAAGTAGGGAGGCATCTCCGCAGTATGTCTCGATCCTTGTTCCGACGCGGTTCAGACGGGCGTTGTCATAAGCGGAAATCGCGGCGATGGCGTCAATGTCGATGCCGTATACGCGGGCTGCCTTCATCTTGGCTGCAAGGATTGCCAGCACAGCTGTGCCGCATCCCATGTCCATGATCACCTTGCCCTTCACTGCATCCTCATTGTCGAGGAGCGCGCGGCACATCATGTAGGTCGTCTGGTGATGTCCGGTGCCGAAGGCCATCTTCGGGTCTATGGTTATATTGAATCTTGTACGCTTCAGACCTTCGTGGAAGGATGCCTTGATGGTGCACTTGCCGTCAACGACGATAGGGTTGAACTGGCTCTCCCACACGGCGTTCCAGTTGGTGGCCGGAATCAGATTTGCAGTGTAGTCCACTTCGAAACCATATCCTTCGACTCCGCTCATGACGGCTTTAAGTGCGTGAGCGTCATACAGTTCCTTCTGTATGTAACATTTGAGATACGGGTCTTCTGCGCTGAATGACTCGAACGGAAGCTCGCTGATCTCTGCAGTCACGATGTCTGCATTCTCTTCGCTGAACGGAGCGATCTTGATCGCTACCTCTATATATTCCTGACTGTTCATATCTATAGTATACCTTTCGATCTTAATTCTTCTACTGCCTTGTTGGCCAACTTTTCTATCTCGTCGGCTGTTTCTGCCCGAGCCTGCTCCTTCGCGGCATCCGCCTGCTCGTCGGCAGACATCTGACGCTGCTCCTCCTCGCTCAGTTCCTCAAGCTTTATGTCGACAGCGTTGACATAGTTGATGTTTGCCTTGTGCTCTGCGATTGCCTTCTGCTCCTCGTTTTCCTTGATTGCTGCTTCCACTCCCTTCTCAAAAATGCCCTTGATGGAGCTGAGCAAGTTGATCTTGGTGTCGTCAATCACGGCTGAGAAGACTGGAACCTTGGTGCTCTTGTACTTCGCCTTGCCGATCTTGAACTTCATGTTGTCGAAGTCCTGTCCGGAAAGGTCGATACCGAGCCTGATGAGGAACGGCGATTTCAGAACGGAAACATGATATCTGAATGACATGTCCAGATTCTGGATGCCGCTCAGTGCCAACGTATATCTGTCAACCTTCAGGACGAATGGGAAGATCTCCACCACATTGTCCTTGATCACTCCTTCTACAGTCATCTTATCGATCTTTCCTTCCTTCTTGTTCTTGAAAAGCAACTTTTTGGCCAGCGTCCTGAACATGTCGTTATCGGATATCGACAGGTCTTCACCTCCTATCCTCATGACTCCGTTGATGCTTGGCGTCAAGATGTTCATGTTTGTATCGATCTGCGCTGTGCATGCAATCTCGCAGTTGAGGAGCCCCTTGAATGACTTCAGCAGTGGCATGATGGTGTCCACAGAAGGCACGAGGTCAATCACTTTCTCTGCCGTAATGTCCATAAGGTTCAGGCTGAATCCGGTCTTGAGGTCCTTCTTTGTCTTTGTCGAGTAGAAACCATCGAACGAGATTCCACCCATGTTGGTCTCAGCTGTGGTGTTTGTCATCTGTACGCAGCGTTCCTTCATGATGATGTCTGCCGTCATCTTGCTGATGTCCAGGTCGGAGTATCTGATGTTCGAAGCATTCAGACTTATGTCTGCGTTGAGGTTTGCCGGAACAACGATGAGTCCTATCTCTTCAGATACGGCGGTGGTGTCGGTTGTCACCATCTTGAAGAATTCGGAGTTGGTCGCATTTTCCATGGACTCCTTGGCGGCCTCCGGGTCGAACGCACTTCCGGCATTGTATGCCTTCAGGAGCTCGTTCGCATTGATCCCTCCGGATGTGATGTCAACATCCAGATTCATCATACCGTTGCGCAGCAATGCCCTCTTCAGACCAGTAAGCTTGCCTTTCGCAGCAATCTCGGACTCTCCCGCAACAATCTTCATGCTGTCGATCCTTACTTCATTGTTGTTGAAGTCGCACTCGAATCCACGGATGATGTTTCTCAACGGGAAGTATGGCGTCATTACGATACCTGTCCTGACGTCAATCCTGCCCTTGAGATCCCATTCCCTGAAATATCTGGCCAGACTTTCGTCAAGCTTGATGTCGATGTCTCTCTTCCTGAAGTCTTCCTCTTTTAGCCAATCCGGCATTTCGCGTGCACTTCTCTGCTTCATCATATGCCTGAAAAGAGAGTCCTTCGGAATATCAGGATATACTCTTGCCAGCGAATCACGGAATGCCTGCATCTTTGCCCTGCGCTCAAGAGTGTTCAAGGCTGCGCTGGCCCTGATCTGCGAGTCTGTAAGAATGGCTCGGTTGACGGAGGTCGCGAGAGTGATTCTCTTGTTTACGCTTGAGAAGGTCAGCATCGGCACTGTAGGCTGGCCCTTCTTCGGTATCATCTGGAACCTGTTTGTCGTCTGATCCAGATTTACGCTCGATCCTTCGGAATCCCAGACTGACAGCTGTCGGGCGCTGATTGTGCCGCCGAGGTAGCTCACTTTGCTGGTGTCGTCGCCCTCAGGGATCGAGTTCATCGCGCTGAATGCAAGCCCTTTTCCCTTGAGGGCCAGGGCATCTTTATATGTTATGTCGGCGTTGCCTGCAGATCCCTTTATTCCGAGCAGTCTGAATGACTTTGACGGATCTCTGCGTGAAGTGCGTGTCTCAGGTCCCAGGACTATACCGACAGTGTCGATGTTTACGCTGATCGTGTCGTCCTGTGCGTTCAGGACGATGTCCTTGAGGCTGAGCTTGCCGGTCAGTTCTGCCCTGGAGAAGTTATACAGATTCAGGTGTGACAACCTTGCGCTTCCCTTTATGTCGGCTGCAAGGTGCCCCGACGCCTGCACATTCATCGTGTCAGGTATGAATGTCTGCAGCGAATCGAACGAAGCTGTCAGACTTCCGTCAATATTCAATAGCGGGTCGTCGCCGAGGAGATCTCTTGCTCCTGCATCTGCGGACAGCTTCATGCCGACAGTGTTGACTGCGGCGTCCTCGATGTCGACATTGATCCTTCCCTTGTCGTCGGTCTCTGCCTTTGCAGTAAGCCCCAACCTTATGTCATGAGGGAACGGTTCGTATGCTATGGCGGACTTCGGAACATCCAGGGTCGCCTTGATGTCCGGCAATGATCCGGTTGCGTGGTCATAGCTTCCGCTGATGTCCGCCTTGAGGCTGACGACCGCGTCGGTCTCTATCATGTCAGCCTCAGGGATGAAGTGCGAGAGATAGTCCGACAGGACATTCTGCAGCTTGCACTCCTTGATGCCAACTGTTCCGTCAATTCCTGTCCTGCCTTCATATAGTCTTATGTCTGCGTCGGCATAGAAAGGAACGGTCGCTATGTCTGCCTTGAAGTTATCAAGTGAAATTACGGTCACAGTGTCCTTGGGGAACGATACCGCACCGCTGATGTCTATCGGTACCTGCATTCTGCCGAAGGCCCTTGTAGCCAGGAACGCCTTTGCGTGGGCGTTTATGTCCATATGATGCCTGTGTTCGTGGATGTGGAGCATGTCGAGTCCCATCGCAACGGTGTCGCGTCCCATACGGCCTGCCACAAAGAGGCTGTCCATGATGAGACCCGCCTTTGCCTTAGACATCCGGCTTGTCTTGAGCTTGCCGTCAAATTGCAGCTTTGCAAGGTCTATCATTGCAAAGAGGGTATCCTTGCTGTCTGTGTATACGATGTGAGGATGCCTGTCAAGTGAAATATGACCGAGGGATATTACAGGCATTCCGGAAGATTCTTCTTCCTCCTCGTCTGAGTCAAGCCTGAATATGTTCCAGTTCGCATTTTTCTCGTCATAGCTGTGGGCGAATATCCTTGGCCGTACAAGACTTATGTACGGGATATGGAACTCGCCTTTGATAAGCGGCAGCAGGCGTATGCTTGCCGACAGTTCCTTGAAGGAGGCAAGCGTGTCAGCGGTCTCGCCGGTTCCGTGATAAAGCATATGGCCCTGCACGCCTATGCGCTCCAGGGAGTCAAACCTCTCGGCAGGATATGTGATGCTGAAGTTCTCAAGGGTAACTGTAGCCTTCGGGAAGCGGCGCAGAAGTGATACGCGTGCGTCGCCGAACGATATTTCGCCATCAACGAACTCGGCCGCAATGCTGTTTACGGTCTTGGTCAGTATTGACGAAGACAGGATGATCTGAGCGATCAGCAATATTGCCACCCAGATTCCTGCGATCCAACCCAGTGCCTTGAGAATTCTTCTTATCATAGCTTTTAGTCCAGTATGCTCAGGATAATCAAACAAAGATAGCAAAAATTTATTATTAACATTTTTGTTGCATAAAAACTGCTGAAATATTAAATTTGCGTTATTAAAAACGAAGCGATATGGATACTCCTTTTGTTTATGACAGATATGTGACTGCCAAGAACTTCATCGGTCGAAAGAAGGAATGCGGAATCCTTGCGAACCTGCTTGAAGCAGGGGAGCAGGTCGTGATGTACGAGCCGCCTAAGACAGGCAAGATGTCTGTCATCCAACAGACCCTCATCAACATGAGATCATCCGGCAGACAGTTCATGATAGTGTGTGTGGACATGTTCAACATCAGGAGCGTCAGCGAGTTCCTCCTCAGGTTTGGAACTGCGGTGATGAAGGCTGCGCTTTCAACTCCTGACCAGTTCAAGGATGCGATAGAGAACTATCTGGACGGCACTCACTTCGTGTTTGACAGGGAGCGTTTCTATCAGGACGGTTCGATCGTGTCTCTCAGCTGGGATGCCGACAGGGAAGACATGGCCAAGATGATGCGCCTCCCGCATCGCCTTGCTGCGGAGAAGGGCATGCCTTATTATGTCATCCTCAAGGAGTTCCAGACAATCATGTCGGCTGATGACTATGAAGACCTGTTCTATGTGATGGAAGAGATGTTCCGTGAGCGATTCGACAAGCCGGCTTCGTCATTCATCATGACAGGGTCCCGTGTCAATGCAATGAAGCTCATATTCGCCGAGCGCAGGTTCTTCTACCGTCAGGTGGTTCATCTGCCTCTGACGCCGGTGGAGAACAGGGATATCATAGACCATGTGGTGCGCGGCTTCCTGTACGGATCAGGAAAGTCTTTCGAGAGGGACCTGGCCATGGGAGCATGCGAACTCTTCAAGTGCAATCTGTGGTACATCAACCACCTGGCATCCATCTGCGACCTGATGTCAAAGGGTTTCATCAACGAGTCCATAATGACTGAGGCTCTCCGATCGATGATATCGCTTCACGAGCCTCGTTTCAAGAATATGATAGATGACCTGACCGATCATCAGATAAGTCTGATGCGCGCGGTTCTTGACGGTGTCAACAAGTTCAGTTCTTCGGAGGTCATCGAGAAATATCATCTCAATTCTTCTGCGAATGTGAGAAGAGTGAAGGATGCTCTTCGCAAGAAGGAAATCATAACTTTCAATGAGAAGGATGAGCCTGTCGTGCTGGACCCTCTCTTTGAGTATTGGCTTGAAAACTATTATTTTGCGAGATAACATATGAAAAAGAAACTGGTGGTTCTTACCGGCGCCGGAGTGAGCGCCGAGAGCGGCGTGTCCACTTTCCGTGACAGCAACGGACTGTGGGAGAATTACAAGGTCGAGGATGTGGCTACCATTGAAGGATGGTATCGCAATCCTGCACTCGTGCTGGATTTCTATAACCAGCGCAGGGCGCAGCTGGCGACTGTGCGCCCTAATGCTGCGCACCTTGCCATTGCGTCTCTCGAAGCCGGATGGGATGTTACCGTGATCACTCAGAATGTAGACAACCTTCACGAGAGGGCGGGCAGCACAAGGATCATCCATCTTCATGGAGAATTGACCAAAGTGCGTCCGGAGAACTGCTATAATGATGTGGATAATTATTCGGAGGAGACGGTATTCGACATCGGAACAGATGCTATAAAGCTGGGCGACCTCGCTCCGAACGGCGCGCAGCTCCGCCCGCACATCGTGTGGTTCGGCGAGGCTGTGCCTTATATCAATGCAGCAATCGACAAGGTGATGCAGGCGGACGTGTTGCTTATCGTAGGAACGTCTCTGCAGGTATATCCGGCTGCCGGCCTATATGCATATGCCAAGGCCGATACACCTATATATATAATCGACCCGAATGACGTGCCTGTCCGTGACGGAAGGGTGACGCATATTAAGGACGTGGCTACCAGTGGAATGGAAACTTTTAAAAATATTTTGAAATCAAAATAATATGCGTATCTTTGCAGCCCTATAATAAAAAGGAGGTGATTTAGATATGATTATAGTTCCAGTAAAGGAAGGCGATAGCATTGAGAAGGCTCTCAAGAAGTTCAAGAGAAAATTCGAGAAGACAGGTGCAATCCGTGAGCTTCGCGCAAGAAAGAACTTCGTAAAGCCATCTGTAAAGAAGAGAATGCAGATGCAGAAGGCTATCTATGTTCAGCAGCTTCAGCTCAGAGACGAGCAGTAGTATTATACAAAGAAGATTATTTACAGATTGTCAAGCCATGATAAAGAGCTGCAGGAAGCAGCCGCTTGCTGTCTAAAACTTTCAATATTTTAAGTTTTTTATGTACGCAATCGTAGAAATTGCAGGCCAGCAGTTTAAAGTAGAGGCTGGTATGGAAATCTTCGTACACCGCCTTGCGGATGAGAAGGGCGCAACAGTCGAGTTCGAGAAGGTACTCCTTATCGACGAGGAAGGCGCAGTAAAGGTAGGTGCTCCATATGTAGAGGGCGCAAAGGTAACAGCAACAGTTCTCGGCAGAGCTGAGAGAGGCGTTAACGACGGACTCAAGGGCGACAAGGTTCTTGTTTTCAAGAAGAAGCGCAGAAAGGGTTACCAGAAGTGTAACGGACACCGTCAGTATTTCACAAAACTTCAGATCAATTCGATCGCTTAATTAATTGAGGAGGAAACATTATGGCACATAAAAAAGGCGTCGGTAGTTCCAAGAACGGTCGTGAGTCACATAGCAAACGACTCGGTATCAAGAAATTCGGTGATCAGGTAGTGAAGGCTGGTAACATCCTCGTTCGTCAGAGAGGAACAGTTCACAACCCAGGTCTGAACGTAGGAATGGGTAAGGATCACACTCTTTACGCACTCATAGACGGTAAGGTTAGCTTCCGCAAGAAGGCTGATAACAAATCTTACGTCTCGGTACTCCCTTTTGAGAACTAAGACTCGGGGATTTATGACAAAGATAGAGGACTGTATACCCGAGCGGGTTTCAGTCCTCTTTTTGTTGAATTAACTGTCATACGACTTGTCGTTAACTGTCATCCCGAGCTTGTCGAGGGATCTAAAAAGAATAATATGTTGACATTGAAACTGCTTCGTGAAAATCCGGAATTCGTGATTTCGAAGCTTGCAGTTAAGAATTTTGACGCAAGGGAGATCGTTGAGAAGATCATAGCCCTTGACCAGAACAGAAGGACTCTTCAGGCAGAGCTTGATTCATGCCTGTCTGAGCAGAAAAAGAAGGCAGCCCAGATCGGCGGCCTTATGAAGGAAGGCAGAAGGGAAGAGGCCGAAGGAGTGAAGTCCGAGGTCGCTGCACTAAAGACCCGTTCAGCTGAAATCGAGAAGACATCTCAGGAGAATAACGCGGAACTCGATTCTCTCGTGGTTCTCCTTCCAAATATTCCTTGCGACATGGTTCCTGAAGGAAAGGAAGCCGAGGACAATGTCGTCGTAAAGACCGGAAACGAGATTCCTGAGCTCGGTGAGGACAAGCTGCCGCACTGGGAGCTTGCCAAGAAGTTCGACATCATAGACTTCGACCTTGGCGTGAAGCTCACAGGAGCAGGCTTCCCTGTATACAAAGGCAAGGGTGCAAGACTTCAGCGTGCTCTGATCAATTTCTTCCTTGATTTCAACACCAAAGCAGGATATCTTGAGGTGGAACCACCGATCATGGTGAATGAGGCTTCAGGTTTCGGCACTGGCCAGCTTCCTGACAAGGAGGGCCAGATGTACCATGCTACTGCTGACAACTTCTACCTTGTCCCTACAGCAGAGGTTCCTGTGACCAACATCTATAGAGATGTCATCCTCGGAAACAACGATTTCCCTGTGAAGATGACAGCATATACTCCATGCTTCCGTCGTGAGGCCGGATCATATGGAAAGGATGTGCGCGGACTTAACCGTCTCCATCAGTTCGACAAGGTCGAGATCGTACGCATCGAGAAGCCTGAGGACTCATATGCTGCCCTTGATGACATGGTGGCGCATGTGGAGAGCATCGTGAAGGCTCTCGGTCTTCCATACAGGATCCTCCGCCTCTGCGGTGGTGACATGAGCTTCACTTCAGCCATCACATATGACTTCGAGGTATACTCAGCAGCGCAGGAGAGATGGCTTGAGATATCGTCAGTGTCAAACTTTGAGTCATATCAGGCCAACCGCCTGAAACTCAGATATAAGGATGCTGAGGGCAAGACTCAGCTTGCTCATACTCTCAACGGAAGCTCGCTCGCACTTCCAAGAGTCGTTGCGGCTCTCCTCGAGAATTACCAGAAGGGTGACAGGATCGAGATACCTGAAGCACTCCGTCCTTACACCGGATTTGACTATATAGACTAATGACTATCATCGGCATAGACCCCGGTACCAACATCCTTGGATACGGGATCATAAGTGTGGACTCAAAGGGTCCACACTATGTCGATATGGGAGTCTTTGATCTCAGGAAGATCAAGGATCCGTTCGAGAAGCTTGCGAACATATTTTCAGGTGTGTCGGAGCTGCTTGATCAGCATAAGCCTGACCAGCTGGCTGTCGAGTCTCCTTTCTATGGAAAGAATGCTCAGGTTGTACTGAAGCTTGGAAGGGCGCAGGGAGCTGCCATCACGGCCGCGATAATGCGCGGCATACCGGTGGCGGAGTATGCTCCGAGAAAGGCCAAGATCGCCATCTGTGGCAACGGAGCAGCATCCAAGGAGCAGGTCTCCATGATGATACAGAAAACCTTGAAGGTCGAACTTGACCCGAAATATCTCGACGCGACAGATGCTTTGGCCATAGCGCTTTGCCATCATTATCAGATGACAAATCCGTTGGCAGCCGTCGGAGGAAAGACGGACTGGAAGAAATTCCTTGCAGACAATCCGGACAGGATAAAAAAATAACATCAGCATTAAACCTTTGGTTTAAGACAGTGTCTAAATTTGGCTATGAAACATTCATCAAAGATAATCTCTCTCATCATTGCGCTTTTCGTGAGCGCATCAGCATTTGCACAAGTGACCGTGAAACTCAGGCTTGTCGATTCAAAGACGTCAGAGCCTGTGCCTTTTGCTACGGTATCATTGACGGAAAAGGGCGCTGAAACTACATCGAAGTACATCCTTTCGGATGCAGAAGGAAAAGCTGTTCTTACCAAGGTCAAAAGGGATACCTATGTGCTCAAGGCCGAAATCATGGGCTACAAGCCGCATTCTCAGGAAATAAAGGTCGAGAAGGATGTGGATCTCGGTGACATAAAGATGGCGGAAGATGTCGAGGTCCTTGATGCAGCCAGCGTGTCAGCTGTCGGAAACCCGATCATCGTCCGCAAGGATACCATCGAGTACACAGCGTCTTCATTCAAGACTTCGGACAATGACATGCTCGAAGAGCTTCTCAAGAAGCTTCCGGGGGTGGAAGTGGAGGCCGATGGTACCATCACTGCAAACGGAGAGACTATCAAGAAGATTACAATAGACGGAAAGACTTTCTTCCTGGACGATCCGCAGCTTGCATCGAAGAACATTCCTGCAAAGCTCATCGAGAAGGTGAAGGTGGTTGAGAAGAAGTCAGATCAGGCCATGTTTACCGGCATCGATGACGGTGAGGAGGAGACGGTCATCGACCTCTCGCTCAGACCCGGAATGATGAAGGGATGGTTCGGAAATGTCATGGGTGGCGGCGGACACGACGTGCCTGGAGGCGGATCGGACATGAACGACTGGAGATATCAGGGTGCGGCAATGGTCGGACGCTTTACTGACAAGAGCCAGATAAGTGTCATCCTGAATGGCAACAACACAAACAACCGGGGTTTCAACGATATGGCCGGCAGCATGATGCAGGGCATGCGCGGAGGCGGAGGAATGGGCCGTGGAATGGGAGGCTGGGGCCGTGGAAACGGCATCACGACATCATGGATGGGTGGTATGAACGGAGCCTTCACGCTGCTTGATGACAAGATGGATCTTGCAGGTAACTACCTTTATAACGGATCCATCAACGACGTGATGGAGGAAAGCTCAAAGATAACATATCTAAATGACGGCACCCGCCTTCTCAATGATGAGGTAGGAACGAGCAGAACCATGACTCAGGGTCACAGATTCGGCATCCGTCTGGAGCATAAGTTCTCGGAGAACACCTCGATCCTCTTCGAGCCTCAGTTCAACTTCGGTCGCGGAAACTTCAACGAGTTCTCCGACTTCAAGACAGCGACCGAGACTGCAGGTGTAGCGCAGGAGACCAACAAAGGTTACACCAGCAAGGGTGGCGACAATGACAACTGGCAGACCAGCGGTTTCTTCCTCTTCAGGCAGAGACTCGGCAAGCCAGGAAGGACAATATCGGCAAATGTACGCTACAGCTTTAGCAGCAATGAGATGTTCGGACTGAACCAGTCCCTGACCCAGATCAGGGATGCCGAAACATCGACATGGTCTGATGAGATCGTAAACCAGCGTTATGACCAGAACTCAAAGAGTTCGTCTCTGAGCGGAAGACTCGTCTATACCGAGCCGCTCGGTCATGATTTCTATCTCGAGGCCAACTATCAGTACAGCTGGAACAAGAATACTTCATACAAGAATACATTCAACAGCGGTTCTGACATTCTCGACGGAGGACATCTTGTGTTTGATCCTGTCGGTGAAACCCTCGATGAAAACTATTCCAACAGGATCAACAACATGTCACAGAACCACAGGGCCGGCGCAAACATCAGCTACCAGAAGGAGAAGTTCCGTGCACAGTTGGGAGCATCATACAATCCTACCATCACCGATAACGTCACTTCCGGACACGACCCATATCACAATGTGACTCACAACTGGTCTCCACAGGCCATGCTCAACTATGAGTTCAACGACAACACTAACATCCGTTTCTTCTATTTCGGACGTTCTGCGCAGCCTTCGACCTCACAGCTCCTTCCTGTACCGGACAACTCCAACCCTCTTAACATATCGCTCGGTAATCCGAACCTGGATCCGTACTTCAACCACAATGTACGCGGTATGTTCGGATACACAAACAAGAAGACATTCACTTCGGTTCATGCACGTTTCGGAGCCAGCCTCGTCGAGGATGCGATCACAAGCGCACAATGGTATGACCCATCCGGAGTGCAGTATTCGATTCCTGTCAACGGCCCTGGAACAGGTTCTGCCGACATGCGTGTGATGGTGAACTCTCCGTTTGGAAAGACAGGCCTCTCGATCTTTTCGATGACTTTCGCCCGCTATAACCAGTCGACCTCATTCATCGGCACTGGTGCTCTCCAGTCGGACAAGTACTATGATGCCGAGAATGCGACATTTGATTATGCTGCATTCAACAGGGATTATGCGGATCTGTCGGAGAGCAAGGACTTCATCACCAACAGAACTCAGACTATGAGCTTCACACAGAGACTCCGCCTCACATACAGGAATGACTTTGTAGAACTCACTGTCGGTGGCCGTACAAGGATGAACAAGTCATGGTATACGATGGAGAACAGCCAGCTTCAGGCGACATGGAACAACCAGGTCGACGGTTCGATGAACTGGACGATTCCTGGAGGTGTCAACCTCATCGCTGACGTGGATTACAACTGGTACCGAGGCTATACGACTCCGCAGGAAGATGAAATCATCCTCAATGCTGAGATCACGAAGCTTCTCTTCAAGAACAAGGTGACGCTTGCCCTCAAGGCATATGACATCCTTGGTCAGTCGAAGAACCTGTCTGTTTCAGACTCGGCCAACTACCATCTCGAGACAAGAAACAACACCCTCGGACGATATATAATCCTTTCGATAACATATCGCTTCGGAAACTTCGGAGGCGCGCCGGGCGGCGGTCCTGGCGGACGCGGTCCCATGGGCCCTCCAAGAAGATAGAATGATTATCTGCGTGTGATGAAGCGCACGATGAGTGCGAGCAGCAGAAGCCAGTGGATGAAGCTGCAGACGCGTCCGGTGATGTCGCCGTGACTTACGAAGAATGTAACATCGTCACGCAGAGGAATCTGCCCCTTTATGACAGCCTGCTCCCACCATGGAGTGGGCTGCATTATTTCTCCTGCAGGACTGATTATGGCGCTTATGCCGGTGTTGGCGCAGCGGGCGATCGCGCGGCGCGTCTCTATGGCGCGCAGCGACGCGTAGCTCAGGTGCTGCCTGTAGCCCGGAGTGTCTCCCCACCATGCATCATTGGTGATGATGGTCATAGCCCTGGCCCCTTTGCGGATGTAGTCTGTGTAGTATTCTCCGTATACGGATTCGTAGCATACGGCGCATCCTATGGGAACGCGCTTTCCTTCAGAGTCCTTGACATTGAGGAGAGTTATCTCGTCCTGTCCGACGCATCTTCCCATCACTCCGCCCAGCATGTTGTCTATAGGACAGAAGAATCTTGGATATGGAGTGTGCTCGACAGCCACTACAAGCTTGCTCTTGTGGAAAATCTCTGTGCGTCTGCTACCGTCGATCATCAGCGCAGAGTTATGGGACTCGACCCAGAGGCCATGTCCAAGGTCGCGTGCCGTGTATGACGGAGCTTCCTGGGAGTTTATGTAGTCGTATGCCGATGCGCCGAAAAGCATGTTTACATTAGGATAGCTTTCAAGCAGTGTCGTGAATCGTCTCCAGGTCCTGCTTCGCTCGTACTGGCCGACAATTATGTCGCTGGTGAATGTTTCGGGCGTGATGACAAGCAGGGGAGCGGCAGTGGAATCGTTCTTCCTGTATCCGAGCGCTTTTGTTATCTGTCCTTCAAGAATGGCATTCTGCTGATCCTGTGTCAGTGCCTGGAACTTGTTGTATGGGTCGATGTTCGGCTGGACTATGAGCACGTCAAGCATCTCCTCAGCCTGCATCGAGTCTTTATACTCTTTCCCTATAGCTCCCGAGATGGCCGGCGGAGCGATCAGGAGTGCGGTCAGTCCTATGACTGCGGCTGATCTGGCCTTTATGTTCCATGTGCTCCAGCTGCCGTCTGACAGGCTTGCAAGAATACCGAAGATGCTGAGGTTCGTGAGCCATATCCATAGAGAGCCGCCGAGGCTGCCGGTAAATTCATACCATTGAATAGCCCATGTGGTTCTTGCAAACGAATTTCCCAGTACGAGCCAAGGCCAGGATATCTCTGCATCGAAATAGAATCTCTCCCACGCTATCCATGTCACCATCAGGAATATATATGGCAGTGTACCTGTGAATTTCTTCTTGCTCAGGCGGAACAGTCCGAATATTGTAGACATCTGGAGGGAGTTGGCCAGGACAGCAAATATGCCGCCTCCGATGGTGGCGTTGCACACCCAGAAGGTCGTGATCGCATTCCATAGGACAAATGCGCTGTAGTGATATATCCATACGCGTTTCTTCTCCGTCAGAGTTGCGATGCGGTCCATGCAGAGAAGAGGAATGATGCCGAACAGCGCCAGAAAACCGGTATGTGGCACAAGAAATGGAACAGACATCATCACAGCGAAAAGCAGGACGAGCCCCCAGAGTACTATATTTCCCTTTTTCATTTGTTCTCCTGATATATGTTAATGCAAAGATATAAATAAATTTACTACCTTTGTTTGTTATGTTGCTTGATATGCTCAGAGGATTCCTTGTAGGAATTTGTGCATCGGCCCCGATAGGACCGATTCTCATTCTTGTGGTGCAGAAATCCTTGAGTCTGGGACATAAGGCAGGCTTCGTGTCCGGCCTGGGTGCAAGTGTGGTGGATACATTATATGCATCCATAGCGATCTTCGCCCTGGCTTTTGCACAGAGGTTTCTGGATGATCACCGTGTGATCATACTGATAGCCGGAGGCCTCGTCCTTGCAGTCCTCGGCCTCTCCATGGCTCTTAAAGACCCGTTCCGCAAGATGAAAAATGACGGCACTGATGTGTCCCCGAAGGATTTCGGAAGGGCTGTGGCCATGGCTCTGTCCAATCCGGGAGCGATTTTCGTCATGCTTGCGCTCTTTGCCTTCTTCGGCATTGCCAACAAGTCGCCGCACGACTGGAGCGTCATGCCGATCATACTTTCGGTGAGTGCAGGCTCAGTGACATATTGGTTCTCTGTATCATGGTTCCTGAGCCGTTTCAGAGACAGTTTCAAGATGAACACAATCCTGTGGATCAGCAGAGTCACGGGAGCGATAATAGTAATAATAGGAACAGCATTGCTTGGCAAGGGACTTTTCATGGTCATCTTCCAGGGAATACCAATACAATAGATATGGAAAACTCAAAAGTGTTTTTTACCGATCTCAGGACAGTCCCTGGGAACGACATGCTTACAAAGCTTGAAAGACTGATCAGAAAGGCCGGCATCTGCGAGATTGACTTTGACGGCAAATTCACTGCCATCAAGATACATTTCGGTGAACCGGGCAATCTTGCATATATCCGTCCGAACTATGCTGCTCGCGTGGTTGACGTGATCCGTTCACTTGGCGGAAAGCCATTCCTGACCGACTCCAATACCTTGTATTCAGGCGGCCGCTCCAATGCGGTGGACCATCTCAGTGCAGCAATGGAGAACGGATTCAACAGGATCGGAGCTCATGCCGATGTCATAATCGCAGACGGTCTGAAGGGAACTGACTATAAGGAAGTCCCATGTGGCGGCGCATATTGCCCGTCTCCAAAGATCGGAGCGGCGATTGCAGATGCTGATATCGTGATTTCAATGAATCACTTCAAGGGACATGAGCAGAGTGGCTTCGGCGGCGCCCTGAAGAACCTCGGAATGGGCTCTGCAAGTGTAGGAGGCAAGCTTGAGCTGCATTCGTCTTCTCAGCCATGCATCGATTTGGACAACTGCATCGGATGCCGCATATGTGAGAAATACTGCCGTCACGATGCTGTGAAGGTGGTTGACCGCAAGGCCGTGATAGACTATGACAAGTGCGTCGGCTGCGGCCAGTGTGTGGCTGTATGCCAGAAGTCAGCGGCAGTAGTGAAGGACTATGACACATCGGATGTGCTCAACAGCAAGATCGCCGAGTATGCATTGGCAGTAGTGAAGGGAAAGCCTTCATTCCATATCAGCTTCATCATGAACGTGTCTCCGAACTGCGACTGCTGGAACCACAATGATGCAGCGATAGTGCCGGACCTCGGCATTGCGGCTTCATTCGATCCTGTGGCGCTCGACTGCGCTTGCGCAGACCTTGTGAAGGCCGCACCAAGCCTTCTGGGCAATGCCATATCAGACAAGGATCACCAGCATTCGGAGGAGTGTTCATGCGGACATCATCACCATAAGGGTGAGGACAAGTTCCGCATCGTGCATCCGGACACCAACTGGGAGGCAGGCGTAGAATATGGAGAGAAGATAGGTCTCGGCAAGCGCGCTTATGAATTGGTAACAGTAAAGTGATAATATGGCTAATAATACTCAGGAAGAGAAGAAAGGCTTTTTCAGGCACTGGATCGTCAGGAATCTTCTGGCGGCATTCATTATCGTTGTCGTTCTCGTTGTCGGAGCAATGGTGTTTCTGAATGTGGCGACACAGCATGGCAAGGAACTGTCGGTCCCTGATTTCAGAGGCATGACATATCAGGAGGCGGTCAAGGCTGCCGAGGATGCAGGGATGAGAGTCGAAATCATAGACTCAGTATACTCTCAGCGAAACCGAGGCAAGGTGAAGAGTCATATACCTCAGCCTGGCGCAAAGGTGAAGGAAGGCCGCCGTGTTCTTCTGACGGTCAATGCTGTCAATGCTAGAAAGGTGACTGTGCCTAACCTTGTGGGATATTCGCTCAGGCAGGCTGTTCCGGAACTGGAGCAGCGCGGGCTGAAACTCGGGCGTCTTGTATATAAGAATGATATTGCGACCAACAATGTCATCCAGCAGCTCTATAAGGGAGATGTCGTGGAGCCTGGTACTCATGTCGAGGCAGAGTCCGTGATCGACCTTGTGGTGGGACTGAACAGCGAGGACTGCGAGACAATGATTCCTAATCTCGAGGGTTTCAATGCGGAGACGGCTGTCAAGATTCTTCACGACTCATACCTCAATGTAAGGAATGTGTACTATGACAAGACTGTCAAGACATGGGAGGATAGCCTCAATGCAGTTGTATACAAGCAGAGTCCCGCCCCTTCGGATCTGGCTGTAGGTATGGGAACAGACGTTGCCATATATCTTAAGAATGTAATGGAAGAGTAGCAGATGAGTTATTTCGACTTTGAAGAGCCTGTCGAGGATTTCGACTCGGCCCAGGCGGGTGACGAGGTGGCCTATGAGGATGAGCAGCAGGAAATGTTCGAGCATTACCGTTTCGACATCGCTGCCGGCCAGGTTCCTATGCGTGTGGACAAGTATCTTGCTACGCATATGGAGTATACGTCCCGTCATCGCATCCAGCTTGCCATAAAGGCAGAGTACATCCGTGTCAATGAGAAGATAGTCAAGGCTAACTATATAGTCCGTCCCGGCGATGTGGTGACGTTCGTGATGCCATATCAGAGACGTGGTCTGGAGATCCTTCCGGAGGCTATTCCTTTGAATATAGTATATGAAGATGACGACGTCCTTGTGTTGAACAAAGAGGCCGGAATGGTCGTCCATCCGGGGCACGGTCACTTCAGCGGCACGCTTGTAAACGCGTTGGCCCACCATCTGGGCATATCTCAAGGCCCTGACGCTCAGGATGAGAGGATGGGTGTTCTGGTGCATCGCATCGACAAGGACACATCCGGACTGCTGGTTGTGGCGAAGAACGACGAGGCCCAGCTGGACCTTGCGAAGCAGTTCTTCGTGCATTCTATAGAGAGAAGGTATGTGGCCATAGTGTGGGGCAATCTCAAGGATGACGAAGGCACGATCACAGGAAACATCGGCCGCGACCCTAACGACCGCATGCGCTTCAAGGTTTTCCCTGAGGGAGACCACGGAAAGCATGCCGTGACACATTACCGCGTGCTCGAACGCTTCGGCTATGTGACGGTGGTCGAATGCCGGCTGGAGACAGGACGTACACATCAGATCCGTGTCCATTTCAACTGGATAGGCCATCCGCTCTTCAACGACGAGCGCTATGACGGCTCTGAGATCCGCAAAGGCACCATCTACGCGAAATACCGTCAGTTCATAGAGAACTGCTTCAAGCTCCTCCCGCGCCAGGCCCTCCACGCCAAGACCCTCGGCTTCGTCCATCCGAAGACAAAGCAGATGGTCCGCTTCGACTCGGAGCTTCCGTCAGATATGCAGGCCCTGATCGATAAATGGAGGAAGTATTCTGAGAATATGAGCGAGTTTCTGGAAGACTAGAAACTGACTCATAATGCCCTCTGAATGGCGATGTGGCTCCGGAACCTGTGGAGCCGATAGAGGAGGTCCCTGTTCCCGCTGCTGAGACTTTGGCATTCGAACTGTATGGAACAAGATGCCAGGTGCGGTTTGATCAGGACGATAGGCCGTTCATGCGTAACGTCGCAGAAAATTCAATCGCTGATCTCTGGGAAGCTTTTGCATCTTGCGACGATGTCGACAACATGTTGTATGACATCTACAGTCAGCGTGAGTCTCTGAGCCTGTGTGATTGGGCGTATTATAAATATGTACGGGCGTTCTGCCATGCATTATATCCGGATGATCCTGAGGAGGCAGGCGTTCTGCATACGTTCATTATGACTCAGTCAGGTTTCAAGCTTAAGATAGGTCTGGATCATGGCGGCGGTGTATATCCTCTTATGGCAATCGAATGCGATCTGTATTCATATCCATATTTCGAGGTGGATGGCCAGAAGTTCTATGTGCTTGAAGAGGATGCGCCGGAGAGCATGAAGATATTGAGAGACGGTTTCCCTGCTACGATGCATCCGATGAGAATCACGATAGATGAAGAGAACCTCTTTGCAGAATCTTTGTCCTCTGTCCGCACTCTGGTTTCCAAACGTTATCCCGGAGTAGCAGTGTCAGTATCTTCCAACCTTAATCTGATTGAATTCTTCAATGACTATCCTTTGGCTTTTGTCAATAATGACATGAGGACCAAGTGGCGTTTCTATGCTAATGTTCCTGCCAGTCATAATATCCGCGAGACGGTATATCCGACTCTTAGGCAGGCTATTATCGGAAAGTCAGAACTTGATGCAGCCAATATGCTCTTGAATTTTGTTCAGACTGCTTTTGAATACGAGTATGATGATAAGATATGGGGTGGCGATCGATCATTTTTTGCTGATGAAAGTGTCTACTATCCATATTGCGACTGTGAGGACCGCTCCATACTCTTCTCGCGTCTGGTGCGGGACCTGATGGGACTTGATGTGGTGCTGATATACTATCCCGGCCATCTCGCGACAGCAGTGAAGTTCAGCTCGGACGTGACAGGAGACTATATAACATATCAGGGGGATCGTTACACTGTCTGCGATCCGACGTACATCAACGCTCCGGTGGGCATGACAATGCCGGACATGGACAATGCGTCAGCTTTTGTGGTGGTGCTTTAGGTGAAGACGACCGGAGGAAGGCGTCCATCATAAAATCGACCTGTGTTATGATGGACGGTGCTGATTTTGAGGCAATTTGAAGCATTTTGGGGACCGTCCTACAGGTTTTAGAGCATTTTTGTGATGGACGGTATTGAAAATGACGAAAAAGGTGGGAAGCTAATCCAGCTTCCCACCTTTTTCATCATAAAATTCATTTTGCAGAACTGTGAAATCGGTTGATTCCACGATTTCAATCTTGCATCTGTACTTCTTTTTCCATTTCCCCACGATGGATGAGAAGATTCCTCTTGTCAGGTATGCTCCGAGAATAGGGTTGACTTTCAGTGTGAGAACTGTCAGCTTCTTCTCGTTCACATAATACGCGAGCCTTCTTTCTATGGCCTCGTCGATCACGACACTTGACGATATCTTTCCGGTGCCGTTGCAGACCGGACACACCTCCATGGTGTTGATCTCGGTCGCCGGGCGAACCCTCTGCCTGGTGATCTGCATCAAGCCGAACTTGGTGAGCGGCAGCACATTGTGCTTTGCCCTGTCGGTCTCCATCAGCTCTGTCATCTTCTTATATAGGGCGTTCCTGTGGTCGTTTGACTCCATGTCGATGAAGTCCACAATCACGATGCCTCCCATATCTCTGAGGCGCAGCTGTCGTGCAATCTCCTCGGCCGCATAGCAGTTGATGTCGAAAGTGTTCTGCTCCTGCTCCTTGTTCTTGGAGCGTGTGCCGCTGTTGACATCGATCACGTGCAATGCTTCTGTGTGCTCGATCACAAGGTATGCGCCCTGCTTGATTGGAACCACCTTTCCAAATGAACTCTTGATCTGCCTGGTGACCTCGAAGTGGTCGAAGATGGGAGCCTTGTCCTTGTAGAGCTTGACAATCTTCTCCTGCTCGGGCGAGATCAATGAGATGTACTTGCGGATTTCCTCATAGATGGTCTCGTTGTTCACATAGATGTTGCTGAACGAGTCATTGAGGAGGTCCCTGAGGATCGTGGTGGTCTTGCTGTACTCCGTAAAGAGCAGCTGCACAGCCTTGGACTTTGCCAGTTTCTTCCAAGAGTCTTCCCATTTCTCGACGAGCGACATAAGCTCCGCATCAAGTACCGCGGCATTCTTTCCTTCCGCCGCTGTGCGGATTATGGCTCCATAATTCTTTGGGAGGATGCTCTTGACAAGTGTCTCAAGCCTTCTCTTCTCTTCCTTTGAAGAGATTTTCTGGGATACGCTCACCTTCTCGGCGAAGGGGAGCAGTACGATGTTTCGTCCTGCCAATGAAATTTCCGCAGTCAGTCGTGATCCTTTTGTAGAGATCGGTTCCTTTACGATCTGGACAATGATCATCTGTCCCGGTGTCAGCACATTCTCAATGCGGCCTTCCTTCTCGAGGATCTTGCCTGGCTTGATGTGCTTGTAGATTCCTTTTGCATCTGTGTTGGGATTTATCCTTCTGACGAATTCGTCAAAGGCCTCAAAGTACAATCCCAGGTCCAGATAGTGGACAAATGCCTCCTTCTCGTCTCCGATGTCGACAAAAGCAGCGTTCAGGGCCGGAAGAATCTTCTTTACTTTTCCGAGGAATACGTCTCCTACGGAGAAGCTGTGACCCTGGCTGGACTCTTTGTTCAGCTCGATCAGCCTATGGTTTTCCATCAGTGCTATCGAGACTTCCGTTGAGTTGACGTCAACGATCAGATCTTTTTCAGACTCCATCAGGAATTTCAGTGATAAGAACTTAGTGTACGGCCCCTTGCGGGGCTTCTTTAAAACTAAAGAGGCCGACCTCCCAGGCCAGCCTCTCTTTAGCGGACTGCTAAAATGGCAGACACTGCAAGAAGAAGATTACTTTCTCTTCTTGTGTCTGTTCTTGCGAAGACGCTTCTTGCGCTTGTGTGTTGCCATCTTATGCCTTTTATGCTTCTTTCCGTTTGGCATAATTTTAAGGTTTTAAATATTATTGATAAAAATTATTTTACAGTGTTAACAAAAACCTTTGCTGGCTTGAAAGCTGGGATGTTGTGCGCAGGGATTGTCATTGTTGTGTTCTTGGTGATGTTTCTTGCAGCCTTCTCTGCTCTGTGCTTGATGATGAAGCTGCCGAAACCACGGAGATATACAGGGTTACCCTTTGCAAGTGACTTCTTTACGCTTTCCATGAAAGCCTCTACAACTGCACCTACAGTTGCCTTCTCGATGCCTGTTTCCTTAGCAATCTCGTTTACGATTTCTGCCTTTGTCATAACTATTTAATTTTAATACATAACTATTTAACGAACTAGCTCGCAAAATTAGGCTTATTTTTTCAATTAACCAAATTGTAATCCCAAAAAACATTAAAAAACTGATTTCTATGCACTTTTGTCATATGCTTCCGCATCCATATGACATTATTTTCTGTGGCATGGAGATTGACCATATATATATTCGCAAAATAAATCGTAACAAAACTGCCAATTTGGCAGTAATTGTCATGTGCGGTTCCTTCGAAAGCCAAGGAACGGAACGACGTGGCAATCTTATTGATGAATTTAGTTTATATTTGATATATGAAAGATTTGATGAATGATATTTTGTCGGCGGCAGGCGCTGAAGTGAGCATCATTCCGGTGGTGCAGGGGGATGGTTTGTTGAAGATTGACGAGTCTCAGCTGCCTGATTCTCTTCCAATTCTGGCCTTGAGGAATGCTGTGCTGTTCCCTGGTACGGTATATCCTATAACCATCGGCAGAGAGAAGTCGATAAGACTGATAGAGGATGCGGAACAGGGGAACATGTTCATCGGAGCCGTGCCCCAGAATGATCTTTCTGTGGAGGAGCCTCGCATAGAGGACCTTTATACATATGGAACAGTGGCAAAGATAGTCAAGACCCTCGAAATGCCGGACGGTACCATCACCGCCATCCTTCAGGGATTCAAGAGGTTCGAGGTGGAGAATATTGTCGATTACGAGCCATATATGCTTGGACGTGTACGTTATCTTGATGATATCGTTCCGGCCGACAGTGCAAATACCAGGATGATCGCCGAGACTCTCAAGGAGAAGGCCACACAGATCCTCCGCTCGTCGTCAATGGCTCCTCGCGAGGCGATCAGTGCGCTCAAGGGCATTGACAGCTTCGAGTTCCTCGTCAATTTCACCGCTACTACAATTGAGGTGGAGAACTATATGGACAAGGTGGAACTTCTTCAGTATGGCGATCTCAGAGCCCGTGCCATGAAGCTCCTGTCTGTCCTTGACACTCAGGTCGAACTCCAGAAGATCAAGCAGGAGATCCATCAGAAAGTGAAGTCTGAGATCGACCAGCAGCAGAGGGAATACTATCTCAACAGCCAGCTCAAGACCATTCAGGAGGAGTTGGGAATGGACGAGATGGAGGAGTTTTCGCAGCTGCGCGCCCGCGCAGAGGAGAAACTCTGGCCGGCAGCGGTGCAGGCCATCTTCGACAAGGAGATTGCAAAGCTCGAAAGATATAATCCTTCTTCGCCGGACTATAGCATACAGTATAATTATATACAGTTCATGCTCGACCTTCCATGGGGCGAGATGTCGGTAGACAACCTCGATCTCAAGAATGCCCAGAAGGTCCTTGACGAGGATCACTATGGACTTGACAAGGTGAAGGAGAGAATCATCGAGTATCTGGCGGTGCTGAAGCTCAAGGGTGACATGAAGTCGCCTATCATATGCCTGTACGGCCCTCCGGGAGTGGGCAAGACCAGCCTTGGAAAGTCGATTGCAAGGGCTCTCGGCCGCAAATATGTGCGCATCGCTCTTGGTGGCGTGCACGACGAGTCTGAGATCCGTGGACATAGAAAGACTTATGTGGGAGCATTGCCGGGACGTATCCTTAACGGCATCAACCGTGCAGGTACTTCGAACCCGGTCATCGTACTTGACGAGGTGGACAAGCTGACCAAGGACATCAAGGGAGATCCGTCTTCAGCACTTCTTGAAGCGCTTGATCCGGAGCAGAATACGGCATTCCATGATAACTATCTGGATATAGACTATGATCTGTCGAATGTGCTGTTCATCACCACGGCCAACAACATCGAGACCATCCATCCGGCTCTCAGAGACCGTATGGAGATGATCAATGTGACAGGATATCTGGCAGAGGAGAAGTATGAGATCGCGAAGCGTCATCTCGTGCCTAAGCAGCTTGAGGAGCATGGTCTCGACAAGTCTCAGCTCAAGTTCGAGAAGGCTGCTGTTGCCAGGATCATCGATGAGTACACTCATGAGTCAGGTGTCCGCGGTCTGGAGAAGCAGATTGCAAAGGTTGCCCGTGTGACCGCCAAGAAGATCGCCTTCGGAGAGGAATACCCTTCGGTGATCAAGAAGGAACACATCAGGGAATATCTCGGTCTCCCTACTAACTCGCATGACCTCCAGAAGGGTAACGAGGCTCCGGGAGTAGTGACCGGTCTGGCATGGACATCTCTTGGGGGCGAGATCCTGTTCATCGAGAGTTCTGTCAGCAAGGGCAAGGGCATCCTGACCATGACAGGAAATCTCGGCGACGTGATGAAGGAGTCTGCGACCATAGCATACCAGTATATAAAGGCGCATCCGGAGCTGACAGGGATGTCATACGAGGAGTTTGCCGATAAGGACATACATGTGCATGTTCCTGAGGGAGCTGTGCCGAAGGACGGCCCTTCAGCAGGTATCACCATGGTAAGCTCGATGGTTTCGGCGTTCAGGGGCAGGAAGGTCAAGAGCGGCATCGCGATGACCGGTGAGATGACCCTCAGGGGCAGAGTGCTCCCTGTCGGAGGCATCAAGGAGAAGATCCTTGCGGCCAAGAGGGCTGGCATCCACACGATAATCATTTCCGAAGAGAACAGAAAAGATGTTGAGGATATAAAGGAAATTTACATAAAAGGTCTTACCTTTGTCTATGTCAAGAACATTCAGGATGTAATGGACTACATTTTCTAGAAGTCTGTCATCCTGGGCAATGCAAGACCTGTTATGGATGTTAAGATAGAACAAAGCTGGAAAGACGCACTTGGTAGCGAGTTTGATAAGCCATACTTCGCATCCCTGGTGCGTTTTCTTCATGGCGAGAAGGCTGAAGGAAAGCGCATCTATCCTCCTGGGGGACAGATATTCAAGGCTTTCGAACTGACCCCCGTGAAGAATGTCAAGGTGGTGATACTCGGTCAGGACCCTTATCATGGCCCCGGCCAGGCGCACGGCCTTTCGTTCTCCGTGCCGGAGAACATGCCTGCGCCTCCGTCGCTCAAGAACATCTTCAAGGAGATAGAGACAGACCTTGGAGTGAGGATGAGCGGATATCCCAATCTGGAGAAATGGGCCCGTCAGGGTGTCCTGCTTCTCAATGCTGTGCTGACAGTACGCTCAGGAGAAGCAGCTTCGCACAGCAGGATCGGCTGGCAGGAGTTCACAGATGCGGTGATAAAGTATATCTCGGCTGAATGTGAAGGTGTCGTGTTCATGTTGTGGGGCAACTTCGCAAGGACTAAGAGCGAGCTCATAGACCATTCCCGCCATTGCGTGTTGGAAGCGGCTCATCCGTCTCCGCTTGCCCGAGGAGCCTTCTTTGGCTGCCGCCACTTCTCCAAGGCGAATGCATACCTGACCTCTATGGGACGCAATCCTATAGACTGGCAGCTTTAAAAGCACAAATGAGGGCATATTTGTGCTTTAGGACTGGAAAAATGGTGTTAAAAGAACAAAAACGGCACTTTATGTGCTTTTGAATTATATATTATGAGCAGAAAGGCATTATTCCCGGGATCGTTCGATCCGTTTACTGCGGGACATCTCAATATTCTCAAGAGAGCCCTTACGATGTTCGATGAAGTCGTGGTGGCTGTCGGTGTCAACATTGACAAGCGCGGTTTCTTCCCGAACGAGAAGCGCATAAACATAATAGAGCAGGCCACTGCGGGCCTTGAAGGCGTCAGCATCATTCAATATGATACCTTGACCATCGACATCTGCCGTCAGCTCGGCATAAAACATATTGTCAGGGGCGTGCGTAACATGATCGACTTCGAGACAGAGAGGTCGATTGCCGATGCCAACAGAAAGCTTGCTCCGGAGATCGAGACCATCATCATTCCGACTGCTCAGGAGTATGCCCACATATCTTCTACAGCTGTCAGAGACCTGCTCAAGCATGGCGGTGACACTTCTTTGTTTGTTCCGGAGGGTGTGGAACTGTAGCATGAAGCGCTTCTTTTTATATGTTATTCTGGTCCTGTCCTGGTGCCAGTGCCTGCGGGCGCAGCAGCTGGACTCGCTCAAGCGCGCATCCTTGGATGCTAAGCTTGAGGAGTATGTGGCTGCGATCGAGCCGGCAGGGCCGGATGCGCAGATGGAAGAGTGTGACTTCCTGATAGAAAGCTGCGCAGACTCTCTGGTCAGGCAGTATGTTGCGCTGAGACTTTATGACCATTATTTCTCGTCGAAGATAATGGGGGCGGAGTCGGTGGCCATCCATATACTCGACAAGTGGTTCTTTACTGGTGAGGTCAGGATGCCGAATGATGTGGATCTGTTGAATGCACGTGTGTATGCGGATTTCAACAGAAATTCGCTGCTTGGTGCGCAGGCTCCTCGCCTTGATGTGAGGAATATGGCTGGAGAAGGAGTGACCTTGTATGATGCCCCTTCGAAAAGATACTCGGTGCTGTATTTCTATGACACGGGATGTGCCAGGTGCAAGATAGAAACCATCAAGCTGAGGTCATTGCTTGAGGCTGAAGAATATCCTGTCGACCTGTATGCGTTTTATACCGGGGACAATGAAGACGCATGGAAGGAATATGTTACTGAAAGATTTGTCCTTGATGCTGAAGGAGTCAATGTGGTTCATCTCTGGGATCCTGAAATGGATTCTGATTTCCAACGTAAATATGGTGTCCTGCAGACTCCTAAGATGTTTCTGATACGCCCGGACGGCAAGATTGCCGGCAGGGAACTGGATACGGATGCTCTTGGACAGATTCTGTCCTCGCTTTTTGCAGAAGTGAACCTCACATACGGCGGCAAGGAGGCCATGGATCTGTTCTCAATGATGTTCCAGGGATCTCCGTCGTCACCTGAAGAGGTTCGAGGGGTTTCTGATATGATAGCGCAGGCGACTTTGGAGAAAGGTGACACACTTATGTTCAGACAGCTCGCCGGAGATCTTCTTTATTATCTTGCCTCAGAGACCGGCAGAGGAGCAAAGGAAGGCCTGGCGTATCATGTGGATAAGTATATTCTTAATGATGGAAGAGTGTGGTTGACCACTGATGATACATTGAAGGTTGTAGGCTATGCCAGGATTGTCGATGACTTGCTTTCCAAGGCGTCTCCCGGAACACGCATCAAGCGTATAAAGGTTCCTGGTGTGCTTTTGACAAGGTCCGGTGAAAAGGAAAAAGTCAAGGATCTGGCGAAAATCGGAGCGAAAGACAATATCATTATTTTTCACACTGATGGATGCAACATATGCAAGGCCGAGATTGCTGCGGCCCATACTCTGGTAAACGCAGACAGGCGTACGCGTGTCTTCCTTGTCAATATGGACCAGGTGTTGACTGACGATCCTTCGCTTGCTGCCCGGCTCTTTGATTCGTTCGATCTTTCCTCGCTTCCTTATATCGTATTCACTGACAAGAAAGGAATTATACAAAGCAGGTATGAAACTTTACAGAATTAGTGTAATGTTATTACAAAATTTGTAGAGTTTGGTCTGGTCTTTGAGATTGTGCTCAATAAAGATACTTTATTATGTATAATTTTATTGAGGACTATCTCCTGAACCCGACCCTTGCCATCGAAAATGCGAAGGCTGCAGCAGATGAGAGATTTGGCTCTATGCTGATTGACGACGACGCCATTTATGATGAAATCGCCACTTCCGAGTACCATCTATACGAAGCAATCGCCCTGTTTGACAAGGCGATCGCTACAGAACATATGTATGTAAGTCCTTCTGTCTAGAGCCTGATGTCGGTTTCAATTCTCTGACGAATGTCGTCAGAAGCAGATCCAACAAGAATTTCGATCTTACCGGGCTCCAATACCCATCCGTTGGTGTCTATGTCCCAGTGCGCAAGCTCGCTTGCAGAGAACTCCAGGGTGACCTTCTTTGCTTCGCCTGCCTTCAGGGTAATCCTGTCGAATGCCTTAAGTTCCTTGAACGGGCGTTCTACTTTCGAGTCTATTCTCCTGACATATAGCTGAACCACTTCGTCAGCCTCCATTTTTCCTGTATTCTTAAGTTCGAAGGTTACGAGGAACCTGTCCTTTTTCTTCTTGCAGGCAAGAGGACCATATTCGAAGTCTACATATGAGAGACCGTGTCCGAACGCGAACATTACAGGGACTTCCTTTGTGTCGTACCATCTGTAACCTACGAGTATTCCTTCTTTGTACTCTGATACCGGATCAGGGAGGTTTGCAATGTATTCCTGGATCTGCTCACGAGTGTAGCCTGTTGCGTCAAGGCGATACATGAGGGTAAAGAGGTCCTCGCTGGCATTCTGACCGAAGTTGCCGAGTGCATATGCAGGTGAGTCCTCAAGCTTCTTAGGGAATGTGAAAGGAAGTTTTCCTGAAGGAGCAATGTCTCCGAAGAGAACCTCTGCGAGTGCTGTACCGCCCTCAAGACCGTTCCACCAACCCTGTACGATTGCAGGTGAGTATGGCTCAAGGAAACGAAGGTCTGTAGGACCGCCTGAGATGAGGACTGTAGCCACGTTAGGGTTAGCCTCGTAGAGGGCCTTGATGACCTCGTTCTGGCCGCATGGGAGGTCGATGTTCTTTCTGTCGCTGCCCTCAGTCTCGATAGACTTGTTTGTACCGCCGAAGAAGATTACCATGTCAGCGTCCTTTGCAAGGGCAACAGCCTCTGCGAGGAGAGCTGGATCTGCTGGTTCGTCTGTAGAATTTGCTGTGAGAGGATCAACAGGACCTGCTGCAGGTCTGCCCCAACCCATTCTCATCTTGTAGTTCTTGTAACCTGGTGCGTATGCTACCTCAACGCCAGCCTCTGCAGCTCTCTTCTGGATACCCTCGAGAGGTGAGATCTCGTAAAGAGTCTTCACGCCAGCACCTATACCTCCTGCTGCGGTTGTGAGGACGGCGTTCTGTCCGATTACAGCGATCTTCTTCACTTCCTTAGAGATAGGGAGGTTGCCCTCGTTCTTGAGGAGAACGATCGACTTCTGAGCGATCTCGTATGCGACCTGCTGAGTCTCTGGCTGTGATGTCATGATTGTGTTGGCTACGTCCTCTGGAACCGGCTCGATTGCGAAACGGAGGCGGAGAATTTCACGTACCTTGTCGTCAACGACAGACTCAGGGAGAGCACCGTTTCTTACAGAGTCGATGAGTGCCTGTCCGAAGTAATTGTCACCTGTCATCTGCACGCAGAGTCCTCCGAGGGCCGCACCCATTGTACTGTGAGTTCCACCCCAGTCAGATACTGTCATACCCTTGAAGCCCCACTCGCCGCGGAGAATCTCGTTGTTCAGGTGAGCATTCTCAGAGCAGTAGTAACCGTTTACCTTGTTGTAAGCTGGCATCACGCACATTGCACCACCTTCCTTGATCGCAGCCTCGAATGGCTTGAGGTAGATCTCGCGCATTGTACGCTCGTCAGCGATGACGTTCACGCTACCACGGTCAGTCTCCTGGTTGTTGAGCGCGTAGTGCTTGAGGCAGACAGCTGTACCAGCCTCCTGTGAACCGATGGTGTATTCAACTGAAAGACGGGCTGCAAGAACAGGGTCCTCGCTGAGATACTCGTAGGTACGTCCGCCTACAGGGAGTCTCTGGATGTTGATTGCAGGTCCGAGGATGATGTCCTTTCCTCTGAGACGTCCTTCCTTACCCATAGCCCATCCGTTCTTGCGTGCCATTTCTTTAGACCATGTGGCCGCAAGTGCAGAACCGGTAGGGAAGTAAGTCGCTGAGTCAAGAGTCCAGCCGAGTGGACGGAAGCCGTCACCGTTCTCCTCGCGGATACCGAATGGACCGTCAGTGTACTTGATGTCCTGGATACCAAGACGAGGAACACCTTCTGAAGACATGTTTGTCTTGCTGTGGAGCATCTCCACCTTCTCCTCGAGAGTCATCTGAGCGATGATCTCGTTGATCTTCTTGTCGTTTAATGTGAGTCTGTCCTGAGGTGACATGCCACAGCCGCAGCCGGCAACAACGAGCGCCAATGCTGCAAGTTGGAATACCTTTTTCATTCTTATGTGGTTTTGTATATTTTTCCTAATGTAAATATATATACTTTCCCCTATATTGCATATACTTGAATGTCATTTTAAACATATACGCAAACATATGACAAAATGCGAAAGTGCAAGGACGGAAAATATGTATAATTTCGCAAATCGACACTGAAACAAGTAATCATGTACGCATATGAAAAGACTTTTGACATTTGCCTTAGGGCTTGCGGTCCTTGCTTCATGCAACGGTGTGAAGTGGACCTTGACAGAGACTGAGTATGGCTACAACGTCATGACCCAGAGGAAAGGCCGGACCATCGCTTATTCTCCGGAGTCAGGAATCAGCATCCTTACAGTTGATGGCTATGCATTCAAGGACCTCAACCGCAATGGTGAACTTGATATCTATGAAGACTGGAGACTCGGCGCAGAGGAGAGAGCTGAGGATCTTGCAGCTCAGCTGACAATAGAGGAGATAGCAGGAATGATGCTCTATAGCTCGCACCAGTCAGTGCCGTCGCGTGGTGGAATGTTCGGAGGTGCAAAGTATAACGGTAAGTCGTATGACGAGAGCGGCGCGGCTGCATCTGACCTTTCTGATGCACAGAAGAAGTTCCTGACAGAGGATAACCTCAGAGCGGTTCTCGTGACTACAGTCGAGTCACCTGCGGTCGCTGCTCAGTGGAACAACAACATGCAGGCTCTCGTTGAGGGTATGGGACATGGTGTT
>JAFUJQ010000028.1 GCA_017473705.1 Bacteroidales bacterium | reverse complement strand
CGGTGGAGCCGAGATGGCAAGAAGCGAGATGATCAAGGAAGGTCGTACACCTCTCCACACATTCCGCGCTGACATCGACTACGCACTCGCTGAGGCTCACACCAAGGTAGGCGTACTCGGAATCAAGGTATGGATCTGCAATGGTGAGGTTTACGGAAAGAAGGACCTCTCTCCTAACGCAGGCATCGCAGCTCAGGCACAGCAGTCTGGCAACAACAACCGTGGCGGACGCGGCAACGATCGTCGTCGTGGCGGCCGTGGCGGACGCAGAGAGAACAAGTAATTGTAACTCTACATACATGAAGAAGGGTTGGCATCACGCCAGCCCTTTTTTGTCGTTTTCTGCAAAATGATTATCTTTGAATGATTTTGGAATAATTTTAAACTGAAGATATCATGAAGATCCGTACATTTTTATTTGCGCTTGCTGCAGCGGCTGTTGCGGCTTGCGGTCAGACTCCGGAGGAGAAGGTTGCAGCATTTGATGCAGAGCACGATGCCATGATGGAGGAGTTCCAGACTATGATGGACTCGCTTTCGACAGATCGGGCGGCTGCAGAGGCATATTACAATGACTTTGTGGAGAAGTATATCGAGTTCAACCTCGAGTCTGCGAAGAAGAATGCTGACAATGAGGTCGCAGCGAAGGTGCTTATGAACCTCCGTGGTCTTATCGATGACGCTCAGGTTGACGAGATCATCTCTAAGATGCCTGAGGAAATGCTCCAGAATGAGCAGGTGGCTTATCTGAAGAAAGGCCTGGATGCAAGAAAGGCTACTGCAGAGGGCCAGATGTTCACAGATTTCACTGTTGAGCATGTATATGGCTATGACAGGAGCATGGATCCGCAGCCTCTCAAGCAGGAGGTGAAGTTCTCTGACTATGTCGGCAACGGCAAGTATGTTCTTGTTGATTTCTGGTCTCCTTGGTGCGGACCATGCAAGAGGGAGATGCCTAACATCAAGTCTGTTTACGAGCAGTATAAGGACAAGGGCCTCGATGTGATCAGCCTCACCGTATGGGAGAGAAAGCCTCAGTCACATACTTTCGAGACTGCAGCAGAGCTTGAAATGGACTGGACAGTCCTCACAAACTGCGGCAATGTGCCTACAGACATCTACGGCGTGGAGGGTATTCCTCACCTTATGCTCATCGGCCCTGACGGAACCATCCTCAAGAGGGGATTCCATGGCCTTGAGGGCATCCAGGAAGCGGTCGCTGAATATATAAAGTAATCATTTGACATGGGTCATAGGTTCCGGTGACCCCCGACCCGTGCCTTCGGCACTTACTCACCCCCTACGCGGGGGTGCGATGTCACCTCCACCTATAACCAATTGTCATTTCGAGCGAAGTCGAGAAATCCGATCGATGACCATTAGAGAAAAGATAGCGCTTTTTCCTCATTCCCCTGGTGTCTACAGGTATTATGACGCCGAGGGGAATGTGATTTATGTGGGTAAGGCAAAGGACCTGCATAAGAGGGTTGCTCAGTATTTCGTGCCGGCCGAGAGGCTGACGCGGAAGACTGCCGTGATGGTGTCGAAGATTGCCGACGCGCAGTATACCGTGGTGGAATCGGAGGCGGATGCCTTGCTGCTGGAGAATAATCTCATAAAGCAGTTCAAACCGCGCTACAACATATTGCTCAAGGACTCGAAGACATATCCATGGATATGCGTGACCGCCGAGGACTTCCCGCGCGTGTTCCTGACGCGCCGCCTCGTCAAGGACGGCTCGCGCTATTTCGGTCCATACAGCAGCGTCGTGCACGCCCGCAATCTCGTGGAGTTCATCCACAGCGTATATCCTCTTCGCACCTGCAAGCATAAGATAACCTCTGATGTGATCCTGCGCGGAAAGATCCGCCCTTGCCTGAATTTCCACATCAAGAAGTGCAAGGGATGTTGTGTGGGAGGCATTTCGCAGAAGGAATATAACGAGAACATAGAGGAGATCGTGTCACTGCTGAAAGGCGGCGGGCGCGAGGTCATCCAGCACTATAAGGTGCTGATGACTGAGGCCGCCCAGAGGATGGAGTTCGAGCAGGCCCAGGTCTATAAGGACAAGATGCAGTCGCTGGAGAAGCACTACAGCAAGTCTGTGATCATGAATGCCGCAGTGGGCGACGTGGATGTGTTCTCGCTCATAATAGATGGTCCGGAGGCATTCGGAAACTTCCTCAGGATAAAGGGCGGAGCCGTCGTACAGTCTCTTAACCTTGGATTCAAACTGATGATCGAGGAGGAGCAGGAGACTGTGCTGGGAGCCTTTGTGGCTGAGATACAGTCCAAGTTCGGCGAGCTTTCCAAGGAAGTCATCGTGCCGTTCAAGCCCGATGTGGAGATTGACGGCGTGGAGTTCCGCGTGCCGGTGCGCGGCGATAAGCTCGCTCTGCTGGAACTGAGCGCCCGCAACGCAAAGGAAATGCGCCTGAACGCCCTGAAGCAGCAGGAACATACGGATCCGGACGCATATAAGAATATGGTGATGGAGTCGCTCCAGAAGCAGCTCGGCATGAAGGAACTGCCAGTTCATATAGAATGCTTCGATAACTCGAATATACAGGGAACAAACCCCGTTTCAGCGTGCGTGGTCTTCCGGAATGCCGTGCCTTCAAAGAAGGATTACAGGCATTTCAAGGTAAAGACCGTGGTCGGAGCCAACGACTATGCCACCATGAAGGAGGTCGTGAACAGAAGGTATGCCCGCATGCTGGAGGAGAATCCTGAGGACTTGCCGCAGCTGATCGTGATAGACGGCGGCAAGGGCCAGCTAGCTTTTGCGTACGAGGCCCTGTCGGAGCTCGGGCTCATCGGCAAGGTGACTCTGATAGCCCTGGCCGAGCGTATGGAGGAGGTCTATATGGTAGGAGACCCATATCCTATGTTCATAGACCGAAACTCTCCAGCCCTGAAGGTGCTTCAGCAGATCCGTGACGAGGCTCACAGATTCGGTATCACATTCCATCGCAATCTCCGAAGCAAGGCTCAGATCGAGTCAGTCTTGAGATCTATAAAGGGCGTTGGAGATAAGACGGAGCAGCGCCTGCTGCTGCGTTTCGGTAGCGTGGCGCGCATAGCGGCAGCCTCTGTCGAAGATATAGCCGAGCTTGTCGGCCGCCCGCTCGCAAAAAGAATCTTGGAAACATTGAACAATAAATGAAAACCAGAATCCTCTCACTCTACGACTGGTTCCTCATCGTAGGAGTCGTCGCCTCAAACATCATCTATTCGGTCCTTTCCGGAAATGTGGACATTGTCGGCTCGGTTGCCGGCATAGCAGGAGTGCTCTGCGTCGTTCTTGTGGCGAAAGGAAGCATATGGAACTATCTGTTCGGCATTATAAACGTGTCGATGTACGCCTATATATCATACAAGGCCTCCCTTTATGGCGATGCAGCCCTTAACGCACTATACTATGTGCCTATGCAGTTCATAGGCTGGTGGCAGTGGCGCAAGAGGGGAGCGGCAGTGAGTGAGGCGCAGGCCGAAGGCCAGGGCGTGCAGGTCAAGGCGCGCCGCTTCACCTGGCGTCAGCGCGCGCTGCTTGCCATAGGCTGCGCTGCGGCTGTGGTTGCCGTAGGATTCATACTGAAGCATTTCGGAGATCCTCAACCGTTCAAGGACTCCACCACGACTGTCCTCAGTATTGTGGCACAGGCCCTCATGGCCCTTGCTTTCATGGAGCAGTGGGCACTATGGATAATCACCAACATCGTGAGTGTCGTGATGTGGTGCATCTGTGTGGCTCGCGGAGAGGCTCACGCTGCTGTGATGGTGATAATGTGGACCTTCTATCTTCTGAACTCCATCAACGGATTCCGTGTCTGGCTCAAGCTCAGTCGATGACAGGCTTCAGCGGTCCCTCATATTCAAACTGGAACGTCACTCCGTCAGGGAGGACAATGTCGGCAGTCACCTCGAAAGTGTCGCCTTCTCTGCTTATGGAGATGGTGCCTTCCTGCAGTTTCCTGTACTGTGAATAATACTTCACGGGGTCCTCGTATATGAAATAATAATCGTCATTGTTCCAAGCCCTGTCGACGTCTATCTCAGTGCCTTCAAGTGACGTATGTATGCCTATGACGGCATATGTGCTCTGATCCTCCTCAGGCATCATAGGTGATATCCTGACCATTATGCTCGTCTCATTTTCTGCATATACGGCAGTATGGACGGGATATTCCTCCCCGTCGTAAAAATATGTCGCAATGGGCTCTGCAGTCGGGGTTACCTCTTCCGGGATCGGCTGCTTGTTGCATGCGGCAGCCGCAGCCAGGCATATTGCCGCCATAATCATGTATCTTTTCATAGCCGTTTATTCCTTAGGGTAAGTGTCTATTGTTTCGAGGAATGTGCTGCCGGCGATCGCGTTTTCATTACAGTCTGTCAGAATGTATGAAATGGTATGGCTTCCGTCATCTCCTCTATCCACTGTAATTGTGCCGGAATCTATTCTTGCATATGTATTGCTCCAGTCATTGTCAATCATTTCATAGTACCATGCCCCAGCCATCTTCCATTCTGCAAATACATCCGGAAGCCCTGCTATTGCGCCACCCGGTACAATCTTATCCCGGTCTATGGATGTATCAGGATTTCTCTCTATGATTTCATATGTGCCGGCCGGTATGCCTTCTCTGAAGTCTGTCTCCCATGGCACCAGCACCTCGAGCCTGAGGACTCGGCTTGTGCCTGTCGGCCTGTCAAACGGGAATTCTGCCGTTTCATCCACGAGGAACAGGAGCAGGCATCTGTATGACTGGTCTCCCAGATAGAAGTAGTCTCCCTTGTCGATCAGTTGTCCCCTTGCAAAGGTGAGGTCCGGAAGATGAGTCTTGAGCGTACTGTTCGGAATTGTTTCCGGAACGTTGTTCCTTGGCTCGACATTGCCTGTCCAGTTGAAATATCTCTTCGTGTAGAGGTCTCCGACCAGGATGCCCTCTATGCTGTATGTGCCGTCGTCATTGCCGGTGATGCTTATCACGCCTTCATCAATCAGGTCGTACTCTATCTCAGTGCTCCCGTCAGCGACTACTCCGTAGTATGTGGCGTCGGCGAGTGTGATCTTCTGTCCTCCCGGCAGGTCTATATTCGTCTGGTATCCCCAGACAAAAGTCCCGGCGTTGAAGTTGCCCGAGTTCAGCATCTCGCTGTATTTTCCCTTGAGGAAAGACGCGTCAGCACTCTGGTTCTCGTCGTATCTGACGTTAAGGAGCAGCTGCATGACCTCTCCGGGACCGACAGGGGCGCCGGTCTCGTCGATTTCCATATCGGTGTATAACTTTATCACCCAGCCGTCAGAGACGGCTTCTCCGATGTCATCCCCGTTGTATATGAATTCTGCATTGGTGAATACTGTGGTTTCCGGAACCGGTTCCGTATAGACAGGAAAGTCATTACCGTTCTGCTCCGGAGCAGGCGACTTCCTGCAGCCGGCAGCCGCTATTGCCAGGACTGCAGCGGCAATTATACTTATTCTGTTTGTCATAGCATGTCAGGTTTTCTGTATCATTACAAATATATAGATAATACCTCAAACTTGGTGTGTCAGAAGGGGCAAGGAATCCCAAAATTTTTATTTTCGGATTTTTTTTATTTAATTTGCAAAGTTTTAGCGCAAATACGTGTATTAAATAATAATTCATTAACTTAAAATTTAAACGTTATGGCTAATATTGCAGAAGACGTAAAGGCAATCATCGTCGAGAAATTGGGCGTTGATCCAGCTGAGGTAACTGAGACAGCAAGCTTCCAGAATGACCTCGGCGCAGACTCACTCGACATCGTAGACCTTATCATGGAGTTCGAGAAGAAGTTTGAAATCTCTATTCCTGATGAGGATGCAGGTGATAAGATTGCTACAGTAGGTGACGCTGTAAAGTACATCGAAGACAAGGTCAACAGCAAATAATCACCCAAAATAAAAATAAAAGGACTGGCACTCAGTGTCAGTCCTTTTATTTTGTCTATATATTTTATCTTTCGGCCGTCTTTGGCGCCGAGAATGTCACCTTGAGTCTCGGCAACTCTTCCACCTTGTCGCTGTACTCAGGTCCGTTGAGCGTGCACCTGTAATATCTGTCCTTGTCAAGCTCTATCGATGTCTTCTCCGAAGAGTTGTTGTATGAGCTTGCGTATGCGGCCATCATCATGTAGTTATAGTAATTGTTGTAGCCGTAACCACCATAACCGCCGTATCCTCCGTAACCGTACCCGCCGTATCCGTAACCATATCCTCCGTATCCATACGGATCATACATCATATTATTATAGTATGAGTTGTACATGAGGTTCTGGTAGTAGCTGTCCATTGCTGAGGACGATGAGCTGCTCTCCTCGATTTCCTCGTGCATGATGAGGAACCAGATGTCATACTTTGATATGTTCTTTTCGTAGTTTTCATCCCTTGCGACCTTCATGATTTCCTGTACATGGTGGCTGATGTCCGGAGAATACATGTTGAGGGATCTGTTGATGTCGCCCTGGTTCTCTGTGTCGATGCTGGAGTCGGTGAGGCCTGCATATGTCACATAATCGCCTGATGTGCTTCTGAGCTTTACTGTAGGGCTCATTATCATAGGGAACTTGTCCAGAGCCTCATAGTTTCCTGAAACGTTATATGGAAGGATGATTGTAGCCTTGTTGATCACGGCCTCCTTGATGTCCGCAATGCCGGCCTCTCCCATCTGCCTTTCTATGATATCTCTTATTTCAGAGGCCTTGATCACCGGCTTCACGCCGCTTCCGCCTTCGACATATATCTCCTTGCCAGCCACAACCCCCTCATTGTCATAAATTGTCTTGGTGTCGTGGTCGCTTGAGTTGAATGCAAATTGAGTGATGTCTTCGTTGTCGCCAAGATTCTTGAGGAGATCTCCAGGGCCGAAGTAGAACACGAATGACGTGTCTACATCTGTTCTGTCTCCATAATCCGCCCTGATCTTGAGCTCGGCGTAGTTTCCTGTGATGTATCCATAGCTTGTGTCATACTCAAGGTCGATTTCGAACATGTTGATTCGTCCTCCGTTGCCAGCCGGGATCTCGGAGGTGATGTAGATTCCCGGAACCTCCTTTAGGTAATAGCTCAGGCTGTCACCCTCTGGACCGTCGAGCTGCTGGAATCTCTGCACGCCGGCAAGAACCTGCTCTGCATATTCCTTGCTGAAGTCGAATGAAAGCGAGTCGCCTCCGTCATACACGGGCACACCTTCGGTGATCCTTACCTCTGTGTTGAGGAATTTTGCTCTGACCACCGGGTCCATGAATGCTCCGGAATAGAGGATTGTGGAGTCGAGAGGCTCCTTGAGGGCCGACACGTATACGTTCTGGATGATCCTCTGCTGGTTGTCATACACAGTAGAGAGCGTGTCCCTGATTGCGCTGAAATGAAAACTCAGCACTTCCGGGTTCTTTCCGAAGTCCAGGGAATCGGCAAGCGGAACCAGTGTGAAGCTTGTTCCTTTCACTGTGGTTCCAAGTATGTCGTCCTTGACTGCTCCGAATGTGAATCGTGTCGAGCTGTAGCCTGACAGGCTGTCCGCCATCTGAAGGCGGATCTGCCTCAGCGGCTCAGCCTCCTGCGGGAAGACGTTCCATTTCTGGTCTGTCGGGATGAGATTCTCTCCGAGATGTTCGTTGACTTTTACACAAGATGCAGAGAACAGCAGTGTCACACCGATGGCCGCAATGAGGCCGGCTCTGCCTATTGATTTCAAATTCATTATAACTGATCGTAAAAACTGTTGTAATCCTCTATGTACGAGCCGTCGCCGAGCTTTTCAGCATTACAGTCAAGCACAGGAAGGCCAGACTCCTTGCAGAACTTCACGAGCTCTTCGTCCACTCCTTCGGATCCGAGGATGATGCCGTCCGAATATCTGGCAGCAAGTTTAGCAAGATTTATGCCTGTAGGATCCGTGAAGACCTCAAGGTCCTTCTCGGACACGCCTGCGAAGAGCATCTTCGACTTGAAGTCGGCAGCAAACTCCTTCGGTGTGTCGTCGTACAGTGAGAGTACAATCTTGGTGTTGGAAAATATCGGGTCGTCCACATATGCCTTCTTGAGGTACAGCGGAAGCATATGCGATATCCAGCCGTGGCAGTGGATCACGTCCGGTGCCCAGCGCTGCTTCTTCACGGTCTCAAGGACGCCGCGAGCGAAGAATATCGCACGCTCGTCGTTGTCGGCGAAGAAGTTTCCCTCAGCATCGCAGAAGACGCTCTTGCGGTGGAAATAGTCCTCGTTGTCGATGAAGTATACCTGCATTCTGGCAGCTGTAGAGGCTACCTTGATCACCAGCGGCCTGTCTACATCGTTGATGACGATGTTCATTCCCGAAAGCCTGATGACTTCGTGGAGCTGGTTCTTTCTTTCGTTGATGCAGCCGTAGCGCGGTACGAATGACCTTACTTCCTTTTTTCTTTCCTGTATGCCCTGAGGGAGGTATCTGCCTATGTTTGCGATGCCTGATTCAGGAAGATACGGGAATATCTCCGAATTGACGAAAAGGACTCTTTTGACTGGATTGCCCATACTGTTCATTTTTAGGTACAAAATCTCAACAAAGATAAGCATTTTTTTTGATATTTCACTATCTTTGGCGCCAATTGGGAGTGCCATATGAGTAAAGGAGAAAACAAGATAATGAGGAGAAGACTGGCGAATGCATACCTGTCGTCAGTGATAAGCATAAGCCTCGTGCTTCTTCTTGTCGGCGTCGCGAGCATGCTTTTGGTTAATGCAGGCAGCGTGTCGGACTATTTCAAGGAGAACATGCAGGTGTCGGTGCTGCTGAAGGATGCTGTGTCGGAAGAGAAGGCTGTGGCATATTCAGAAGCGCTTCTGAAGGAAGAGTTCATAAAGACCACGACGTACATATCCAAGGAACAGGGACAGATGGAGCTGGAGGAAATGCTTGGCGAGGACTTCATGGACATATTCGAGACCTCTCCGATCCCGGCTTCCATAGAGATCACTCTGGATGCGGATTATGTGTCGACGGACAGTCTGGAAGTAGTGAAGACGAAGCTTGCGAAGTCGGACCTTGTGGCTGAAGTGAACTACCAGGCGTCGCTGGTGGATGCCCTCAACGCAAACCTCAGCAGGATCTCTCTGATCCTGGCCTTCTTCATCGCCCTGATGCTCTTCATATCATATGTCCTGATCAATAATACCGTGAGACTCAATGTCTTCGCGCGCAGATTCACAATACATACCATGAAACTCGTGGGAGCGACGCGCTCCTTCATACGCGCTCCTTTCCTGGTGCAGGCTCTCTTCCAGGGCGTATTCTCGGCTTTCATAGCCATCATTGCTTTGGTCGCCATCCTCTTCTTCCTGAGGAACGGCTTCGAACAGCTTTTCGAGATTTTCCGTCTTGACCTGCTGCTTCTCGTGATGGCCATAGTCCTGGTATCTGGTATGGTGATATGCCTCACAAGTACGTATTTTGTCGTAAACAAACTGGTGTCCCTCAAGAAGGAGGATCTGTATTACTAACGTCATCCGCGGCTTGACCGGGGATCTAAACACATTTTGCAAATGGAAAACAACCCAAAGATGCCGATTACGCCGAAGGGTCTCAAACTTCTTCTCGCAGGTCTGATCGTAATGGTTTCAGGATATATTCTCATGACAGGAGGAGGAAGCTCCGATCCTGAGCAGTTCAATTATGCAATGTTCGACTTCAGGAGGATGGTGGCCGCTCCTGTGGTCATCATTTCGGGCATAGTCATCGAAGTCGTGGCGATAATGAAGATTTTCAAGTCTTAGCTATATGGAATGGTTTGAGGCTATACTCCTCGGCCTGATCCAGGGCCTTACTGAATTCCTTCCTGTCAGCAGCAGCGGACATCTTGAGATAGGCAAGGTGCTGCTCGGTGTGGAGACAAGCGACGACTTGCTCTTCACGACTATGGTTCACGCGGCGACCGTGCTGAGTACGATTGTCGTCTTCAGAAAGCAGATCTGGGACTTGCTGAAGGGCTTTTTTACAGGTCTCAAGGGCATAAAGGTCGAGAACGGGACCCTTGTCTGTAATGACCAGACTGACTATCTGCTCAAGATGGTTGTGTCCATGATTCCGATCTTCATCGTCGGCGTCTTCTTCAAGGACGCGGTCGAGTCGCTTTTCGGCTCGATTACAGTGGTAGGCGTCGCTTTTGTGGTTACAGCTTGTCTGCTGTTCTTCTCAGACATGGCTTCAAAGCCGAGGAGGTCGGCTCCGGTGAAGGAGAACACACACCGCAACGGCATATCATACTGGCAGGCGCTGACCGTCGGTCTCGGCCAGGCTTTCGCCGTCGTTCCGGGACTTTCCCGTTCAGGCACAACCATTTCCACTGGCCTGATCTGCGGCGTGAAGCGTGAGGTGATGGCTCAGTTCTCGTTTCTGATGGTCCTCGTCCCGATCCTCGGTGAGACTTTCCTCGAGATTGTCGGCGGCGAGTTCGGTGCGTCGTCTGTGGGTGTCCTTCCGCTTGTCTTAGGCTTCCTGTCGGCATTCCTGTCGGGTCTTTTTGCCTGCAAGGTGATGATTGCCCTGGTCAAGAAGGCAAGGCTCAGCTGGTTCGCCTTCTACTGCCTCATAGCGGCAGCATGCATATTCATTTTTGCTTAACCCTGTCATTTCGGGCGAGGCCTGAGGTCAAGTCTGGAAATATATGTAGTAATGGTTGATAAACTGTCATACTTCGTGTCCGATGTCCATCTCGGTCTGCAGGTCGATGATCCTGCCGGCCGCGAGGCGCGTTTCGTGTCATTCCTGAACTCCCTTCCACAGGAGACAGAGTCTCTCTATCTTCTCGGAGATATATGGGATTTCTGGTATGAATACAGAGATGTGGTTCCAAAGGGCTACGTCAGGGTGTTCGCAGCCTTGACCGCGCTGATGGACAGAGGGGTCAAGGTGTACTTCTTTCAGGGCAACCACGATGTGTGGACATACAGTTATTTCGAGGAACTCGGCATGGTTCGTCTTGATCAGCCGGCTCTGGTACAGATCGGCGGCAAGACATTTTGTCTTGGCCATGGCGACGGTCTGGGACCGGTTCCGCTTGGCTATCGCTTTCTACGCGGAGTGTTCCATAACAAGGTTCTGCAGTTCCTGTTCAGTCTTCTTCATCCTTGGCTTGCATTCAGATTCGGTAACGGATGGTCGCGCGGCAACAGGCTGTCGCGTCACGAGGAATATGTATTCAAAGGTGAGGAAGAACCGCTCTATAAGTTTGCGGTGGAGCTTGAGAAGGAGCACAAGGTTGACCACTTCATTTTCGGTCACTATCACTGCGAGGTTGACATGAAGACTCCGGCAGGAGCTTCATTCCATGTGTTGAAGGATTGGATGTCCTCGTCTCCTTATCTGTATTCTTCTGGAATTTCAGTTATCGGAGGATCTGTCCAGAAGAGCGACATGTAGAAGGCCGGGAAATCCCCGTCTTCCCATAGTTTCACAAGGTCTTCGACCATTATGTCTTCCCCTTCCGGGTCATACGGCTTGCGCAGGTCGGAGCCGAACATCTTTGCAATTCCGTTCCAGAATCGCGCGGCGATACCATTCTTGTAATCCTTGATGATGTCAAAGGATGATTTGCCGATTTCCCTGTCTATCAGTTTCATGAGTAACGCTCCCTGACTGACGGTCAGGCCTCTGAGCGGCTTTTCGAATACATTGAAGAGCTCTTTCTGTACTTCATTTATATATCTGTCCCTCTTGACTCTCTTGAGCTTGTCGGCGGCTATAGTGCTGTCGGCCTTGGTCACGATTTTCCGCGCCACGAGAGCGTAAGGGTATGTCTTGCTGAAGTTGTGAACCAGCCTGTAATACTTCCTCCAGTCCTTGCCCTTCTGTCTCGGCAGTCTTGAATAAACCTTTGATGCTCTTATCTCATCGACGAATATGGTGTCTTTGCCCTCAACGATGTAGTGCAGCACCTCGCTGCCGCCCTTCGGCACGCCGGGGCGCACCTTCTGTGCGCCGCACCGCGCCGGCCAGGCCAGCAGTGCAGACAGCATCACTGCCATCACTGTCAATATTCTCATCGATGATCTCATTGTAATCCTTTTTCAGAAGGGTATAGGCGCCACCGGCTTCCGGAAGTCCTGCAAAGTTAGCAAACCCTCTCTCAACTGCAAAATTCTTGCCCGACAGAATCTTTGTGATCACTACTGTTCTGTTCTCTCCACATGAACAGAATTTCCGTTGACAACTTCTCGTTGAAGGGTTTGTCCACCAGAAATGACGATGTCGGTGGGCAAAGCCGGTTGCGTGAGTCTTGTCATCCATCGGTCTTATCTGCGGCGTAAGAAGGGATGTGATGGCCCAGTTCTCTTTCCTGATGGTCCTTGTACCTATTCTGGGAGAGACCTTCCTGGAGCTGGTCGGAGGAGAGTTCGGAGCTTCGCCTGTCGGAGCGCTTCCTCTTGTCCTTGGCTTTGTTTCGGCATTCCTTTCAGGATTTTTTCGCATGCAAGGTAATGATAGCGCTTGTAAAGAAAGCCAAGCTCAGCTGGTTCGCGCTTTATTGTCTTGTTGCGGCAGTCTGCATCTTCATTTTCGCTTGATCCATGAAAACATACTTTGTATCAGACGTCCACCTTGGTCTTCAGGTCGGATCCGAATATCTTCGCTATACCCTGCCAGAAGCCGGCGGTGATGCCGCTTTTGTAGCCTTTGATTATATCATATGATGATTTACCGACCTCTCTGTCGACAAGTTTCATGATCAGGGCTCCCTGGCTTACGGTGAGTTGTCTCATCTGGCCTTCGAAAACATCGAAGAGTTCCTTCTGGACCTGACTGACATATTTTTCGCGTTTCGCTCCCTTGAGTCTGTCTGCAGCTATGGTGCTGTCAGCCTCTATGACCAGTTTCTTTGCTACCAGAGCATATGGATATGCCTTGCTGAAGTTATGTACGAGGCGGTAGTATTCCCTCCACTCGCGGCCTTTCTGCTTCGGGATTCTTGAGTATATCTTCGAAGCGGTTATCGTGTCGTAATAGACGGTATCCTCTCCCTCCACAAAGAACGGCAGCATCCCGTCACCTTCCTGTCTCTGTTGTGGGGCACTTTCCGTCATGCTGCTTCTTACCTCCTCCACTGAAACCTTTCCTCCTTGCCATCCTTCTTCCCCTTCCACCACTGGGCATGACATTCCTCCGCTCCTGCCGTAAGGAGGAGCAGTCCTGTGATGAATGCCGCTATGTTTCTGTTTCCGATGGTCATGCCGGCTATCTAAAGTCAGTTCTGTCTGCAAATTTAGCAAATCCGTCTTTTCATGCTAAATCCCTGCCTTCAACATTGGTGTTGATGTTTGACGGATTTTATCGTATATTTGTCACAAGGTATTTAAAGTCATTGTTATGAAGCATTTGTTTCTTTCCGTTCTGGCGATTCTCATGGTTGCATCCGCTTCTGCAGATGAGCATCGCTGTTATGAGTACGAAGTCACGGCCTACAATGCTGAAGGAGGTGGGCTTACTTCTAACAAGGTCGAATATGAAGGACGTCTCCTCGGTTCATCTCCTGTGTTGAGCATATCGTCTGACAAGAAGGTCATATGGGTCAAGGCCGGAAGTTTTGAAGGCCGCTTTATCCGTGGTGAAGATTCTTCAAACGGGATGTATTATTACTATGATGAGGTCGTGACTTCTGAAGAAGAGACCCTTTCATCAATTATGAGTATGTTCTATGAAGAGACCACGTATGAGCGTTTGATAGAAAGATCGGTCATTATCTGCATGGACTTCAATCTCCTTTCTTTTCAGATAGGCTATCGTTATAAGGATTATTTCCGCCACGACTTCTATGATTTCTCGCATTCGGCTTCTGCTCCTGTGAACAATAAACGCAGGGAATACGAGCAGATGCAGTCGCAGTCACCCGCGTCTTCAAGACCTTCAGCACCTGCATCCTCGCGACCTTCTGCAGGTTCTTCCGGCAGTGCATCTGCACGGACTGAAGCGGAACCTCCGACATCCGGTCCATACAAGGTCGGAGATTATTATAATGAAAACGGAAGGAAGGGAGTCGTTTTCGAGGTTTCCGATGGCGGCCGTCATGGAAAGATCGTGAGTCTGACGGAATCGGAGTATGATACATGGTCGGAGAAACTTGGCCGAAGCCATGGTCTCCGATTGACTGATAGGAGCAATGGATGGAACAACCAGCAGAAGATCATGTGTCTCGATGGATGGCGCAACATCTTTACGGCTTTTGCATGGTGTGCTGACCAGGGTGAAGGCTGGTATCTGCCTGCTATCGAGGAGTTGGAAGCGCTGTTTCTGAATGATTCTGTCCGCGAAGCGGTCAGTCTCACTTTGCAGGCAAAAGGATACAAGAAGCTTTTGGGAAGAAAATCAGGGGCTTCGTACTGGTCATCGACTGCTGATTCTGTGATGGTATGGGCGGTATATATGATTTTCGGAGGGTCAAAGGAGGAATATTCATATGCATCCGTTGCCAATTCGGTCCGTGCAGTCGCTACATTCTGAGGCTGAACCGAGTCAACTCTTTTCTTTATAGCGATAAGTCATCGACTACCGTCAATCTGAATCCGGAAAAGTCAATCTGAATCAGTATGTTGAGTCAGTCTGCTGCTTGAAGGGGTGGGGATAGGTGTCCAAGATAGTTTTTGACTAGCGTCGGTGCGAGTTTTCCTTCAAACTCGTACCGACGCTCCGCATTGTATGATGATTTGGGCGGTTGGGGCTAGCGTGGGTACGAGAATCGCCCCTTTTGTGGACAAAGCCCTTCGGTGTCTTCGGTTGTCCACCCATAGTGTCATTTTTGTGGACAAAGATGCTCTGTCGTTTGCTTTGTTCACCATAGGAGCCTGTCTGGTGGACAAGTGTTTCATGTGAATGTCTCTGTCCACCGGACTGCATGTTTCTGTGGATGGGAGCATCTTGATTGATTATTGTGGAAATAGTTCGTCCAGTATCTCCGGTGACAGTTTAAGGATTCTTCTGATCTGCTGATTGGAGGCGTTGTATTTGAAGTGAAGATGCCTTGCTGTCTCGAGTTTCTGTGTCGGCGTCAGCGCTGTCGGTTGCTTTATGTCGTATTCCTTGTTGATGTGAATTATGGTAGCAGAGTAGATTTCGTCATCTGTGAGAAATACCGAATCCTTCAGCCTCGCCGCCACCTGGCTGTATGCCTCTGCGTTTCTGGTCAGAGCGCTGAAATAGCTTCGCGGGTCACGGAAGACGCTTTCTCCCAATGCGATGTCGCAGAATGACGGGATGTATGCTTGGTTGTCAATGATCTGCAATAATCCGAACGGCTTTACATCTCTCGAATGAACCAATGACCTCTGCGTCTTCACCTTCAATGATGTCAGCTTTGTGGGCCTGATATGTTTCTTCCACATGTTGAAGAACGCACAGCCTCCTCCCCAAGGGTATGAGTCCGGAGTGTATTCCGGAGATGCGACGAAAGCATTCCTGTTTGTATATATGATTTCGTTTCTCAGAGCCTGCAGGCTCTCGATAGGGAGAATCGACGCCTGGAAAGGTCTCCAGTCTATCGCACGTCCCTTTCGTCTGAGTGTTCTTTTGAGCTTTCCGGCAAATATGTCAAACAGTGTCAGACAATCTTCCTTTCGTCCGGATACTATCAGGTGTACGTGATTCCCCATCAATTCGAATGTGATCAGTCTGACTTCCGGGCATAGGCAGCAGGCTGCGGCCAGCAGCCATGCTCCTGTGTCGAAGTCTTCCTTGCTGCAGAATATGTTCTGCATCTTTGTCCCGTCAGTGTAGATGTGCCAGTATGGTCCGTTCTTTATGAAGGCCTCCTCGCAGATTCTCTCCTTCTCTGAATAGCTCAGAGCACAATTTCCTTTCTTCATATTATATATATTAACCGTCCCCTCAATCCCGCTCCGGGCAGATTGCCCTCTCATGTGAACAGAACTGTTCTTCAGACATTCAAATGTACATACTTTGTGCTGATTCACAATACTTTCGACGAAAAACTCGCTCATAAATGCTTCAATTCATCTGCGCCAGTTCTGCTTGTCCACCAGAATGCCCCTTTACGTGGACAACTTCGCTTTGCAATGGGCTCTGTCCATGAATGAGCGAGCGTCGGTGGACATACCGTGACTTTGTTAGGTCTTGTCCACCCAAACCCCATGATCCGTGGACGCAGGGCTCTCTGTGATGTGCGTTGTCCACGGAAATGACGCTGCTGGTGGACGAATCCATGTTTTGACTGTGGCTGTCCTCTGGTTGAGGCTTTTCCGTGGACAAAGCCGGTTTCGGTGCCCTGTTGTCCACCGTGACAGGCGTTTTTGTGGACAGGAAAACGGGGCGTGCCATAGTTGTTTCAGGCCGGATCGGCGTTGGTCGAAAATGCACGGAATAATTTTTCAACAAGGTTTGTAACTGCGTGAAAATACGAACTTTAACATTCAAAAAGTTTGGTCAAAAATGTTGTAAAAATTTTGCAGATAGTATTGCGGTTTCAGAAAAAATGATTACCTTTGCAACCCAATAATTGAGGACCACTCCGCCCAACCAGCTGATACTCAATTAGTTAGGGATATTTGAATGTTTTTATAAAGAATAGAACAATGTTACAACCAAAGAAAACAAAATTCAGAAGGCAGCAGAAAGGCCGCATGAAAGGTCTCTCTCAGAGAGGAAACCAGCTTGCATTTGGCTCTTTCGGTATCAAGACCTTGGAAAACTGCTGGCTTACAGGCCGTCAGAT
>JAFUJQ010000090.1 GCA_017473705.1 Bacteroidales bacterium | reverse complement strand
GAGAATGTCAGTTTGAATTCCCTGTATGAAGGATAATGATTATAGACTACCTGCTTGCCGTAGTTCATATAAGGGGATATTCCCTGAGTCTCCAGAACATCATAGCAGCCCACAGTAAGATTTGCCTTTTCCTTGAGGAAGCGCCAGGTAAGTGACATATCGAGATTTCCGCTTTGCGGCATATCGTACAGTCCCTGGATCGCAGCAGTATTATAGCTTCCGTTCACATTCATTATCAGGTGCGGCTTGCGTGAAATCGTGAAACTGTTATTCAGTATAACATAAAGATATACCTTGTGCCTGTCAAAGGACATATCATAGAAGTCCGAATCCTTCTCGTGCTGGTACTGACCGGTGACAGTAAGTCTTGAGTCCAGCCACTGTCCTGCCTTGAAAGGTATGGCAAGCTGCAGTCCTGCTGTCTGCTGATAGTCGAAGTTTACCCATTTGAATATGCTTTTCAGACGGTTTGGGTCGAGATATTGTGTCTGCACGAAATAGTCGTCAGTATGACCGAACCAGGCAGCGAGCATATATTTGTTCTTGAAGAGATATATGAACTGAGCGAACCAGGAACTTGCAGGAGAAAGATCGGGATTTCCGATGATTTCTGAATAACCTCCCGAACTGATGTTTGTAGCACTCTTTACAGCCCAGTATTCCGGATAATCTCTGTTGCCATTGACAACCAACTGGAAAAGGTTATCTTTATTCGGTGTATAAAGCAGGACTGCATTGGGATAGATATCCCACTTTTTCCATACCTCACTCTCGTATCTTTCTCCCGCGAGCGACACATCCATCATCAGCTTGTCGCCAAAACTCTTGTTGAATCCAGCATAGATGTTCAATATGTTCTCTCTCTGCACGGCCGACATATCTCCCGGCAGTTCGCCAGGTCCGGTATATTTCTGCCAGCTGTCATCTTTGGCCATATTGAAATTGACTCCGTAATTTATGCCCCAGCCGTTCTTTGTGTTGTGTTCCTGCGACACAAATGCCTTCCATCTTGTGATATGCTGATTGTCGTTTGCCGTAAGTATATTGCTTCCGTCAGGATTGTTCAGAGCCTGGATAATCGGAGCCTTGTATGATGTGAATTCCGCCCCTGCAGACAGACCGAACGGCGTATTGTAATCTATTCGTCCGTTATGCATCTGATTGACTGAAAGCGCATTGTTTACGGCATTATGGAAACCTGCAGTCGTATATACTCCGGTTCCTTTTGCATACGATCCGGTATATACTCCGCTAAGACTGTGCTTCTGGCCGATATTGTAGTCTGCTCCGACCCTCCAGTTGTGACGATGACTCTGGCTTTCAGAAGTGGAAGCATCAATGATATCGTGGACAGTGCCGTCATTCAGACTGTGATGAGCCTCGCTTCCCGTCTCACTGAAACTCTTTCCGTGTGTATGCGAATACAGTATATCTCCGGAGAACTTTCCCTTATTGACAATCAAACTGGCTCTTTCTTGAAATGCGTGCCTGTTGTCATACTGCCATTTGCCACCGACTTCACCCACTACCGGCGCTATGCTGTCGTCAGCCTTCTTTAGAGTTATGTTGATCATCGCCCCGCGCACCTGATACCTTGCAGGAGCACTATACATCACTTCAGCATTGGCAATGCTTGAAGCCGGGATACTCTTCAGAAGCGTATTCAACTGCTCGGAAGACATATTCGTAACCTTGCCGTCTATCACGACCTTCACACCTCTTCCGGCGAGAGTGAACGAACCGTCTCTTTCGGTCACTCCCGGCAGTTCCTTGATTGCATCAAACACATTATCGACAGGAAGATCCTTGATGATATGCGGCAGATCATAGATGAGTTTGCCCTTGTCTGCCTTGACTATCGGCTTGTCACCTGTCACCATCGCTTCCGGCAACGAATAATAGAGACTGTCAAGCTTCTCATCCTTGGATTGAGCCGCAGCATTGAAGCACAATGACGTAAAAATAATAATGAATAATGTCCGTTTCATACTTCTGTGTCTATTTGTTTCCACAAAGGTCGTCAACCCAAAATTGAAAATATGTTATCCAATGTTAAACAGTGTTAAATAGTGTTAACGTCTGCGAAGGCAATGGATATTTGAATAACTTTGCAGATATGAAGAACAACCTGAAACATATAGCAGTTGCAGTCATCGTAGTCATGGCCTTCCTGTTTACATATCAGAGCTGGTGGCTCATAAGAATGTATCGCAGCGAGGTGACAAAGACCGAGAATGCAGTCCGTACAGCGCTCCGAAATTGCGACTTCAGCGAAATGATGGCCCGTCTGCAGAGAGTCCGCGATGAAAAGTCAGGAGTCGGTTTTACTGGAGACATCACGGTCGGTGCCGGATATGGATCTGGAGGTACACTTGTGTCACAGATCAGCACGACGCAATATGAACAGGACACTTTGGGCAGACAGCTAAACGGCCATATGACCGGAGTGACAAAGAGGATCAGCCAGACAACCAGCAGTGTGGTCCAGACCGACAGCCTCCCACAAAAGCCGGAGACATCCGACCAGGAAAGCATGTTCGAGTCACTTGACAATATGTCTGTCCAGATGATCCGTGGAATGCATACGGGTATCGATGCTATTGACGGAAATCTGGATTTTGGACTCTTTGATTCGCTTCTCGTCGTTTCTCTGAAGGAAGCAGGTCTGGATGGAAAGCACAAGGTGGAGTTGGTCACATTCGCCGATTCCCTTGTGAATCTCAATGTCACATTTGTGGAGAAAGAAGAACCAAAAGTACTTGCTTCGCTTTGCACAGATGGATATGTGCCAAGTGATGATGCTATTTCATTTGAATATATCTTTGATGTTCAGGAAACAGCAATGTACAGATTGTGGATCGAGCCTGTAGGAAAGGCTGTCCTGAAGCAGATGACAGGAATCCTTGTTGCCTCTGTACTGATTCTTATCGTCCTTGTAGCAGTCTTCCTGTATCTGATACACATCATCCGTACTCAGAAGTCTCTCGACGAGATGAAGTCAGACTTCACCAACAATATGACTCACGAGCTCAAGACCCCGATATCTGTCGCGTATGCAGCTAATGATGCCCTGCTGAACTTCCCTGATGAAGACTCTCCGGAGCAGCGAAGGAAATATCTCGAGATATCGCAGAGCCAGCTGGAGCATCTGAGCGGACTTGTCGAACAGATCCTCTCCATGAGTATGGAACGCAGGAAAGGCCTGGTTCTGCACCTTGAAGACATCAATCTTGCTGCATTAGTTGATGATATTGTGGAAAAGCATAGGATGAAGGCAATAAAGAATGTTACATTCACTGTTGATATCCCTTCCGATTTCACCGTCAATGCGGATAGGATGCACCTGAGCAACATCCTGAACAACCTGATAGACAATGCCGTGAAATATTCCGGCGAAAGCGTTGCAATAAACATTGCTGCCGAGGGAAACAGACTGACTGTTAGCGATAACGGCATAGGAATGTCGCCATCTGACCTGAAGCATATATTCGAGAAGTTCTATCGCGCCCACACCGGCAATCTTCACGATGTGAAGGGTTACGGCCTCGGACTGTATTATGTCCATAGCATAGTGGAAAAGCACGGCTGGAACATCAGCGTGGAAAGCGAACAAGGCAAAGGCACCGTGTTTACAATTTACGGACTGTAACGTCATCCCCGACTTGATCGGGGATCTAAATTTGACATAATGAACGACTCCATCAACATACTCCTTGTAGAAGACGAGCCAGACCTCGTTTTGATAATCCGCAACACCCTGACCAGTCAGGGCTTCAATGTCCGCACCGCTATGGATGGAGAAGAAGGACTGCGTAAGTTCTATGCAGAAAAGCCGGATGTCCTGGTCGCAGATGTGATGATGCCGAAGATGGACGGGTTCACAATGGTAAGGCAGATAAGGCAGACCGACCAGCAGACACCCGTCCTCTTCCTGACAGCAAGATCTGCCATAGACGACGTTGTGGAAGGCTTTGAACTCGGAGCAAACGACTATCTCAAGAAACCGTTCGGAATGATGGAACTGATCGTCAGGCTGCGCTCATTGGCAGGGAGAAGACAGGGGCAGGCCGTTACTGCTCCCCAGGCATACAGGATCGGTGAATTCACATTCCACCCGGACACACTCCGTCTCAATCATGCCGGCACAACTGAAGAACTCTCACCACGCGAGGCAAAGATCCTCGAACTTCTCTGTGCAAGCAGAGGCGAGACCCTCTACACAAGACCTCTCCTTCTGGAAATCTGGGGCGACGATGACTTCTTCAACTCCCGCAGCCTTCAGGTATTCATCTCTAAACTCCGTCGCCGTCTCGAACCCGACCCACGCATTCGCATCGTGAACGTAAGAGGCGAAGGCTATAAATTGCTGGTAAACGAATAAAAACTCCGGCCAGAAGACTCACGCCCTCTGACCGGAATATTATATCAGATTTTATTATCAAAGCGTGATGGAGTTCCTTGGAGTTTCTTGCTGTAGATTCACAGTATTTGATACATTTTTGGGATATTTTTTGGGATACTATAAACGAAAAGTGGCTCACAGATATCTGTAAGCCACTTTTTTGCGGAGAGTGAGGGATTC
>JAFUJQ010000089.1 GCA_017473705.1 Bacteroidales bacterium | reverse complement strand
TCTTGAGATAGAATCTTCGGATGGCGAGACGTTCCTGTATGGCCAACTCTCCACAACCCTGACGGCGGTTGTGAAGCGAGGTGTGAATGACATCACTTCCGAAATACTGGATTCTGACTGGACCTGGTCAAGAGATACCGGGGATACGGCTGCGGATGCCGTCTGGAATACGGATCACGCATCGGCAGGAAAGGAACTGATACTGACAAATGAGGATTTATCTGCCTTTTCCGGCAAGTTTATCTGCCAGGTGTATGTCCGTGACGGGGCAGAAGTTTTATCGGCAGAAATTGACTTTTAAGTGGCATTAAAACCGTTTTCAAAATGGCAAAGAAGATAAAGAGAATAGGGATTGTCTATGACCCTCTGAATATATCCGCTTCCCTCCTTGTGCAGGGTGGCAGTCTTACCCAGACACACAGTGCGGAACTGTCGGAATTCGTGCCTGACAGGGAACTTACCCCGTTGGTGATTGTGCCGGAGGCTTTCGTCCAGGATCCTAACGGGATAATCCCGGACGGTCAGATCAAGTTCTCGAGTGTGAGTTGGTATGCTCTTCCTCAGGATGTGGCGGATAAGGTGTCGCAGGGAACGATTCTGACCGATGAACTGTCGCAGTACCTGATAACGGCAGCGACTGCCGGGTACTCGGTAGCGGAGGACGGCACTCTGACTGTCTCAAAGAACGTGGCGTATCTTGAGCCTATTATGCTGGTCTTTGTCGGCAATTACATAGACGGAAGGACCGGCAGGATCCTGAGGATTCAGGCGAATGCCGTGATGAGTACCACATCGGTTGCGGTGGTGGCCACCCTTTCCCTTGACAAACCTGCATCCTTCGTGTTCAACCCGATAGCGGATGAAGGAACGAGAAGCATACAGGCGAATGTGGCCATCGGAAGCAAGGACCCTGCTTCTCTTGGAGCATCGGTCCGGTACTGGTGGTATAAGGTTGAATCCGGGGCGGAGACTCTGATCACGACGGATGACCTGTTTTATGAGTCCGGGCAGAACACCTCCAAACTGGTAATCGATCCCGAATATGTTGATGGAATGGTCTGCCTTCTCTGCAAGGCGGAATATGCTCTGCCTGGGGCGAGTCTTCCATCAGCCCCTACTTCCGGATGTCTGACGGCAAGGACTGCGGTACTCCGTCGATATCCTGCGTATGACTTCGAGCATATAGTTCACGGTGGGGTCGAGGTTCCTTCCGGGGCGACGATGGTCAAGAATGAGTGTGTGGTGACTGTCGGAAGGCAGGTACTTGAGAACCCTTCCGAACATTTCTCCATTGTCTGGTATATGAAGAGAGCCGTGCACGATGCGGATTTTATGGTGGTCGGCTATGGCGAAAGCATATCGATAGATGCTTCTGAATTTGCAGACGGGGCAGATGTCGCTCTCGATGTCATTCCTTTTGATCCGCTTGGGGCAATGACCGATGATGACGGATATATAATCACTGATGACGATGACAATGTAATAACCTTATAGCGATGAGAGCCTACAGATATATCAAGATTCCGCACGGCAGAGCCGTCGAACTTGGACTTCATAAACTCCGTGCCGAGACTTCGGACGGTTGCATAATAATCAATGAAAGCGATCTGATGACCTATGGCAGTCCTGAGGATTCGTTTGAAGATAAGGTCGCATCGTTGGAGGGGAAAGTCCTTTCCAACCTTGAGGCAAGGCAGGAACTTAAAAAGTAATGAGATATGAGCATTTGTAAAGGACAGACCACGATCAAGTTCGTGAAGCAGGGTGATACCCTGAACTGCAATCTCCGCAG
>JAFUJQ010000027.1 GCA_017473705.1 Bacteroidales bacterium | reverse complement strand
CTCTCCATACTCCACGAAATATCTTGTAAAGGCAGGATTGTTCAGCACTATGCCATGCTCGCAGTCCAGGCGCTCCTTGACAGAGTCAAGCGCCTTCTGCACCATTCCCTCCTCGAGTCCGATGCCCGCCATAGAGCACCATCCCTGCGACTCGATGAAGATCTGGCCTTCCTCGTTCTCGCGCGAGCCGATCTTGCGGCCGAAATAGTCATATGCACGGAGGTACCACTCGCCGTCCCATCCATGCTTCTTCACGGCCACTACCATATTATCCACGAGCTTCTGAGCCCTGTCAGCCTCTGTCTCGAGGCATCTCTCACGGCACAGCTCCACATAATCGCGGCCGCATACGACGAAGAGGCCGGCGATCATCAGAGACTCGGCCTGCGAACCTTCCGTCTTGTTCTCCGTGGTCTGGAAGGACTCGTTCGGATCCCATGAGAAGCAGTTCAGGTTGAGGCAGTCGTTCCAGTCGGCACGGCCAATGAGCGGAAGCATATGAGGACCAAGATTGTTCACGACATGGTCGAACGAAATGCGCAGGTGTTCCATCAGCGACACTTCCGAGCCTGGCTCGTTGTCGAACGGCACCATCTCGTCAAGGATGCTGAAGTCACCTGTCTCCTTTACATATGCCACGGTACCGAAGATCAGCCACATCGGATCGTCGTTGAAACCTCCTCCGATGTCGTTGTTTCCACGCTTTGTAAGCGGCTGGTACTGATGATAGCAGCCTCCGTCAGGGAACTGGGTTGATGCTATATCTATGATGCGCTCGCGCGCCCTTTCAGGTATCTGATGCACGAAGCCCACGAGGTCCTGGTTGGAGTCGCGGAAGCCCATTCCACGGCCTATGCCGCTCTCGAAGAACGAAGCGGAACGGGACATGTTGAAGGTCACCATGCACTGATACTGGTTCCATATGTTCACCATCCTGTCGAGCTTTTCTTCCGGACTCTTCACTGAGAAGATGTCCAGCAAAGCGTCCCAATATGCCTTGAGCTGTGCGAATGCCGCGTCTACCTTTTCAACAGTATCAAGCGACGCGATCATGGCCTGGGCCTTCGTCTTGTTGATCACAGGAGAACTGCCGCTGTGCAGCAGGCCCGGCACATCAAACACCAGCTCGCCGTCAGCATCCAGCACGAACTTTTCATCCTGCTCGTTCTCTACATATCCAAGTAGGAATATGTAGTCCCTGCTTTCGCCCGGCTCAAGCTCCACCTCGATATAATGCGATGCTATCGGACTCCAGCCGTGGGCAATGCTGTTGCCCGCAACGCCTTCCATGACATTCTGAGGGTCACGGAATTCGTTGTATAGGCCTATGAATGTCTCCCTGTCGGTGTCGAATCCGTCCACAGGAGCGTTCACGCTATAGAACGCATAGTGGTTGCGACGCTCCTTGTATTCGGTCTTGTGATATATGACAGAACCGTCCACCTCGACCTCTCCTGTCGAGAAGTTGCGCTGGAAGTTCTCCATGTCTGTAGCGGCATTCCAAAGACACCACTCAGTGAATGAATACAGCTTGAAACTCTTCTTTACTTCAGAAGTATTGCGGAGGGTCATCTTCTGCACCTCGCCCCACACTCCGAGCGGCACGAAGAAGAGGACGCTGGCCTCAACGCCGTCCTTGGCACCGGTGATGCGGGTGTAACTCATTCCGTGACGGCACTCATAGAAGTCAAGCGGAGTCTTGCAAGGCTTCCAGCCCGGCGACCACACGGTGCCGGCGTCATTGATATAGAAATACCTTCCGCCGTTGTCCATCGGGACATTGTTATAGCGGTAACGGGTGATCCTGCGGAACTTGGCGTCCTTGCAGAATGTATATCCGCCCGCTGTGTTTGAAATCAGCGAGAAGAAGTCCTCGTTGCCGAGATAATTGATCCAAGGCCAAGGCGTCTTGGGGTCGGTGATCACGTATTCGCGATTCCTGTCATCAAAATGTCCGAATGTCTTCATAATTATTCAGCTGTAAGATAAAGCACACGGCTGCTCCAGTCGTCCTGCTTGTGATAGTCTACGATATGCTTGAGCGGGATCTCCAGGCCGTTTTCCATGAGGAACTTGCCACTGAAGGCAAGGCCTTCGTACGGAAGCGGCACGTTGTCTATGCGATTGAGTTCGTGCACCTTGTACATGCGGTCCGGATCCAGACCGGCCATCTTCACGCGTGGGAGATGATCGTCATAGAATGTCTCTGTCTTCCACCAATAGAACACTGCTTCCGACTTCTCCGGAGATACATACATCATAGAAGCCATGTTATGGTCGTCATATGGTGAAACGAGTCTGTAAATATCACCCAGCTGCACCACATGGCGGATTTCCTTATACTCGGATATCGCCTTGCGGCACAGGGCCTTTTCCTCCTCCGTCATGTTCTTAGGCTGGATCTCCATGCCGAGGCGGCCGCTCATGGCCACGTCGATGCGGTATTTCAATGAAGTGGTGCGGAATACCGTATGGTTTGGAGTGGCGCTGATATGCGAGGCCATCGCGATTGCAGGGAAGAAGTATGAGGTACCCCACTGCATGCGGACACGCTGGAGAGCATCAGTGTTGTCGCTCACCCAGAACTCGTCGAACCAAGGCAGGACTCCCCAATTGGCGCGGCCGCCGCCGGAAGCGCATGCCTGGATGGTGAGGTCCGGATATTTCGCGCGGATCCTGTCGCATACTGCCGCAAAACCGCGATGATACTCTATATAAAGATGGCTCTGCCTGTCCTTCGGCAGATACTGTGAGCCATGATTTGCCACAGGCATGTTGGCGTCCCACTTGATATAGTCTATCTCAGGGTTCTCGGTCATCAGGTCATCCACGACCTTGAAGATGAAGTCCTGGACCTCTGGATTTGCAAGGTCAAGCACCAGCTGAGTGCCTCCACGGCCTGTCACCACATCACGCTCCGGAGCCTTGAGGACCCAGTCAGGATGCTTTTCATAAAGCTCGCTGGTGGTGTTGGTCATCTCCGGCTCGATCCAGATTCCGAACTTGATGCCATGCTTATGGGCCTGTTCCACAAGCCATCCTATGCCGTTCGGCAGCTTGTTTCTATCCACCTGCCAGTCACCCAGAGCGCAGTTGTCGGTCAGACGAGGATACTTCACGCCGAACCAGCCGTCATCCATCACGAAGAGTTCTCCTCCCATGGATGCAATGTCGGCCATCATCTGGTCCATTCCCGGCTCATTGATGTTGAAATATACGCCCTCCCAGCTGTTAAGAAGGATCTTGCGAGGCTGATTGCCGTGTGCAAGCTTATAGTTGCGACCCCATCTGTGGAAGTTGCGGCTGGCGCCGCTGAGGCCTTCGTCTGAATATGTCAGAGCAAGCTCCGGAGTCTTGAAGACTTCCTTCGGCTCTAGCGTGTATGATGAGTTGTCCGGGTTGATGCCAGCATAGAACTGATGATAATCAGTGTCGCGGGTGTCTATACGAAGTTCATAGTTTCCGCTGTAGCAGAGGGCTGCACCGATGACGCGGCCGGAATTCTCCTGCGGCTTGCCGTCGAGAGAAAACATCACTTCAGCATGATCGGTATGAGAATTTCGTGAGCCGTCCTTGTTCTTGATCACAAGCATTTCGCGCTCGAGCGGTTCCTGCACCAGAAGACCCTCTGCAGCCCATGTTCCATGAAGATGGCTTACCCATACGTCTCCGACACGGATCGGGAGATATCCTGAATCGAAGCGGGTCAATGTGACAGGCTTCTTCTCCAGATTCTGAATCTCTGTCCATGTCTCGATCATATCCACATCCTGATATGCCCTGTAACATACGGTCACATAGAAAGGATACACAGTATCTTTGAGTCTGATTCTGGTCACCTTAGCTGTCGGTTCATCTTCTGTTATGACTCCTTCGACCTTAAGAACGGTCGAGAGATTGCCGTCAGCATGAGTCACTCCCAAAGACGCCTCTGAAGCGCACCAGATGCCGTAAGGCTGGTATGCATTGTGATTCGGAACGCCTGCGGCCTCCAGCACCTTCGCATCAGCATCCGAAAGCCTGCTTCCGAAATACTGGATCTGAAGCTCACCGCCCTGCTCCGCCTTGAGCGCCAGTTCTGTGTTCGGCGTCGTAATACGCACCTGAGCAGAAGCGGCAACGGCGGCAGCCACCATCAAAATCAAAGTAAATATCCTTCTCATATGATTTTCATCAGTCTTATGGCATATATGTATTCCAGTGACCCCCGAGACGTGCCTTCGGCACTCACTCACCCCCTAGCCGTGGGTGGCACGTCACTTCCATACATATATGTCATAATAAAATTATAAACATTCTTTAACATATAGTCCCCATGGACTGAGGTCTGTGTCGTGCCATGGGCCTTCTGACGCGGCTGACGGATACAACATCGAGCATGTCTCCTTCTTGTCGGAAATCGACCAGAACGCATAGCTGATGTCATTGTCCTCCATCCATTCGATCCAGGCCTGAGTCGACTCCACATCGATCGGCCCCTGGCCGTCGGCATTCATACCTCCGCACTCCGTGACAAATAGAGCCAGACCCTTAGACATGGCATAATCACCCTTCTGGCGAAGCCACTCCTTGTGAGTTCCCGCATAGAAATGAAGTGTATACATCAGATTGTCATATCCAAGGATCGGATCATTGGCCGCATCGTCGACATTTTGTGACCATCTTGGAGTGCCGACTACGATGACAGCATCCTTCTCGATGGCGCGGATAGCCGCAATGACAGTCTCCGAATACTCCTTGATCTCCTTCCATGTATAATCGATCTGATTTACATGGTCTTTGTATGACGGCTCGTTCCATATCTCATAGATCACATTCGGAACGCCCTGATATTTAGTGGCCATATATGTGAAGAATTCCACGGCGGCCTCTGTATGAAGACCGTGCGCATGCCAGTCCACGATGACATATACTCCATTGGCCACAGCCGCATCCACGATGGTGCATGCGCACTGCTTACCGAACTCCGGATCCTTCATATAACACTGAGCCTGGCACTCGCCGTTGTCTATCTCGACACCGATCGCAGCACGCACCACCTCGGCATCCCAGTCCTCGATGACATGCTTCACCGCACCGGCATTGTAGAAACGAGGCCAGAGCACATTCCAGCCGAAGCTCATACCCTTCAACTCGACGGTATCACCTTTTTCATTCATGAGGGCGGTACCCTCTACATGCAGACGCTCCACCTTCGGCCCCTGCTGCGCACATGCCGCCAAAAGCAGCACTATCGCCATCAAATAAACCTTTTTCATACCTGGCGCTTAAACTATTATCAATCAACATCTTATCAAAACCTCGTGCCGGCAAGAACGCATAACGCGCTCACTCTCAGACGATTATGCGCCAGCGGATTCTGCGGTTTCCGCGCGCTTTGCTGCGAGTTCCACCTGGACGCCTTCCATCTTCTTCTTGGTGAGCGGGTAGAACCATACCACGAGGATGGAGAGGGCTGCTACTGCAGCTGGGACCCAGCTCATCAAGATGCGGAGGCCGGTGATGGCGGTCTCGGTCTGTACCGCGCCGGCTGTGGTGTCGTAGCCGAAGGCTGCGAGCATCCACATCACGGCTGCGCCGCCGAACGCGCCGCCGAACTTCTGGGCCATAGATGCAGATGAGAAGATCAGACCTGTGGAAGCAGTGCCGTCCTTGAGCTCGGAGTAGTCAGCGACATCGGCATACATACTCCATACGAGAGGAGAGATCACACCTGTGAATGTAGAGATGATCACCTGGAAGACAAGCATCGACCAGTATCCGCCCGGAGTTGCAGGGAGGAAGAAGAAGGCGATGCTGAGGCCGACCAGAGCTGCCATTGAAATCATATATGTGCTCTTCTTTCCGAGATGCTTTGACATCGGTACAGCGAGAACTACACCAACCATATTGGAAATCTCTCCGATTGAGAGGAAGATACCGGCAGATACCAGGAATGCCCATTTTCCGTCAAGGGCGACGAGCTGCTGGATGTAGTCAGCAAAGAAGTATGCTGTGGTTGTTCCACGGACTGTGTTGAAGAGGTTTGAAGCCAGAGCGGCGCCGATAAGGAGCCACCAAGGCTTGTTGCGTACGAGAAGACCGAGGTCCTTGCCTACAGACACTGTAGACTCGCTATGAACATGTTCCTTTGTAAGAAGGAAACATAGCACAAACAATACGAAGCAACATGTCGCAATTACAATCATAGCCTTCTGCCATGCCTCAGGGCTGGTTGAAATGGCTGCAAGACCGCTTGCACCCTCAACTGCAACCTTGGTCTTGTCGAACATGTTGCAGAGAGGCTCCCATGCGAAGAGGGCGATGAAACTTCCGCCGTATGCGAAGAACATTCTGTATGAAGAAAGAACAGACTTCTCGTCAGAATCAGCGGTCATCACGTTCAGGAGTGAGCCATAAGGGACATTGATGCCAGTGTAGACGGTCATCATGAAGATATATGTCACATAAGCCCATATTGTCTTTCCGTTTTCCGGTGTTGTAAACAGCAGTATGCCTCCCACTGCAAACGGAATGGCGAAGAAGAGCAGGTATGGACGATACTTGCCCCAACGGGTCTTGGTACGGTCGGCAAGAATACCCATCATAGGGTCTGAAACCGCATCCCAGATACGTGTGACAAGCATCAGGACACCAGCATCAGCGAGGCTGAGGCCGAATACGTTCGAGTAGAAGAACGGAAGGAAGTATGAGAATAGCTTCCAGAACATCGATGAGGACATGTCACCGAAGCCATATCCGATTTTTTCAGATAATTTCATTGGTTATTATAGTTTTTAGTTTATTTCAGGAACATCATCTGGTCAAGAGCGGCAAAGGCCTTGAAGTCTTCTGCCGACTCGTGCTCCGGGAATGGAGCGTAGAAATGGTGCTGCATGTGTGCATCGCAGGCATTTCTCCATACGAGAACATATGAAACAGGATAGTCCTTCATCGCCTGATAAAGCACCTCTGTCCACCATTTTGCATCCTTCACTCCTTCATATCCTGTCTCGGTGATCGCGATAAGCTTTCCGTGCTCATCGGCGAATGTCTTGGTGATGTCAAGGGCATTCTTCATCTTGCCGATATAATTCTCACGGTCCGGACCTGAATAGCAGTCGAATCCTACCATGTCGATGATCTCATCACCTGGGTATCTCTCGCCATACTTCTCTACAGAATTGATCTCTCCAGCACCAGGAGAATATGACCATACGAGATTGTCAAGGCCGCGCTCTTTCACCATATAGTCATAGGTCATCTGCCAGAGGGCCTTGTACTGCTCTGTGGTGCAGAGCTTCTGTCCCCACCAGAACCAGCTTCCGGTGTGCTCGTGCCAAGGTCTCCAGATGACAGGCACTGTCTCGCCGTCGGCTGTCTTGATCGAGCCGAGGAAATCGGCAGCCTTCGCAAGCCAGGTCATGAAATAATCATGTTTCTCGCCGCCAGGAAGGATCGACGCCACAACCTGGTCCGATGAGACATCCCATGCGTCTCCGCCTGTCAGCGGGTTGCGCGGATGCCACGAGAATGTGGTGATACCGCCACGCTCATGGTGTGCGACTGCAGAAGCACGCATGTGGTCGAATCTGTTCTTGTCTAGATTTGCCGGCCAGTCCATTTCTATGCCGCCAAGATCCATACCATAGATTGCTGGATACTGTCCGCATGTGGCGAACACGTCAGACTGCACATACTCTGTAGCATCATCCGCGAGCTTCCATGAATGGCCGTACATCAGGTCGTCCTGATGGCCGAACATGATCTTGCCTTCGTCTACAAGTCCTGTCAGACGGTCCAGAAGGGCGTCGGCAGGAGTCTGAGAACCAGACTCCTTAGGGCCGCCGCACGAGATGATGGCGATTGCTGCTGCAATCATGGTAATAGGTTTCAGGATGTATTTCATAATGTTAAAATTTTGGCGCATTGTTATATATATCTTCAAGGGAGAGGGTGTTTTTATATGAATCAACCATGGCTTCTATTGCGGCTTTTGCCTCCGGCGAGCAGTATTCGCCTGTGCCGTGGTCTATGAAAGCATGTCTTTCATTGCCAGCGCCTTTGGCTCCGTTGTCCCATATTATAGAAGGTACGAAATAGGTCTTTGCCAGCTTCGCATAGTATTTAAGGTAATACTGCTGGAAAGCCTGTTCACGCGCGGTCGCGCGGTTGACGCAGCCGAACTCTCCCATATACACAGGTATACCCTTCTTTATGAAATTGTTGTATATCTTTTCAAAGACTCTCTTCAGGTCTGCCTCGTTATTGCCTGACACCTTCTTCGACTCGTCTGCTGTGTGTCCCCACTCCGACTTTGTCGCAGGCAGAGTGTAATCATATGGATCATAGCAGTGAACTGCCATGATGAGACGGCCCTCGACTACGTCTTCAGGCATCTCGAATGTCTGGACTGCGATGTCCACATTCGTACAGTATGCCGGAATGCCGAGAAGACGGTTTGCATTCTCTCCGCCTGATGCGCGCACTGCGTCCACAAAAGCCTGGTTCCACTCGTTGAGGCACTGATACTGCTTGCCGCCGTCATTGCGGTTTTCTCCCCAGCCCCAGCCGCCGTCATGGATCTCATTGAAGGCCTCAAAGATGAGGAAATCACCCTTGTCCTTGAACTTGTCGGCTATCTGCCTCCACATCGCGCTCACCTGATCGAGAATCTGCTGATGAACAGCCGGATCTTTGGCTGCAGTCTTGATATCAAGCCAGTTCTTGCTGTCAGCTCCGTCGTGGTGCATGTTCACAATGGCGTTCAGACCTGCAGCCTCGGCATAGCCTACCACTTCAGCCACTCTGTTCAGCCACTTCTCGTCAATCTTGTAATCCGGCGCAGCGCCGATATGGCCCAGCCAGGTCACAGGGATGCGGACAGTGCTGAATCCTGCAGCCTTTACCTTGTTCATGGTTGCCTGAGTAGCCTTGGGGTTGCCCCATGCGGTCTCTCCGGACACGCCATTGTTATATGCATCGAAATGGTTTCCAAGGTTCCAGCCGATACCCAATCGTGCGGCATAATCCTTCGTGATGTCACCGGTTGGCGCTTCTGTCGCACTCTTCTGTGAAACCTCAACATAACGTTTCTGGTCTCCGGAAGTGATGGTGATCTTGGTCTGACGGGCCTCCAGGGCATAATTCTTAGTTGCAGTCACAGTAACGACAGTCTTGTCCCCGCTCCTGGCTCCCTTCTTGGCAGTGAGCCACTTCTCGCCGGGAACCACTGAGAACTGTCCGGAAGATGTGACGGTGAATGTCTTCTCGCCTCCGTCTGTGTTGAAATCCAATGTGGTCTTGTCCACTGACAAGATTACATTATCCTGCTGCTCCGGACTTTCCGGTCCGCAGGACATGGCTATGAACATAGCCGCAATTATGTATAAAATTTTTATCATAGTCTATATATTATTCAGATTCCTCGACTCGCTTCGCTCGCTCGGAATGACAGTGGGGCGCTCGGAAAGGGCCGCTCGGAATGACAAATGAGGGCATATCCTCGCGGTTGAGGACATATGGACTGCCCATCACGTTCTTCCAATGTTCAAGAGTATTATATGACCAGTCCTTATTGTTCAGGGCAAGGTTTCCGTTTGAGTCTGTCGTACACCACACCATGAACCATGACCATCTGTTGCCGGCCTCCATGCATTTTGCAGGGTCCGGAATGTTGCCGCATTCGCTTATCGCTACAAGCTTCTCACCTCCTGTCATATCGACAAGAGCCTCATACTGACGGGTCTTGGCCTCCACATCCTGTGCATAGATATCCACTCCGAGGATGTCCACATATTCATCTCCCGGATACCAGTCGAGATACTGGTCTTCCGCTCCCTTGGTCACGTCCACTGTCCATACCCATATCAGATTATCCAGGCCATGGACATTCACAAGCTGGTCATAAAGAAGCCTCCACAGCTGCTTGCAAGGCTCTGCGCCCTGGCTTCCCCACCAGAACCATGCTCCGTTGGAGCCGTAGACATCATAGTTTCCCGCAGCCTCATGAAGCGGACGCCACAGCACCGGAATATTCTCGTCTTCAAGAAGCTGGAGATAACCGGCGACTTCTTCTATGTCCTTCATGATGAAGTCATTCTGCCATGTACCTGGCTTCAGGGCCTCTCTGATGTCAAATGATGTATCGCTGGTATAGAAGGCATATCCGTCGAAGTTGTAGTTCTTCACGCCATTGTCCCATGCCTCCTTGCTGTCGGGCACGTTCCAGTGCCACATATAGCTTACCAGTCCGCCCGAAGCCCACTGCTCCCTCGGTGCAGAAATATCGTTGTAGTTCTGCACCCAGTTCCAGTTTGACGGGGTCGGAGAAAACTGAAGGAATAAGAAATCATAGCCTGCGAGAGCAGGATGCTCACCTATATTATTATATATGAAGTCCACGAAATCATTCTTATGCGAATGGCTGGACTGTGCTCCGGACAAGGTCTTTTTGCCACTCTGTTCCTGCAGGAAATTATAGACCAGCGTCGCCTCCTTGGATGCATTCGGATTGACCAGAGGCTTCATCGAGCCGGGATCGGAAGGGACGTAAGGCTCGACATATTTCATGGAGAAAGTAATGCGGATCTCCTCCGCCGGCTTCTGATTGGAACTATAACCCAGAACGGTTCCCTCGGGCACTGTGACAGTGTATGTTTCACCCGGTCGGAGTCCCGACACACCTATCTCAAGTTTGTTGGTGGAAGCTGTGACATCCCGGATAGAGGCATCGCCATTGACTGAGATCCTGCTCTTCTGGTCTGAAGGACACTTGATGCTGCGGTCGAACATCATGGTAATCGTCAAGGCGCCGCCCACAAGGTCGCGCGCCCCGTCAGAAGGGTCGCACGACACCAGCTTCGGCCCGGCAACCGTCTGCATCGGTTCCTTTTCCTGACAACCAGCCAGCAGAAGCAGGAAAGCAAGTAGTCCTGAGATAAATCTTTTCATGCTCCCAAGGAGGCGGTCAGGCCTCCCTGGGAAAAAAGTATGGTTAAATGAATGATATCTTGGTAAGGATAATGTTTTCTCCCTGAACGACCATAGAATAACCCCAATCAATCTTGGTAGTCAATTCCTCAACCATAAGATCTGTTACGGTAATCGAAATATATCCCTCCTCGGATATGGTTGTATCACCAGCATTTACATTATTGTTGCCAGCTGAACTTTCCGGAAGAACCATTCCTCCCCAATTACCATTGAAAAGCTGCAACTGCCACCAATCAGCAGTAGGAGTCACATAAAATCTAAGAGTCTGACCTGCTGAAATCGGATTAGTCACAAACATGTCATTAGGCTTGATTTCAAGATTCAGAGACCACACTCCAAGATCCTCAGAACCTTCCCAGACAACTGTTTCAGTTGGAGTTCCGCCGCCACCGGTCATCACTTCTTCTTCGAAATAAAGTTCGAGAGGAGTGTAGCCGCCACCTGTGAAGAGGAGGTGCTGCTCGTCAAGGACGTCAAGGATAGGATCGCCTTCGAAGTTGATTGCGAGAGTGAATGTTCCGTCACCATTATCCACAAACCTTTCGTCGCCGGTCTGGATGTTGGCTCCGGTCCAGTCGTTACTCCACCAACCTGAAGTAACCTTCATGTCAACCCAGGAACTACCCTGGAAATGCAGATAGAACGTTTCAGTCTTCATCTTTTCCCAAAGATCGGCAGGAATCTCAGCGATACATTCGCCATTAGCATCCCTTCCTTCGAGACAGAAGCGATACTTGCCGCCCCAAGCTGTTTCTCCGTTGCCGGCAGGATCCTCGTTCTTCCAGATAGAAGTCCTTACGATCTCCACAGAACCGCCTGGTACCCATACTTCCTCTGAAGTATAGATCTTGAGAGGAGTATAGCCGCTACCTGTGAAGAGGAGGTGCTTCTCATCAATGGCATCCTTGAGTGGATCACCATCAAGATTGATTTCGATATAGTATGTACCGTCACCATTGTCAATGATGCGCTCGTCTCCTGCCATGATATCTGCTCCAGTCCATGTTGTTGACCACCATCCGTCAGTGATACGGAGCTGAGCGGCAGTAGCAGCAAACTGCAGACGGAATGTACCGTTCTTGATGATGTCCCAAACCTCGGCAGGGAATGTTGCAATACACTCGTTATTGCCGTCAGTTCCCTCAAGACCGAAACGATATGTTCCGCCCCAGCTGATCTCACCGTTGCCTGCTGGATCAGGATTCTCCCAAAGTACAGTCTCGACTATCTCGAAGTATCCGCCGTCTGAAGCTGGCTTGTACTCGAGCTCCGGCATGAGGAATGTCTTACCGTCGATTGTATAGACCTTACCCTGGAACTTACCTTCAAACACCTTCTTAGGCACTGTGAAGATGATATGATCGGTACCCTTACGGTTAAAGAGTTCATCCGCTATTACAGCTGGATTTCCGTCTGCATCAAGCAGCTCGACGCCTGTGATGAACTCAAGGTCGGTACCATAGATTGTAATCTGGCTACCTCCGTCAACAGGAACAGATCCGTCAGCAGAATAACCTGAAATATCTGTATTACCGAGAGTGAGAGGAAGAGGTGACTCCGCCTGCTCTCCAGCCTCTGTGCGTACGATGATCTTTCCACCCTCAGCAGAAATGCCTGCAGGTGCATCGACCCTGATCATGCCATTGCTGACAATCTGGAAGTCTGTTACAACGATGCCTTCCTCAGTTCCCGGGAAAACGATCTCAGTAACATCAGAGAATCCACCTCCGTTGATGGTCATAGGCTGTCCCTTAACCACCTTGGTCGGGAAGAACACCTTGATGTTCAATCCCTCATCAGCAGATTCGAGCTGGTCCTCGGCGAGACATCCTGTAAGGGATGCAGCAAGGACAACTGTCAGAAACGCTCTGAAAAATTTAAATATATTCTTCATAATTGAATTCCTTATAAATTACTACCATCCTGGATTCTGTACGAGGGCAGGGTTCTTCTTGATTTCTGTCTGAGGGATTGGGAAGAAATAATACTTGTCATCCCACTGACGTGTCACTGTAGACCTTGTGAGCTGCTTTTCAGCGCTGATATTTGCAACCTTGATGGTCTCGAAGTACTGCTCACCCTTCTTCCAACGGCGTACATCCCAGAAACGATGATTCTCGAATGCAAGCTCCACAAGACGCTCGCGCTCGTAGCGCTCAACCCAAGCCGCACCGTCTTCTGTGAACTCAGGCATCTGGATGTCCGCACGATTGCGGAGCTTATTGATGGCCTCATTTGCAGAAAGACCGTAAGTCTTGTCATTTGCGCTGCCTGTAGCGTTGTAAACAGCCTCCGCATAGTCAAGATAGATCTCGCCGAGACGGAATATGATCCATGTATGACGACGTGTAACCTGGTTGTCTGCTGTTGTTACGCAAGAGCCGTCAACATACTTCCTGAGATAGTAACCGGTAGGAGTAGCACCATACTTAGGAGAAGCATTGAATCCGCCCATGAAAGTCTCGATTACCTTCTTCTGAGATCCGTTTGTAGGCCACTCGTCACCGTTCTTCACCACTGTAAGTGCGAAACGTGGGTCGAGACCTTCATAAGGATTACCTGCTGTAAGGTCGATGCTGCCTGAGTTGCGTTCGCCGAAAGTAACACCGTCAGCTACATACTCATACTGGTCAACAAAGCTCTGAGTTGGGCAGTTTCCTGAAGAGCCGTTCTCAACTCCTACAGGATAGTGTGCCATCTCGAAAGCGTTGCTCGCGCCACGGCCGATACCCCAGATAAGCTCCTGGTTGAAGAATGCATTGTCACCCCAGAGGTCAGCATACTTGCTGAACTTCAGACCCCAAGCTTCTGCATTGTCAACGATGAGTGCACAGGCCTTTGCAGCCTCTTCCCACTTAACCTTGTCATTATCAGGGTTATGGAGAGGAGATGCAGCATAGAGGAGAGTACGTGCCTTGAGGGCGTAAGCTGCCATTCTGTTTGCACGTCCGTACTCTGAATTCACCTCTGTTGCATAAGAAATCGGAAGATGCGGAGCGATCTCGTCGATCTCATCCACGATGAACTTCACGACTTCGGCTGCCGGTGTACGTTTAACATTGTTAGCCTGAGCATTAGTCAGGGTTGTTGTTACAAGCGGAACATCACCATAAGCCTTGAACAGCTCGAAATAGAAGTATGCCCTGAGGAAACGGAGTTCGTAAGGGAACAGCTCCAACTGTGCCATCCAGATCTTATAATCATCATTATATTCCCAATCAGAGAGATCAGTCTTATGTAACTTCTCAAGGAACATATGTATTTCAGCAATCGCTGTGTAAGATTTGTCCCAAATGGTAGAATTAGGATTTGCAGGGTTCCATCCTCCATTGGTGTAGTTATTTACAGCACCGGTCTCAAGTGCATACATAGCCTCATCTGTAGCTCCGGCAAGGAAATATGCACTGTTTGACTCGAACTCCTGGGTATATACCTGTGCGTAAACATCGAATACCATGTTCTTTATACCTTCCCCAAAGTATTCGTAGGTCCAGTCCTCGTCACGTGTGTTCTCCTCAGTGTAGTTGAGGTCCGCACACGATGCCGAGATCAGGCAGGCGAGGATAAATAAACAGATTTTATCAAGTTTCATAATTCAATCTTTTTAGAATACTACAGAAAGTCCGAATGTGACAGCCTTCATCACAGGGTAGCCTGTGTTGAGGTTCTCAGCATCCATAGCAGGGATGTTGTCAAATGTCAGAAGATTCTGACCCTGTACGAAGATCTTCGCATCTGTAATCTTGGCATGCTTGAGGAGTGATGCAGGGAATCTGTAGTAGATTTCGCAATCACGAAGCTTGAGCCATGATACATTGCGGTACCAGATGGTTGACTCCTGAGCATTGTTCGCTACGTTTGTAGTTGAAAGACGTGGATAAAGAGCATCAGCACCAGCCACGTCGTAGCAGTTCAGATAATACTCCTGAGACATGTTTCTGTTGTCAGAGAGAGCTCCCCATACGCCGTCAACATAACGGAGGTTCTTGATCTGATTTCCTGCACCCTGGAATGTTGCGTTGATTCCGATGCCCTTCCACTCAAGGCCGAGGCTGAATGAGTAGTTGAGATGAGGGAATGCAGTGCCATAGTCAAGTGCAACGGCATCATTCTGATTGATTACTCCATCCTCGTTGACATCCTTGTACTTGATGTCACCGACCTTCACCTGACCGAACTGCTGGAGAGGGCTGTTGTCGATGTCTTCCTGGCTCTCGAAGAATCCAAGAGCTACAAGACCGCGAGCTGCATCTGCAGGAGTTCCGATCACTGACATGTTAGGATATACAGGATTCTCGATCCACTCGAGGATCTCGTTCTTAGAATAAGTGACGAAACCGTTAGCGTTTACATTAAGACCATTTGCGAAAGTCTTCGCGAAACGGAGTCCGAGTTCTGCGCCATAGCTTGCTACAACACCCTTGTCATCGTAAGCAGACTGGATACCTACAACCGAAGAGTTCAAAGAAGCTGCGCTTACGAGGATATTGCGTCTCTGCTGGTAGAATACATCGGCAACGATGTCGAGGCAGCCTGCTACTCTGATGTCTGTACCGATGTTAGCCTTGTAAGCGGCTTCCTGTCTGAAGTCAGCTGTTGGGAACTGAGTCAGGAAGGCACCCCATGACTGAGCATAGTTCTGACCATAATAGAAATCACCGTGAGAGTTGTTCCAAGCGGCAAGCCACAGACCGGCCTGTGGAACATAGTCAGTATGCTGGATACCTGCAGAAGCACGGAGTTTTCCGTAGAGACCCTTGTCAGGATTGTTTGCATAGATCCATCCGAGAGCAAGAGTTGGAGAGAACGCCCACTTTGCAGGATATGAACGGTTAGAACCGTTTGCTGCAAGGACGAGATCTGCCATGAACTTGTCCGCATGATCATAATGAGCAGCGAGGTTTACATTCTGACGATACCATGTGTTGCTCTGGCCGTCACGAACCTCACTCTTCATATTATAATTAAGGTTAGCTGCGAAATTGTCACCGTTCTTGAACTGTGTAGCATATTTGAAGCCTGCGTTTGCAGTTCCGATGCGCCACTGCGAATCTACCCAGTGACTGAACACGAGCTTATCCTCTACTGTACCCATCACAGCCTCTGCCATCTGGCCGGAAGCATCATAATAGTTCCATCCATACTGATAACCCTTTGAACGTCTCTCGATGGTATTGGAAGCATTGTCATATGATCCACCGACATAGAACTGGAGTCCCTTGAGAATAAAGTCGAGGTCCTGCTCCAATGTGATGTCAGCCCAGATCTGACGCTGGTGAGTCTTCTGGAAACCTGTACCTGTAGCCTTTGCAAGAAGGTTGAAGTCGCCATAAGTCTGGCTTCCACCCCACACATCTCCCTGAGTCTTGATAGGGAATGCCAATGCAGGAACCTTGTAAAGATGCCACCAGGCATCGTTTGAGCTGAGATTAGGAACACCGTTAGTCTCCATGAAGAGAGCAAGGATGTTTGTCTTCACTCTTGTGGTATTGGTAACCTGGAAGTCAACATTGGTACGGATATTGGCCTTTGAATACTTGAGCTGAGAGCTCCAGTCACCCTGAGCAGGCTGGCCATAAAGTCCGCGGGCATCAGTATAATCGAGCTGAGAGTAATACTGAACCTTGTCAGATCCACCATACATTGAGATATATGCATTTGTCTCATGTGCAGTGTTCTTGAAGACTTCATCCTTCCAGTCTACGTTAGGATATACGAAAGGATCGGTACCGGTAAGGAAGTTCTTAAGTTCGTCCTCTGTGTATGCTACAGAGCTGCCGTCATTGATTCTGGCGATATTAAGTGCGTTTGCATAATCGTAAGCACCTACCATAGGAGCAGTCTCCGGATCAAACTGAAGCTTGTGCGAAGCTCCGACCTTGAAATTGAATCCGCTTCCTGCCTGTCCGCGCTTTGTCTTCACGAGGAGGACACCATTGATGGCCTCATGTCCATAAAGAGCAACAGCTGCAGCATCCTTGAGAACTGTAACGCTCTCAACTTCTTCCACTGAAAGTCTGTCGATAGGACGTTCTACTCCGTCAACGAGGATGAGAATGTCTCTCTCGCCTGTAGTCTGGGCTCCACGGATGTTGAAGGAAGCACCTGTACCCTCTTCGCCCTTGAAACCTGTATTCTGAACTGCGGTAAGACCGAGCAGTTTGCCATAGAGAGCATCAGCAAGGCTGATTGCAGAAGTTCGGCCAAGTTCTTCAGCGGTGATGGTATAAGCCGCCGCTGTAGTAAGGAATTCCGAGCTCTCGACACCATAGCCCAGATCAACAGTCTGCGACTGCTTGTCGCTGAGCTGCACCTGAGCGTTGGCTGTCATTGAAGCAAGACAGAATCCCAACAGGCTAAAAATAAATATATTACGTAATTTCATAATGATGATTTCTAATTGTTACCAACCAGGATTCTGAGTAAGGCCGTAGCCTTTCTGGATCTCCTCTCGTGAAAGTGGATCGAGATACCACTTATTTGTCCAGTAGCCAGGTTCCCACCAGCGGCGCTTGCCGACTTCGATAGCAGGCTTCTCATATTCGAACTTTGGCCATGGAGTCGATGAATCCCATTTGAGGTCATCACCTTCCATACGGTTGCCGTTCTCATCAAGACGATAAATACGGATTTCGTGAAGTCGCTTGGTGAAGAGGTCCTCACGCTTACGGCGAATCATGTCATAGAAACGGTCACCGCACTCTGCTCCGATCTCACAGTTTCTCTCACGGAGGATCTCATTGATGAGAGCATCCTTGTCTGATGTGAGATTCAAACCACCGTTCATGTCCTCAAGACGACCAAGACCTACGCGGCTACGTACTACATGAAGCTGATCAAGAGCACCCTGAAGGTTGCCTGTTTCAGCAAGAGCCTCCGCATATATGAGGTACATCTCAGCAAGACGGATATACGAAACTCCGATGAACTCATCATCCATCGTGCCTCCCTCGTAATCCAGCAGCCATTTGAATTTCTTGTAACCTGAGGCAATATCGTCAGCATTGCTGGCATAGGTTGAATTCTTTGCAATACCACCGTTTACCCAATTGTCTATATAAGAACTGCCGAGATAATCGCCGACTACATTAGAAGGGAATTCCTTTCTAGGAACTACGATTGTCTCATAGAGACGAGGGTCACGGTCAGCGAAGATGTCGATTCCATCCGGGTTCTTACCTGCACCATAGATGTCCTCGTATGGGAATACGCGTCCGTCAGCCATTCCGAAGCACTCCATGAGTTCGTTGGTAGGAACAGCACCTCCCTGACGCAGTCCGTCAAGTGCAAAACCTGACCAGCCCCAGCCCCAACCGTTCTGATCGATAGTACCGTTGACTGCAGTACTTGACATATATTGCGATGGATGGGCGTCAAACAGCTTTTCGTGATTATTCTCGTCATTGCGATATCTATATGCCCTGCGGTAAGCCATACGATAACCAGCCTCATCCTGTGTAGCAGGCTGAATCAGCTGATAATAATTTCCATTAGCTGCATTATCCTTGAAGAAGTCCTCGCAGGCTGAGAGGCAACGGTTCCAGAGAGTAGGATCCTTCTTTCCGAACCACACGTGCTCAATGTTTGTAAACTCTGTCACCTTGAGAAGGTCATAATCCATATAAGGATTGTCATCATTGAACAGAGGAGATGCAGCGTGCATCCATAACTTTGCACGGAGAGCACGGGCAGAAGCTCGTGTAAGACGACCTGACCACTGTCCCTGGTCCGCATTGTCGAGGTTCCAGATGAAACCTGGCTCCTCGATCGCGCACACGATGAGCGAGTCGATGAACTCGACAGTCTCCATTGCTGTGGCACGACCGTCTGTGAAGTTTTCACCTACAGAATATGCCTTCTTTGCAAGGCAAAGACCTCCGAAGTTACGGAATGCATCGAAATAACGGCTTGCCATGATGGTGTAAGCCTCACCGCGGAGACGGCTCTTCTCATCCTCAGACATGTCAGGAACTCTGCCGATGTTCTCGATGATCTGCCAGCACTTGCGCACTGTCTCATATATGGATATACGTCCTCCTGCATCTGCATCCAGAACATTAAATCTGGTAGCATATGAGAATCTACCCATGAAGTTACTGTCATCAGTATCCTGAGCACTTTCTGTAAGGTTTCCCGGATAGTAGCTCTTAAAAGGACCACCCCAACCACAATAACAATGATAAGAATCCGAAAGGGCGTCGATAGGCGCACCATTCATCATGTTTCCATTTGTATAGGTACAATATATCTGTCCGTAAGCACTCCAAAGGAAGTTACGGGTATACTCTGCGTTCGAGAATACTGTATCGATATTGATATCCACTCCTGGTGCTTTCTCCAGGAAGGCATCTCCTACAGCAAACTTCTCCACACAAGACGTGCTGAAGAACGCTGCACAGATTCCCAGAACAAGTATATTATTCAATATCTTTTTCATGTCGTTTAGCAATTAGAAGTTAAACTGTGCACCGATGTTGAAGAGTCGGGTCATAGGATAACGCATACCGTAGTCAAGTCCTGAACCAGGAGCCTCAGGGTCATTACCCTTGAAGTCCGCGAAAGTGAGGAGGTTGTTACCTGATGCGTATACTCTTATATAATTAAAGAACGCATCTCTCTTCTTAGGAGTGAATGTATAACCTATTTCGACATTCTTGAGACGGACATATCTCGAATTGACCATCCAAGCTCGTGAATCACGGTTGTTGTGAACAGTGTTGGTGAATGATATACGAGGAAGAAGTGCATCTGTATTATCTTCTGTCCAAGAGTTGTCTGCCACCCACTGGGTAAGAGCAGAAGTCTGAGTAGAACCGAACTGGTCACGGAAATATCCGTTCAGCTGACGGCTCACGTGGTCTGCTCCGATCCACAGCATTGTGAAGTCGAGACCCTTCCACTGGAAGTTGAAGTTCAGAGAGTATGTGATTTCAGGGTTGTCTGTGTAACCGAGCGGCTTCTGGTCATTTGAATCAATGATATTATCGTCATTCAAGTCAACATAAACAGCATCACCGTTCTTAAGAGCAACACCCTGATCAGGCATTTCAACGCCATACTTCTCCAAGTAACGCTCCTCTGTTGCGCCCTGCTCGTAGAACTCGAAGAGGTCATAACCGAAGCGCTGACCTACAGGAAGTCCTGTACGGCTGAGGTATGCATACATAGGTGGAACTTCAAGCATCTCGATGATCTGGTTTCTTGCAAAAGCGAAGGTAGGTGAAATAGCGTAGCGGAAATCACCGAATTTCTGCTCCCAGTTAAGAGTTACCTCGAAACCATGGTTCTTTACGCGACCCTCATTCACATAGCTTGAAGGAAGAGATGTGACGGACGACAAAGTCGAAGCGTTCGACACGAGGATGTCCTTACGGTCCTCCCAGAAGAAGTCAACATAAGCATGGAGCTGATCCTTGAAGAATCCTGCATCGAGACCGACGTTGATCTTAGTTGCAGTCTCCCAGGTTACGTTAGGGTTACCTGCTGTAAGTTCCTTGACAGCCTGGAGCCAGTTACCGTTTGTACCGAAGTTGGTTCCACGGTTCTGAGGGTTCTTAGTCTGAGATCCTGTAAAGAACTGCCAAGCACCAGGAAGGTAGAGGAAACGTGCACCGTTTGTGCTGTCGTTACCTACGATACCATAAGAAGCGCGGAGCTTCAAATAACTGATGACAGGCTTGATCGGTGTCCACCATTTCTCCTGTGACGGAATCCATCCTGCTGAAACAGATGGGAAGAGACCGTAACGTTTGCCAGGAGCGAAGTTCTCTGAACCGTTATAACCGATGTTGAGGTCGAGGAGATACTTGGTGTCATAGTCATATGTGATACGTCCTACCAGACCTACATAACCCTTAGGAATAGACTGGTAGATGCTGCCGTCTGAATCCCATGGATAATAAGTCTTGCTCTGGTTGTAGAGGAGGAGGGCGCCGACATTGTGCTTGCCGAATCTGCGGGCATAGTCGAAGCTTGCCTCAGCATACCAGTTGCGGCTTCCCCATTTGCCTTCGCTGTAAGGAATAGGCCATGTGACATTATCCTTGCGGAGAACTTCCTCTCCGTCCACGATGGTTGCAACGTATGTCACGCCTGTACCGAAGCCGTTCTGACGGTTCTTCTGTGCAGTATACTCTGAGTTATAAGATGCCTTTGCCTTGAAGGTCAAGCCCTTTGTGAGGAAACTCATATCCAGCTTGTACTGGATATCGAAGTTGAGGGCATTGGTGCTCTCATTCACATAACCGAGGTTATAGTAGTTTGAAAGAGCAGATCGGTCAAAAGGTCCGACGAGGGTAGGGTCTGAAATAATATGTCGTCCCTGCTCATCAATTCCACAGCTTGCATATGGTGTAGCACCCTGAAGATAGCGGAAGAGGAAACCTTCACCACCACCCATTGTAGTACGGCTCTGCATACGACCACCGAGGGTGAGGTTGAGCTGGCTGTACTTCGAGATGTCGATATCGAGGTTGGCACGATAGTTCAGACGCTGATAGTCGAATGTCTCGTTCTTGTTCTGAGAGAATGTCTTGAAGAGCGAATTCTGGTTGAGGAATCCGGCTGAAACGAAGTAGCGTACTCTTTCAGTACCGCCTGATACGTTTACGTTTGCCTGCTCCTGCCAAGCTGCGTCCTTCATGATATAGTCGATCCAGTCAGTGCTTGGGAATGTCGTAGGCATATCACCAGTGCGGAAATGTTCCATGACTTCCTGTGAGAATCGGATTCCATAGCTCTCATAAGGAGTGTAGTCAGCAATATATACTGAGCCAGGCCACTGGTCCATAGGGAGGGCGTCAGTGATCTGAGTGTAGTTGTACATCTGACCATATGTGTATGAATCAGTGAAGTCGATGAACTTCGAGATTGTCTGCATTGCTGCGCTTGCAGAAGCAGTCACAGATGCTCTACCTACCTCACCACGCTTTGTGGTAACGAGGATTACACCGTTCGCACCGCGCACACCGAATACGGCAGTTGCAGATGCGTCCTTGAGGACTGAGATACTCTCGATTTCATTAGGGTCGAGCTGTGAGAACGGACGCTCTACACCGTCGACCAGTACGAGTGGCTCTGCACTGTTGAGGGAGCCGACTCCACGGATTCTGATGACCGGTTCATCGGCACCAGGCATACCCGACGGCTGAACTGCTGAAACGCCAGGGAGGTTACCCTGAAGGGCGTTCGCAACGTTAGCTACCGGAGATTTCATCAGGGTCTCGCCGCCTACTGCAGCAACCGATCCTGTGATGGTCACTTTGTTCTGCTGACCATAAGCAATGACTACGGACTCGTCAATCAGCTTTGAGTCAGGTTTCATTGTCACGTCGAGGCGTGGTCCAGTCACCTGAACGGCCTGAGTAACATAACCTACACAAGAGATTTCGAGTGTAGCACCCTGGGGAACAGACGGAAGGTCGAAATTTCCGTCAATGTCTGTGATTGTACCCTTTGTGGTTCCTTGTATAACCACTCCGGCTCCAATCAGACCCTCTCCAAGTTCATCCAGAACGCGTCCTTGAACGCGCAGATTCTGGGCAAAAGCGTGTCCGGTTGTCAGGAGCAAGAGCACCAGCACTCCGAACAGATGAGTTAGCTTTTTCTTTTGCATAATGATTTAGGGTTAATTAATAATTGGTTATTGATAGTTTGTATGTTGTCGAAATCATTTCATCAGAAACGAATCCAGGAATTGTTGTTTGGTTTCCGGCCAGCCTTTCTGCTCCCATACGTTATGTCCAGCTGCAGGGTAGCATATCCATGACTTTTCGGTCTTGATGTGGTTGAAGCCGGCGAAGTTTGTGTGCGGCGGGCAGACAGGGTCCTGAAGGCCTATGGCCATGAGTACAGGGCACTCGATCTTGTCAGTGAAGTTCTTTACGTCGAAGTAGCTGAGAGTCTTGTATAGGTCCTCCTCCGATATGCCGTCTTCCCTGGCAGCCTCGAGGATCCAGTTTCCAGGCCAGTCTACGAGGGCGAAATAGTCCTTGTAGTCATTGAGGAACGGAGCCGACGGGGCGATAGCCTTGAGCCTGTGGTCGAGCGAAGCTGCGACCAGGGTCAGGGCGCCGCCCTGGCTCTCGCCGTTTGCAACGACGCGCTCGGTGTCAGTCTGAGGAAGAGAGCATACGAAATCTATGGCTCTTACAGCGTCAGCGAATGCTCCGCGATAGTAATACTGATATTTGTCGCCCAGTCCGCGAGTGCACCAGTCGTCCTTTTCTCCAGGGAGCCTGTTGAAAGCCTGATTGCGCACGCAGAGCTGGAACTCTATCAGTTCAGGATTCCATGAAGGATCCGGATACCACACCTCGCTGCCATATCCCATGTAGGAAATCATGGCAGGATATTTTCCTTCCTTGGCAGGAACGACAAGAAGACCGCTCACAGACTCTCCGCCAAAGGATTTCATATCGACGCGATATGATTTACGGACGTCGTTTGAACGATCTTCAATAAGAGTGAGCTTATATTCAGGCACTACAGCTGCAAGCTCTGCAAGAGTCTGCTCCCAGAACTCGTCGAAGTCTGGCTGCTTGTCCTGCTCGGAAACGATCTGCTCCGGATTGAATCCGAGGTTTGTGCGGTCTATCTGCACCTTTGTGCCGTCTTCCTTGACGAGGTAGAGAACTGCCTTGTAGAAGCCAGGCGCAAGATCAAGATTGAACACCACATTGGCATTTCCTTCCTGGAACTTCACCTTTCTTACTACCTCAGTGACAGGCTCGCCGAAGTCTGTTGACACCTCGAGCACAACCTCTGCCTTATCGACATTCGAAGAGTACATTCCGACCTCGACAGCGTGAGGTCCCTTGCCTGTATAGATGCCTGAGGTCTTGTCAAGAACAAACCAAGCCTTTGGCAGAAGCGCCTTCTCAACGGCCTGGGTTGCATTCTTGATGACAGCGACAGTCGACTCGTCACATGCATAGACCGAGTTCAGTCCCTGCTGCTCCTGTGCCGGATCACCGCAGTAGTCATCGCCCTCCTGCCAGTAGATGTTGGTCTCGGACTGACCTGCAAGTCCACCCCAGCCCCAGAAGTTGAGGCCCGCGAGGAGGCCATCCTCCTGAGCGGCCTTGGCGATGCGGCCGAATACATGGCTGTAATATGCATCACGTGAATGAGTTGTGGTTCCCTGCTTGAACTGGAATCCGTCACGAGGGAAACCGAACTCCTCGATCACCACCGGCTTGCCATACTTTGCGGCAACCTCAAGATGCTCGTCGATATATTCGTCAGTATTTGCAATGGCCACCGGAAGATTTGTGTCGAGAGAATTCTCTCTCACCCATTTCCAGTTGTATGGCCAGATATGGATGTTCATGTAGTCGATGTCCGGACAGCTGTGCACCTTCTCGAAGAGCTCCAGGCTGCCTTCACATCCGTGACGACCCTCGCTTCCCGAAGAAACCATATGGTTAGGGTCAAGGGATTTGATCAGAGCTGCGGTCGTCCACATGAAATCAACAAAAGCAGCATGTCCGGCAGAGTCAGCCCTGAAGCAGCGAGGCTCGTTGCCGATCTGCCATGAGAAGATTGCCGGATCGTCTTTGTAAGGCTTGCCTGTGACTGTGTTTGTGCGGCTTACCACATGCTTCACATGGTTGTAGAAATACTCCTTTGCCTTGTCGTTGGTCACAAACTGTGACACATAGTCACAATAAGCACTATATCCGACCTCCGCAGGGATCAGCGCCTTTCCGGCTCCTGCCCACTCGAGATACATGCCATATCCGCCGGACCATTCCCATGAGTTGTTGATGTACAGCACGGCCTTCATGTTTCTCTCGCCCATCTCGGCAAGGAGATAGTCGAGGCCCCAGAAGATGGTGTCGTTATACACGCCCGGCTCCTTATGAAGAGTCGGACTTACACGTGTCGGGACGCCGTCAGGACCGTCACCGCCCACGAGGACACGGAGGTTGGTCATACCGAGGGCCTTGAGCGTATCAAGCTCAGCCTCAAGGCGTTCGCGATCGCCGCCTACACCCTCGCTGCCGAGGATGGCACCATACCAGAAGTTGGTTCCTATGAAGTGTGAAGGATAGTCTTCACATACGAACTTGCCGTCTTCCACACGAACGAAAGACGACTTGGGAGCCTGACATGAGCACAGAAGAAGTCCGGCTGCCAATGTCAGGGCCGAAATGATTCGGTTAAGTATCATCAAATTTTAGCGCTATAATTATGATAACGCAAATTTAATCATACGCCGAAAGTCAAACAAATATAATATTATCCAAATATGATAGAATTTAAACAACCACCTTGTTTTTCTTATA
>JAFUJQ010000088.1 GCA_017473705.1 Bacteroidales bacterium | reverse complement strand
GCCTTCTCGAGGTCAGCAACCTCGGCAGCGATAGTACCGTTAAGTTCAGCCTTAAGAGACTCTACCGAAACCTTGGTAGCATAGTCCTCAGCGAGCTTAACCTGGAGAGCAGATACAGCCTCAGTGAGGTCAGAAACCTCATTCTGCAACTTGTCATCTACCTTCTGGATGTCCTCCGAAAAGTCGGCACATCCAACCATAGCAACTGCAACTCCGCAGAGGAACAGTTTGCTCATTTTAGAGAAAAGTTTCATAAATTAATTAATTTAAAGAAATAGTAAAAATGTTAGTATATAGTTTTGTTATTCTTCTAATACTACTCAAGAGTGCATGTCACAACACGGTTCTTCTCATTCTCTGCGAATGGCTGAACTGTATCACCCTTGAATGCTGAAGCGATTCTTGACTCAGGAATACCGAGCTCAACGAGTCTCTCCTTGACAACCTTTGCACGGTTCTCAGAAAGCTTCACGTTACCGGCAGCTGTACCAGTCTCCCTGTCGGCATAACCTACAAGAGTTACATTGTAGCTAGGGTTATCCTTCATCCACTGGGCAAGTCTCTCGATCTTAGCGCCCTCAGCCTTGCGGATAACTGTAGAACCGATAGTGAAGAATACGTTATCTGAATTTGCAGCAGCGATTGCAGCGCGCTCAGCGGCAGCCTTCTCAGCGGCAGCCTTCTCGGCAGCAAGTCTGTCAGCCTCAGCCTTCTCAGCGGCAGCCTTCTCGGCAGCGAGTCTGTCAGCCTCAGCCTTCTCAGCAGCAGCCTTCTCGGCAGCGAGTGCAGCAGCAGCAGCCTCAGCAGCAGCTACCTTGGCAGCATACTCTGATGAAGGACGAGTGTTGCCTCCGAAGCAGAATGAAAGGCCAGCGAGTGCGTTGAACTGCCAGTCCACGTTGTGAGCTCTCTTTGAGTTGAACTTGTCAGAAAGGATGTTTGCGTTAGCCTCGAGTCCGATGCTCACGAGGTCAGAGAGACGGAAGTCAATTCCGAGACCGGTTCTTACAGGAACGAAGAACTTGCCACCCTCCCAATAGTAAGCGAGGTTATCCTTGAACGGCTCAGCCTCCTTGTTGTTGAAACCGTAAGCTGCACCGACTCCCGCGAAGAGATATGGATTTACAACTCTCTTGTGGTTGAATCCGCCGAATGCGCCTGCGAGGTCGAGCATGTAGTCTGCGCTAAGCTGTGCGTAGTTGAATCTGTAGATCTGGTCGGCGAGGACTTCGCTTCCCTTACCCTGCCATCCGCCGAGTCCGAGACGTACGCCCATCGCATGGTGGAAGTTGTAGGTAGCCGAGAGCTGAGCAGCTGGAGAGAGGAGCTCTGCAAATGGAGCCTCACCTCTTGTATGAGCCACACCGCCCTGAACATTGAGAGTCCAATGAGGACGGAACTCGAGAGTCTCGTCGCTCTTGCTCTGCTGAGCAGACGCAGCACTGCACATTGCGAACAGCGCTACGGCAATCATAGTCAGTCGTTTCATCATAATAAGTAGTATAGTTTAATAAAGTTATCTTCTTGTTACGTCCGGAAACAAATC
>JAFUJQ010000026.1 GCA_017473705.1 Bacteroidales bacterium | reverse complement strand
TATGCAGCTCAGGTAGCAGCTGAGGACGCAGCAAAGACTGCTTACGATCTTGGTCTCCGCAAGGTTAAGGCATATGTAAAGGGTCCTGGTGCCGGACGTGAGTCTGCAATCAGAACTATTCACGGTGCAGGTATCGAGGTTACAGAGATCATCGACGTTACACCAATGCCACACAATGGCTGCCGTCCAAAGGGTCGTCGTAAGGTTTAATTTTTGTGACATTTAATTAAGGAGAAATTACTATGGCAAGATATACTGGACCAAGTACAAAGATCGCGCGTAAGTTCGGCGAGCCTATCTTCGGCACAGATAAGGACTTCGAGAAGAGAAATTATCCTCCGGGACAGCACGGACTCGCTAGCAAGCGTAAGAAGAAGTCTGAGTATGGTACTCAGCTTAAGGAGAAGCAGAAGGTTAAGTACACCTACGGTCTTCTCGAGAGACAGTTCCGCAACCTTTACGAGAAGGCTTCTCGCATGAAGGGTCAGAAGGGTGAGAACCTTATCATCCTCCTCGAGTCTCGTCTCGACAACCTCGTATACCGTATGGGTATCGCTCCTACAAGAGCAGCTGCCCGTCAGCTCGTTTCACACGCTCACATCACCCTCAACGGTGTAGTTTGCAACATCCCTTCAGCTCACGTAAAGCCAGGTGACGTAGTTGCAGTTCGCGAGCGTTCAAAGAGCCTCGAGGTCATCACCAACAGCGTAGCTTCAGCTGCGAAGTATTCATGGATCGAGTTCGACGCTAAGACACTTACTGGTAAGTACCTTAACGTTCCTGTAAGAACTGAGATCCCTGAGACTATCAACGAGCAGCTTATCGTCGAGTTGTACTCTAAGTAATAATTAACACCTAACAAGAATTTATATGGCAATCTTAGCATTTCAGAAACCGGACAAGGTGATAATGCTCGAAGGAAATGATACCTCTGCCCGCTTCGAGTTCAGGCCGCTTGAGCCTGGCTACGGTCAGACAATCGGTAACTCACTCCGTCGTATCTTATTGTCTTCTCTGGAAGGTTTTGCTATCACATCGATCAAGGTTTCAGGAGTTGACCAGGAGTTCGCTCCTATCCCTGGCGTGATCGAGGGTATGCTTGACATCATCCTCAACCTCAAGAAGGTACGTTTCAAGAGGATGGTTGAGACAGTAGACTCAGAGGTGGCAAATATCGTGATCAGCGGCAAGCAGGAGTTTACCGCAGAGGATATCTCAAAGGGATTGTCTTCTTTCAAGGTGCTTAACCCTGAACTGCACATCTGCTCTCTCGAGCCTTCAGTAAAGATCGAGATGACCCTCACCGTCAGCAAGGGCCGCGGTTTCGTGCCTGCAGACGAGAACAGGGATGAGAACGCTCCTATCGGAACTATTCCTGTAGACGCAATCTATACTCCGATCAAGAACGTGAACTATATCGTAGAGAACACACGTGTAGAGCAGAAGACCGACTACGAAAAGCTCATTCTGGAGATTGTAACCGACGGTTCCATCACTCCTAACGTAGCTCTTCAGGAGGCTGCAAACATCCTCATCTACCACTTCAAGCTGTTTACTGACGACAAGAAGCTTTCTCTCGAGAGCTCAATCGAGTCAGAGTCTAAGGAGCTTGACGAGGAGTCACTCCACATGAGACACCTCCTCCTCACTAAGCTTTCAGACATGGGTCTCTCAGTGAGAGCATACAACTGTCTGAAGGCAGCGGACATCGATACATTCGCTGACCTCGTTTCTTACCAGAGGTCTGAGCTCATGAAGTTCAGAAACTTCGGTAGGAAGTCGCTCAACGAGATCGATCTCCTCGTGGAGAAGATGAAGCTCTCATTCGGAATGGATGTCACCAAGTATAATATTGAACCTAAGAAAAAGAACGTTTAAGCAATATGAGGCACAATAAAGCAATCAACCACCTTGGTCGTAAGAGCGGTCACCGCAAAGCGATGCTTGCCAACATGGCTACTTCACTCATCCTCAACAAGAGAATCGAGACAACCGTAGCTAAGGCAAAGGCTCTCAAGATGTACGTTGAACCACTCATCACCAAGTCAAAAGATGATTCGACTCACTCACGTCGCGTCGTTTTCAGCTACCTCAAGAACAAGGAGGCCGTAACTGAGCTCTTCCGCACAGTGGCTCCTAAGATCGCTGACCGTCCAGGCGGATACACTCGCGTGTTGAAGACTGGTTTCCGTCAGGGTGACGGTGCTGACATGGCTCTCATCGAGCTCGTTGACTTCAACGAGGCAGCTCTCGCTTCAGCTCCTAAGAAGGCAGCAAAGAAGAGCACCCGTCGTAGCTCAAAGAAGACCGTTGAGGCTCCTGCAGCAGAGGTTGAGACTCCAGCAGCTGAGTAATCAGACAATCTCAAGGCAGCGCAGTGCTGCACACAATAAATCCGGATTCCGTAAAGGTCTCCGGATTTTTTGTTTAATTTTGCTGTCATAAATTTTCTATCTATGAAGAAATACATTCTAACCTTGCTGTTTGCACTGATGGCGGCCGTAGCCGCCCAGGCTCAGTCATATGAACATTTCCAGGAAAATCTGAAAGAAGCTAAAGCCGGAAACAGATTGGCGCAGTATAATGTGGGTCTATATTATCATAACGGATGGTCAGGCGTGAAGCAGGATTATCAGCAGGCGGCTTACTGGTACCGCAAATCTGCAGATCAGGGATATGCTGATGCACAGCTTAACCTCGGTTATTTATACGAGAAAGGTTTAGGTGTGTCTCAAGACAGCCAGCAGGCGGTCTATTGGTATCGTAAGGCTGCAGAACAAGGCAATGTGAGTGCCATGTTCAACTTGGGAAGTTGTTATCATGACGGCAACGGTGTAACTCAGGATTGCCAGCAGGCGGTTTATTGGTCTCGTAAAGCGGCAGAACAAGGCCATGGGGCTGCTATGTGCAGATTGGGAAACTGCTATTATGAAGGAGAATGTGTCGATCAGGATTATCAGCAGGCAGTTTATTGGTATCGCAAGGCAGCCGACCAAGGTGTTTCCTCAGGCATGAACAGTTTGGGACATTGCTATAAGGACGGCAACGGTGTAACTCAGGATTATCAGCAGGCAGTTTATTGGTATCGCAAGGCAGATGAGCAAGGATCTGCTGCGGCTAAATATAATCTGGCAGTATGTTATTATTATGGTGAAGGCGTCGGTCAGGATTACGAGAAGGCTTACGAATTGACTCTCGAAGCATTGGAAGAAATGGATGACCCTGAAGAAATGGCCTTACCTTACAATCTGTTAGCGATCTTTTACGACAATGGACAAGGCGTTGCCAAAGATGAGGAAATGGCGGAGGAACTATATAAACTTGCCATATCATACGGATCTATGGAAGCCAAAGCAAATCTCGGTGGTGTTTATTATAATAAAGGAGATTATACAGAAGCGTTTCCATTGTTGAGCGATGCGGCGGCAGATGGCCTCAATAGTGCTCAATATCTGTTGGGCTGTATGTATCGTTCGGGTAGTGGAGTGACCAAAAATGAGGATATTGCAATCCGGTGGTACAAACTTGCCGCCGCACAGGGGCACGAAAAGGCGATTGCCTGCTTGGATGACATGTATTTTGATGAAGAGGCTCCTGAAGCTTTTGATTGGGTGAAGAAGAGAGCTCAGGAAGGGGATGCATATTCCCAGTATAGACTGGGCAAGTTTTACATGGAGGGTACTGTGGTGGAGCAGGACTATGACGAGGCCAAGAAATGGCTGGACAAGGCCGCTCAGCAAGACAATGTACAGGCTATTGTTCTTCTCGAGGCAAAGTCCAATGCCAAGATCTGGAAGAAGGTGGAGACTGACCGGAAGAGGGCGGAGGCCAAGGCGGAGCGTGAATACAGGCTGTGGAAGTTCGGCAAGTATATGTCTACGTTCAATTGCCCGAAAGGCTATACAAGGCCGTTCGGAGTGTCTGTGGGCTATGTTTCGAAGCGATGGGATAACATTTGGTCTGACGGAAGCAAGGAGCACAGCTCGGTCTTCGACGACACCAAGCTGATCAACGGCGTACAGGCGGGAGTCCGCTGGGAGCCGCAGCTCAAGTACGGCTTCGGTTTCGACACGGGCCTGTATTATGAATACTATCAGGACAAGAGCGACATGATGGATGACGGTGACGGATACGGTCCATACTTCGTGAGGATGTCTGAGCACTGCCTCCATTTCCCTGCACATGTGGAGTATCGCCTGAACTTCACCGAAGACTTCCAGGTCTTCTTCTATGGCGGTGTGGCCCTGGATTTCGTCCTCTATGGAAAGTTCGACTATTTCGATGAAGGCTATGACGAGCCGTTCGGAACCCTTGACGAGGAGATATATGCAGGCGAAGTCCTGCCTGACGTGAAGCGTTTCAACGCGTCATGGTCATTCGGCGGCGGAGTCCGCTTCATGGCCTTCCAGCTCAACGCCGGCACGAGGATGGGATTCTACAACATGTCGTCGTCTCCGGACTACAAGGTCTATCAGAACAATCCGTTCCTGATCTCACTGTCGTTTATGTTTTAATCGAAAACTTTTTATATTTGTCAGAGTTTTCCGAAACGGATGGGACAGGACAATAAATATCCAGACAGCAGGCTGATTGCCGATCTGTGCCGTGAAGGTGCGGACAAGGCCGCTTTTGAGCGTCTGTTCCATAGATATTATCCTATGGTCCTGAACTTCACCAAAGCCTTGGTTAAGAACCCTGTGGTGGCAGAGGACATAGCCCAGAACAGCTTCATGAAGCTGTGGCTCAACAGATTCTCCCTCCAGCCCGACCTGTCCGTAAAGAACTATCTCTGCGTGCTTTCAAGAAACGAGTCCATCAACTATCTCCGCTCCGGCCAGGCACGCAATGTCACCCTTGGGGCGCAGCAGGAGCCGCGCCTGCAGGATCCGACAGCGGAAGATTGGCTCAATTACGCAGAGACCAACACCATTCTCAAGACCAATATCGAAGCCCTTCCGCCACAGCGCAGGGCGGTCTTCATGATGAGCAGGTATGAGCATATGAGCAATGTGGAGATTGCCGTGAAGCTTAACCTGTCGGTCCGCACCGTGGAGAAGTATCATCGGAGCCTGCCTCTACTGGACATATGCAGTGGGCAAGTTCGTGAACGGCTTCCTTGCAGACTACTGCAACATAAAGAAGTTCATGGCTACCGGTCTGGTCATCTCGGCATTCGCAAACTTCGTAATGGGCATGCTGGGCGTATGGAACGGCGTGGCCGGCATAGCCAGCTCGCTGATGTTCGTGATGTTCGCCATCATGTGGACCATCAACGGATGGTCTCAGTCTATGGGCTCGCCACCAGCTATCATTTCGCTTTCGAGATGGTATCCTCTCAACATACGAGGTACATATTACGGCTTCTTCAGTGCTTCACACAACTTCGGAGAGGGACTCTCGTTCATCTTCGTTGCAGCACTCGTTTCTGCAGCCGGATGGCAGTGGGGATTCTTCGGAGCGTCCATAGCAGGTGCTCTCGGAGTCACTCTCATAGCATTGTGGCTGCATGACACACCGGAGAGCAAGGGACTCGCACCGGTTGAGGTGCTCGCAGGCGAGAAGACTCAGGAAGAGCTTGACGCCGAAGCTGCGGAGAAGGCTGCGCAGACAGCCGACAGCGCAGCGGAGACCAAGCGCATCCAGAGGGCGGTACTCCGCAATCCGGGCGTATGGATCCTCGCGCTTGCCAGCGCATTCATGTATATGAGCCGCTATGCCATCAACGAGTGGGGAATGTTCTTCCTCCAGAAGACAAAGGGCTTCGAGCTCATGGAGGCGTCTACCATCATCGCGGTCAACACGATAGCCGGCATCCTCGGCACCGTGTGCGCCGGATGGATATCCGACACCCTCTTCAAGGGAGACAGGAAGTGGCCTGCGCTGACAGCCGGCATCATGGAGGCTGTCGCTCTGGCACTGTTCTTCTACGGAGGTGACTCGTGGGCTGTGAATATTTTGGCCATGGTCCTCTTCGGTATAGCAATCGGAGTGCTCATCTGCTTCGTCGGAGGCCTCATGGCCGTTGACCTCGTGCCAAGGAAGGCGACAGGCGCCGCCCTCGGCATCGTAGGCCTTGCCTCATACGCGGCAGCCGGCCTGATGAACATCATCAGCGGTATCCTCATAGACGGAATGGCTACACCGGACCCTGTCTCAGGAGAACTTGTCTACGACTTCACATATGTGTCAGTATTCTGGCTCGGGGCGGCGATAATCTCCTTCCTCCTCCCGATTCTGAACTGGGGCAGAAAGAAAATGGAAATCTAAATAAATAAAGAAATCCGCACGAAAAACGTGCGGATTTCTTTATTTATAATTCCCGAACCATTCTGCGGACTTTTGCAAATATAATAAAAAAGTCAATCGATAGTTCTGATGAATTTAACAATCTTTTATAAAGTTGCAGATTTGCTTAAAAATTAGTCGTTTAGGTTCTTGCTTTTTTGCAAATAATAAATAATTTTGTTGTCCCGATAGGGCTGAAATGCCCTTTAAAACGACAACACTAATTAAAAACTAATATGAATAACCTATTCTATCTGGTACCGGCAGCAGCAGTCATTGCACTGGTGTTCGCCTACATCTTCTTCCGTCAGATGATGAAGGAGAGTGAAGGTACTGCCACAATGAAGGAGATCGCAAGATTCGTAAGAGAAGGTGCGATGGCATACCTCAAGCAGCAGTACAAGGTTGTAATCATCGTGTTCATCATCCTGGCGCTCCTCTTTGCGGTCCTCGCATACTTCGGAGTACAGAACAGCTGGGTTCCGTTCGCATTCCTCACCGGTGGCTTCTTCTCAGGTCTCGCAGGCTTTGTCGGAATGAAGACAGCGACCTATGCATCTGCAAGAACAGCCAACGCAGCACAGAGATCACTCAACTCTGGCCTTAAGGTCGCTTTCCGAAGCGGTGCCGTGATGGGTCTGACAGTTGTAGGACTCGGTCTGCTCGATATAGCAATCTGGTGGGTGATCCTCAACCAGTTCGTCGACATAGAAGGCACACAGAAACTCGTTTTCATCACCACAACAATGCTTACCTTCGGAATGGGAGCCTCTACCCAGGCCCTCTTCGCACGCGTGGGCGGTGGTATCTATACAAAGGCGGCTGACGTGGGAGCTGACCTCGTAGGAAAGGTTGAGGCCGGTATCCCAGAGGACGACCCTCGTAACCCTGCTACAATCGCTGATAACGTAGGTGACAACGTAGGTGACGTTGCCGGAATGGGTGCTGACCTTTATGAGTCTTACTGTGGCTCTATCCTCGCTACAATGGCTCTCGGTGCTGCGGCTTATTCTGCAGTGGGTGTTGAGGCTCAGATGAAGGCCATCCTCGCTCCTATGACCATCGCTGCAATCGGTGTTGCACTTTCAATCCTCGGTATATATGTAGTACGCACTAAGGAAGGCGCAGGCATGGACCAGCTCCTGAAGTCCCTCGGACGTGGAACCAACCTCAGCTCGATCCTCATTGCCGCCGCAACATTCGGCATCATGTATCTCCTCGGAATGGAGAACTGGTGGGGCTTCTCGCTTTCAGTGGTTGTAGGTCTCTTCGCAGGTGTGATCATAGGCCAGGCTACAGAATATTATACTTCACATTCATATCGTCCTACCCAGAAACTCGCAGAGTCTGCTGAGACAGGTCCTGCAACAGTGATCATCTCAGGCGTAGGTCTCGGTATGCTCTCGACAGCAATCCCTGTCGTAACCATAGCAGTGGCTATCCTTCTTGCATACCTCTGCGCAAACGGCTTTGACCTTTCATTCTCATCTGACAGCCTCTCTGCAGGTCTTTATGGTATCGGTATCGCTGCTGTGGGTATGCTCTCGACTCTCGGCATCACCCTCGCTACTGACGCTTACGGCCCTATCGCCGACAACGCCGGCGGTAACGCCCAGATGAGCGAGCTCGACCCTGAGGTCCGCAAGCGTACTGACGTTCTCGACGCGCTCGGAAACACAACTGCAGCAACAGGAAAGGGCTTTGCAATCGGTTCTGCAGCCCTCACAGGACTTGCCCTCCTCGCTTCATATATAGAAGAGATCAAGATCGGTCTTACACATCTCGGAAAGCAGATCGTTGACGTGGCCGGCAACACAATCGACGCCGCTCAGGCATCTATTCCGGACATCATGGCATACTACCATGTAGACCTTATGAATCCGGTTGTTCTCGTAGGTGTATTCATCGGTGCGATGATGTCATTCCTCTTCTGCGGTCTTACAATGAATGCAGTGGGTCGTGCGGCTCAGAGCATGGTTACCGAGGTTCGCCGTCAGTTCCGTGAGATCAAGGGCATCCTCACAAAGGAGGCTACTCCAGACTATGCACGTTGCGTGGAGATCTCTACAAAGGGCGCTCAGCGTGAGATGCTTCTCCCTTCACTCATCGCTATCATCGTTCCGGTGCTCGTAGGCCTCATCCTCGGCCCTGCAGGTGTGATGGGTCTGCTCATCGGAGGCCTCGGCTCAGGCTTCGTTCTCGCAGTTTTCATGTCCAACTCCGGTGGAGCATGGGACAATGCCAAGAAGTATGTAGAGGAAGGTCACCTCGGTGGAAAGAACTCTGAGGCTCACAAGGCGACAGTGACAGGTGACACAGTAGGTGACCCGTTCAAGGATACATCAGGACCGTCACTCAACATCCTCATCAAGCTCATGAGCATGGTGTCAATCGTGATGGCAATGCTGACTGTAGCAATACACTAAACCACTTCGCTTGAAAAAGCTATTCATATACATATTATTATGTCTTGTTTCTCCTGTGCTCTCTGCACAGGAGAAATTTGATATTGCAGACCATCCCCGTCTTCTCCTAAAAGCCGGTGAGGAGGATCGGATTGTCGAAATGATCGGCAGGAATGCGTCCATGATGCGTGTCCACAAGGCCATCATTGCCGAGAGCGACAAGGTCCTGGATCTTCCGCCGGTGGAGCGCGTGGTGAAGGGCAGGAGGCTGCTGCATACGTCCAGGGAGGCGCTGAGGCGCATCTTCTGGCTTTCTTATTCATACAGGATGACTGGCAATGAGGCATATGCCGACCGTGCCATAGATGAAATGCTTGCGGTCAGCGCTTTCACGGACTGGAATCCGTCGCATTTCCTGGATGTCGGCGAGATGGTGATGGCTGTGGCCATAGGTTATGACTGGCTGTATGACCATATGACCGGGGCGGAACGCCGTACGGTCTCGCAGGCTATCTGTGAGAAGGGCTTTGTCCCGGCGGAGAATGAGGACTATGCCGGATTCTATAATCTGGACAATAACTGGAACCAGGTGTGCTGTGGAGGCCTTTTATATGGAGCCTTGGCGACATATGAGGACAGGCCGGAGTTGTCTGCAGATCTGATCGATGTGTATGTAAAATCTGTACCGTTTGCGCTGAGAAGCTATGCTCCGGATGGCGGATATCCCGAGGGATTCCACTATTGGGGATACGGTACTTCGTTCCAGGTGATGATGATTGCAGCGATGGAATCTGCTCTTGGTACGGACATGGGGCTGTGTTCATATCCGGGTTTCCTCGAATCGTCTGCGTTCGTTCAGTTCATGACCGCTCCGAGCGGCATTTCATACAATTTCTCGGACGCCGTGCCATACGCTCCATGCAACCCGATGATGTTCTGGTTCGCCGCGAAGAACGGAGACATGTCGAGGGTGTGGCTTGAAAAACAGAACATAGACAGACTTCCGGACGACTTCATGGTCAATGTCAACCGCCTCTTCTCTGAATATCGTCTGTTGCCGTCGCTTCTGATATTCTGCTCCAAAGTGGACATGGACTCCATAGTTCCGCCAAAGGAGAATGCACGATTTTTCAATGGAAAGACCCCTGTATATGTCTATAGAGAAGGATGGAACAGCCACGATGACGCCTATCTGGGCGTAAAGGGCGGCTCTCCTCTGACCTCGCATTCGCATCTGGATGCAGGTTCATTTGTATATGAATATGACGGCGTGCGCTGGTCTATAGAACTCGGGATGCAGGACTATCATTCTCTCGAGAGCGTCGGAGTGAAGCTCTGGGACGGTCATCAGGGCGGTCAGAGATGGGAAGTCTTCCGTCTGGACAATGTGTCTCATTCCACACTGACAATCAATGGAGAGCATCATCAGGTGAAGAGTTTCGTGCCAGTGGTGGAGACATGGGACGGGCGGGCGCGCAAGGGCGCGAGGCTCGACATGTCGAGCGTCTTCGGCCCTGCGGTCACCGCAGCCGAGAGGTCGGTATGGCTGGACAGGAAGAATCATCTGCATGTCGAGGACCGGATCGCCGCATCGTCAGAAGATGTTGAAGTGCAATGGATAATGACTACTTCAGCCGATGCTGAAATCATATCCGGCAATCAGATCCTCCTTGAAGAGGATGGCCGCAGAATGGTCCTTAACGTGCAGGACAACAGTCTGGAAGACCTTCAGATGCACATCTGGTCAAACGAGCCGCGCCATGATTACGATGCTCCGAATCCTGGCACCCGCCGTGTCGGTTTTACCATGACGGTGCCTGCAGACCGTCAGGCAATATTGAAAGTAAAGTTGTCGCCTGCTTCCAGATGATCACTGCACTTCAGGAAGATATCTGTCATCTTCCTGAGACGTAGTGTCGAACACGTGGCTGCGGGAGGCCATTCCGCCGAGGATGCCGAAGCCGTCGGCTATGTTGGTGTATACAGGATTATTCCTCGACATTCCGAAGTCGTTGAAGTAATTCTCCCCGGCAAGGTTCTCGCTGTAATAGTAATTATAGAGATCTTCGGTAATACGGTATATTCTTGCCTCGTACGAATGGTCCGTACCGGAAAATTCGCCGTATTTGACATCATCCGATATATATTCACCGAAAGTGACAACCTTCTTTCCGCCCTTCTCTCTGGCGTCTGAATTTTTCCAGAAATACAGGCCGTTGCCATTGTTCATGCTGTTCATCACCAGCTCCGGACTGGACATGAACGGGTCGAATTCAGCCCCGCTATATATTACTTCATAATAGGTATGTTCATAAGATGCGGTGTACTCGCGTCTTTTGTGATAGAATGCGGCGGCGTAGTAAGTGTCGTCGGAGTCATCGGTATAACTGAGAATGAATTCAGCCCTCGTGCCTTCCTTGCTTTTGATGACGAAGTCTGTTTCCCGGGGATAGTCAGGGACGATTGTCGATGAAGACACTCTCTTGATCCCCTCAATAGATACTTCAAGGGACACCTTGTCTCCAGGAAACATCTTCCTGGTGACATAAAAGCAGTCCCTCGGCAAGTTCTTGTGTTCACGTCCCTTATTGAAGAACACTTCCTGTCTTTCCCCGTTTATTCGGAAATCAACAACGGCTTCGGACCTGTCATATTCCTTCGCGCTTCCGACCGGTCTGGCGATCTCTATTACGATGGATGTGGTATCTTCTGCTCCGGGAACGCAGAAGGCATATATCTTTGGTTCGACATTGCCCGGATCAAGACTGAACGGAGTCTCGCAGGATGCCAGGAGCATGAGGGTGATGAATGTATATATGAATCTTTTCATGTTCGTCAGAATTTAAGTGTATAGCTGAATGAAGGTATGATCGGGATGATGCCTATACCCACGCCGTATTCATTCCCGTTGTCGTCTGTCCTTATTTCTGCGTACATCGGGTTCATCCTGCAGTATACGTTATAGAAACTTACGTTCCATATGCTTTCGTTGCCTTGTCTGGTGGTCTTGCGGAAGTTCATTCCCAGGTCGAGACGGTGGTATGGTGGCAGTTGGACATTGTAATAAGAGCCGCTCGCCGATGTCCATCCCTTGTAAGGCGCCTGTGTGAAGTCCAGATCTGCTCCTACGTCATATGGATTCACGCTCAGCCTGTTTCCGTTCTTGAAGTTCCATGAGCCATAGATGTCGAACCTGTCGCTGAATCTGTGGGTGACTGTGATGGTCACCTTATGACGGTTGTCATTCCAGTTCAGGAACCATTCGGGGTTCAATGTGTCGAATTTCCTCTTTGTCCATGAAAGGGTGTAAGCGACGGTAATGTCAGTCTTTTCAGTGTCATAGTTCAGCGCCACGTCGGCTCCATAAGCCATGCCCTTTCCCTCCGGATAGTCCCTCTCCCATTGCTCCAGAGGCGGATACAGCATGACGTGGCCACCGTATTCCCTCAGATGGTCCATGGTTTTGAACCATCCTTCCACCTCAAGGCTCAGGCCTTCCGGCAGCATGGCGTACACGCCTGAGGATACCTGGCGGGAATGGAGCGGAGCGACAGCCGCCGTCGATGGCATCCAGGCGTTGGTCGGAAGGTCCAGGTTGCTGGTGAACAGGTTGTGGGCGAACTGGTTCATTTCGACATAAGACAGTTTCAATGACACGTTCCTGCCTGTCCTGAAGTTGAGGCTGGCACGAGGCTCCACTCTGTGGTATGTCTTTCCGGGCACGATGAACATCACATACCTGAGTCCTATGTTGGCCTTGAACCATTCTGCCGGGGCGAGGTCGTCTTCGATATAGACGGATGCCTCGTGACCTTGACTCGCTGCCTTCTGTGTCTTGGTGACAGTCTGTTCAGATGACTCTGCCGCGTTGACATGTTCGTCATGCTTTCTGAAGTTGTTGTACATATGATATTCATATGCTCCTCCGAAGCGGATGTCGTGCATCTCGGAAGGCTTCCACCTGAAGTCTCCTCTTGCCGAAATGTCGCGGATGCCTCCGTTGTTGTCTTCTTCATACCCTTCCTTGTGGAAGACCTCGTCTTCATGCATCCACCATGTGGACATGTAATCCATGCCGGAAATGTACTGTGTGTAATATGCCTTTATGTCTGATGTCAAGGTCTCGGTAAGCCTGTTCTGCCATCTTAGCGATGCCAGCAGGTTGCCCCATCTGAGTTTGAGCCTGTCGCTGTCTGTGAGATCCTCGCTTCCAGGGATGATCTCGCCGTCTTCATATTGTCCGTAATAGTCGAAGCCGAAAGTGAAGCTGTCGTTGCCGTAATATACGCCTGCGGTCATCTTGTTTTCCGGAGCGAAGAGGTGGGTGACTTTGGCGTTGAAGTCGCTGAAGGAGTAGTGCAGTCTGGTTTTCTGGTCCCGATACTTGCTGTTTACTATTGCGAGGACCGGAGTTGAGAATACGTCTATCCAGCTTCTCCTCATGGCCACGTTGAATGATGTCTTTCCCTTGACTATGGGACCCTCGAACTGCAGTCTGCCGTCAAGAAGGCCAATGGAGAAAAGGCCTGAATATTTCTGGAAGTCTCCGTCTCTTGTGCTGACGTCCACCACAGATGACAGGCGGCCGCCGTAGCGCGCCGGGAATCCGCTCTTGTAGAAGTCCACATTGTCGATGATGTCCGTATTGAATGAAGAAAAAAGTCCGGCAAGGTGGCTGACCTGATAGAGAGGGACTCCGTCCAGAAGGTAGAGGTTGTCATATCCGGTACCTCCATGTACATACATACCGGAGAGCAGCTCGGTGCCGGAAGCCACTCCGGGCAGTGTCTGCAGAGTCTTTACCATGTCTGGGGAGCTTAGCACTGCATAGCCTCTGTTGAAGGCAGAGGCGTCTATCCTTTCCATTCCGGTGTTTGAGGAGTTCATCTTGTCCCTGAACCTGTCGGAAACGACTCTGGACGGGGCGAGGGTGTCTCTCATTTCTGCTGGCTCTGCGGGGAGCTGCACAGCGGGAGAGGCCTTGCTGAGAACGATGTGCCCGTCCTCTTCGATGTACCATGATATGTCTGTGCTGTCGAACAGGGCCTTCAGGTCCTGTTCCAGGCTCTTGTGCTTCAGTTTTCCTGTGAAGCTGCCGGCTGTCTCAAGTGAAGAGTCATAGATAAATCTGACATCGTACCTCTCGCTGATTTCCTCCAGCATATGCTGAAGCGTATCCCTGTCCTGCGCCATGCAGAACAGGGACATGCTCAGGCCGAGTATTGATATTATCAGTGTCTTTGTCAAGTTTTGTTTCATCATTGTCTGTCCGTTTTCGACAATAAGACGGAGGCCGGATGAAAAAGTACTATTCTTCAGATGTTATTTTCGAATATCTGACAAGCGCTTCCAGAAAATAATAGTCGGCATAGCTCAGAGGCACATCGATCTCGGTGCCGCCAGGAATGTTGCCTACGCCATGTTTCAGAAGGAATCCCGCGTTCTCGCCCGGCTTTGCGAGGTATTCCTCACTGCCGAGGGTCAGAAGCTGTCTTCGGGCGGTCTTCAGATAGTGGCTGTCGCCCGTCAGAGTGTTGAGTTCTATGAATGCAGAGGCCATTATGGCGCCGGCAGAAGCGTCCTTCAAGGCTTCCGGTATTGCAGGATCGTCGAAGTCCCAGTATGGGATGCCGTCTTCCGGCAGTCTGCCCATGATCATGTTGCCGATATTCCTGGCAGCCTCCAGAAATTCTTCGATTCCCGTTTCACGATACATCATGGTGTATCCATACAGGGCCCATGCCTGTCCGCGCGCCCATGCAGATCCGTCCGAATATCCCTGGACTGTTTCTTTTGACCTGACGGTGCCGGTCTCCGGATCATAATCCACGAGGTGCCAGCAGCTCCAGTCTTCCCTGAAATGGTTCCTCAGTGTGGTCTGTGCGTGTCTGACTGCTATGTCCTGAAGCGACTTGTCGCCACTGATCTCCGCTGCCTTGGTGAGTATCTCCAGGTTCATCATGTTGTCTATGATCACGGGATAGCGCCAATCGTTTCTCAGGAAGTTCCAGCTTTTGGTGACGCCGGTCTCTTCTGTAAACCTGCCGGCGAGGATGCGTGCGCATTCCACATAAAGCGCGACGTCAGCGGAGTCGCCAGTGAGGCGCATGCCGTTGCCATATGAACAGTTGATCTGGAATCCTATGTCGTGGTCAGTTTCCCGGTCCTTGAGAACTGCAAGTCTGCGTGTATGCTTCCAGGCGAGATCCCGGAAGGTCTCATCTCCGGTGTATTCATATATATACCATAAAGCACCTGGATAGAATCCCGAGCACCACCATCCGGCATCAGAGGTCACAAGATTGCCTTCGCTGTCGGTGCATTTCGGGAATTCCCCTTCGCCGAGAGCGGCGTTCATCTGCTCATACTGTATCTTCGCAAGGGAGAATACCCTGTCTGCCAGCCGGTTGATTTCGTCGTTCCTGCCGCAACCGTTGACGACCACGAGGGCACATATCAAATGCAGAAAATATTTCATCATTGGTTCCTCTTTTTGGTTTTCACAAATATAATACCTATTTTTGGAATAATCTCATAATCCGCTAAGAATAAAAAGTTTATGCGGAAAGTTCAAGAACGAGGTAATGAGTTGGCAACTGTTCTGATTTCTACATACTTGCGTTATTTGCATTGATGTACAACTCATCTTGGAACAAAGATACAACTTTTTTATGAACGAGCAAAAGGACGGTGCATTTTTCATTATTGCAGGGTAATATTTGAATTTGGTCTATCATCAATCTGCGATATATGAGTTTACCGATTCCGTCATTCGCCCCTTTCCTTTGCTCGTCTGCGAAGGTAGTACATCAGCCTTTGAAAGTTGAAAGGTCGGGGTGGCAAGCCGTTTCGGTCAGAATCTTCCTCCTGCGGAGAGTATTCAGCCCGAAAACCTTTCCCCTTTCAATGTCTGTACTCAGAAATGCAGACGGCAACGGAAATGAACGACTGACGAAAATGTAGATAAAGATAAACAGACAGCATACAAACGGGTTCTTACATTGATAACCCATTTGTATGCTGTTCTTGTTTCTATCCATAGGAGCACTATTATTTTGCAACAGATGAATATAGGGCAAGCGGCAAATTTCACTCCCTCCAAAAATATAGAAGGGATTTATCCGCTGTTATTCATCAGGTGCTTGCCATTGTACTCCCGTTTCAATGCCTGTTCAATCTCACTTCGCTTGTACAGGACTTTGCCACCGAGCACATAGTAAGGCAATATTCCGTTACTTCGATACTCGCTCAATGTTCTTCGGCTGACTTTAAGCATATACGCCACCTCCTTGTCGCATAGATACTCATCATCGTTTTGTAAGGCTGCACCATCTTTGGGCATACTATCAATAATTTCCGATAGTTGGTCGATACTCTCGTGAATGGACTGCATCCACGCATCATCTTTAGTTCTCATCTCTTGATACATAGTTCAAATGGTTTTATTGTTATACATTGATTAGATTTCTCGCCCTTTCCACTTGGCTTCTTTTCGCCTGTCCTTTACCTTAGTGATGATGCTCTCTACATCTTCGGGAAGATAATAGGTGCGGTTGCCGATTTTAGTGTAGGCAAGCGTACCATTATCACGCAAAGTCTGCAATGTACGCTTGCTAATTTTCAACTTCTGACAAACATCCTGATGGTCGAGCCAATTGTTTGTCTTTTTCTTCCCGTTCTTGACAACGGGTGAATTTGATACTCGCAGAATGAACTGCTCAATCTTCGCGGCAAATTCCTCAAATGCCTTTCGCTCAAAAATGATTAAATCCATACGCTTTATTTTAATTTATTACACTTGTTTTTCTTTTTCGCACTGCTAAATAAGGAAGAGATTTTCATACTTCAATGGCACTAACAATAGGTGTCATTGCTTGTCATATCCTTTCATCATTGACACGATAATCAGTCTCTGAAATAGCCTCTATTCTCATATGTAAATCCGTTTTCTGAATGCGAAGTAATAGATAAGTTATCACACTTCAATCATACGGTGAGCCTGTTGCAGTATGTGGCACAGTACGTGGCACTTTTAGATGTTTACAACGATATATTTTTAAGCATACATCACATTGTAACCAATATTATATAAGAATATCCCCAAGCGACTGCCAGTCTCGGATCTTGTCCGTAGCATTGTCGTTTGGCAGACCGATGTCTATCCGTCTGCCAAACTTCTGCCCCGAACAGCTGAAACAGATAGTCGCTAATTCTATGATAGCAGTATAGCGGACAGACCAACTCTCGATGTATCGACAGTCCATCTATCCGCTATCGTATTTAAGCCCTTAATTTCCTCAATTAAGAATTTCGTCCTAATCCATAATTACCCGTTCAACTTGGGAAGAATCGTGAAAGTAGAACGCCTCTTCTATTACCCTAAAAAGCAATACAATTCATAATTGCCTACATAGACCTAATTAGTTGTGGCAGAATTGTATGCATATTTTCTTTGCAGCAGATAAAAGGTCAAGATTGTGCACAAAGACCATATGTTGAACTAAAAAAACATTCACACTATGAAGAAAAAAGAGATTAAAATCAGTAACGAGGAAATGATGGAG
>JAFUJQ010000087.1 GCA_017473705.1 Bacteroidales bacterium | reverse complement strand
GGGGTGGAATGAGGGCGGTTCACTACCTTTGCCTACGAATCGGGATGACTGACATCATCTTTTCTTACCTCTCTTCTTGTCGGGAAATGCCAGCGTTACATTGAACTCATCGTCAAAGGCTACGGCGGCATCGAAGGAGTTGCCTTTCTTGCCTTTGAATCCCTTGATCAGCTTGGTCGCTCCCGATGAGAGCAACTGCTCCAGATGCTGCTCGTTAAGCTCCTTGTTCAGCACCTTGCGGAATACAAGCAGACCGCAATCCGGATTGTCGCACTTGGCGACCTTCGGGCGTATCATCACTTTGCCTGTACCGCATTTGGGGCAAGGGAGGGTACGCTGTTTAGGTGCAGGGAACTTCAATCCGAGGACCTCGCGTGTAACCTGCGAGGTAAAACTCTCGATGGAGTGCATAAAGGAGCGTGTCTCCAAAGTATGCTGCTCTATTTGAAGGAGCGTCTTCTCCCAACTGCCTGTCAGTTCCACATTGGCAACCTGCATATCCTTTACCGCCTCGTAGATGTAGAGTCCCTTTTCAGTAGGCACAAGAGCCTTGCCCGAACGCTCGATGTAGTCACGCTTGAAGAGTGTGGTGATAATGGCGGCTCTTGTGGCAGGCGTTCCGATACCCAGCTCCTTCATAGCCTCCTTAGCCTTCTCATCGGTGATATTCCTACCGCAGGTCTCCATGGCGGCAAGGAGTGTCGCTTCGGTGTAGAGAGGTTTAGGCATTGTCTTACGCTGTGCCGTGCCATAGCCCGTAACAGGTATCTGTTCACCCTCGGCGAAGCGTGCCGTACCCTTGTTCGCTTCCGTCTCGTCCTTCTCGGCATCCTCCTTACGGGCGAAGACACCTCGCCAGCCAGGATTGACGATGGTAGTAGAGCGTGAACGGAACTTCATATCCTCGGCGGTAGCCTCCATTACCAATGACTCCTTCTCGCAGCGTGGCGAGAACGCTTCAAGCATACGCCCTGCAATCATCGTATAGACAATCTGCTCGTGGGCGTTTAACTCCTCAGGCTCTATGCCTGTGATGATGAGTGCGTGGTGATCCGTCACCTTGTCATCATCTACGCTACGCATATTCAGATGCTCGAAGTCGAAACGCTTGCCGTACTCCTTGAACTCCGGCATGGTGGCAATCTTCCAAAGGGAATCATAGACCAGCTCCATCAGGTCATGCGAGATATATCTGCTGCCAGTTCTCGGATATGAGATATACTTCTTCTCATAAAGAGCCTGTGCCACCGAAAGAGTCTTTTCCGCACTCATATCGTGGTGCGTGTTGCAATCCTTCTGCAAGGTTGTCAGGTCATACAGCAGCGGAGCCTGCTGGTAGGTACGCTTACGCTCCACCTTTGTGACAAGTGCCATAGAGTCGGGTGAGAATCGTGCGTGTGCCGCCTCTGCCTGCTCCTTGCTCTTGAAATCCTCGATGTGGGAGAACTGACGGAACTCGCCCAAGCATTCAAGGGTGATGTGCAGTTGCCAATAAGGGGTGGAAACGAAGTCTCGGTTCTCCTTGTATCGGCTGCATATCATTGCCAGCGTGGGTGTCTGCACTCGTCCGAGGGAGTTGTTCGGCATACTCGATGCAATGGCAAGAGCACGGCTGGCGTTCATACCCACGAGCCAGTCCGCCTTGGCACGGCAGTCGGCAGCGTGGTAGAGAGCATCGTAAGCCTCGCCATCCTTGAGGTTGCTCATACCTGTACGGATAGCCTCGTCCGTGAGTGAGGATATCCACAGACGCTTGAACGGCTTGGTATATCCGAGGTAGGTATAAATCCAGCGGAAGATAAGCTCACCCTCACGACCTGCATCCGTAGCCACGATGATACTGTCGCAACGGCTGAACACATCATCAATGACTTTGAGTTGCTTGGCGGCACCGATGTCCGTTACCATACCTCTGTCGGTCTTGATTTGTCGTACTACAAGTTGGAATGGTTCGGGAAGCATAGGCAGATCTTCGGGTGAAGCCTTACCGTATCCGTATGCCTGTGGCATGGCGAGGGAAACAAGATGTCCCAATGCCCATGTAACGAGATAACCGTTACCTGCCATATAACCGTCCTTCTTCTCTGTTGCACCGATGACGCGGGCGATGTCCTGACCAACGCTCGGCTTTTCTGCTATAATTGCTATCATAATATTCTTGGAATTAAAGAAGCCGTCTCCCGTACCCGTTGGAGGTAGCGGGAAACGGCTGTCAGGTTAGTAATAGAATCGTGTTACTGCGTGGGGTTGATACCGATGATTTCGAGCAGCGGAGAGTCGTTCTTGCGTACAAGCTGCAAAGTGGCATCCATCACCACATCTACACCGAGGAGTACAAGGCTCAGCGATACGACACCTGTCTTCTCGCCTCGGAGCAGTGTCTCAAGCTCTCCGGCCTGTTCGAGTTCATCCTTGAGGATACCGATACCTGAAAGTTCGTCCCAATTTACATCTTCCACCTTGAAAGGTGCTTTATTCTTATCGTTCATCTTAATATTCATTTTAGAGTTATACATTGATTTGACTTATCCTACTTACGGATTAGATGCTCTGTCCCTTTGACTGACGCTTCTCCTGTTTCTCGGCTACCACATTGCGCTGTGAGGCGTTGCGGTTACGGTCGGGATTCTCGTTGTAGAAGTCCAGCTTGTTCTGGTTGGAGTTCAGCTTGACATACTGCGAGATGCTCTTGCCATCGAAGCCCTTCATGCCCTCCACGAGTACCGACTTGCCGCTCTGAAGGTCGGCACGCTGCTGACCGGAAAGCTTGGCACCGAAGATCTCTTTCGGAATCTCGAACTTGGCACGCTCCTCAAAGCCGTCGGGAGTGCGAGAGTACATCAGTCGTCCCGTCTCAAGGTCTGCCTTGATGAACGAAGAGAACTCCTCGCCACGGTTGTTCACCATATCATTGAGGAAGATGGCTCGTCCCTCACGCAGGTCTTTCTGCTCCTCGGCGGTCAGTTTCACACCGCCTATCTCCTTCGGGATGTAGATTTCTCTTGCACCTTCGGGCGAGTCGGGGTTGTAGCGTGTGTAGTTAGGTCGTCCTGTCGCCTCATCGAGTTTCACATACGATGAGAAGAGTTCGCCATCCTTACGCTGCATATCCTCCACGAAGATTGCCTTGCCTGCATTGAGGTCTTCAATCTGCTGCTTGGTAAGTTCCACACCACCGAGGGCGGTACGGTTGAAGATACGGTCGTTCTCGAAGATGAAGTCGATGCCTCTGCGCTCGGCACTCACCTGAATGTGGGCGTTGAATTCATTGCCCGACTTGGCGGTCATACCCTCGATATAGACCTTCTTGCCCTCACGCAGGTCGTTCTTCTCCTGGTCGGTGAGCTGCACGCCCTTAATCTCGTTAGGGATATAGACATTCTCGGCACGCATGGCCACCACCTCGTTGGTCATCTTGTCAAGGCTGATGAACGATGGGATATACTCTCCGTTGCGACCTTTGAG
>JAFUJQ010000086.1 GCA_017473705.1 Bacteroidales bacterium | reverse complement strand
TATTTCCTTGTCCGTGATTTCAAGACCTGTAGCGACAAATGAATGCTGCCCACTTGTTTCAGTCGCCTCCAGGATCAATCCTGGCAGACCGCAAAGTTTCCAAGGCCCTTCCTGAAGAGGTATTTCCGGAGTGAACCATACAGTCCAATGTCGCCCGTGGTAGTTCGTACGTGCCATTATGCAATCATATCCCAATATGGTTTTAGTTGAATCTCCAATTTCCCACTGCATTTCTGCCAATGGTTCTGTATAGCACCCGAATTCAGTAAGACCTATGAAGTCATATACACTGACGACCGATTCTTTCCTGTTCTTGAAAACATACACATGACCTTTCTTACTTGGAACCAAGCTGTAATTGCCGGTTCTGACGACCTCGGGCATGACAGCACTGAGCATTTGCTCATACTGAGCCTTTCCGGAAGGTGTGGAGTCAAGAGAGTCAAGATATTCGCTGATTGGAGGATAGAATTTCGATTGTTCGGTATTTGACAGAAGAATAAACTCATAATCCCGTTCTGCTACACCATCACTTCCACGCACGAATGTTTCATGGTAATTATAACTTACCATAATTTTCGCTTTGGGATACGCCTCCTTTTTCTTACCGGATGAATATAGAGGAAGAAGGAGCAGTAAAGTCAAAGCTATTGCCCTCATTATGTATAAACAATTGATGACTATTTGAGTTCAACGAGAACCACACCGTTTGTAGTGTCGCCGTACTTCTTGAACTGCTCTACCGACTTGTCCTTGAAGACATTCATTGTCTTGATATCGCTAGGAGAGATGGAGTCCAGGCTGTCAACCTTCTTTACCTTGCCATTCGCATATTTTACCAGATATAGAGGCTCGGCACCGGCCTTCTTTTCCCCTCTGGCAGAAATCACCACGACATCCTGAGTTGCATTCTTATCCATCACAATGTCTCCGAGGTCAGACTTGTCCACCTGAACGGTCTTTGAAGGGTAATCGATCATTTTGAATGTAAGAAATGCCTCACCTGCAGGAAGATTCATCTGGAAGCGGCCCTCCATATCAGTAACGACTCCGTTATGAGTTTTCGGCGATAGTACCGCTACTCCGATGATAGGCTTGCCCTCAGTATCGACCACTCGTCCGGAAACGACTCTTCCTTCTTTCGTGGTAATGATGACAACCTTGTCGATGCCGGTGACAATATTCATATTCTTGATTGCATCACTCGGAAGTTCATCGGCAGCCGTCTTCAAGGAAACCACTCCGTCAATGATATATAAAGTATTGCTTCCATCAATAATATGAGTCTGTCTTGTGTGTTCCTGAGCAAATGCAAGACTGCTTGCCAAAGCCATAGAGATAATAAGAATCAACTTTTTCATAACAATGTTCCTTTAATGTTTGACAATGATGAAACCGGTTTTCCGATGGCAAATATAGAGACATAAATCCGCATTCTGTGTTAACTGAATGTTAATTAATGTTAACTAATGTTAACTCGGCCAGTAAAGCAAAATTTATTGTTACTTTTGCAATAAATCCATTGAAAATGTCACGAAAATACTTCAGAAACATATCAATCCTGGCGATTGTGTCCCTGCTCTGTCTTGCGGTGGTGCAGTCCGTATGGGTGTACCGTATGTATAACGATTCCGTGACAGACTTCAAGCGAAGGGTGGAATCCGCCATATACAAGAGCATATATAAGGCGTTCCGTATGGATGCAATCCCGGGACTTGCCGACGCCAAGTACGTCAAGATCAATCTCGACGACTTCAGTCTCTACTTCGAACCTAACCTGATGGAGCTTGATGCATTGCAGCCATATTATGCGGAGGTACTTTCCAACGAAGCGGGCGATTCGCGGGTAGTAATAACAAGAGGGGAGAGGCCGACTCTGAACAATCCGATGACTACTGTCGTTCCTATCGATGATTACGGCTTGTATTCGCTTCTTGTTTCAATAGAAATACCCTTCAAGGTATTCCTCGGCAGGATGTGGGGCCTGATAGCATCGTCAGTCGCCATCATCATCCTTCTCGCTGGCGTACTTATATATCTTGTCAGGACAATGTTCCGTCAGAAGACTCTGGAAGAGATGCGGCGTGACTTCACGCACAACATAACCCACGAACTGAAGACCCCGATATCCGTTGCCGTGACAGCGACAGATGCCCTTCGCAATTTCTCCGCCGATGCGGATCCTGACAGAAGGAGCCGTTATCTTGAGATCGTTGAAACGCAACTTACTCAACTCTCGACTATGGTCGAACACATCCTTTCTGTGTCTGTAGAGGGCAGGGAATACAAATATAATCCTACTGTCGTCTATCTTCAGGAAATCATCAGCGGACTCATTCAAGGAGCCGGGATGAACACAGGGAAGAAACCT
>JAFUJQ010000085.1 GCA_017473705.1 Bacteroidales bacterium | reverse complement strand
TCTTACAGACAAGGGGAATTTGGTCATAAGAGACTTGACAGACGGTTACGAACGGAAATCAATACCGACAGAGGATATGGACTTCAAGGAAATATGCAAGACTATCGGCATTGATGAGCCCAAAAACCTGCTTCATCTGCCAAAAGATGCGTACAAGGACTGGAACGACCAACTGTTAGGACGTAGAAACATTGAAACAGGCCATACAATCAATGAGATAAAAGAAGTAAGGGAAAAAGAAACAACATTGTCTAACCAAACGGAGGAAACGGAGAATGAACGGCATACCGCACACCGCCGCAGATAGAAGAAGGAGAATCATCATGAACCAAGGAAGAAACAACTACGGAACCATACGGCTGTGTCCGCATATCATGCAGTTTGCCATTGACAGGCTGCCACTTATCCTATTGAATATGGCCGGATATGTGTGTGCTGGGATGGATGTCATTCCGCTTAAAGGATTGATACTTGGAATTTCCATACTCCTTTCCTCTTATCTGCTATACCTTTTCATCTACATCCGCAAGATGGATTTCGTTGTCACAGGTGAGCAGCTGATACATGAACATGGAGTCTTTGTCCGTGACAGCGACTATATAGAGCTGTACCGTGTAGTTGACTTCAAGGAAAACCGTAGCTTCCTCCAACAGTTGGTAGGTCTGAAAACCGTATCCGTCTATTCGGGTGACAGGAATACGCCCAGACTGGACATTATCGGAGTGAGAAACAGTATGAACCTTGTCGCACATATCCGTGAACGGGTGGAATACAACAAACAAAGAAAGGGTATTTATGAGATTACGAACCGTTAGCATACTGATTTGCATGATACTGTTGGGTGTGCAACAAGGCAAAGCCCAATATATAGTGACCAATCCGTTGGAATGGCTTGCCCTTGCTGAAGGGAATGAAGCCATCAATTCAGAGATAGAGTCACAGATTGAAGGACAGACCAAAACCGCCGTCCTGCAGAATACCATTGCCGCCGAGTTTAACAAGATCCATGAATGGGAACGCAAGTATAGCGGTTATCTGCGTACAGCCAGTGGATATGCCTCTTCCCTGAAAGCGGCAACTACGCTTTATGAGGATGGAGTACGCATTTTCATCACGTTAGGTAAACTGAGCAAAGCCATCCGTAACAATCCGCAAGGAATCGTTGCCACGATGAGCATGAACAATCTCTATATCGAGACAGCCACAGAACTTGTTACCGTGTTCACACTGCTTCGTAATGCCATCGCTACAGGCGGTGATAACAATATGCTCACCGGAAGCGAACGTTCCGAAACCCTTTGGGCACTGAATGACAGGCTGGGAACATTCCATAGGAAACTGAGCCGTCTATACCTGAGCATACGCTATTACACGCTGAACGATGTCTGGAACAATGTGACGGCCGGAATGCTTAACAGGGATTACGGTGATATAGCCCATATCGCCTTTGACAGATGGCGAAGGGCTGCACGTGTTGTTGGATACTAATGAAAGGGAAAGCATATGAAACATAGGATATACCTGATGTTGATAATGACAATCTGCATACTGCCCATGAATGCGCAGATAGACCCGACACTTTCAGGAATGATATTCCTCTATACCGACAAGGCAGAAGATGAATTGAAAAGTCAGGAACGGGCTATGATGATGCAGTCCACCGGACATCTGTGGATAAAGGAAGAAGTGGAAGGAACGACAGACCTTCAGCGTAAGTTCAACGACTACCTGGACTCTTTCCGTGACATCATCTGCTATGCCGCACAGATATACGGTTTCTATCATGAGATTGGCAGACTGACGGACAACATGGGCGGACTGAGTGAACAGCTGAGGAAAAGTCCGGGCAACACACTGGCTGTAGCACTGACACCAAGACGTAACCAGATATACAGGGAAATAATTCTGGGCAGCGTGGAAATCGTCAACGACATCCGTCATGTATGTCTGAGCAACACCAAGATGACGGAGAAGCAGCGTGTCGAGATTGTATTTGCCATCCGTCCGAAGCTGAAACTGATGAACAAACGGCTCCAGCGTCTGACTAGGGCGGTCAAATACACCTCCTTTGCGGATGTATGGGCTGAAATAGATGAAGGCACAAGAGAGAAACCTGACAAACTGGAAATCACACAAGCCTGTATGCGACGATGGCGAAGGGCGGCAGACAGATAAATAACCATTAAGAATAAAGATATGAGCGGTTGGAAAACAGCATTGAAATTCGTTAAGCGGCCTCTGGTAGAGACCGGAAAGTCTATTGGTGGAGCGGTCATCCACCCACAACGTACCCTGCAAGGGTTCGGAGTAGCGGCCAAGACCGCCGTCGTGGGAGGCGGCATGGGGTATCTGGCATGGGAGAATATCGTCAATGACAAGCCCGTGTTAAGAACCATCGGTGACACACTTGTCGGTGAAGAAACAGTTGATAAGGTGGATGAAGCACTCAGTCAGACTGCAGAACGTGTTGAAAGCATGACCGAAAAAGCCGGAGAAACTATTGAAAGCATGAATGCCACCATGAGCGATGTAAACAGCAAATGGAATGGCATGCAGCACTTCCTGAAGAACATCTTCAGCGGTAACGGCATGAACATGTTCGGTAACTTCTTCAGCAATCTCGGCAAAGGGAATGTGTCAGGCATGAGCCTTTTAGGGCTTGTCGCTTCTTCGTTACTCGTATTCGGTCGTTTCGGCTGGCTCGGCAAGATCGCAGGTGCGGTATTGGGCATGATGCTTATCGGCAACAATGCCCATGTGTCACAGAGTCAGAATA
>JAFUJQ010000004.1 GCA_017473705.1 Bacteroidales bacterium | reverse complement strand
AGAAGAATCTTTCATATGCTTCCTCGAATCTATCGAAGTCGGTTCGGATCACATACTTTGGATTCAAAATATACGTGCCATTTGATCCGATAACAAGATCGTCCAAATCAGCTGCACTTAGAAACCGTTTTAGGCGATAAACTACATTCTTAACATCGTGGTATGGATCCTCTATTGCTGCATTGGGCCATAAGATGTCTGCTAATTCTCGTACAGGTTTGACTCGTTTACGATTCATAATCAGGTAAGCCAGCAACTGATAGCACTGGTCAGAGGAAATCGAATCATCCAGAATAATACCATTGGCGCTCTTTATTTCGAGTCCGCCAAAACAATTGATATATAGTTCCGAACCCGAGGATTGCGTAAAGTGGGCAACTGCGTCATTTACGCGTTTTTCCAGCTTTATCTCATTCAACTCTGCAACAACTGCGTAGGTCAGAATGAGGAGATAACTAGGATTATCTTCAAATCTTGTAGGATTATCTACGCCAATGAATCCTTTGTTGAATTTTTTAGAAAACGGGGTTGCGAGGCAGGAGCGAATATCTTGCAGCTTCAGAAGAGCGTATTCGTCAGGAGATTCTTCTTTAATCAATTCCGTGTCAGTAATGATTACCGGCTGGTTATTCATTAATTGCTTGGCCCATCTGGGGAAGATTTCACCCGGCAAGTACTGCAGCGCATCAAAATGGGAGGTTACTCCATCGGCACAGATTTCATATGTATTGACGCCGACCATCAAATCCCAGTCGGCCTCTATAACATATGCACGGTCAGCTCCATAGAAGATGAGCATCGCCTCCAGAAGACTGTGAATGATCGCCGCGCTATCTTCAATATCGCGGAGCTTTTCCTCGATCATCTGCAGTTGTTCCTGATATTCACTCAGGAAATCGTTGTGTTTGCTTTTTTCGTCCTGCTTGTTCAACATTTGGATCAGCTCCTTTCTAAAAAAGCCAAAGGGCTGCCTGAATCATCAGGCAGCCCACTTCAACTTATGCAATTAGTTCAATTCTCCAATAATACCTAACAGATTGTCCAACGATTCACAGACTTTTATTCTTGTTGCGGTGGGCAGCACTGCTAACTTATCTTTTATCTTACGCAGATACGCATCTTCAGGTTTGTCAATTGATTCAAGCAAAAGTGCATCAGGAGATACTTCCAGAGCATTTGCGATATTTACCAGCATATCAATACTTGGAATGCTCCTAGCGTGCTCAATCTGACCAATATGACTGATGCTGCAATTGCATCTCTCCGCGAGATCTTCCTGCCTCATATTGGCATCCTCACGTAATTTCTTTATTCTTTTGCCTAAAGCTGCGTAATCAACCATAGTTTCGTCTCCTTGTGTGTATATTTTACACTCAAATATTCACATTTTGAAGAAAGTATAAATCCGAAACACGCACCAGTAGTGTGATTGTGTGGATTTGATGGCCCTTAAGGCTTTTAGTCAGAATATAGAAATATCCAAAAAATCAAAAAATATTACGATCACCGATAATATAGCAAATGGGTCTCCTGCTTGCAAAGCAGAGGGCCCAATTTTGCGCATTTATGCAAATTCAAATCGTCAAGCAAATAACTTTTTTCTGACATGCTGTGTTTGTTCCAAAGTTTGGCCATGGGGATTGGTTCAAATAGTCTATGAATACACAAAAATAGAGGCGGAAACTAAGTCCGCCTCATCCCTTATTTACCATTTTTATAAAACACTGCTCCCATACATAGTCACCAGATCCCTTTTAAATGCAATAAAGATATGACAATTTCTGATGTCCATGTGCTTTATGGATTGTGTTGCTCATCGTAGCTGAAACAATTCTAGATCTCCCAACATATCTACGATATCCTGACTAACATTATAGACTTGTTCGTTCTTTTCATTATTAAGTTCTGAAGATATGGTTAAGCCACCAAACTGTTCCTTGATCAGTTCTCTGATTTTCATTTCCAACAGCTTCATTGGGACCGACTGGTAGTTTACCTTTATTTCGCAGTGTTCGTTTTCGAGTTCCGGATGATTTGCAATATACTCATTCAGGGCTGCGACCAGCACCTTGCTTTTACGGTTTCCAAGGCGCTCTAACAGTTCACCTACACGTTTTTCCTCTTCAGAGTTCATACCAAATTGAAGCGAGTATCTGTATTTCCCATCCTTTTTCATAGCGACCACCGTTAATATCAATACCGGGAAATGGACATCTGGGCCTCAGCCAATGCCTGGTAGCCAATTACGTTGGCACTTGGATCATCAACGAAAGTGGCGGATGCTACCATGGGGGATTTCTCAAGATAGTCCCGGTACAGGATACTGCCGCCGCCAATGAACACAGCGGGATTGGATCGCAGATCTACCTGCAGTTCTCTGAGCTTGTCCAGGATATCCTTTGCGTGATGGCCGGCAGACTCCCGAATGGTTCTCTTTACTTCCTCAGGCAGGATCGTCTCCTTACCAGACAGAACTGCACTGATATGTTCATCTTCGATCCGCATATCATGAAGAGCGCCCACTCGGCGAATGATATCATTGTTCATAGTGATCACACCCATCTCCAAACTGCGGCAGAACTGCATATCGGGCTTTCCGCTGCGCAGGAGCAGAACATCGGTAGTGTATCCGCCGATATCAACCAGGAACACGCGAAGATGGTGGTTCAGTTGGCTCTTCTGAGGTGCGATTGCAGCATAGGCCTGAGGGTAGACAAACACATTGCCGATCATGATGGTGAAGGGTTTGTCATTGTAGATGAAGTGAATAGACTCAGAGCGCTTAAAATACTGTGCGAACTTGTCGCGCAGAATTCCGTAATGCTCCGGAGGCAGGCCTACTGCCAAATCTACCTTCTCCACGGCACTGTAAGAACCGGTATGAAGCAGCTCTCTTGCGATTGCAAACAGAGACAGAATGAAGTAGCTTTCATCCTTCGTCTTATCCCTGCGGTAGTTCAGACGCTTGCCGGAAAGGGTCCAGAAGCTACCCTGATACTCCAGAACTTCATCTGCCATGGGTGGACGAACAGAATGCTCCGCCAGGCCAGCCATAAAGCTGCTGTGGGGAGTCTTGATGTTGTAGTTACCGTGGTCGATTGCGATTAACATGATTGGTTCCTCCTTAAATTTGCTTATATTTGATTACACTGTTCTAAATGCGCATTTGCAACGAGAATGCGCATTTTTATTATTGAATGTGCAGAAAAAAAGAGGCGAACATTACGTCCGCCCCTTCCTCACCGTCTGATACTCTGGAAACAATACTGCCATACATAATCGTCAAGCCCCTTATATTGCGGATCCCAAAGATATGTACCGTACTGAATTCCCACTTTTGAAAGAACTTCCTGAAGCCGGGCATACCCATTCTCCACATTTGGATTTGTGAGATAATCCATATCAAATGCAGTCATGATATGACATGTCCCCTGCTCCTTCAGATGTATGAGTGACTCTTCCAGATGATTCAGGGAATTGACGCCGGGAACAGCCAGAACTGTGTCTCCTGTCAACTGATGTATGATGTCGGCCTTGAGGGGGCCTTCCGTCAGAATAACAGTTCTCTGCGGCTTCCCGGCAAGATGCGTCCAGCATTCCGCCTTCGTTCCATCCTGCTTGCCGATGCTTGAAATCCATCGAAACTTTCTCTTGGAAGCATTGTCCATCCGGATCTGCAAGCCTTGGATCTTTCCATTAGGATCTCTGGCTGGAATTAAGATCCCGCGTTTTTCGTGGACGAAACTCCACCTGCCATCCCTGTCATGATAGAATCCAGGGACACCTGCAAGGTATTTCCCCTCAGAAAGAAGTTGCTTGGCCAGGATGGCATTTCCAGCAACCGGCATCGTTTTGTATCCATGCCTTTTGATTTCATCTTCCGTAAGGCCTCTTGCAAGCAGATTTTCCTTGTGGTCAGATGCCAGAGAAAGTTTGTCCAAAAGGGCCCTATACGTTTCATCTCTGGTATCCACATCGGTGATGGGACACTCTACGATGGCCTTCTGCTTTGGCTTTCGCCTCATCTGCGTCACAGGAGTCTCTGAATCCTGGATGTTGAGTCTGGCTAGAAGTGCTTCCCTGGCTTTTCTCCGATCAACGCCGGAATAATACGCATACAGATCGAACATACCGCCGGAAAATCCGCATCTGGGGCATCTAAACACATCTTTTTCCAGATTGATATTCAGGTGCTTCTTTCTCGGATTCTCATCGCAGCAGGGGCACTGAATGTTGTAGGTTACCCTACCATCTTTAGGCCCCGGCAGACCGAGCAGCGAAATGACATCTGCCATGGTGATTACTTCCATCATGCCTCCTTTCTGGGGGATGCGTAACATCCCCCAATATTGGAAATTGATCAGGCACCGGCGTTCTTCATCGCATACTCACACATGAATTTTGCTGCTGCAGAAGCCTCGGGATTATTCGTATATTTGTTAGCCAGCCAGTTGATAGCACTCGGATCCATCAGAAGAACCTCGCCTAGCGTGCGGCCTTCGAACTTCTTATTGGGCCACATGACTGCGCAGGCCTGCTGGTATTTCTCCTCGGGCGTCAGTTCCTTCTTTACTACTGCGGGAAGTACGGGAACCTGACTCTGGGAGAAACCTGCGTCTACCGGAGTATCAACCTGAGGAAACACAGGAGATACATCAGAAGAGAACTCGTTCGGCAGCTGATTGGTGAATTCATCGCCAGCTGCACCGAACTGAAGGCCGAATCCGGCGTTACGCAACGCAATACCAACTGCCGCTGTCTGTGCCCATTCTCTGGGAGAAACAGTCGGCTTGGAGGGATCAGCGCCGCGGGATGCCGTAGCCTCGGACAGATAGCACTCCACAGGATCTTTATAACTGGGATAGACACGGGCCGTTGCCACGAAGCAGTTGTTTCCGCTTTCGATGGAAACAGCGATCTTCCCTTCGGGATACTTCAGCCGAAACCAGGCCATCTGCGCCATGACCGGCAGATGCTTTCTGCTCTCGTTGGAGTTCAGATCCGTATACTCTGTGGTAAATGCTTCAGGATCGAAGCCTTCCACTTTATTGATCGTGTTCAGCAGCTCCATCTGTGCTGCAGGTACAATAATCTTTGCCATTGTGACACCCTCCCTATTACAGACTGACAAACGTGTTGCGGTAGGCCATCCATGCAGGAAGAATCGTTTCGATCATCTGAGTGATGATGTTGCGGTATTCATCCTGGGACTTGGGTGCAAAGCTCTGGAACTTCTTACGAAAGCTATTGATCACCGTCAGGAAGTTATTGAAAGCCGTCTCCCGCTGCTTCTGGCCCGCTTCGTCGGTGGGATAACCAAACCGACGTTCCTGCAAAACGCAGTTCAGGAAGCAGTCAAAAAGCCGATAGTGGTTGCCCAATACACGCTGGTCAGCGGTAACAGGAGCAGTCCGGCAAAAAGACATACAGGTCTCCAGAACATCGATCCGGTATAGCATCTCCTGATACTGAAGCATCTGCTCCGCCGGGAACTTGCCTGCTGCGATCTGTGCAGAAATCTGCACCTTCTTCTGATTATACTGGTCCAAAACGGTTGCCATAGGTTAATTCTCCCTTCTGTATTTCATAAATTCTTGAATTCTCATTGCAAGCTTTGTGCCGCGCTGTTCCGTATCTGTCCGCCGGATCGCAATACAAAGAGCCCTGCGTTCACCCACAATAATCACACGCTCCTTAGCGCGGGTAATTGCGGTGTAGATCAGAGGCCTTACCAGCATTACGGAATGGGCACACTGGAGATTGATAATCACGGACTTGAACTCATCACCCTGGCTCTTATGAACCGTACAGGCGTAAGCAAGGTCCAGCATCTCCAATTCACTGTTCTCATACTCGACGACCCGGTCATCACCAAAATCAATACGAACGACAGCATCAGATGCCGTTCCGGTAATGCTGGTGATATAGCCTACATCACCGTTATTGATCTGCTCGCAGTTTTTCGTCTGCATGACCTTGTCACCAACACGAAACCGGCGCTGACCGTATACCGCCTCATTCTTCGAAGGATCGGGTGGATTGACTTTTCCCTGTATCCTTTGATTCAGTGCATTCACACCGGTTTCCGTCTTTTGACGGTACGGAGACAGTAGGACAACATTGTCAACACCATACTTCGCAATTTCCTGCAGATAGATCGACTCGATCATATCCGCAGATACTGCCAGATCCGTAGAATCGTAAAACTCAAAATCCGGACCATACTCCAGACTAAGATTTCCATGCCGAATCAGTTTGGCGTTGGCTGCGATACGGCTGCCTTCCTTCTGACGAAACACCTGATCCAGCTTCACAACCGGTACCAGTCCGCTGCCGACGATCTCCTTCAGTACAGCACCAGGTCCTACAGAAGGAAGCTGATCACTGTCACCTACGAGAATCAGTCTGGCATTGCGCGGTGTCGCCTTCAGAAGCTTTTCTGCCAGGTAAACATCCAACATGGACACCTCATCCACGAGGATCAGATCGGCATCCAGTGTCTCAGGGTCACCATACTGACCGTCTTCGTTAGCAAGCAGGCCCAGTGCATGATGCACGGTGGAAGCAGGTAGACCGGTGGAATGCTCCATCCGGCGAGCCGCCTTTCCGGTAGGGGCGCAGCAGGCAATTTTGCCAGACGGAAACCGTTCCCGGTACAAATCCAGCAGTGCCTTCTGAACGCTCGTCTTGCCGGTGCCAGGACCGCCTGTGATGACACAGAACTTAGATGTCAGGGCCATCTTGATGGCTTCCTTCTGCTCCGGGGCAAGCCGGAATCTCAACTTTCGTTCCTCTGCAGCAATGGCATTATCGAGATCATCATAAGGCGGGACATATCCGTCCAGCTTCTTCACGATCTCGTATGCCAGATTCGATTCCACCCTGGCAGTGATACTCCGGAATGCACTGTCGCCATAGGTCACCAGGCGTTCATCCTGAATGAGTTTGACGGCACGTGCAGCCAGCATATTTTCTGTTAGACCTTCTGTATCCAGAAGCTTCAGACAGCTGCGCAGAAACTCATGCTTTTCCATACACAAATGCCCTTTACTTTCCGCATCGGTCAGCGTGTACATCAGAGCTTCATCCACTCGCTCCGGAGAGCGTGGATCGATACCCATGCTCATGGCCAGCTTATCCGCGGTCCGGAAGGCGATGCCTGCCAGCTCACATAACTGATACGGATGGTTTCGGACGATGTCCATGGTCTCCTCACCATACTCCCGGTACAGCTTTACTGCTCGGTTGGGTGAAACACCATGAGGCGCCAGAAATGCGATCACATCCCGGGCACCACGGTTGGCCAGATACGAGTCAATGATCTTCTTCAGCTTCTTCTCACTGATGCCACGTACGCTTAACAGCTTTCTCGGCTCCTTGTCCAGAATTTCCAGTGTTTCCTGACCAAAGGTGTCGTAGATCTTTTCCGCAGTCTTCTTGCCGATTCCTCTGATCTGCCCGGAAGCAAGATAAGTAATGATGCCCTCTTTAGTAGGGGTGATCACTTCCTCATAACGCTCCACTTCATATTGCAGACCGTGCTTGGAATTCTTGGTCCATCTGCCTTCCATCCGGTACTTGACCTTATTGGATGTGGGGAGGCAATAGCCGACCGCCTTGAACTGATCCAGGATCCGTCCTGCAGCATCCCGGATCGTACCGCAGGGCTTGTACACCGCGATCATGAATCCATTGACGGATGCTGTAGCATCTCTGGGAAAAATGACTCTTTCAAATTGACAAAGCACTTGATTACTCCTTTCTGATTGAATTTCTCTTATCTATTCGCAACCAGTACCCGCTGGGTCTGGGGAACGCAAACTTCAACCTCCTCAATTGAATAATTCTTAGCAAACTGGATCGCCTGAGCGACCATTTCATCTGCCAGACGATCAAAGTCCTGCACCAGTCTAACCCGGTCACGCAGATCCTCCAAAGACCACTCATCGAAGTCCTCGTCCATATCCACGCCTCTGCCCGGGAAAGTGACTGCCTGCATCGGTGTCTGCCGATAGTTCACTCTTGCGGGACGGCCGCATTTTCCGCAGATATTTCCCGTTTCTTCCACTTTCCTGTAATTCCGTTGACCGCAGCGGGTGCAGAATGACAGGTACCCGGTGGGCCTTAATTCTCCTTCATAGAGAACCAGATACCCACCGCTGCGTCCGTTCATTCCAACCTGCCAGCGGTACTGATGGCGACTCGCAAAGTCGTCCATCAGTTCCCGCAGGGAATCAAAAAACTCCTGGAAGCTGAGCAGATCATAAAGCTTATCTTCAATCTCAGAACACAAACCCAGTTTGTAGATTTTAAGATTGTGGGCATATGAATCCGCTCCATTCCAGGAGTTCATGGTGGAGTATCGAAAATGGGTCTGAAGGTACGCAGTCATCTCTTTCCGGGATCGAAGATCCACGGATTCAGAGAATCTACGCATGCACTTCACCGCCTTCCTCAGGCACAATGAGCGCCTGACCGAGACCGAGTACAGCATGTTTACGATCCAGGGTCACCAAATGCTTGGTAGCTCCGGCCTTCGTCACCAGCTTACGGGTCTGCACATACAGGTCGTCATCGAAGACCATGATAGGGATCCCAAGCTTCGCAGCATGGGCGATCTCCCCTCTCATGCCTTTGCTCAGTTCCGTACCGCAAACCAGAAGCATATCAGACCGCTCCAGAAGTTCCAGGCCAAACCGAAGGGCCATTGCACGCTCGGCAGGGATCTTATCACAGACCAGCATCGGAAGGTATGCATGAGGTGCCCGGGCAAGATAGCCCATATGCTCGTTGGCATAGAGCATATAAAGACGGGCACGGCGCATATTCTCCTGCTGCTTGTCAGGATCCGGATCGCTAAACGGTGAGCAAATATAGACCTTCTTCTTGGCACGGTCGGGTTTCTGGAACTGACGCTCCAGTCGCTGGTCGTAGCCTTCACAGCAAAGTTCAAAGATGTTATGCATAAAGATTCTCCTTATCAAATCGGTTGTACCGAGACTTTCACCTTGCGGCTCTGAGACTCTTTGATAACATCTGCATAGACCGTAGGATACTTGGTCTTCAGCGCTTTAGAGTCAGGTCGCTTGGTTCTTTTTGTCACGAAATCGATGAGGAGCTTATCGGTGGTAGTCGTTAAGATACCGTGTTCATGTTCCTTCATCAATTCCGCAATCCGCACGGAATGTGCCTCTATCTCCTTTTCATATAGTTTAATTTCACTTTCGCAGTCTCTGACCTTACCTTGCAGCATTGCGATCTGCCGCAGCGACCGTTCGTATTTCCTGGGAAATTCAATGGTCGGAAGGCCGGATTGGCTTGCGCCGTAGATACGTGCCAGGGATTCCATCGCCAGAGAAGACGACACGCCACTCATCGTAGGCGGTTTATCATTCTCCAGACTCCAGATCCACTCATCCAGCCGTTCGAAGATCATATCCTCCATCGCCATATCCCGTTCGATCTCCGGCATAGCCAGGTCGTTTTCCGGGTTATTGCCCCAGATGCAGGAATAGGCACCATGTTGGACATCTCCGACAGATAAATAGAAGCGAAGCTATGCCGATAGGTAATCATTTGATGTTATCTCCAGATTTCCCCCCGGCCCACACCGTGCGTGAGAGTTTCCCCTCACACGGCGTTCCATCATTGGCTGTACTCCATCTTTTTCCTAAGTTTCTGCTTCGTATCCGTCACGGGCATCGCCTCCTTTCAGAGTCGATTTTCTGTGTCTTACTCGAAGCCGTAGTTACTTAGAAATAGATGTCATATAGTCCATTGACTAATGGCTATTCCTCAGTTTCCATTACAGAAACTTCATCGGTCATGCCATCGCTCTCACAGTAAATAAAGATGCTTATTTTTTTCGTCATCACCGCAGATTTGCGTTTTACTGCTTTCCACGTTCCAATAATCCTATCATAGATATCCTTTGGGTGCCCTCTATATGCCTGTGTGCTTGATGTCGCCTATAACGACATAAGGTATTTCATAAATTCCAGTTTTACTTTACCTCACACACCACCAAGAAAGGTGTCTGCACATTTCTATGCAGTCTACGTATAGACACGTACATTCAAGGGTTCGTCAGTTCGCTATGAACATTCTCACCATGGGATATCGACACCCGACATATAGGTAACACAGCCCACCTCTGGGTTGCTTTCGGTTGTGGCAAGCCACACTACGGTTACTCTCTGCCGACTTCACCGGGCTTCTGAACATCTGCCTTTTGAGCAGAGCCAGCCGGAGTATCAGTGGGAGCGTTTCGGGACATTACTCCGTCATTCCACTCCTCGGATAATCAGTTCTCCTAAGAATCCAGACCATATGGCTTTACAATCTTGCCATATATCTGTATAATAAAACATAAATTCAATTCTATTTGCGATGTAAAGTCTTGTTGCGCAAATGTAAAGTTGACGCGGTGGAATTTGTAAGTGCATTTTATTACAATGAAATCACTATACCATAGGAGGATTTCATTATGAAACTGTCAGACAAAATAATAAACCTAAGAAAAGCAAATGGGTGGTCACAGGAAGACTTAGCTGAAAGACTGGACGTTTCTCGGCAGGCGATAAGCCGTTGGGAAAACGGGACCGCTTTGCCTGATTCCAACAACCTTCTTCAGTTGAGCAAGTTATTCCATGTAACAGCCGATTACTTGCTGAACGAGGACTATACAAGTGACAACGATATTCCTTGTCTGAAGGAAGCGTGTACTGCGCTCGATTCAAAAAGGAAGAAATATGGTTCATTATCGCTCTTTGCCTCTGTTGCCTTTCTGTTGGGTGCCATTGCTTGGTTAGTTCAAGCAATAAGCACGCTGGAAGCAGTTTATTTTATTTTGGCTGTTGTGAATGCAACTCTTTCTGGTGTCAACATATACCTTTACTCAAAGAATAAAGAACCCGACAGCAAATAGTTGTCTAATTTACGGGTGGGGGCTCAGATGAGCGTCCACCTTTTTTCTTAGTGCCTAACCTTTTCAGTTAGGAACGTGTCGCACGAAAATCATAGTAAAGTGGAATCGCTCCGTCAGCCCAATGGTCCGCGTTGTGGTAAGTGCAGGATTTGCACTCCAAAATTCCATCGCCACCATCTGATGCGCGGGTGTATCTGCGGTCAAAATTGGCCAGTGCGTAAGGGTGATCCGCGTGCTGATAGAGTCCTGTGTCCTGATACACGTGGTTGCCGGACTTTCGGGCATACCATTCTGCGGCGATCGGTTCCAGCATATGACCCATAGCCAGCTGATCCTGGTTCATCTTCTTGGGAGGCTTCATTCTCCCCTTCTTGATGAGCCACAGTTCCAGCGGAGTCGTCCAGGGTGACACACCAAATATGGCTGCCACATCACTACCGCCTACGGTATAAGGGATATCTCCTTTGGGGCCATGCATTCGGCATTCCAGCCAGCGGTCATTGGACATACCGGCAGTGTCGCAAAGCATAATGGGAGCTGCCATCAGTAGTTCACCGCCTTCGCAAGATCATACTCACTCCACTTGAGGGACAGGGCTCTTGCCATGTTTTCTTCCACGACCAGCATCTTGGCCTCGGGCATCTTATGGATCTTCATCAGGTACGGGATCTCTTGCAGCGCCATGAATACGTCATGAGCTGTGGCGGTACCGCCGCCATATGCCATTTCAAACATCGCAATAGCTTCCAGTGCTTCTTTCTTAGGAAGAGAAAGCTTCTTGCAGATGCGGGTCATGGCATTGACCGGGTAATCCAGTTCGATCTCCAGAAGGGTCTGAAGCTTGCCAACAGAATCACAGAACTGAGCAAACAGCTGGTCCAGCTCCTTCTCGAAGTCGGATACCTTCTTCTGCAGACGGTGATCCACGGAAATACAACCACCAATGTGGATCGGGTGCTGGGTGCCCATCAGCATTGCAGATACCTTCGCAGATGCGATACCGGTATCGGAAGTCATGAACCGGATACCAGGTACCAACTTTGCGGCCATGGTACTCTTTCCCTTGGAAGCCAGCATCTTGCTGTAGGTTCCGAGCAGATCATCTTTCTGTGCAGGGAATGTCCAGCAGCCGCTTGTAAAGGCGTGGTCTGAGTATCCGCTTTCAAACTGATAACCGGGGAATCTGGCCTCCATGTTCTTCTCCAGAGCATGGAGAAGTTCATCCATCGGAAGCACAGAATAGTCCTTCAGGTCACCGGAATGGGCAGCAGACACTTTCTCATCGCGGACAAGCAGCAACGCCTCCGAAGAATACAGGGCCAGACAGGCGTTCAGAACGTCCGCAAGGTCCTTCCGCTTCAGCTTGGGCAATGCAGTACCACCGATCTTTGCGCGGTCCAGCAGAGTCTTATAGGCCGTCGTCCGAATGGGATACAGATCGTCACCCACGCGAAGTGCCAGACCCAGATTGGCTGCTGTGTCGATCACAGCCTCCTCACTGATTCCTTCGGCAAAGTCCGCGGGCTTACTGAACAACGGAGAACCGGTGTCCAGAGGTTCAATGTGCAGCTCACTGACTTTGCAGCGGCGCCAGGTAGTTTCTTTGCTCATGGTTTCGTGGTAACTGAGCATGGCAGGATAGGAATCGAAGGTTGTTGCATAGTTGTCTTGACAGGGTAACATAGATATTCTCCTTTCATTTTTGAGACGGTCTTGCCGCCGGATATATAACAAAAGCCAGTAACCCCGAAGGACTACTGGCTTGTTACCAAATATGAAATTGGCCGGAAACAAAAAAAGTGCCATTTACCCCATACGGGCAAATGACACTCAAAAAAATCTGATAAACGGTTGATTCACTGGATGTGAATCTCGGATACTGATATGGATATTATACCACAGATCTCTTTGTTCGTCAATCAAAATAGCCATTTGGAGAATATAAAAAAGGATGCCACCGAAGCAGTAAGCCTCCCCTGATCAATATTACCCGCCACACACAACGCAGTAAGCTTGTGGCTTCCATTAGATAATACCATATTTCATCAAAGAAAAATGTCGAAGCCTGCCTATTCTACTCGTTTCTAAGGATCAAATGTAACCTCACAATCACAGATATGTATCAACTCCCCACACAGCGGGCAAATCTCGCGGTTGCAGTTCTCATGGTGATATCCACCTCTGTGTGTACCGCAACTTCTGCACCGTGAAGTCCCCCAATCGTACTCTTCTTCTCCGAATCTTATCCTGGGAACAACTTCTCCGCAATAATGAATCGACTCACAGGTGCAGCTTTCCAAAGACGGAAGTTTTTCGTGGCAGAAAGAACAAGTTATACTCATATAAATCCTCCTCATTTTTGATTGATAATAAAAAGGGAGCAAAGCCATACAGCTTCGCTCCCCATACTGATTTTTGAGTCAGTCAATCCTGACCGTTTCCTTCACTGTAATCTTTATAGACGCAGCACTTTAGGCAGCTTTCAGTTCCATTCCCCTCACATAACGGATAGAGGTTATTGGGTTCCGGACGGAAGCAATCTTCTTTCGATATCTGCATCAGATAATCGTGAAGCATACTGTGCGCGCATTCAGAAATACTTTCCCAATAACTATCCCAGTAGCTGTCGTTCTTACTCAAATGAGATTCGATGCGTTCGGGAATATTGGGATCGGAAATGAACTTCAGAAACTGGTCCTCGGTCAGTCGGGATACTTCCTCCCATTGCTCTACCTGAGAAGCCAGATCTTCCTTTAGGCTCCTGGCAATATACCCTTTGCCGAACTGCTGGAATAGCTGTTCAGGCACGGAAAGCTCTGCCCGATCAATGGCGATCTTATAGTGATTTTCAAAATATTCATCATGAAGCCAGCATTCATAGCAATCTGTTCGTGCATCTACTTCCAGATCTGCACGGCCTTTCCAATCAGCTATGCAGCCATCCAGATGTTCTTGGTAAATCAGGTTATTGAAAATGAATCTGGCCATTTGGGGGTCAGCAACAACTTGAGTTGATGTCCCAAAATCACCATCATACGCCCAGTCCTCACGAATAAGAAAAATCTCCGTCTTCTGTACATTTGCGGGAGGGTCAAGAATATCAAGCATTTCCGGAGCCATGATAACCATATCGATTCCAATATCGTCCAGATGCTTTTCTGTACGGTACAGACGGGAGAACGCTCTTCAATGGCCTTGATCTCATCTGGAATCACAGGAGGGATGAATGCACAGTAGATATCAGGGGTATCATTGTCTGTTTCCTTGTCATCACCATCACGAATCTCCAGGATGGTGCCATAGAGCCCTTCGTATTCACTCTCATCGTTTGCAACGATTTTTCCACCTACTGTATAGATGCCGTCTTTGTAATGGAGTTTTGCACCATTGCGGTTAATAATCATAGCGGATAATCCTTTCGTAAATAAACTTCGGAGGACAATCCAGCTGGACTGCCCTCCTTGTATGGATGTCATTTGATTAAGGGTAATAACGGGATCGAGCAAAGGAATGAGATCATCATTCAGACACTTCCGCGGAAGTTCCCATCTCCTCCTCGAAAAGCGGTGGAATGCTTCCAAAAAGTGCAATGACTTCTCCTTTTTCGTCGTCCCACGAGGTTAAGTAGCACTTTGCTTTGTCAATGTCAGGAACCGTAGACAGTGTTTCAAAGAAAGCATCCTTGGTCTGCTCGTTAACAGGTTCAATGAAGTGTAGGATCCGTCCCACACCCTTGTTCCCCGTAATATAAGCAACGCCATAGCCAGTATGGGACTCCTCCACATATTGAGGTTTTCCTGCGTCGTCCAGGCAGGCATTGCCTGCATCATCTCTTTTGATAAACCAGCGGTCGGTCTTGCCACAACGAACACAACTACAATATTCCTCGGAAGTTCTGTACTTATAGTCCCGGAAGTAAGTGCCGCCGCATTGCGGGCAACGGACGTAGTCAATTACTGAACCCATTGCTATCTCCTTTCTATCACAATCATTCGAACAGATCCGGTGTGTCATACTTGTTTCCGATAACTTCCAGCTTTACATTGGCAGTATTCCAACTATCAAAGTGGACATAGCCTTCGTTATCAGGAAGCTGGCAGATAAAAGCACCGTTTACGAGCCGAACCAGCACTGTGAACCAGATATCCCCATAGTTGACACGAAGAATGTCACCGGTAAAGATCTTCAATCCGTTCATATCATTGATGCCGGTGTACTGACACACGGTATCCGTATAGACGGGATACTTATCGACGGGACTGTATGTGTAAATAATGGAAAAAGTACCTGCGCCCAAAGCAACGCCGCCGTAAACCCAATTGCTGTCGACGGGAGAACCATCCATCCAGACCCTTTCCCTTTTTCTCCGTGTTTGGGCACGGAAGAGCAAATCCTGAGTCTCCTCACATAGATGACCTGCCGGAAGTATGGTACTTATGGGTTTGTACAGTGCGGGATCGAGCCAGGGTTTATGGGGGTGTTCAGGTTCATATACGCACGCATTTCCATCAGCATCCTGTACGTTGTAGTGCATTCCGTCGAATGTTTCGTTAAAGCCTTCTTCCCCGGAAGCTCCACACGCCGGGCATTCCCAGTCGATTGTGCCACCGTTGTCCATCTGGTTACGCTGACCATATTCGACCTCGGAGCCACAGCAAGGACAGATTCCTTCCTGATAAGGATTACCAAGAATTCGCGTCATGTTTCTTGCTCCTTTCTTTCTGATCACATATGGTAGTCGATGCTGACCAGAACATCATCGTCGTCCAGATCATCGATATACTGCTGAATGGTTTCTTCCCATGTTTGTGCCAGTACCTCGTCATTTTCAGGGGACTTATAGTCATGTTCCTGCGCATTCCAATGGTTTTCATCGATCAAATCACAGAAAGAAACCGGATACTGCCTGGAATCCGGATAACCCAAACGGTTCAGATATTCCTCTTCGGTCTCGCCGATCTTATAGATCAGATCCCAATAACTATAAACGCATCCATCTTCGACTCGTAGATGATCATCTGGCTCGGCAAGTCCGGAAACAAACATCGCCTCCAGCGCATTGAATCGTTTTTTTGCCTGCTGGATATACCAGTCTTTCATGACTGCCCATTCGATATCTTTTTTACGGGCTGCACTGACCCACATATATCCTTCCGGGGCGGGATACTCCAGCTCGTTATTACCCCAGCTGCGCTCACCGTACGAATACTCAGTACAGGTGTCCTTGACAAGGAAAGTCACGGGCCATCTGCCGCCGATCTGAAACCAGTCCCACATGGCATAGGGATTGCAGTAGAAGCCGTACCCAAGGGATTCTTCATCATACTCATAATTACAGTAGTTGATGGCGTAATCGTGCATGGTCTTGTACAGCTTCTTGAACGGATAATCCGGCAGAGCCTTCATCTTTTTGGCCTTGTGCGTTCTCTTGGATTGCTTCAACTGCCCAGAATTTCGCTCGTATACTTGACCGTTCCGAATTTCAAACTTACCAGACACAGCGTAATCATAACGGCTGACGATCCTGCCATCCGGCAGACGGATGCAGTCACAGCTGCGATTTTCATAGTCGGACTGAACTTGATCCTTTTGATCACAAAACTCGTAACAATCCTCACTTTCGCTGCCATAGGGGTGCATGAGCGAATCGATAGATCTGAAAACCTCTCTGGCAAAAGAGTTGAGATTTCCTTTCAGCTTCTCAATGTAAAAGCCATACACGATGTTTTTCGGATCTGCTGCATACTGTTGCTCCAACTGAGTCAGGCAGGCGGAAACCTTTGCGTTTTCCTCCATGTCTTCTTCCATATAAGGAATTTGAATAACTGCTAAAGAATGAAAATGCATAATTAACTCCCTTTCTATCTTGAATATAGACAGATGGGCAGCCAGGAATAATCCCAGTTGCCCATCTTGATAATGATATAGCTTCTGTGGCTGATAGTAAGATTTCAGCCGACGGGCAACTGTTCTTTCTGTGATCCTGTCAGAAATCGCTATTCAGATAGAGATTATGTTCTTCTTTTGAGATACATATCTGCGTAGTCTGGGTCATCAAAGCCTACACTTCCGGTATTTGTAGAGCGGACACCATCAACATCGAAGGCATACTCTATCTGATATCTGAGGTCTCCTACGGTTCCTTCAGCTTCGCTAAGAAGATTAGCCAGGTAAAGTAGGTCATGCTTCTCACCAGAGATTGTAAGCTCATGTTCTTTAAACTCATAGATCTTTACTATCTGTTGGCGTCTTCTGTCCTGCTCTTCTTTGGTAATAAGAAGGCCAATATAGTGTTCAACCGGTGGCGAACGCCGACTGACAATATCAAAGATATGAATGGCAACATCGTTAGCCGTGTCATGGTCATATCCTTTCTCCATGATCAGCCTTACAGCCCGTTCCATATTTTTGAGAGTTCTGTATCGCATAGACTCACCTCATGAACCGCTTGATGACTGCGGTCAGCTTGACTGGCAGCTGGTTCAGGTCAGTGATATCCAAAAAACTGTCACCGTAAATACGCTCGATATTGACCTTATCTTCACCGATGGCTGCGGCAATGAACAGAATACCTTTGCGCTTATACTCCTGCTTGATACCGCGAAGATCTTCCTCCGCTGCTGTACCTCCGTAGCCCACATCGGCAGGCTGTCCGTCAGATACCAGCATCAGGATCCGGACCTCCTCATTTCGCTTGGAAAGCTGTTCCGCGACAAAACGAAGCGCGGCGCCATCCCGATTGCTGCCACGGGCTGCGATATCCATCAGGCGGTACTTATCATTCCGGTCGAAGCTGTCAAACTCAGCGTAGGAATACAGATCCACGCCGCTGCTCCAGCTGGTCGAATGACCATAGACCATGATAGGGATATTCAGCGCCTGACAGAAATCATAGAGAATGATGGCTGCAGCTCTGGCGTAGGTACTGCGATCGCCACAGCTCATAGAGCCGGACTCATCCAGCAGAAGCCCTACAGAGATCCTCGGGATCTCATTGGGAAGGTTATTCTTGTAGAACACCTTGCCATCGTTGCGGCATAGGGCGTGCGCATCCAGACGGCGACCCATAACAAGGCCTGTCTGCTTGCCTCCACGCTGCTGATCCTTCAGCTTCTGGACGAGACTGCGCTGTAGCTGCTTGGAAATATTGAGGAGCGGCGCGGAAATATCATGATACTGTTCTTCCAGCTCCTCATCTACTTCCGGGATCCGATGAACTGTGATCTTGACACCGCTGTGAATATCACCGTAAGAGATACTCTGCGCAGCATCATTGAGTTCCTGGATCCGCTCGTTTTCCAGCTGCTTGCATGCAGCTTTTTCTGCCATCTGCTCCAGCATCCGTTCGATATCAGCTGCTGCACGGTCATTATGCTCCCGCTGGTAATCCGAATCGTAGGTCGTTTCACCGCCAACAGGCTCTGAAACACTGTCCGTCTGATGGAATGGGATACGACCGCCTTCTTTGTCAGTGGTCTCCTGCTTACCAGAGCCGGAACCCATGTAATCCTCGGAAGAAGTAATATTATCCGCACCAGAATCGTCACCAGACTGATTTCCAGGATCCTGATTATCAGTATCAGAATCCGACTCCTGCTCAGCACCAGCAGTTTCTTCCCCAGACTCATTTTCATCCGAGCCAGAAGCGTTATCTTCTTCTGAATTACCAGCCATGGCCCGGGTCTTGGCGCGGCCCGCAGCATTGGAACCCGAACTCTTTATCTTCTCAGACCCGGGTACAGGTGTACCGGAACCTTCGCCTTCTGCGCTGGAACCGGAAATTACCTGAAGCATTCCGGAGAGAATATCCCCTGCTTCGCTGGATTCACCGGAAGACGCCGCTTCATCCTGATGATGCTTACACAGCTCGATGTAGTCCTCAATATGGGGCCATAGCCGGATGAGAATTAAACTGACGATCTGCCAACGGTCTTTTGCAGATGTAGTAGTAACCGCTTCATCAATCTGGGGCAGCAGCTTGAAAACGGTCTGGATCCGCACATCAGACAGAGGCGTTTCGCCGTACTTGATCTCACCGAAGAGTGCATAGGACAGCATGATCTGCAGAATCGATTGGAAGATGTGGCCGGAGCCATCATCTTCCTCTTCGATCAGCTGCGTTACCGTACTCATATCCTTGTACTGGTGTTCCCGCATTACCGTCAGGTTATAGCCGAGAACACCGGGAAACTGAGAAAGCATCCTGCTCTCAATATAGCCGTCTTCCAGCACATTTGCGATAAAGAACGCGATGTGCATGGCAAACTGCATATTTCGCGGATCTGCCTTTACATATTCCCAGAAGTCTTTCTCGTTCTTTGCATCTGTAGAATCCTTCAGGATCGGCGGTGCCGGGTACCATTTGTATGCAGATAAGAAGTTCATATAGGTCTGCTTGGCCAGAAAATCAGTATAGAGGACATGACCCAGCTCATGAGCGAACAGACCGGAGATCATCTCATACCGGTTCATGCGCCCACGAATTTTCGTTACACAGGGATGCCCGGCATTGATCTTGATCGCCGTATTGTTCGTACAGGCACCGTTCCGGTCCTTGGGCGCCCAGTAGATATTCACATGCACACGCCGGTTATACCGATATCGTTTGGTCTGTGCAGCAGCTACGTCTTCGAAATGGCCGGCAAGGATCCGGGAGGTAAAAAACTGCCTGTCCGTGATCTTGCTGCGCTTTTCGTTCAGAAGCTGCTTCACTCGTTTATGATTCACCTTTGCCATATAAGGTCCCTCCTCTCATAGGAAATCAGGAAGCCTTACGGCGGCTGGGGGTGAAGATGGGATCCAGGATGGTCGTCTTCAGTGCCTCGCGGTCTTCTTCATCAGAAGTCGCTTTGCTGATGACCGTGCTGAGTGCAGAGCGATATACATCACCGGTAATTTCTGCACTGGTAATCCAGTCGATGAGACTTCTCATACCGCAGGTGCCGTCGGTGATACCATTCTTACGCATGTAATCAGCCATGTCGTTGACGACTTGAACCATCTGAGACACCTGATACTCATCCGTAGCTCCGGTGACTGCCATAGCACGCTGTACCATGACTTCAGGACTGGGAAGTTCAATATCTTCCACCAAACTCATTCTGTCGACAACGGACTGATTTAATCCCCTGCAGCCTTCGTAAGTCACGTTGGTTGTAACTACGACAACGGTATCCGGATGACGTTGAATGATCTCACCCGTAGGCAGCGTGATTGAACCACTCTGCTCCAGAAGAGAGTTCAGACCGACCAGAACACCGGGCTGCGTGATGACTGTGGGTTCCTGTATTTCCACTAAATAGCCATTCTTCAGAGCCTTGATAAAATCAGTCTCCACATAGGTATAGGTCTGACCGGAAGTGGATTCTGTTTCCGCAGGCTTGCTCAGCGCCTTGATCTTTTCCGTGACCATATCCATAACAACCGCCATACAGTCACGAGATGTGGCATCATCGTTATGCACCCCCGTCAAGGTAAAGAATACCCCTGCAGGATCGAAGTCCATGTCCTCCAGATCCGGTAGATTCATGATCTTCGCCACATTGGCATAGGTGATTCCACCCATGGACATGAGCATTTCCCTCTCTTTATCAAGCTCGGCATCACCAGTACTCATACCGTCGGTCTTGGGAAAGACCATACCGACAAAGTCAAAGACTTCGGTGGAGGCAGAACAGGTATACTTCATGTACGGCAGATGCAAACCCGCGGCGATTGCCCGGGCACCCTGGGTTTTACCGGTGCCCGCAGGACCACGCATCAGGAAGTTACGCATCTGCATGGGCTTTCCGGTGGTGTTCAGGGCATGCTTGCAGATGTTGACAACCTGCTCCGGGATGATATACCATTCCTCCAGCTTTGGCACCAGAGACTCTTCCAATACAGAGAGCTTCCGACCTGAGGAGAGCTGGTATTTTCCCACGAAATCCTTGTGGTCAATGGCACTGGTAGCAGCAGACACAGTCACTCTTCCGGTCTTTGCAAAGATGACAAACTCACCTGCAACAACCGTGGCAGGCGTGTACGCACCGGAATCCAGCTGTGCCTGGGAAACCCGGTAGACATTACCGGATTTATCCACGTTGACCTTGATGTGCTCGGGATTCGTATCATCCTTGATCCGGCGATATGCGTTGTCGCACAGAATGGCCATGGAATCCGTTGCCTTCTTCAGATCCGGATAGCCGGAAGTCCTTGCGTCCATGTAAGTCTGGAAGTGTTCTTCGAATTCCTTATCCTTCAGAAGCACAGGCATCATGGCCATCATGACTGCAGCACCGTCATTAGCAGTCGAGTGCAGACGGTAGCTCTCCACCATCTCAGTATTGCGGTCAAAGCCGCTGGCGGTGATGTTACCGGACGCACTATCAAATACCACCAGATGATAAGCATCCGGACCAGCAGAAGACTTGTACTCTGCAACCATCCGGTGATCAATGATGCCGACTGCGCCTTCGCCATTCCCGGTCATACAGTCGATCATGGCATGGACTGCTTTGATGATCGTGCAACACAGCGTCGCCTCGGTACCGGAGCCATACTTGGAAGATACCTTGATCTTCTTGCCAGGCAGCTTGTCAAACGGCTCCGGCAAAGCTCTGGAGTAGTTGAAGAGGTTGTTCATAGACGTAGCACTCATATTTATTCCCTTTCTGCAGTATTACTGCTCAAATTCTATTTTGATGCCGCCTTCGCAGCAAAATGCCCCGGGCAGATCGTTGTGTTCCAACTCCTTGCAGATATCCAGCCAGCTGTCGGGAACCGGAAGATCCTCCGCAGGAATCAGGTAACTGTTAGCACCCTGACCGATTGCTTCATTGCACTTTTCGTTCAGGCTGACAATATTGGCTTCCACCCACTGGAATGCGATCAGGCCGAAGTCCTCGGGGATCTCTTCATCCTCATCATCTTCGACCGGTTCCGGATCGGGTTTCGGTGGAGCAGGAGGCACAGGCGGCTGGGATACAGTATCCGAATTCTGCTCAGGGTTCTCGAAGATCACATCGAACACCTGAAGATTTCGGATCAGTACAAGTCCCCTGCGATATCCGCCTGCACGGTTGAGGATTACATAGACCTTATTGCCTGCCATGATATCCTCTCTGGCCCTGGGGTTCTCCCAGACCCATCTGACATTGGGATATTTGGCTTCCAGAATCTGCGATATTCTTCTCTGGATCACGACCATCGCCATAGACTGGAAATCCTGTTCTCGGGGTTCCGGAGGTGCAGCAGGTTCCGGCAAAGCAAGTACCGGTTCCAGAGGCTCCACCTTTTTGCTGGACAGGAACAGCAGCCGCAGCGTGGCAATGAAAATGCCCAGGATGATCAGCAGCAGTATCGGCCACAGCCGCGTGATGTAGGTTAACAAAGCCAGAAGCCCCAGCAGAACCAGGGCTTCATAGGCCATATGACGCTTGAATTCTTTATCTTTCATATGGATTCTCCTCTGTGACGGCGCAAAAAAACGCCCAGAAGATCTCGTCTGATACTCCTGGGCGTTTTAAGCGCTCTTAATCAATTGATTTCTACCTCCTTGTCTCTTAGAAGAAGGAGTTACCGCCGCCATAGTTCTGGAAACCGGTGAAGCCACCGGACATGGGATCACTTGCAGGGGGAGCAGCATAGTTGTTGGCAGGCTCAGGAGAGGAAGAGGTTGCATTCTTACCTTCTCCGGAGTTCTTGCTGCTGCCGCTGAAGCAATACTCGATGTCTTCCAGAATGATAACGGGCATACTGCGCTTCTCCTTGGTTTTCTCGTCCTCCCAGACGTCCTCGTCATAGCGGCCCATCAGGGTGACGTAGGAACCTTCTTTGAGCTGCATCTTGCGGATGCGTTCGCAGAGAGGGCCGAAAGCCTTGACGGCTACATTGACCCATCTGTGGTTCTTCTCGGCGCGGGAATCATACACCTTTGTGCCGATGCGGAACCGGACAAAGTCCCCCTTATCAGAGAACTTGATGGCGGGCTTGTTGTCGAAGCCCTTGGATACGACGACCTCCGATGCGATAACCTTGAACATAATTGACTCCTTTCTGCAGGAACTGCCTGCAACAGTAATGATATATATTTCAACCTGCGTGCGCAGGCGGAAACCGGGAAATAAAAAAAGTGCCATTCGCATAGCAATGCAAATGACACTTTCAATAAATCGGATAGACGGTTGTTCTGCCTACGCAAAACTCGGATAACTGATATATGTATTATATCATAGGAATCAAGTTTCGTCAATCACCACTGTTGAGATTGGCCTTTTTCCGAGTTCTATGGCTTTGTGGATCTGCTGGACCGCATATTCCATGACGATTCCGGCCATTGTTTCATCGATGTCTATAGTACCATCAGGGTTTGCATTTCGCTCGTCCATACTGCGAATTTCGTCCAGCTGTTCGTAGATCTCAGAAACTTTCATGTCTTAAAACTCCTTTTCCATCGCCAGAGTATTGCAGATCACTTTGCAGCCGTCCATATCATAGACCGGTGCATTATCCGCAAGATAGATTGTAATTCTATCTCCCACATTCAGCGCACGCAGCTTCATCGTGGGACGAACCAGTCGCACCGTATGATCGTTCTCCTTGACGTAGATGTCTTTAACACGCCGACGCAGACCAGTCCGTTCAATTTCGGTGCAGACTCCATGGAGTATCACATATTCGTTTTCCTCACACCGCACATAAAGCTGAAATGCACTGATGAGAAACACGGCTGCAAATCCTACACACGGAAGAACCAACTCAAATCCACCCCTGTAAAGGAGGATCAGTACCAGCATCAGCATACTGACAGCGCTTGCAGTCAGACGGATCAGCACCTGCTTTTGCAGTGCCTTTGGAAACTGATTGAATCTTTCCTTCATTCTCCACCTCAGTTTACAGCATGACAATATGCTTTTTCTTCAGTAGACCCAGCACCAGTTTCACCGTCTTTTCGCGGGAAGGTACGTGCTCCATCTGGTTTTCCAGCACATTATCAAAGATCGTATCTTTGGTGTAGATCCGCTCGACCAGCGCCTGCTTGTTTTCCTGACCGAGAAGTCCCAGTTCGGGCCGTACTTTGCGGTCCATCAGGTAAGTCAGTTCTGCCATGGTCAAAACCAGCCCTGCTTCCCGCAGCCAGAGCATGACCGTCTTTTCGTCACCACGCAGACCCAAATGGGGATTCTTACGCTTCACAGGGACCATCCGGCATCTGGTCAAGGCACGGTACTCCCCTGCCTCAGAATCATCCGCAGTCATTACCAGCCCCATTCTGTAAAGCTGGTTAAGCGCCTTCATCTCAATCGGATTTCCTGCCTCAGCGAATCTAAATCTGCCGTCCAGCCACAAAGAAGCCAGTTCCTGAGTGAGGGTGTAGTCGATACCACAATGGGAAACTTTTACGATATGCTCAGTGGATGACTCCAAAACTGCACCAAGAGAAATATACTTCATAATGTAACACCTCGTTTTCGTAATTTATCCTATTACACCGTTGGAAGGTCAAAAGTGCAACGCCTAAAGGAGATAAAGCATAACAACGCACATAGATATGATGAAAATGACGCCCACGGCAACAGCCACGATCTTTTTGATGAGTTCCTTATCCAGACCCTCCTTGACCCGATCCAGGTCAGGCGGAAGTACATCATTGTAATAGCCATCGTAACCGTCATCGATTGGATCTTCAATTATCTCCACCTTGGGTTTCGTCTCTCTTTTCTTGAGTTTTGTCTTCTGTTTATTCTTTACTTTCTTCTGTTTCTTCTTGTCTTTTTGCTTCTGTTCAGATATTGCTTTACTTACTTCTATTTTTTCAGCGTCAGCATCTTTTGTTTTGAGAGATTTTCCACACTCGCCGCAAAAAGAAGCGGTGCTGTCACCCAAGGCAGCACCACAATTAGGGCAGTATTTCATTGCATGAACTCCTTTCCATAAATAGAAATAGTGGGTCCTGACTTAGACCCACTATCGAATGCTAATAGTATAACATGGCTCTGTTCTCGTGTCATTCCCATTTTTGTGCAAATTTTTTCACGGAGTTTTCACGTTAAATGCACACCCAGGAAAGTCTGTTTTGATGCTGCAAAAGCAATTTGCGTAACTTCCAAACCGATTTGCTAGGCATTCCAAGCTCCATATGATATAATTAGCACCAACTAAGGAAAGGAGTAACACAATGCTTAGTGAAAAATTGATCAGTCTCAGAAGAAAGAGCGGACTCAGTCAGCAGGAGCTGGCGGATCGAATTTCTGTAACGAGACAGACAATCTCCAATTGGGAATGTGGCCAAGGTGCCCCGGCGCTGGACAAAGCGGCTGAACTTGCATCCATTTACCATGTGAGTCTGGACGATCTGGTCGGAGATAATGTCGGTATCATTGTAAGATCAAAGAAGAACCCCAACCGTCTGCTGAAAAGCCTTGAAGGCAGACGTGTCAAGATCAGCTGCAAAGACAAGGAAATTGCCATGGAGGTGGGCTTTGACTGGGGATACAGCGGTATTGTTAAGGTCCTGGAAGTTACAGATGATTGGCTGCGCATCGAATACACCCGGACCAAAGAGAATAGCTTGACAAAGAAAGAAACTGTAGTCAAACTCATGGAGATTGGAACGCTGAACGGCTTTGAACTGGTGGAGGATGCGGAATGACTGATTTTTTGCTGATTGTTATCGTATGCCAGCTGGCATATGTGATCCACTACATGAAAAAGCCCGAAAAGGGAGAAAAAACGTCCATGGATTATAGCAAAGTAATGCCCCAGTATATCGGAAAAGAATGTGAGCTGATCTTAAAGGAAGCTCTCTATGCCATTGATATCATGTACTCCGTCACCGGCAAGATCATTGACTGTGACGAAGCGTGGGTCGTCATCGAAGTTACCGACAAGAAGAAAACCGTTCAGAAGATTATTCAGATCAGCAACATTGGATCCTTGAAGGAAATCAAATAAGAACAGGGCGCCTGAGTTATTTCAGGCGCCCAATTGCGTTATTGGTCTTTTTTATTCCATCAAATCGCTGAGCATGGCAGCATTTAAGTAAGCCATGAATTCATCCGGCGTGACATCCGCACTCTTCTTATTGCCGGTGCCATCATTGTAGCCATCCTCGACCTCAATGAAGATAAAGTAATTGGCGTTGCCATCACTGCCGAGGTCAGCCCACGCATACATCAGTCCCTCTTCGTAGGACTGCCACTCTACGCCCACAATGTCAGTTTCAAAATTTAAAACATCACCAGCCAGGGATATCTGCTCTCGGGACACATTTTTGGGGAGATTGCCGTAACGGTTGAGCTGACGATCCATCTTGGATGTGAAATATTCGGCAGTGCCGTAATGTACGGTGTATCTGACTTCACGGTAGTCATCGCGCTTAAAGTAGACATGGTCGTATCCCTTATCGGTCAGTTCAAAACCCTCGGGAGGAACAATGTCGATGATTGCCGTGCCCTCACGGATGGTGTAGGTGCCATCACCATTGTCAGGCTCACCGGAGAGCAGACGCATCCACTTTTCAGCCTTTTCCTTTGCACCCTCAGGGAGTACGGTTTCCTCCTGTGAGTCATAGGAGAGGAATGTAGCAGAAGCAGTACAGGTGGTGACCTCTGCCGACATACCCATCTGCTCATACAGGGGATTCAGAACATTGTTCATTCCAGAAAAGGTCATCTCCTCAGCTATAGGCAGGTATGTCTCTTTGTCCAGATAAATACGTACATCGCAGGTCAAAGCAGAGTAATCAATGGCACCTACAGTACCAGCAGCTTCCTCCAGGGAACCGCCCTCCTGACCGATGGCCTCCAACATACCACCGATAGCTCCCTGCAGCGCATCACCGGTGATCTGGGTGACCAGGCAGATGACCTCTTTACCCTCATACTCAGTTACCGCTTCGTCAATGGCCACATTAGTGTCATCCACGCTGACAGAGGACGCGGATCTCGCCAACCCCTCCGGGGTCTGTCCGGTAGAGACCTTCATCCAGACACCGTTGGCCTGAATGTAGGATACAATCTCTCCATCCTCCACTACGGAATAGTTTTCAGTATAACTACTGCTCTTCTCTCCACCGTAGTCCACATCGACCGTTGCCGTGGTGTAGCCGGAAACAGGTTCTTGAGAGATTTTGATATCATTGGTGGTCTTGCTGCTCATTTCTATGGTGCCGTACTCGCCACCATCCAAAGTCAAGGTCATATCCATGACAATCTGGGCATGGCCACAGGGAGTTTCAAGCAGTGCAGTCCGCATCTTCTCCACCACCTGAGCCGGTGTCTCGGGCTCAGCAGAGCAGCCGCAGCAAGCAACTGCCAATACTGCAGCCAAGCACAAAGAAATCAATTTCTTCATTTTCATCGTTTTCCTCCTCGATCAGTAAAATTATATCTAATATCAGTTTGTATTTGACACAAGCGCGCAGCCCGTTTTCTCCGTAAACCTGTGTGCCCAGTCTTCCTTACAGAAGAAAACAATCACCTGTTGGTAACCGTCTGTCATAAACCACAGGCGGTATAGTGAGCCTTTCTCTTCCAGAATTTTATTGAGTTCGTCCAGAACCTTTGTATCATACCAGTCGCCTCCAAACTCTGCTCGGAAGCAGTGCTCTGTACCATCTACGGTAAAATGAACCTTTCGGTCGTAGTAGTTCTCACCATCATCCTGTCTTACATCGCTGATCTGCAGCTGATCCCCGGCTATAGATGAGAGCCCTTGGAACAACACTTCGTACATATTTCCACTGTCAAGAGCCTCAATATCGAAGCTGTAGACATTATCTGATGTGGGCTTCCACACCCCTGTTTGGAAATCATACCGCCCTGTGCTGATGGCAGTCAGTAGAAGCGCCATTTTGTTCATCGAGTCCAGCGCTTCCGGCGGGAACTCGGTCAACTGTTGCTCCAGTGATTCAATCAATTCGTTTGAAATGCCAGTGATACCAAAGTCCTCCAACAATTTGGCAAGTTCCTGATAAGTTCTCTTGTTGCAGTTCATATCTGCTCCTCCCATCCACTGATCATGGAAGCATCATGCGCATCAAATTCAATCCAGCTTGATACGCGGATTAAACTTAATATCTTCAATGGGTTCTGCGTCAGCATAGGGATACCCCAAGCCATTTCGTGCCATTCCGGGGTGGTTCGCCATATACTGGCGTGCCATAGACTCCACATAAGCCCACTTCTCCTGAGGGATCTCCCGCTTTTTACGCTCCAACCGCTCCGTGTTGTCGGTATAAAGGTCAGCAATGATGGGGCCATAGGCTTTGAACTTGCCGCTATTGCGAGGGCCACAGTCCAGATCCTTATTGGCTTTCATGAAGAGATTGTTATAAGCGGCAGTGACGATCAGCTTTCGTCCCAAGGTCCAGCCAAATTTGTATCCCAATTCTTCCGGGAAGTGCAGCATAGCGATGGCATCCATGTCATCAGTATAACAGGCAACCAGCAGGGGGCTGACCGACATGACCAGTGCAGGCTGAATATCGCCGTCATTAAGCTGGGTATAAACATTCTACCAGGTATCGATATTCTTTTGTCCGAGACGCAAGCCGAAGATTTGCGGCCGCAGGGCCTTCAGCTTCTTCTTGTTCAGGTCGAACAGGCCGGGGTTGTATGTCCCAGGGCGATAGACATCAGTGTCTTTATAGGATGCGTTTCTCTGGATAGTTTCTTTGGTTCCCATAATTGTTTCCTCCATGTCAAATACCTAATTCTTCATCTGAGATCATTTCAGCCTCAATTGTCTTGGTGTAAAAATCCGCCTCTTTCAGTCGGCCCACTAACCGGATCAGATTGCCAGGGAAGCTGTAAATCATGGTGTTGTATTGTTCGACGGCCCGGTTATAGGCTACCTTCTGATACAAGATAGAGTTTTCGCATTCCTGAATTTGCCGCAGCAGTTCCATAATGCTACCGTTGGCTTTCAGGTCCGGGTAATTCTCCAATAGAGCCTGGAACTGATGTGCGCTGCGGATGCTTCGCCGCTGCGTATCGCTGCGCTGCTGGGTTATGCCGAGCTGCACCCGCTCCTCATAGTTCATGTACTTGTCCGCCACACGGTTTGCCTTGTCCAGCAGACGCTCCGCTTTCTCCTCATGGATTTGAATGTCACTGAAGGCCGCCTTGATATGCTGCCTGGCCTGCTGCAAGCCATTGAACTTCAAAACCATGGTGGCTGCAAAACCTGTGGCTATACCCAGTACGCAGATAGCTCCGGGGAAAAACTCCTTATCGTCCACAGAACCATCGCCGGGCAAACAGGCGATGATCCACACCCAGATAAACATACCCAGCAGGATTGCGACCAGGCTCTTAAACAGCTCCCAAACTACATTGCTTTGCTTCATGATTCTTCCTCCAATTCCGTTGAGGGAATCTCTTCCACACTCTCCGCCAGGGCAATCAACTCATCTTCGGGAAGGTAGGCGGCAAGGTAGAACAGAACGCCGTCTTCCTCCCAGGTAATACTGCTGCTGTCTTCGTCTGGGATATTTGAGATTTGCAGGTCTGCTTCCACACCGTGGACGGTGGCCGTGGCATGGGTGTGGTCTTTGTGGATAATGGTCATCGCACTGCCTTCCGGCTCTGTAATACAGTAGAAGGACAGTGCATGTCCCTCGTCATTGACATATATGGCCGCATTATGTGAGGGCGTATCACTGTTACCATAATAGGTGTACCCCTCCGGAATGTAACCAAGGCGATACGTTTTGGGGTTAATGTTTTTGTTCTGCACGTCTTCCGTCTCAAGTACTGGCTGAAAGCACTCGGCGTAATAGACCATCTCTTCCTGCGTGAAGAAGCCGCTGATGTAGAAGAACATATTCTCTTTCGTCCATACCAAACAGCTGTCCTTGGTCGTATCATCTGGTACATATAGCTCACCTGTCACGCCGGCCACTTCCACCAACTGGATGGTGTAGCCTTCTGTCTCCACATAAGCATTCCCAATACTGCTGGCAGTAAAAATGAACTGCTTTCCGTTATCCTCGTTCCGACAGACTACAAGCTGCATTCCAATTTCTTCATCGCATTCGTTGGTTATCTCTGTATAGCCGGACGGCACTTCTGCCATGTAGTAAGGTACAAACGTTTCGCTGATGCTGATATCTGGTTTGACTGTATCTTCCTCTTCCCGGTATTCGTAATGAGTAAAGGTTCCATACTGCTCTTTGATCCAGCTGAACACTATCTCACGGAGTTCCGCACTGACCACAAGAGCTGTACTCAGCACCATTATGACTGCCAGACAGGCCACAAGCGCGATCCGTAGCATCGATTTTGCACGATAGTATTTAGCATGAGCCTGATAGGTCAGGGCTTCTTCTATGTAGCAGTCACTGATCTCATTCATTGCAAGGGAAAATAGCTCTGTACTCATACAAATACCCCCTCTTTGACCAGATGATCTTTCAGCTGTTTGCGCAGGCGGGTCAGTCGTACGGAGACATTCTTCTCGGTCATACCCACACGCTGAGCAATATCAGCATAAGAGTCAGAAAACCAGTACCGGCGCATGAAGATCACTCGATTTTCTACCGTGAGGGAATCCAAAAATGTCTCTATCATCTTTGCAAGTGCTTTTGCTTCCACTTCGTCCTCCACTGACTCCGGTGCCATCACATCTCGCTCCACTTCGCCCAGGGCCACGTCATAAAGACTGTTTCGTTTGATGGCCATGTTTGCATGAAAACGTTTGATGGACAGGTTACGAACGATCTTGCAGAGAAATGTCACCAGCGGGTTTGGCCGTGTAGGTGGAATCGCGTTCCATGTTCCTAAGTAAGCATCATTTACACATTCCTCTGCGTCAAGCTGGTTGTTTAATATCTGATAGGAGAGCTTGTGACACACGCTTCCATACTTGGCATCCAATTCTGCGATCGCCAGTTCGGATCGGATAAAGAATAATTCAATGATTTGTGAGTCTTCCACGAAGCCAATCACCCTTTCTACCTAAAATATCTATCCTTCATCTACGAAAAAGCCAATATTACTTTTCACTGATGCAAATTTCTTTATGATACAGAGTCAAAAGAATACTCCTATTATATTACTACGGATTTGTGTCAAAAAACTACATATAAAAATATTTTTTCAGAGCTGGAGCAAACACATACGCTGGCTTTCGGCATATCTTTCTCTAACGACTTTATCTGAACTAAAGAAGTTCCCAACAATCAAGTCCAAGACAAAATAATTCTCTATATGTTCTCTCCAAATGCAGTAGCAATGTGCCTTTACAATTCAGACGGACATGCTGTTGTTCATAAGTGATATTGTTTTCCTCATGGAATTAGACAATACTATATGGGTTTCAAAAGATTAGGCGCCTGAGAAATCAGGCGCCTAATCTTTATTGAACGGTAATTACGATCAGATCTTCTGCTACCCAGTTATGGGAATAATGGGGAGTAAGCCAGACTTCGTCTTCTGTGAAGTTCAGCAGCGGGAATTCGTCGTAGAAGTAGGTGATGTTGCCTTCTTTGTCGGCATCGCCATACATACTGCTCCACTGATTGATCTCATACTCATTTCCGTCAGCATCATAGAACAGGTGTCCGAACAGCTGGTACATCGGCTCATCTTCTTCCCATGCAGCCCGGAACATAATGACCCAACCACTTCCCTGCTTTCTGGCAGAATCAAACTCTGCGCCTTCAGGAAGCTCACCGTGCTCACCAGTAACCAGATTCAGATAAGTGGTCTCCATATCCTTACGCAGCCACTGGGCGCCTGTAATAACCAGTTTCAGGTGGTCGGCCTCATAGAAGTAGGTACTTTCTGCCCGATAGGACACCATGGACGGAGAATCTGCGGAACCAGTAGATAGAATTCCGTTTGCTCCAGGCTCAAACCGCATACCCCAATCGGTTTCAATGTAGAAATCGAGCTTCTTCAGCCATGCGGTATTGTCTGCAGATTCTGCAATGTCAACTCTCATATGGGTGGGATATACCTCGATATCGGTAATGGTGATTGCCTGACCATCCAGGATCACTGTCTGATTAACCGGGAATACCTTGCCTGTTGCAGTGAACTTGGGATCAAACTCCAGCAGGAAATCGAAATGCGCCAGATAATCGGGTTCTTCATAAGGATCATCAGAGTAAATATCATCAACAGCCTGCTCCGGTGCCACATTCTCGTTTCGGATGCCGTTGGTGTAAACATCCAGCTTGATTCGCAGGCTGTCGGGTACATTATCATCCACAAAATCAATGCTCAGGCAGCGAAGCTCACCGTTCTCAGCTCCAAAGCCGGTACTTGAGTAACTACAGGAAGCAGGGCGCTCTCCGTCCGTGTTCAACACCTCAGGGTCTGCTTCGAGGGATTCATACTTGTCAGAATCCAGTCGATAGAACACATTGACCTGCTTCTGATCGACAATGAGATAAGCGACTTCTGCCGTGATATCAGTATCAGTCTGGGAGAGATCCATGGGCTGCACATACTCATTTTCCACGGCATCGGTCAGGGATTTGGAGAAAGTCACTGCTGCAGCCAGTTCCCGCAGACCGGGTACCAAACTGCAGGCATAGGCAACCGGCGCACAGAAGTTTACCAGCAGGACGAATACCGCAAAGCAGGCGGCAAGGCCAGCCAGCGGACGGACGATCATCTGGGTAGTTCTCTTTCTTTTTCTTTTGTAGGCACGATCCAGAGTTGCCTCCAGCCCGGGAGCAGGCTGGTTCAGTTCCTCGATCATAGCCTCAAACTCATTTTTTCGATTCATGAAGACACCTCCTCTTCAAGTTCCAGCCGGAGCAACTGAAGCGCCTTTCTCTGGCGTGTGGCAACAGTTCCAGCAGGAATGTGTAACGTCTGGGCAGTTTCGGCTACGGTATATCCTGCAAAGAACCGTAGGATGATGACATCCTTCAGATCCTTGGGCAGACGCCGCAGCGCTTCTTTCAATGGCAGAGAGTCAAATTCTTCAGCCGCTGTCTCGGGCAGCTCATCCAGCGGATGATACCGTTTCTGCCGGCGCAGCTCATTATGGCATTCATTGATCAGGATCCGCGTGATCCAGGTATCAAAGAATTCCGGCTGGCGGAGCTTCCATTTGCCACAGAGGGCTTTGTAGACGGCTTCATCTACTGCGTCCATCGCCAGAGATTCGCTTCCCAGATAAGTAAGAGCGGTCTTGTAGAGTTTGGTTCGGACGGAATCAACTCGTTTTGCAAATTCTTCATTATTCACTGCCACTTCACCTCCTTTGCCCATTAGACGTTTGAAGCAGACGTTTTTATTCCCAAATAGAAATTTTATTTCGAAATCTCTCTACTATACATTTTGAACTCCGCCCATGGAATAGACGGAGTTCAATATTCTAAAATGTAAAAGCCATTGTTGGAAAGTGCTGGCAAAATGTTCTGCCAAATGAAGTAATGATTATATCATGTGTTTTTGCCGGTTCTTCATCCAAGTCAATTATCACCGTACCTCCAAGGCGGTTTTTGTTTTGCAATAAGCCTAACGAAATCAAACGGTCAACTTGGTACAGTTCCCGGTCATTTATGTTAATGCCGCCGTTGCGAGCAGCTTCCCGGAGAATATTATAGTCATTGACGAACATACGGCGGTTGGCTTCCGAAAGTTCACAGAACTTGTCCCACGAAATAGCTCCCTTAACATATGCACAGTAAAAGCTACCAAGCACTTGAGACTGTATATTCTCAATATGATTTCCCAAAATGATAAGTACACGTCCCAGTTCTTTTTCTGCTTTGTGGGGATTGTTTTCTAATTCATACCTATGTTCGTCAATTTTTTCTTGAGAAATCGTACCTGCATTAAACCCAATGATAAAATCAAGAGTTTGTTTTATCAGATTGCGCTCATGGATATTGTACCCCACCTTGCAAATGGCAGCCAAAGTGCCTACTACGGGAATTCCCTTTAGGGCATCACTCTCCATCAAGGAATCAATACCAATTTCAGCGTATTCTGCTACAAGCTCATATGTTGGTGCAAATAGCGTATCTTTAAGAGCTGGTACAAGTTCATTCATGCTTTTTCCTACTTTCATTAAGCTAATATATTACGATGTGAGGTAAACTACCCCTCTTACTTTCCAAATAGCAAATTACTTAGTTGACTGCCTTGTGATCACATTTGAAGTCGTGATGTAGGTCTGGATCTGCATATTGGGATGGCGGATGATATCGACTAAGAATTTGGCTGCCTGGGCACCCATATCGCGGACATTGATATCCACCACGGTCAGCTGAGGTTCGATGATTTGGGAGAAGGGATAATCATCAAAGGTCATGACACCAATGTCCTTAGGAATCTTCATGCCCTTATCCCGAATGGCATCAACACAGCCAAGGGCAATATAGTTATTGGCACATATGATGGCATCCGGCAGCGGCTTCTGATTCAAGAGGCTCACAGTCATCTGGTAGCCCTCTGCCCGGGTAGAATCGCCCAGCCAGATATTCTTGTCCTCCAGCTGTATTCCACTGCCTGTAAGCCCCTGTTTGACACCATTGAGCCGATGCGTAGAGCCGAGGTCGTAGGACTTACCGCCGATGAAAGCAATATTCCGGTACCCTCTAGAGACCAGATAGGACGCAGCGACTGTGCCGGAGTAAGTGTTGTTATTATCGATCCAGCAGACCTGACTATCGAAGTCCGGCATACCGAGAATAATATGTGGAAATCGAAGCTGAGTAAGTAAGGCCGCTAAGGGGTGGGACATGATGCCGACATGGACGGCAATTCCATCCGCACTTTTTCGGGAAATGATATCCTTTGCAAGCGCACAGGCAGATGTGCTGTCTGTTCCGTGAAGTACCAGGCGATATCCCCGCTTGCGCAGCGATTCTTCCAGACCAGCCACGATCTCAAACATATGCGGATTCCGGAAGGCGGTGTTGGGAGACATTTCTGCAAGAAGAACAATGGTCTTGGTATCACCGGTTGCGAAGCTCTGGGCACTGGCATTGGGATAGTAGTTCAGATCTTCCATGACCTTGCGCACATGCTCGGCGGTCTTTTCGGAAATGCTGTAATGCCCATTGATGACCTTGGATACCGTGGAAACGGACACACCCGCAACCTCGGAGACTTTGCGAATGGTGACTTTCATATCTTTCACCCCTTATCATAATCGTAATATAGCACATTTTCCCCCTCTATGGAAGTAGAGGGGGAAAAGTTTAAGCTTCGCAGGAGGAAAATACTGCAAAGCCGCTGGCTGCGAGCGTTTTGCCATTCAGGCCATCGGACCAATAAAGAGAACCTGCAATTTCATGAAGAACGGCGCTTTCCTTGCCGTGATTGATGCAAACTGTGACTGTCTGATTATCAAGTTTGCGGAAGAAAATAATTAGACCACTTCCCTGCTCTGCTGATTCCATCCGGAAGTCTCCTCGGTGCAAGGGCGCAAGTTCATGACGCATAGCGATGGCTTTCTTGAAGAACGCACGAAGATCATTATTTCCACCGTTCCACGGCATTGGATGGCGGTACTCTTCTTCCAGAACACCCTGGATACCCAGCTCATCGCCGTAGAATACCGTAGGCATTCCCACAAAGGTCATCATAAACAGGATCGCAAGCTTATACTTGGTGGTATCTCCATTACACAGGGACAGGAACCTGCTCACATCATGACTGTCCAGAAGATTGAGCTGTGCCGGAACAGTCTGGACCCGGTAGCGCATGAGCATATTGGTGATCCGTCCGGCAAAGTCCGCAGCATCGATGGCGTCTTCTGCGAAGAAGAGGGTGCAGTGCTTGCGGAAATCGTAGTTCATGGCAGAGTCGAACATATCGCCCTGGAGCCAGTGGTTGGCGCTCTCCCAGACCTCACCAATCAGCAAAGCATTCGGGTTCACTTCCTTTACAGCCTTTCTGAAGGCTCTCCAGAAGCCATCATCCACCTCGCTGGCAACATCCAGCCGCCAGCCGTCGATACCGAATTCCTCTACCCAGTAGCGACCCACCTTGCAGAAGTAGTCCCGTACTTCCGGGTTTGCGGTGTCCAGTTTCGGCATCATCCGTTCATAGGCAAAGCAAGCATATGTCGGGTAGATTTCAGGTGTTTCCGGTCGCACCACTGGGAACTCCAGATGATAAAACCAGTCGCAGTATTTGGACTTTTCCTGATTTCGCACCACATCGTCGAAAGCGAAGAAGTACCAGCCGCAGTGATTGAATACACCATCAATGATAATGCGGATTCCGTTTGTGTGCAGGGTATCCACCATCTCCCGGAAGGCTTCGTCACCGCCGAAAACAGGATCTACATGGAAATAGTCCAGCAGATCATATTTGTGGTACTCACCGGCAGCGAAGATGGGATTGACATACACGCAGTTGATGCCGAGGTCTTTTAGATAATCTACATTCTCTGCAACACCTCGCAGAGTGCCACCCAGCTTACCCTTGACGGACTGGCCATGATAGGCCATATGAGCAGATTCCATAGAAATGTGCTTGTGAGAAGTTGCAAAACTATCAGGGAAGATGTTATAAACCACTGCATCATGCACCCAGTCAGGTACTTTGGCAATATCCGCCCTGTGGTTGAAAGGCAGCTTAAAATACTGGGAACGATCATCTACCAAATGGTCGGTAAACACATCTCCGTAATAGAGTTTCGTTTCAATCCCATCGTCCAGCTCAAAGTAGTAATAGACCCGGTTGTAGGGGCTGTCCACAATTACCTGCCAGTAGTCATGCAGGAGATCACTGGCAACCAGTTCCATGGGAACAGGAGTGAAGATAATGGGTGTCACTCGGCAGGCGGTGTCTCCATAATAAAGGGTCACACTCTTCAGATCATCCTTGGAAGATCGCATTCGGTAAACGATGTGATTTTCGTCCAAACCATGGCAGTATTCTGACATGGGAACATGGAGAATCGCGTCCAGTTTCATCCTTTCACACCTCCCGCAGTCAGGCCGGAAGTCATATACTTCTGGCACATGAAGAAGATAATCAGCACCGGGATGGATACCGTGATGGAGGCAGCAGCAAACACAGGCCAGGAGCCGGTCATTTCTGTTGCCTGCAGGGAGTTCAGGCCTGCTGCCAGGGTGTACTTGCTTTCCCCGGTCATGAAGGTCGTTGCATAGATGTACTCATTCCAGACATAGATCAGCACCTGCAAGGCTGTTGTGATGATGCTGGGCTTTGCCAAAGGCAGAACGATTTTCAAGACCACCTGAATGTCACTGGCTCCATCGATCTTAGCCGCTTCTTCAATTTCCGTGGGGATGGTATCAAAGTAACCTTTGGTATTCCAAAGGCTGAACACCGCCATGGTTCCGGTGTAGACCAGGATAAGGCCAACCCGGTGGTTGATCAGCCCCATGGGACGGAGCAGACGGTATATGGCGAACATGGAAAGGATCGCCGGGAAGGAGTTCAGAAGAACCAGACATTTTAGGATTGTCTTTCTTCCGGGGAATCTTCTGCGGGAGAAACAGTATGCCGCAGGTACCGCAATCAGCAGGGACAGCGATACCGTGACAACAGCAAGGAATATGGTATTCTTAAACCACGTCAGGATATCCTCTCCGAAGATGACCTCTTTGTAGTTATCCAAGGTAAAATCCTTGGGGATAAAGGAAAAGTCGGAGCTGAGCAGGCTGTTCTGCCCACTCAGCGAAACACTTACCGCATAGAGAATCGGGATCAGGGTCACAAAGCACAGTACAATGAAGAAGGCATTCAGCGCAGTGAGGCCCACACGCTCTTTGATTTGCTTCTTAGTCATCTGTCACCCTCCTCCTTCATCTGATACTTGGCAGAGAACACAAGCAGCAGAATGAAAATGATAATGGAAATGGCAGAAGAATAGCCGTAGTTATTGGTGATGAATGCGTTTTCATATGCGTAGGTCAGGATCGTGTGGAAACCGGAGCCAGTCTTGGCGCCTGCCTGCTGTGTCAGCAGATACACCACATCGAACTGCTTAAAGGTGGTAAAGACTGTAATGATGACTGCCGGAGAAATAATGGGCGTGATCGCTGGGATGGTGATATACCGGGTTCTGTCCAGCCATGTGGCACCGTCCAGAATGGCACTTTCAAAATAGCTCCGGTCGATGGATTGCATGGCGCCGTCCATAATCATGATCATAAAAGGCAGCGCCAGCCAAAGATTCACCACGGTGCAGCAAATGAACGCGGACACATCATTGCTTAGCCAGCGAACGGTTTCCTGTCCAAGTTTTTCCATCCACTGATTGAGGAGTCCAAATTGGGTGTTGAACATACCGGTCTTCCACAGCAGGATGGACACATAACCGGGCATGGCCCAGGGGAACATCAAAAATGTCTTATAGAGCTTGCGCAGTTTCAGCTTCTGGATATTCAGCAGGCTCACCAGAACAAATGCGATGACCAGCTGCAGGATCATATTAACGACGGTCCAGAGGATGGTTGCAAACAGAGCAGACAGAAAGCCGGAGTCAAAGACAAACAGTGCTTTGATGTAGTTCTCAAGGCCAACAACAGTAAAATCGAACCAGTGGTACACATTCATGTTGGTCAGAGATATGTACGCGGTATAGAGGATCGGAAATACCACCATCAGGGCAATGAGAATCAGCGAAGGACTGGACCACGCATATGAAATTAATGTATCTTTTTTACGATTTTTCATAGGCGCACTCTCCTGTTTACTTCATTGCGTCGATCAACTGGTTTGCCTGTGCCAGAGCGGCATCGAAGCTATCATCGATGTCCTTGCCAGACAGGTTCACATCGGTCAAGAGATTGCCAACCACCGTCCACATCACGTCCATCTCCGGGATGTTGGGCATGGGAACAGCGATTTCAGCAGTGGTACGCATGGACTGAACCAATTCATCATTTGCTACCCGCTCATCGTCATAGCACAAAGAGTTTGCAGGAGCACAGCCGCTTGCAAGTGCCAGATCGATACCAATGGTGGGGGCAGTCAATACCGAAAGGAGCTTCTTTACAGCTTCAGTCTTCTGTTCGGCTGCAAAGTTCAACACATGGATGCCCTGGACACCGGAGTACGGTGCCAGAGCCTTACCGGTGGAATCCACCGTAGGCATAGGCGCGATACCCAGATCGATCTCTGCAGCTCTTGCGGAAGGAACCATCCAGGGACCGCCGATGGTGGCATCTGCCTTACCCTCAAGGAACAGCGTATTTACGGTGTTGTACTCTGTTTCACCGGGCATCAGAGCCACAAATTGGGAATGATAGTTCAGGGCATCCTTGACTGCCTGTGCATCCGGGAACGGAACACCGGTATCGTCAATGATGGATCCGCCGAATCCATGAATCCAAGCTGCGGAGTAATAGGCGGTGCTGTGCTGCTCTACAAAACCATATCGTCCACGGCCGGTGTTGTTTTCCATGTAGGCCAGCAGCTCGTCAGTTGTGGTAGGAACTTCCTCGTCCTGCATGTAGCGGTGGTTGTACATAAAGAGCAGAGTTTCAAAGTACAGCGGAAGCTGATACAAAGTATCTTTATAGGTAGCGGCCTCCAGCGTCATGGGCAGATAATTCTCCAAGGCACCCTCTTCCAGAAGGGACTCGATGGGAGCCAGAATACCCATCTCCGCAAAGACACCGATCTTATCATGGGCAAAGATAAACATATCGGGCGCTGCACTGGGATCGTTACCGACCAGTTTCAGAGAATCTGTCAGACTGGTTTTCTTTTCAAATACAACTTCCAGATCCGGTACTGCGGTTGCCAGATAGCTCTCCAGCGCAGCAATGACAGCATCTTCTTTGTCATGCCAAATGACCAGCTTGTTTGCTTCATCTGGATCTAATGTCTGCTCTCCGCAGGCTGCCAGAGAAAGCAGTAGGCAGGCACACAGAAGAATGGAAAGTAACCGTTTCATAGGGTTTCCTCCTTTGGGATAGGTTGCAAGAAGCGGGTACACGGTTACCGTGTACCCGCTTTCATTACGGATGATCAGTTATTGTGCTGTACTATTTTACTTCTTTTTCTTCTTCATAACAAGGGCCGCGCCACCGCCAATGACTGCGACCGCTGCCACGACACCGATAATGGCACCGGTATTGCTGCCACCCTCTTCTGCGGGTGTCTCCGCAGGAGCTTCCGTTGTAGGAGCTTCGGTCTCAGGTGCAGGTTCTTCAGTCTCAGAAGGAGTTGCCTGGGTAGCAGGCTCCCCGTAGGAAACGGTAGCGTTTTCGGGATCGGTCACAACGACCCAAACATCCTTGCCGGCTTCGACGGAGAGGTCTGCGGTCTGAACGCTGCCCTCGTTTGCGTTGATGATCACGGAATTGATCCAGCCGGGAACTTCGATGGTGTACCAATCGCCGTCCTGGGTCAGAGCTTCACCGGGCCAGGAAGTAAATGCATTAGTGCCGTCGGGTGCGGACCATGCCCAGCAGCTGGGAGCAGACCAGTCAGCGGGTACCTGTGCGTGAACGGTGATGTTGGGAACTGCCTTGTTGGGATCTTCATAGCTCAGCTCGTAGGTCAGATCCTCGTAAACGGTGATCCAGAGCTCCTTGCCTTCAATTGTAATGTCTTCAGTCTGAACAGTACCTTCGTTGCCGTTAATAATCAGGGAGTTAACCCAGGTGGGAGCCTTACCGGTGAACCAGCCGTCCTCACCCTCGACCAGAGCCTCGCCGGGCCATGCCTCGAAAGCGTTGGTGCCATCGGGTGCGGACCATGCCCACATATTCACGGTCTTCCAGGACAGAGGTACGTATGCGTGAACAACAAACTTCTCAACGTAAGCAGGAATCTCGCCACGGAGCTGTGCTTCGTAGGAAACTTCAGCGGTCTTATCTTCAGCGACGGTGATCCAGACTTCCTTACCGGCTTCGACTACGATGCCATCGGTCTGAATAGCTGCGTCCGTGCCCTGGTTTGCGTTGACGATGACGTTCTGAACGAAGCTGGGAACCCAAATGTAGTACCAGCCTTCGGCCAGTTCTTCCATGGGATCACCGGGCCATGCTGCAAAGGCATTTCGTCCATCGTCTGCCCATGCCCACAGGTTGGGAGCATCCCAGCCTTCGGGTACTTTGACCACCACAGGAACTATTTCGCTGTCTTCTGCGGCAAAGGCCGTCAAAGACAAGCAAGATACCATCAGCATGAGCGCAATGAGAATAGCGATTGTCTTTTTCATAGATTTTCCCTCCTGTATTTTTATCGCTAAACCCAATATAGCACCCAGTTTTCCAATGGTCAACGATTGATTGCGAAAGTAGTTTCCTTTCCAAAATGATCTTTTTGCACAATATGAAATCACGCTATTTGTTAGTAATAACATGATTCCAAAGACCTTTGCTGCGACAATACTTCTATTACGAATCGAACAAAAATCACAAAAAAGGAAACTGGTTTCGCAATTTGTTTCCTGATGAGTGTTACTGTAGCAAAGTGAAACAGGCAGGACCGAAGTCCTGCCTGTATCGATTTATTCACTTCTTCACGAACTGAATTGTGCCAACCAACTGGTTGTCCCAATCATAATATCGTGCAATCAAGGTATCACCGACATCACCGGTACAGCCGGAAACGGTGAACCACCAGTTACCGTCATCTTCCAGCACTGTACCGCCCTTGCCATAAACAAGTCCGTCAAATTCCACCTTCTTGATGTTAGAGACTGCTTCCTCGTCGGTGATGGTTTCCATATAGCGAATGCTGATGCCCAGAGGAGTCTCAGTAATCGTGGCTTCTCCAATGATCATACCAGGAATTGATTCTGCATCCACGGGTACATAGGTGCCAATACCCTCGGAGGGAGCTTCTGCAAGATTGAACGGGATATCCAGCGTCAGCTTGTTCCACTCCTCGTCAACCGCGTACACGTGACAGATGATTTCGTTCTCGGTCAGAGCCGCAGTCTTCTCTGCGGTAATCAGAATGGTCATCTCGCTGTCGGATGCGTTTCGGAAGCTCTGAGAGCCAACGCCGCCCAGAGAATCATTCTGCTCCAGAGATGCGCCTACGAACAGGAGTTGCTTGCCCTGCTGCGCTACATATTCGCCCAGAGTCATATCTCCTTCGATGCCGATATTGACGGCAAGGGTATCGGGATCTGCATCAGTGGGTGCGATGATGTACTTATCGCCGCCGGATACGGTAACCGTTACATAGACCAGAGTCTCATCACACAGAGACTCGGTAATTCTGGCACTCCAGTCCTCTGCTGCCTTCGTTTCGGTGTGTTCCTGGATATAGGGATCGGCGGTTTCAGGAAGCATTGTGAAGAAATCACGGATACCGAACAGGTTGCAGGCATAGGCGGTCAGTGCCATGGCAAATACCAGACAGGCAGCCAGAATCAGACTAAACAGGCGTCTGGAGCGAACTTTAGATTTCTTAGATTCAAACTTGCTCATTTGGATTGTCCTTTCCGGGGCACGATCCAGAGCGGCTCCCGGTGGGGACAGGGTTTCTGCGATAAAGGCGTCATCAATGTTGCTGATTGCCTTTGATACCAGTTTACGGTTCATAGGATCATCCCCTCCTTCTGAAGATAGGTTTGGAGTTTCTGACGTAAACGGAAAAGACGGACGGATGCGGTATGAGCGGAGATATCAAGATTCCTTGCAATCTCACTGACACCATCACCGTACCAATAACGGCGCATAAAGAGATACCGGTCTTCCCTACCCAATTCCTTCAGGAATGAATTTAAGTACTCGGTAAGTTCCTTGGCATCGTAATCAGATTCCACCGTAGAAAGGGAAGGAATGGTTGCTTCCAGCTCCTCCAGGGCAACATCATAATGACTGTTTCGCTTTTCTGCGGTGTTGGCATGATACCGCTTCAGGCAAACATTCCGGGCAATCCGGCAAACATAGGCACCAAGATGATTGGGCCTTGTGGGAGGAATCCGATTCCATACCTGAAGATATGTATCGCTTTGACACTCTTCCATGTCCTGTGGGTTCTTTAAGATATTAGATGCCACGTTTTTGATGGCCGCTCCGTATTTGAGGATCGGTTCTGTTATGGCCTGTTCCGAGCGCTCAAAGAACAGTTCCACGATTTCATGATCTTTCAAACACATCACATCCTTTCCGTTACATCTATACAGTACTTTTTTCTGTTCGGATATCTCAAATTATCTTATTATTTTTTCGTTATTTTTGCAACCATTCGAATTAAAGAATCCGCTCAGTCAATCAAGAGGACTGAGCGGATATATCTACTTATTCTCCAAACATCTGCATATGGCGCTTATATGCTTCTGTTTGTTCAAGGTCGATGATTGGACATACTTTCCGGGCATCCTCTTTGGATGCGTACAGAGTGATTCCATCAAACGGAGTAAGCCTTTCCCTCCATTCAGAAGCTATGGACAGAAACTTACTACTATCCTCCGTAATCAAATAGACCTTTCGCTCTGCGGAGATGTAAACCAGAGGCACCGGATCGCGCAAGGAGAAAGGCTCGCCGACACTGGCGATAAAACCGCCATCGGCATCCATTGCAGCAATCTCGATCTTTGGGATGGTATAGAAGTCAATTTCCGGAATGCAGTCATCAAAAATAAAGTAAATTCCATACTTTCGGGCAAAGTCATCGTAAGCTTCGCCTTCTTTCCGTTTTACAGAGAGTGGCATGGAATTAACCGACACACCAGTCAAAACAATGGTCTCGCCATTGTCAGGAATTACACCGAAGCAACCTTCGGTTTGTGTCATGTCCAAATACTGAGTCATACTGTGCCCTCACAAATCAGAAATATCAGAATGCTTTACTGTATTATTTCATAGATCTCCGAAAAGTCAACATTTATCTGATCTGCATATGAAGATCGCCCAGACAATCAGCAGATTATCTGGGCGGAAACTAACTTACTTAACACAAAACACAGAATATGATTTCACCATCAGCATGAGCAATGCGATATATGACATAGGCTGCATCTTCATCTACATCAGGAAATTCAAAGCTGAACAACCCCTTTTCATCTTTGATTAGTTCAAGACTATTGATTTTGATTTCATCTGCACGATGTATCTCTTCTTCGATTGTAATGGTATCCGGAATTTCACAGGAAAACATCAATGTAATTAGAAATTCCGTACCAAAACGCCTGGGTTTGAGAAGGTCAATGTTGTTGGAGAAATCGCCGTACTCAAACCACTCAGGGGTAATATATGTTCTGGTTACCTTGTTCTTGAATTCTACCTGCAGAACATCCAGCAGAGTTAGCTTCCAGCTACTCTCCAATTCCAGATTTTCATAGTGATCCAGGATTACATCGCCTTCGCTATTCACCGTCAAACGGTATAGGTCACCCGAAGCTGTACCGGTCTGGAGCTCCCATACGCCAGCAGTGGGATCGTCAGCAGGCGGAGCATAGCTGAACTTTCCTATCAAATCAAAGGGAACAGATGTGTTACCGCTATAAGATATCCGCATTCCTTCTGCGGTTAGCCGAATAAGTGGTAGTGTCCCTGTTTCTTCATCGGTAGAATACAGGACTTCATCAACTGCATAATCGCCACGGAACGGCGTCTCACCTTCGTACTTTGCTTCGGTCTCGTAGCTGTTGAAGATCCGAACAAATTCCATTTTAGCGGGATATGCCATCGCAGCAGCAAATAACAATGCAAATACGATGTATCTCCATGCCTTGGAGTCTCTGATATTTAACTCAGAGTTCTGTTCCCAAATGAGTTCTCCGCCATTATCGACAGTGACGTAGCTGCTGATCTGCATGTATTCTTTCAAGAACGGTGCGCAGAAGCCTAAACCATGCTGGAGAACAAGCAACGTACGGTTTAGAGCCTCCTTATAGGTCAGCCGCCTACCATCCAGACTGGTTACAGTCATACCAAAAACAAGCTTGCCCGGAGTGGTATAAACTGTACTCAACAAGAAAGGCTCTATTACAATGAGCATCAAGATTTCAGCAACGATGAGGAATAAATTGAATCCTTCCGTCTGGAACAGGCCAGGTGCTACAAGATATAGAATCAGATTGTAGATTGTGAAATCCAACGTTCTGGCCCATAAGCGGCGTATTGGGAAAATCGGTTTGGTATTAACATCTCGCTCAATGGGGTTTTCATCCTCGTGATCAAACAAAGCCAGATACTCTTCAGCCTTCAGTTCGTAAAAACCGGAGTCAGCATCAAGTATAATGGTAATGATTTTCTCTGACATGGCCAATTCCTGATGCTGTCCCTGAAATTGCGCCTTGCGTTCAGCCAAAGCTTCTTCCAGCGTTACTTTACCGTCACACAGAGCTTTGATCGATTCAATTGGTAATCCTAGGGACCTGAGAAGTTTGATTCGAAGCAATCCCTTAATGTGCGACTCGTCATAGGTACGGTATCCGTTGGACTCACGGTTGGGCGAAATCAAACCTTGAGACTCATAATATCGAATATTCGCCTTTGTGATTCCGGTCTGCTGTTCAACTTCTTTGATTTTCATGGCTATTCCCCCTTTCTTTGGTGTCAATATAAACGATAAAGCAACTTGAATGTCAATCTACCAATGGTAGAGTTAAAAATCGCCCTGCAACGAGGGCGATTAGATGACTGAGATTATTCCCTTATTGTATTATTTCATAGATCTCTGAAAAGTCAATAACTAGCTTATTGACCTGCAGTGTCTGCCAGTAGGCATCCACCTTCATGATGGTTCCTGTGATCTGGAGCGTTTCCTGCTCCATTCTACCGTAGTACACCACGGTTACCTGCTGACCCTTTCTTAATTCAGAAAGGGCATTGTTTATCTGTTCTTTCATATAGTCCGTTAACTCCCTGCGAGGCTCCGGCCTCTTTTCTTTGGCTGCAATGGCCTCTTTCAGCCCCTTGAGGGCGTCAAATGGGACGAATTGCTTTGCTCGTCTGGAGGGCGGCATTGGTGCCCTTGGGCCGCGTTTAAGCATGATGCCCCCCTATTTGAACATTCCTCTCACGCCCGGTAGCTGCCGGATCGTAGTTCATACCCTTGAGAATCGAATTCTTGCCGTACTTCGCCCGGATACCCAGCATCGCTTCCTGAAGAGCCTTGTCCCGGAGCTGCTTGGTGGTATCCGCGAACATACTCAGCTGCAGCACTCCCCTGTCCTCGACCACATTATTGCAGGACAAGCATACGCGTCGGATTACGAATCTTGGATCTACAGTCCGCCGGTATAAAGTCTCAATTGCCGGCACAAGCATGGATGCGGTATTTGTTTCAATCCCAAGCTTTGCTGAGCCGCCTGAGCCAGGAACACCCTGGGTATGAGAATAACCCACATACAGCGAAACGGAGTCCGTGGCAAGCTTCTTGGCCGCCATATCCAGGCACAGTTGGTCCATCATTTCCTTTGCAATGATCAGACCTTCTTCATACTGGTAATCCCGCATGAGGACCTGGCCACTGGATAGACTTTTGGATTTGGATCTATAGGCCTTAATATCCGCGATGGTGGTGGACTCACGGCCCCAGGCATGGTCGATCAGAAGCTCTGCATCGATCCCAAACCAGTCATACAGGTAATCCTCATCCATCATGGCCACTTCACGCATCGTGGTAATCCCGTGGTTCCTGAGCCTGGTAGCCTTACCGTCTGCGATCTGCCAGAAGTCTGTGATAGGCTTGTGATCCCATAACTCATTCCGGTAGGTCTCTTCGTCGAGCATACCGATGAAGTCTACCGCATGTTTGGCCTTAATGTCAAGGGCGATTTTCGCCAGATACAGATTTGTACCGATACCGCAGGTGCAAATGGTGCCCACGGTATCCTTCACATCCTTGATGATCATGATAGCAATTTCCTTTGCAGTCATGCCGTACATGGTCAGATAAGGGGTCACATCCAGGAAGGATTCGTCGATGGAATAGACATGGATATCCTCTGGTGCGATATATTTCAGGAACACACCGTATATCTCAGCGGCGCAGTCAATGTAAAGCTGCATCCGGGGTTTCGCAACGATGTGCTTGATATTGCCGGGGATATCCTTGATCCGGCACCGGTTCTTGACGCCAAGTGCCTTCATGGAGGGCGAAACTGCCAGGCAGATCGTATTTTCCGACCTATCAGGGTCTGCAACCACCAGATTGGTGGTCATGGGATCCAAACCACGGGCAACGCATTCCACGGTTGCGTAAAAGCTCTTTTGATCGATGCATAGATACTGCCGCTCCGGCATGATGCTCTCCCCTTCCTGCCATACCCTTTTTTATCTTAATATATTAGAACATTTGTGCTATTATTATAAAACAGATGTTCGAAAAGTCAAGATGCAAATGCTGGATAAAATCAGTATGGGAGCAATCCTGCCCGTTTTATTGGACTGAACCACTGGCATAATGTACATAGCCGTTGAATGCAAAAGTCTTTGCAAAAAAAGACAGCAGTTGCATTCCTATGGTGGACCGCATTAAATCATTCAGAGAACCGTTTTTTCCGATGGAGCAAAATTACAAAACTATTGTTCTTTTCGCTTTATCGTGTTATGATTCCTAATAATACGTTTAAGGGGCAAATTATGGACGCAAAGAGAAATCTGAAGCTCATCCACACTGTTGAAGGTGTTACTTTGCAAAATACCTATGATACTGCAAAAGTATCTTGCATTGATATTGGTGAAATACTCCTCCCTTCTGGAGAAATCGTAATGTGCGATCCGGAGCGAAGACATGCGATTGAAGATCTGTCTCGAAAGACATTCTCAGTTAAGGTACCCGCTGGAGTTTATCCGGTGATCCTATATATGGCTGCCACAGAGGATACAAGTCGTATTGCCTTTGCGGAGATTCGTTTTAATAACAATAAGCCAGTAACATTTGTTTCGGCAAAGTCTGTTTATGATGCTCAAAACAGTAACCGTAAACGGTATGGCTATATCGTCCATGACAATCAGACCGGCCTTATGGATGCTGAAGCATTCAAGGCAAACTGCAGCCGTTCAAAAGGAATGCATTGGAAGCCTGTAGTCAGCTTCGACGAGTGGGACGATGATGAAAGAAATGAGGTACTCCCCTACGGAATCGGATACGCACGTGACAATAGGCTTAATGCAATCCGCCTGGAAGTCGCCAAAGGCTGCTATTATTGGTACTGGGGTAAGGATTCTAAAGGTAATGTCTGCTGCCTTATTGGCGACTTCTTTACATATCTCTAAAAATAACGAGGAGCTGGTTTGAACTGCTCCTCGTTTTTGATCTTCCCGGGTATACCCTGTATCTATTCTTCAAATTATATGTTGTCTGTTTTATTGAATCCAGTATACTTATTATGCTACACCGGGAGCTGAAAACAGATAAGGAGAGCAGAATATGGATGAATCAAACATTAACCCAATTATTCAGAACTATCTCAACCATTGTAAGTATGAGAAAGGATTAGATGCCAAAACTCTAAAAGCATATAGAATCGACCTAACTCAATTTGACGCTTTTGTAACTGAGATAAGGGGAAAATACGATAAAGAGAGCATTCAAGCCTATACGGCTAGTCTGCACGGCAAATATGCTGTCAAAAGTGTAAAGCGGAAAATTGCCAGTCTTAAAGCGTTCTTTAGCTATCTGGAATTTGAAGAGCAGATATCTATAAATCCTTTTTCAAAATTGCGGATCAAACTGCATGAGCCTTTTTTGCTTCCTCGAACAATTCCGCTGTCAACAGTCAATTTGTTACTTCAGTGTGCTTATCAGCAGTTAAATAATGCAAACAAGAACTCATATCAATATAGTGCCAATCTGCGTGACATTGCAGTACTTGAGCTTTTATTTGCGACGGGTATGCGTATATCTGAATTGTGTGCTTTGCGACCCGGCGATGTAAATCTAATAGAAGGAACTGTCAAGATTTATGGAAAAGGCTCTAAAGAACGGCTAATCCAAATCAGTAACCAAGATGTTCTCATTGCAGCAAATAACTACCATCAGGCGTTTTCAGAAAGCATTGAAACCACAGGCTATTTTTTCGTAAATCGTTTATCTCATCAGCTATCAGACCAGTCCGTGCGTATAATGATCAATAAGTATTGCAATCTTGCCGGGATTAGCCAGCATATCACCCCACATATGTTCCGACACTCTTTTGCAACCCTATTACTCGAAGAAGATGTAGATATTAGATACATACAGCAACTTCTGGGGCATAGTTCCATCGTAACGACACAGATATATACTCATGTCACTTCGAAAAAGCAACGTGACATTCTTTCTGCCAAGCATCCAAGAAATAAAATCAGAGCAAAATAATACAGCGCGATCGTCTTCCGGCATATGCCAATGGACGGTCGCGCTGTTTGTATAAAGGATAATACCTAATTATCCTCAGGAGGATGACAGCATGGAAAATACTGTTGGTGCAACATTTTACGTCAAGCGTTTCACTTCTGCAAAAGACAAAGATTTTGTGAAAGCTCTCATGTTATACAATGATACTATACCTGT
>JAFUJQ010000025.1 GCA_017473705.1 Bacteroidales bacterium | reverse complement strand
TGAAAATCTTATCACACCTTGTGTTGGTAGCATATATCTTATTGTTAATCAGCAATATAAAGATACAAAAAGTCCAGCAACTATCCAAAAATAATTGCTGGACCTGCAAGTTCTGAGGGGACTTTTTCAGCGGTCTCCAAATCGGGGCTGTGTCGTTTCTTAATGAATTGATTCTGACGTCACCGGTCTGTCCGATAATGCTTCCCATTCCTTCTGTGATCTCAATCTTTCCACCTAAATCCTTCAAAGTCTGGTTCATTATAGCGTTTCCTACATCAGACACAAGGAAGTTTCTGCCGTCAACAACGGGTATTCCCATTACATCCAGAAAGTTATGTGAACAATAGATTGAGAAGCATCTTACCTGCTGCCCTCCCAGTTCGAGCGTGAATGTCGAATATGAGTCTGAAAATCCCATTCCTTCCAATGCAAAAGCAACGTCTTCCACCTCCGGAAGCGAACACAGCCTTTCCTGAAGCCACTCTGACTTGAACTGATATTGTTCCGCAGATATCTGGACAACCGCTATCCTGTCCTTTTCGAAGCCTGTATCATACCCGGTCATATATTCATTCTGCCTGTAGACCGTCAAGGCAAATATCATCAGGGCAAAAGTAATGGCAAACTGAAGCGTGATCATTACCGTACGGAATCTCCAGCCTGCTAATGAAAATGCGAAGTTGCCCTGGAGTGCAAATGCTGTCGGCAGGGAAGTGACATAGAAGCTCGGATATAGTCCGGCAACCAGACCTATGACAATAGAAATCAATCCGGCTATCAGCATCACCGGAAATTGTGAAGCGAAGTCGAATATCATATCTGACACTCCTTGCGATACAAGCCATTGACTGACAGGGGAAACGATACCAAGAGCAACTGCGAATGCTGCAATGCTGAACAGGACAGCCTCAAGTATCAGTTCGGCTCGAAGTTTTGCTATTGAACTTCCAAGAACTTTCCTGGTGTTGACAGTCTTGACGCGTATCGGAGCAAGGGAAGTAAAGAATGTGGCATAGTTGATCCCTCCTATGAGCATTACGAGTATTGAAATGCATATGAGCATCCATGCCTGTTTCCTGTTTCCGGTCTTCCAGATAGTGCTGCCGGCATCATCGAAGTATATATCTTCTATTGGAGTAAGTTCTATATCGGTGAGCCAATCAGTGTCTTCGTAATTGTAGTTATCATTGAAGTTCTGCTCCACAAGTTTCTTGCTGTCAGAAGAATCCAGAAGCACCCAGCAGGCGAAGTTAGCTCCGCCGTAGTTGCCTTCGTGCAACTGACCAACATTCAGATATATGTTGTTTCCTATCTGAGAATTGGCAGGAAAGTCCTTGTAAACTGCTCCGACGCTGAATTCTTTTGTCCTCCCGGCTCCGAACTGGTATCCTTCATTATGTGTCAGAATATGACCGATTGCAGACTCATTCCCATATAGCTTTTTTGCAAGAGATTCCGGGATGGCAATCTGCGACAGGTCATTTAACGCACCTGCGCTGCCTTCAATAAACTCTGTTCCAAAAACTTCGAAGAAATCAGGATATATGATATTTGCCTTCGACTTGAAGACGAATGCCGGCATGCCATCTTCACGGATGGCGTTGAATACCGTCTCTCCGATGAAAGGGCAGTCGATCGTTCCGGCAATGATGTGCGGTGAAGAACCGATGATATCATCTGCGTATCCTCTTGGGATGATATTCTTGAATATGTCGTCGTCAGCGGCACCGGCCTTGTCGACCCTGTATATACGTCCTGAAGTAGGATGGTCCTTGTCAAAATTGACCTGATATCTGACCTGCAGCATAAGTACCATGAATGCTGTCAATGCCATGACAAGACCGGCAAAATTCATTACCATCGCTACGCTGTAGCGCCTTAGGATTGCTATGAAATTCTTCATTATTTTGGTTTTATCAGCGAGTTGATTATTCAGTCTTAAGTGCATTGGCCGGATCATCGGTTGCCGCCTTCCAGCTTCTGATGACCACCACACCGATGGTCACTGCAAGCACAGCCACGACTGCTAGGGCGAACACCCACCAGTACATAGGGCACCTATGTGCGAATGTGGCAAGGTATCTGTCCACGATGACCCATCCGATCGGAGCGGCAACAGCGAAACATATGAGCACGATCTTCACGAACCTGCTGCAGAACATCGCCAGGATCTCACCTACGGTTGCGCCGTTTACTCTGCGCAGGGCGATCTCCCTGCGACGGTACTGCGTCTCGAACATCACCAGACCAAATACTCCCATGAGCGAGATGATGATTGCAATCAGGGTGAAGAGGCTGATGAGCTGTGAAAGCGACTCTTCCTTTCTGTATATTTCATTAAGGTTCTCTTCAAAGAAGTGTATATTCCATGAAGAATATGAAGGCTCCCAGGTGCTTAGAACCTTTCCGATATGTTTCATCACATCTTGATAATCTGCTTCCGGAGCAACTCTGATGAATGCTGTCGCAGGATGCCACCAAGGATTGCTTCCATAGACATAGAGTGCAAACGGAGTGACTTCCTCCTTCAGGGTCTTGAAGCTGAAATCGTCGCAGAATCCGACAATCTGAGCATCTTCATCAGCATGACCGCCGACCCTGTCTTCAAGAGTGAATCCATACTGTCTTCTTGCTGTTTCATTGAATATGAAAGTACCGTTAGGGTAGTTCTCATCTTCTTTTGAGAAGCTTCTTCCTTCAGTTATCTGAATGTCCATGAACTCTGGGAAATCGGCAGCGACAGCATAGCACTGGAAATATATGACATCTCCATTCCAATCACGTCCCCAACTCATTCTTTGAGAAGCAAGAAGATTGCTTGCCGCCCATGTTACGTCAAGAATCTGAGGGCTGGCCTTTAACTGTTCTTCGACAGCATCTGCATTCTTGCCTATATAATCTGTAGTACGTACATACAACAGTTGCTCCTTGTCAAATCCCATGTCAAAATTAAACATATACCTGCGCTGCAGGTTAATGAAGCACGAACAGATGATAAGAGCAATCGATATTACAAACTGTATCCCTATGAGCGCATAGCGAAGTCTCTGTCCGGTCTTTGTGCCGCTGAATGATCCCTTCAATACCAGAGCAGGCTCGAAAGAGGTGATGTAGAAAGCAGGGTAGAGGCTAGAGACAACCGCTATGATTACTGCTATAATCACTGTCAGGACAGATATGCCGACATTTGCTCCGAAAGCACTGTCCGCACTGATCAGGTGAGTAAGCTGGCTCGTGTTGAAAAGCATCACGAATGCAAATGCAAGAGCAAGCGCAAACAGAATCAGGGTTACGCTTTCTGTAACCGTGCTGGTGACCAGTTCACGACGTGTACATCCGAGCACCTTCTTTGTGTTAACACTCCTGATGCGCTCAGGAATCTGTGCGAAGAAGAAGTTGATGTAGTTGATGAATGCTATGCATACGATGAGCAGGGCTACAATGATGAGGACGACGGTTGTGGTTCTGCTTCCTCTTTCGATCTCATTTGAAACCATGTCAGAGTAATAAAGTTCTTCTAAAGCCATGAACTTTACCTTGGATCTTCCTATGAAGGTGTCGACGACCTCATTCAGTTCTTCCTGTGATACTCCAAGCTCTTCGAGCGGAGGTAAAGCGCCGAAATACTCCTTTACCAGATATTCACGCGTCACATCATCAAGATTTTCTTCCATTTCCTCAATCTGTGACGGGTCATATACTTTCACAAAATAATGAAATCCCCATTCAGAGAAATTTGTAATGCTTACGTTACATATATTCTTTACTGCATGGACATTCTTGAAATGTGAATTTTCCGGCATATCTTTATAGATGGCTTTGATAGTCCTTATGTCCTTTTGGCCATCAATGCCCAAACTCATGCCGACTTCAAGCCCGAACTTCTTCGCAACAGACTCACTTACGGCAAGATTCTCAAACTCGGTCATTTCTGCGAAAGATCCGCTTATTGCCTCAAATCCTATCATGTCCAGAGCGTCACCGCTGAAGAGTGTGATAGGGAGAAGGATATCCTGTCTTGATCCATTCTTTTCATACCACAACCAGGTGTCATCACCACCGAAGCCCATGATTCCTCCACATTCAATGTTTGGGGATGAAGATATGATGAGCTCAGCTAACGGACGGGCAAAGTTCAGCTGCCTTTTTCCGTCATTATCAAAACTTCCTGAGGTCATCACAAAGACCTTCTCCGAATCCTTGATGTCCTTGTTGAAGTTAAGGTCATAATTGACCTGAACGAGAATGATGTAGAATGCTGCGAACGCTACAGCCATGCCCAGCACATTGAGTATGCCTGACATTGCTGAGCTGCCACGTCTGAATATGTTGAATGATGCCATTTGCAAGTTGTTATGGGGTTTATTTCGTGTCTATTTGTTCTGTTTAGTGAAATAAGGCAGTATCTCACGACAGTGCCTTTGTTAAGTTCAATATTATGTTTAACAATCTGCTAGAGTTCGTTCTTTACGTCGCTGACGATTTCGCCGTCGAAGAGGTTTACGACTCTCTGCGCGCATGAAGCGTCTTTCTGAGAGTGAGTCACCATTACGATTGTTGTGCCTTCTTTGTTAAGTTCTGTGAGGAGGTCCATGACTTCCTTGCCGTTCCTTGAGTCGAGGTTACCTGTAGGCTCATCGGCGAGGATCAGCTTAGGGCAGGAAACGACTGCGCGGGCAATGGCGACACGCTGCTGCTGACCGCCGGAGAGCTGCTGAGGGAAATGCTGCGCGCGATGGCTTATATTCATTCTCTTGAGAATTTCGGTCACACGCTGCTTGCGCTCTGAGGAGCTGATGTTAAGATAGCGGAGGGGGAGTTCCACATTCTCGAACACATTGAGCTCATCGATGAGGTTGAAACTCTGGAACACGAAGCCGATGTTGCCTTTGCGGAACTTGGTGCGATCCTTCTCCTTCAACTTTGCAACCTCCTGTCCGAGAAGCATGTAACTTCCGTCTGTTGGGTTGTCAAGAAGTCCGAGGATGTTCAGGAGGGTAGACTTGCCGCATCCCGAAGGGCCCATGATGGCCACGAATTCACCGTCATTGATTTCGAATGAAACCTTGTTAAGAGCTGTTGTCTCGATTTCCTCTGTGCGGAAAACCTTGCTGAGGTCTGTTACTTTGATCATAGTGATTATGTTTAATTGTTATTGTTTCTGTTTTATATAATAATAAGTAATTATTGTGCCAAAGTACCTAATTATCTAACATTCAATAAATTATGAATCTAACATATATTTATACGGTGTAAAGATATTTTACAGAAGTGTAAAACGTCTATTCATTCTTCAAGGAATCTACAGGATTGCTCCTCGAGATGCGGAGGCTGTTATATATCACGCATCCGGATACCAGGAGGATGATAGCCACGTCTGCAATGATGAAGAACCAAGGTGAGAGCGCGATCTTCTCCGAGAAGTTCCTGAGCCATGCTGATGCCGCAAACCAGGCTCCCACGTTGCCGAGGATGATTGCCGGAATGCTGAGTTTCATTATCTCTGTCACATATATTCCCATTATCTCCTTGACTGTCGCTCCGTTGATCTTTCGGACAGCCATCTCCTTGCTCCTTCGCTGCGACTCGTCACGGACATATCCGATGAGTCCGAAAAGGGCGATAATGATAGAGACCAGACATCCTATGATGACCGTATTCCTCATCCTTCTTTCGCTGGAATAGGCCTCCCGCATAGAGTCTTTGTAAGACTTCACTACCACATCCTTGTTCTCTATCCTTGCCTGGATCACATCTTCCACCTTTGCCATCATCTCCGTAGTGACTTCCGACACCTTGATGGCCATGAACGGCATATGATCCTTTCCCACTTCTCCATAGAACTTGATGCTGGCACGTGTATCCTGATTGGTCAGAGTGTTGATCCTGTAATCCTTATACACTCCGCTGATCGTTACCGCACCGATCTGGT
>JAFUJQ010000024.1 GCA_017473705.1 Bacteroidales bacterium | reverse complement strand
TGGCACTGGTTAAAGAGGGGTGGTACATTTGATTCCGCTACAGGCGGTACATTTCAAACTGATACGGACGGTACAAATCATTCTGATATACCCGGTACATTTGAAAGTGATATGGGCGGTACATTTAAACCGCTGCAATCAGCTTATGAATATGTACTTGTTTTCTATTTGCATTTTGTCTCTACTCTAGATCCTTCTTGAGTGTTGGATTCCATCTACAGATTTCCTCTGCAATCTCTCTAGTTATTTCAGCAGCAATTACGCCGCCGTATATTGGTATATCTGTCAACCTAGACTGAAATGATGCGTATACAGTATATTGCGGCATATCCACTGGAAAGAACCCAATATAACTAGCCATATATTTCTGTCTACCATCCTCGTCCCTATATGGATCATTACTGCATCCTAATTCTGCCTCATTAAGTTGAAGCCTAGTTGTACCCGTCATTCCTGCAACAAGTGTATTCTTTAACTTCTGCCCTGTACCAAACTGGCTTACATTATATAGAGCATACTTGAGAGAATCAACAGTTTCATTTGATAATATAACTTTACTTTTAACGGATGGTTTTACATGCTTAATAATTTTGCCATCAGACTCATACCCCTCAATTAAATGAGGCATGACCATTTTTCCATTATTAGCAATGGAATTATAGAAGGATAAAATATTAATCTGAGGAATAAGTAACTTATATCCAATCGCCAAACTCAATAAATCTGTTTCATGCCACGTGTTTTTATTAGGAGTCGGTATGACAATCTTTACTTTATTAAACTCTGATTCAATACCTAAATCAATCTGTTCATCTAGTCTGTATTCTTTAAGAATATCGACAAATTTCTGTGGATTATCCGCATAATGATCAGATATCAGTTTCCTGAACAGATAATTAGAGGAAGATACAACCCCGTCTAAAACGCTCATAGAATCTTTCTGATTTTTACGCTCGTATTGAATAATATACTGATCTGGTGCTATTTGCGGGTATTCTGGAATTTTGCCATGATGTGTCGGAACCATATCACTCAAATTGATATCATTCTCTTCTAAAAAAACAGCTAGAGAAACAGTCTTAAATGTACTACCACATTCTGATGAGAATAAGTGTCCAAAATTGCTGTCAGCATAATCGCCAGACATAGCACGGACGGCACCAGTCTTGGACTCTAAAATCATAATGAATCCAGTTTCTAAATAATCGTATCTACTGATTTGTGATCTCAGAAGCGAGTCAACCAGCCGCTGAAACTCTAAATTAACAGTTGTTCTGACATTTAACCCGTCCTTGGGCAAGATTGTCTTATCTATTCCGAAACTAAATTTTCGTTTAATATGAGTTTGACCTGACGTTCCAGAAAGGATGTCATTCAAGTTGTATTCAATACCCGATAAATTAGCTGAATCATGAGGCCATCTACCTGTAAGCATTGACATTGAGTTTCCATATGGATATACCCTATCACCGCTCGTCTGTAAGATAAGGGCCTCTTTATTCTCAACGAATAGTGGCAGATGAGAAATAATGGTAGTTAAAGAGTCTGAAGCGTCTTTTGCTATTTGTAGATATCGCTCTCTATGGTCTATTAGTTGAGAATAGTACTGATAAGCATTCTTCCCATCGTTTACTACTTCTGCTATTTGATCAGATAACTCCTTTACGAGCCAATCTTCAGCATTAGAGATAACCTCTTTATCTATGTATATATCGAATAACTCTTGCGAATATGCCAACTTTCGTCCATATTCATCTAATATTGCTCCCCTCTGAGGATTAATCGTGACATCAACAACTCGTGATATTCTAAAGTAGAACACAGTTATAACTAGGGCGAGCATAAACATTAAAGTAATAAATACTATATGTTTATGGTTCTCATGATGGTTGGTATTCTTATCAGTAGTGGTAGTGGGGATTACCCCAACCAAACTACTTAATGACTTCAGCAAACTATCGATCTGCTCACTTCTATGTGTAGAATCAGTCAAATCACAGTAATCGAGATTAACTAGATCAAACAACAGCTCCTTGTTATAATCCGTTTCATCAAGTTTAATTGGAAGTATGGGTTTACCTATTGAATTAGCTACTCCGATTTCCTTCGCTGTCCAAGGAGATTGATTGGAGTGCTTAGAAGAAAAGAATAATACTACTTTACACTCTTCTATAGCATTAACAATGACTTTCTTGAACTGCTCCCCCGTCTCTATTCCAGACTCATCAATCCAAACAGAGTATCCCCTAGATTGTAAGACACTTACAACCCTCATTACTTTTCTCTTATCTCTGCGAGAATAACTAACAAACAAATCTTGCATACTTTAGGGATTCTGATTAGTAGTTTAGTGGCATGAACTGTTACTCCATGTTGAATCGACAATATTATCGGAATATTTCTCTATTTTCCCGTTAGGGTATGTTATAAACCATTCGCTTTGACTCGTATACTCATCTCTAACAAATTTAATGAGATACTCGTTTTCTACGTTTTGAGCACCTAGTTTGAGAACGGAATAAATATCATCACTACCCCAACATGCTTTGTCATCATTAATAGTTATAAAGTGATCATATTCAAGAGGTACTATAATGTTGCCATGTGAATCAGCCGCTCCATAAAAGAACTCATCACCAATAATCGGGACAACTCTATTATTGTTAATCGCCTCAAGTAACAATTCCCAGTTACGGTCGCTTATTTCATTAATGACTTGCCATATTTCATTATATTAATTGTTAAGTCGAACAAATATAAATATTTTCTCATACCATTGCAACCACTTAATATTATAAGTTACAGCACCTCATACTCATCCACTCCCGGAATCAACGCCAATCCTGACTCCTCAAGATGAATCTGTCCCAAGTCATCTGTAAACTTCACCGTTACCACCCTGCCGTCCATCTGCCTAGCCTGTAGATCCGTTCCGTTGTTGTTATCCATGCGGATGATCCTGATTTTGTCTCCTTTCTTCATACTACACATCATTTATGGGCGGGATAACCCGCCCGGTTCTACATCTTCAATACCTCGAGAGAGTCCGCCACCACCTCGGTGAAAGTCCTCTCGATTCCGTTGGCATCGGTATACCTGGTATTCCTCAGCCGTCCGGTCACCCTCACCACGGCTCCCTTGCTCTGGCCGTCAAGAGACTGCTTCAGCCCAGGTCTCGTTGCGACGCTGTGCCAAGTTGTTTCTACCACTGTCCCGTGAGTCAGGGCGTTCTACGCCAACTCGCCGCGCATCACCTCGCTGAGCCTACCGTCCACTCTGACGGTCATCCATCCTGGAGCGCTCTGCAGTAAGACCACGCAGACCTTCTCCTTCCCCAACGGGAACGGCACGTACTACGTCAGGAACCACTCGGTGATCGAGACGGCGACCGGCAGGCTGAAGGTGCCGGCAGGATCAATGGAAGCCTACCAGACCGAGTGGATGATAGATGCTGGCGGGTACCTCGTCGAGGCGGCAAGAGGCTGGTCACTGGTGGCGCTGGAAGAAGGAGAGTAGAAATAGAAGAATACTCAGTATGGAATAATGTCCTGCGGTTTCGAACATCCGCAGGACATTATTCTTTTACATACAGGACTGATTGCGACGCAGTGGTTAGCCCGGCCGAGTCTACATTCCGCTCAATTTCAGTCTCATTTGATTTGCCCATCTCTTCTCTGAATAGATGAACTGACGCATTGTATCCCAATACTTATCGCTCTTTATCTCATCCAGATTATATGAATCCAAGGTCGCAATATAACTGCTCAACAGATCCATTGCCCTCGCCTTGTCATCCATTCTCAGAGTTGCGATGATTTCTGCCTTGTAGATATTGATGTTGTCTGGATCGCTAAGTTTTGCCATGTCGATCAGAGACATCACTTCTTGATTGCTTTCGAGGTCATTTTTTGTTGACAGAAGGCAATTCGCCTTCAACAAGAAGTCATCTGAAGTCGCAACGTTGTTCTCAATGTTCTGACACACATAAGGCAGACACTGTCTGAACCTGCAGTCTGAATATAATCCAAGGCATCATTCTCCATCTCTCGGCGGAGACTGTACTTGAACCCGTTCTTCACAATGCTGTGCAGAACGTTAGTTACGATACATGCGTCCCAAAGCTGCTGAGTGGTTTCATACTGAAAATCAAAACTGCTCTCTACCTTGGAACTGATATCCACCTTGTTGCCTTGATCGTCCTCCAGGTAAAAACTTTCATATACCCAACCTTCCTGTCCTGAAATAGTCTCATGAACGAATCTTGTGATGCGTATCTCTGTCCCCTTCTTCCAAACATCATAATTCTTAAGCATGGTTGCAGTAAGGTCGATATCAACCGACTGAGCTGATAATAAAAGCGAGAAGAACATACCGACAACACTAAGGGCCAGCATCTTAATTTCCTTTGACATTGTTATTGTTTTTTTTGAGATTTTACCGAAACAAAATTAACAATATTTGAATATTTAACAAAAACGCATTTCATTTGCTCAAACCCACTATAGAACGATCACTTCGGCCGTAGGAGCCAGTAAGGTTGTCCATTTGGAAAAATGTCTTAAATTTGTCGAGTTAAAGTTATGCAGGCACATCCCTTCTGTAAAAACCACACGCTATATCTCTATCATTATGGAACAGAACAATTGCGAGGTATTCATCAGCTATACTAGGGCTGACTATGTCGATACCGACAGGAATGTCATTCCAGGCAATGCGATATCGTTGATCAAGGAAGCGTTCGACAAGGCCGGCATCACATACTGGTTTGATGAGGAAGGCATATATGCCGGAGACCCTTTTGCTGCTGCCATAGTCAAGGGGATCTATAACTGTGATGTATTTGTCTACATCTCCAGCGAACGTTCGAATTCATCAAGGTGGACCAGCAATGAAATTGCCATAGCATTTGCCCAGAGAAAGAAGATCATACCGTTTCGATTAGATGATTCTGATTATAATGAGTCGGTCGTTCTATATATTCAGAATCTGGATCACATAGATTATCCGTGTAATCCTGCGAAGGCCATAACGAGGCTCGTGACGAGCGTGACAGAGTATCTGACCCGTCAGAGAGAAATACGTGCCGAGAAGGAACGGAAGGAAAAGGAAGAGCAGGAACGTCTTAGGATCGCGAAGGAAAAGGAGCAGGCGGAGCTTGCGTCAGAAATCGAGCTGTCGGCCCGTGAACTGAACACGGACGAGGGGAAGGTCCAGGACAAGCGCCGCAGGATAACCAAGGATGTGCAGAAGATCGAAGATTCGGAGATCAGGGATCAGCTGCTTGAACTGATCGACAAATCCGGCCCGATCCATCTGGCACATATGCAGGAGCGGGAAAACCTGACGTCAAGGATCAAGTCGATGAGCGAGCAGATTCATTCATTGAGACATAAGATAGATTCATTGAATGATGAGGGTGCCGCAAGACAGCCGGAGGTCGACAAACTGAGACGTGAGTTATTCGAAGCGGAAGACTCCTTATGCGAGGCTTCAAGTAAGGTTAAATGGAGAACATGGTCACTGCTTGCCACTGTAATAATCCTTGCAGTAGCACTGATCACCATGGGGCTCATGCATTCGGAAGTCCAGATTTTAGAATCCTTGAATGCTCACAAGGAAGCGGCAATTGCACGCCTCGACTCCACAATTGCACAGCGTGATTCCACAATTGCAGATTATGAGAAGTGGATTAGAAAGGAATCTATCAAATTAGCATACACCGGTTATAGGGGATATGGCAGTTACCTTGAATTGACATACACTCTCAGAAAAGATACACCATTAAATATTTCTGAACTAAAGCTTGATATCCTTGTAGAATATCCTGGTGGAATTAAAAAGACTTATTGGCGATTCCACCCGCATGATTCCGAAGAAGAAATACTTATAGACTTTTCAAAGACATTCTCTAAAATCCGTGAGCAGACAAATGTATCATCATATATGAAGGATATTCTTATAACTATCTCTTTTGAAGGGAAGCAACTCGTCAAATTCCGTTGTGAAGTTGATCCGCACAATAGATTTCATCACATATCTTGATGGGAATAGTAATAGAAAACATTGATCCGGTCCTGCAATGAGCAAGACCGGATCAATGTTTCAGCAGAACCAACCGTCACTAAAGGATCAGAACGAGAACTTTCTTAACTACATCCATAATCTGTAATAATTGGTTTTCCTTGTGCAAAGGTCTTCGTACGGAACAAGAATACAAAATGTCTGCAAGGCTTGTAAAGATTACATCATGACTTATAAGGTAGATACCTTTGCGTTGTCGATATGACATCAGACAAAGCCATCATATATAACCTCAAATCAAACGGATATGGAAACAGCAAAGAAAACCCCTATCTACAACCTCGTGATCCTCGACAAGAGCGGATCAATGGAATCGATACGCACCGAGGCTATCAACGGATACAACGAGACCCTTGGCAGCATCAAGGCGACACAGCTCAAATACCTGGACACCCAGGAGCATTTCGTATCGCTCGCCGCGTTCTGCGACTGTGGGATCGACATGATCTACGACATGACCCCCATCAAGGATGCGGAGAAGCTTACCAAGGAGAAGTATGACCCATGCTGCTGCACTCCCCTCTACGATGCGATCGGAAAGACCGTCAAGGAACTCAAGCGCAAGACGGTGGAAATCGAGGGCGCAGCATTCCTTGTGACAATCATCACCGACGGCTATGAGAATTCATCCAAGGAATGGGATGCGAAGTCGGTAGGCAAGCTAATCGAGAGCTGCAAGGATGAAGGCTGGATGTTCTCATTCATCGGAGCAGGCAAGGATGTGGTCAAGGTTGCCAACACCATATCCATCACCAACACGATGGTATGGGAGAACACATCCGCAGGTACAGAAGTCATGTTCAGGACTGAAAACAAAGCGAGGATGCGTTTCTGCGAAGACCTTGACATGGAGATCAGCATGTGCGACGTTGCACCTTCTGCACTAGAAAAGAAGGTGTTATGCAGAAAGCTCGCTGACAGATACTACGAAGAAGATAAGGAATAGCGATGAGCGTGAATGGTTCCGGTAAGACTGGCACCTCCGGTCTCTAACGGAACTATCTCAGGAGCAGGGTTTGAGTGACGTCAGCGGGACTGGTCTGCTGTTCACTTAGCCCTGCTCCTTTAAAGCCTTGTTATATGGAAGAAATATCACAGCATCCAGAGATGATCATAATGATGGGCCTGCAGGGATCCGGCAAGGCCACACTATGCACGCAGAAGTTCATTGCTTAAGGATTAGTCTCAATCAGCATGAATGGGAGCCATATTTTGATCAGATCAAGACTATCGGATACGTTGATTCACAGGTATATTAACGCATCACATACATGAGAACTATGTACAACAAGATCATCCTTCACATACCTCACTCGAGCGACCGGCTGCCGGAAGGATGCAGGTGGTCCGGAGACATCCGCAGGGCACTGGACAGGTGGACAGACTGGCACACGGACAGCCTTTTCGGGTCAGAAAGGCCTGAGGTCATCAGCTTCGTGTTCCCATGGAGCAGGTTCCATTGCGACATCGAGCGTCTGGTTGACGACCCTATGGAGAGCATAGGACAAGGGATAGCATACAGTTCGATCGACGGATGCCGCCGTGAGCTGAGTGACGAGGAGACAGGGCAGATCCTCCGGACCTATCCAGAAGCCAGAGAGGCATTCTACGATCTGGCCAAGGAGCCCGGCACGCTGATAATCGACTGTCACTCCTTCCCTGCCGACCTCGCCCCGGATGTAGACATCTGCATCGGCTTCAACGAGGATGACACCAGGCCGTTGCAGGAGACGATAGACCTGATCACCGGGCATTTCCGCGAGGCGGGTTACTCGGTCGGGATCAACGAGCCATATTCCAATTCCGTATGTGCGTCGATGGATCCCAGCAAGGCAAGGACGAAGACTGTCATGATCGAAGTCAACAAGGCAGTCTATCTCGAGGCTGACGGAATCACTCCTGGAAAGGACTTCCACAGAGTCAGGCAGCTGATGGACAAGCTGTACGGAAGACTGCTTAACAGATAGATCCATAAGGGGACCTCAGCATGTCGATTTGTTTAGTATCTTTGCGCACCTTGCGCAGAACGTACACAATATCACCGGATCCTTTCCTCGTCGTGATCAAGGACGAGGAAGGAAACGCGTACAGCTGCAATCATATGGATATGATCGAGCTGGACGGATACAGCGTCCATGTGCCGGGGATATATGACTGGTACCTGTACTTCAACACATATGCTGAATGGAACAAGCACTGCATGGACGAGAGGTTCAAGGCGAAGATGTTCCACAGACGCGGCAAGGCGTTGGCAAAAGTCCTCCGGGCACGCATGCGACCGGAGGACATGCTGTTCTATTACCGTTCACAGGATGATGACAGCGGCGTTGTCATGAAGCGCAGCCGCGTCAGAGAGTCATCGCAGGAAGACCTACAGCTCACACTCCCACTCCACCAGGCTCCTGTCTAGGCTGATCCCCTTCGAGCCTCCCTGCATTCCCTTGATGTAATAGTTCACCGCAACGGTATCATCTACCTGCAGAAGAAAGGCCTTCTTCACCGCAGCGCACTTCTCGTTGATCGAGTTGTTGAACGGGTCGGTCAGGCTGGCGATGCTGGCCTCCATCTTCCGAGGGTCGTCGTTGCGGCAGACATGCCCGTAGATGTGGCGGAGTTCCTTCACATGATCCTGCAGATATGTGAACCGCACCCCTTCAGGATGGCGGAGGTAGAACAGGAATACCGTCTTCGGGAGAGGGCCCATCTTCACCTCCATGTCATAGTCCACCAGCAGGATCTTGTACTGTCTGGTGACGCGAAGCCTGCTGAGCCTGACATCCTCCACAAGCCATGAGCGGATCACCTCCGCAGAGAACCCGTTGAGAAGAAGACTCCTTATCGCGGCCCTCGCCTCCTCGGCGGCACGGGCCATGGCATGGTCGAAACACTCCTCTGGAGTAGGAGGCTGAAGGCATTCCTTGCGTATCTCGATGCAGCTGTCGGTCAGTATTCCGACGCTGGAATCAGGCAGGCACTCATCATTGACGACGCTGAACCTTATGTCGGAATCATCATCACGTTCCGAGCGGCATTCGAAGTCTGAGAAAGGGTGGAATTTCTCAAGAAGCAGGTCACCAAGATTTGATGAACACTTGTTGACTATATACGAAACTGCCAGATTGAAGCTGTCCCCTGCATCGAATATGACAGCTGTAGAGCCATCGTATCTGATGATGACTCGGCTGTCAGAATGGATGCTGCAGGCGTTGACCTCGGACCTTATCCTACCGTAGAGCAGTTCGGCAGACAGGCCAGCGTGCAATGCGACACCTGGGAAATTGTATCTTAAGACCTCCTCGGTCACGGCGCCGACGATCTCTGGGAGGTAGATGATGGAGTATTTCTCCTGCAGCGCGTGCAGCTTTGCAAGGTCACGCACATCGAGGTCCGGACCGACATACAGGATATGGTCGGTCTCCTTCATGAACGACAGGCAAGGAATCTCCTGCTGTCTTGCATCTTTGTACATCATGGCTGTTCTATTGGAATTCTACGGCAAAGATACATACCTTTTTTGCCAAAATATTTCACATCACTTATATAGCCTGCTGGCCTGAAGAAGTCTACGTGACATGCTGCCGACAAGTGAGGCGGGCGAGATCACCCTGACACCCTCTCCGAAGCCAAGCAGTTCCTTCTCCAGCTCATAATTCAGGATCACCTCCATCTGGAATATGGCCGAACCGTCCTCATTCCTCTGGACCACGAACTGGCTCCTGTGAAGAGGTTTGGTCTCTATGTACGGCACCTGACCGGGCGAAGCCCAGAAACGCACCACATGAGCCTTGTCATTGAGGTTCTTGGTCACTCCTATGAGGTTGTCGAAGAAGGTGTCAGGATCTATCTTCTTGTTCTCGACATAATCCTCACCGGGGGCATCACCCATCTCATGGATGCGGTCAAGGGCCAGATTAAAGAGCATTCCGGCTCCCTTCTTCCACCCATAGACGAACCAGCGGTTCCTGAACTCCTTGAGGAAGAACGGAGAGAATATGAACTTCTGTATGTCACGTGCCTTGAAGGACTTGTATATGATCTTCACCGGCCGCTTTGCCAGGATCGCCTTATAGAGAGGATCGATGAACTTGAGTCCTCGAAGATTCTCATTCCTTTCGAGCAGTATGACAGGCCTCCTCTTATGTCTCATGGCGGTGACATGGTCCTCAAGCCGGCCGAGCACATCCTCCATTCCGGAGAACACAGAGAACCCCTCGAACTGACGGAGCATCTCCACAGTCTCCCCCATCAGCTTCATGTCATCTTCTGTGAGAGGTGAGTTGGTGATGCTATAGTCAGGGTCAGAGTAGCGGTAGTACTTGTTGTCATACACCTCTATCGGAGCATTGTAACCTAGTTTGTCACTTCGCATCATCTGGATATCCATCTGCACGGTCCTTCTGCTGATACCCTTGTCGATGCCTTCGTATTCGTACAATGCCTCGCTGCAGGCTTCGATGAGATCATCGAGAGTCCATCTGCGATTCCTTCTGCGAAGACAGTTGTCTATGGTCTTATAGCGGATTAATGCATTACGGTTAATGGGCATGGGAAAGAAATTTCCACAAATTTATCAAAATAATTTCTGCTACGCAACAAGGCTGCGCACCTCGTTATTTATTTTGCACTGTGAAAGTTACAAGCCTTGCGAGAATTTAGATTTAAGCGGTAAGCTTTTGATATTTGCAGAGCACATTAGAGAGAACTACAATGAAAGCATTGATACTCCAACGACTCAAAGAGATCGAACTGAAATACGATGTAAAGATCCTGATTGCTGTCGAATCCGGCAGCAGGGCATGGGGTTTTGCATCCAAGGACAGTGACTATGATGTCAGGTTCGTCTACGTACATAGGAAAGAATGGTACCTTACTCTTATAGAGGGAAGAGACGTCATTGAGGAGCTGGATTCGGATGGAGTGATGGACTTCGCAGGTTGGGACCTGAAGAAGGCTCTGCTGCTGATGGGCAAGGGTAACTGCGCCTTTGCCGAATGGCTGAACTCCCCGACCATCTACTACAAGGAGGAGGAATTCTTCAAGGGAGTAAGCGAACTTAAGGACGACTACTTCAGGAAGGTATCTGCAGTAAATCATTACTACCATATGGCAATGAACCATGACAAGAGATACCTAGAGAAACGCGGATGTGAGATGAAGAGGTTCATGTATCACCTCAGAGGACTTCTGGCCGCGAAGTACGCTGCCCTATATGGGACATACCCGCCAGTCCTCTTTAGTGAACTTGCGGACAGGATGGTAGATGACCAAGCAATTAAGGCGGAAATCGCAAATCTGGTGCAACTGAAGAAGGAAAGCAGGGAGCACAACACTATGATAGTTAATGCCTCCTTGGTAACATTTGCAACAAGTATCGCCTCTGAGATTGAGTCCATGTTCGGAACATTTCCGGAAGATAAGCAGATGGACTACAAGAAACTGGATAAGTTCTTCTTAATAATTATAAACACTTTTGATGAATAGATTTATGAACGAGTTTTTATTAAATGACACACCGGTCAAGGTATGGGCAAAGTACGTTGACCCACATGCATGGAAGGAGATTGACAACCTCTCGAGACTCCCATTCATATATCATCATCTAGCATTCATGCCTGATGTACACGGCGGAATGGGAATGCCTATCGGAGGAGTCTTGGCTTCAAAGAAGGTGGTAGTTCCTAATGCTGTAGGCGTGGACATCGGATGCGGCATGTGCGCCGTGAAGACCAATCTCATGGCCGATGATATATCGAAGGATCTCATGAGAAAGCAGATCATGTCCGGAATCAGACAGAGGATTCCGCTTGGTATGGACCACCACAAGGACCTTCAGGACGAGGCGTTCATGCCTCAGGGACATGACATCGACAAGCTGCAGGTCGTAAGCAGACAATACGTCTCGGCAAGGCATCAGGTCGGAACCCTCGGAGGCGGCAACCACTTCATCGAGCTACAGAAGGATGACGAGGGTTATCTCTGGATCATGCTCCACTCAGGCTCCCGTAACCTCGGCAAGCAGGTCGGCGATTACTATAACAAGCTGGCGAAGCAGCTCAATGCGATGTACCACACCGCAGTGGATCCATCATGGCAGATGCACTTCCTGCCGCTCGGCAGCAAGGAGTTCACCGCCTACTGGAAGGAGATGTCCTACTGCGTGGACTTCGCCCTCTGCAACAGGCAGCTGATGATGGAGCGCATCAAGGAGATCATCGCTGACGCTATTCCTGAGGCAGAGTTCGAGCCGATGATCAACATCGCCCATAACTATGCTGCGTGGGAACACCACTACGGCGAGGACGTCATCGTTCACCGAAAGGGTGCTGTCAGGGCAAGAAAAGGAGAGGTAGGCATCATACCGGGCTCCCAAGGGACCAGTTCCTACATCGTCGAAGGTCTCGGCTGTCCAGAATCTTTCATGAGTTCCTCGCACGGAGCTGGCAGGCTGATGAGCCGAACCGAGGCCATCAGGACTTTGTCTTTGGAGAAGGAGATCGAAATGCTTGACAGCAAGGGCATCATCCACGGCATACGTTCGCAGAATCATATGGATGAAGCGGCAAGCGCCTACAAGAACATAGAAGAGGTGATGGCGAACCAGCAGGACCTGGTCAAGATAGTAACCAGGCTCTCGCCTATCGCGGTAGTCAAAGGATAAGACCAAGGCAATCATCATCCGACGCAGGAACAAAGTCCGGTCACTTCCAGGGGAAGTCCGGGTTAAGGGCCATTCAGAATCCGGGGATGATGGTTGCCTTTCTACTCTCAGTCTCTAAAAAGAGGAAGCGCGCCCTGAGGTCCATGGTATCTGAACCGGCGTTTGCACAGCAATGATTTTTACTGCAAAAATCTGTCTTCCCTGTAATCAAAGCCAGAGGGATATTCTTGCGATACCTTATTTTTTATTGATAAACGAGATTTTTTGTAAATTTGAACCATAATAAATTAAATCATTATGGCATTCGGAAGCATTACCTGCAAAGATGTAGAGATCTCTCATGAAGAGTATTTAAATTACTTTTGGAAATATCAGTCCATCTCTCATAAAAGCGGAAAGCATTACGCAAGAATATGTTATATCGGCAGTACAGTTGATCCTGACCGAACTTATACTGAGAAGTATTGTAAGAAGCATAATCTTGGCAAGTATGCCGGCGGAAAAGCTGGTGGAAGGAAAGGCCTTTTGTCAGCAGCTGCCGGTGGAATTGGAAGACTTCTAAAATCTGCTTTAGACACTGAAAGAGAAGAACAACCAGAACCTGAAAAAACAAATAGAAATGCTGCTAGAAAACAGAGACCTTATGATAAAGATGCACGAGAAAATCGCAGATTGCTTTCAAGGGATGAATTCATAGAACGCATGGATGCTGAAAGAGAAGCACGCATGCAAGAGCTTAGAGATAGAAGGCGTAGATAAAAGTTGCACAATATTGGGTCGCATAGAAAGAATGGAGATGGTCCTTCCTCTATGCGGCCTTATGATGGACGAAGACTCGGCTTCGATCGTCGCGCAGATCAAATCACTTGATCAAATCACTTGATCAAGAGAAAGATTACTGACAAGCTAGGCAAGAGAGCTGTAGAGCAGTATATCATCAGGAGAGGCAATGACGGTCTTTATAAAAAACAAGCAAAGACTCTCGAAGAATTTCACTATGTCTGCAACCATGGAAAAGAAACAAATCAAGGTACTGATCAAATCTATTGTTCAACGCGAAAATTATATCTACGGATTATATGTTAGTCCCAATTGTGCTGAAAACATCCTATTAAGTGTTTCATTTGGCTTATTGTGTAAACGTTTTAACCTTTATGGATGGAATGGCGACGGGCCGAGTCTTCCAGAAATTGAATTGACGGTTGCTTTTTGCATACTTGCTAATAGAGATATAGCTGATTTCTCATTTGTTCCAGGCTGCAGCGAAGAATGCAAAATATCTATGAATGATCTCAAACGCCTCATCTCATCTGAACTTCTGGAAGGAACAGATTGCAAGCATCTCTATATTGACAATGCAGAATCCATTCATCCCAAAACAAAAGAACATTCATTATTACTCGAATTCATTAACGCCGAGTCATATGATCGCGAACGAAAACGACAAACATTAAATTTCTACCGATATTCTCTCGCAATTCATAAAATCATAGAAGCAAATAACTTACATGCCAATCAACTTGTCCCAATACTAGAATACGGCATGTTTGTATCTAACTGCACCTATACTAAGAAGGAATTATTTTGGGAAAGCCCATCTGACTTTTTTGAAAAGGATATGTACCCATTGAATCTAGCATATCTAGCAAGAAATGCAGAAATGATATTTATGCTTCTTAAGAAGAATGGCTACAAATTTTCATTTGATCCAAATCCATATAGTAACGAATTAATCTCTCTACTTTGTTTTTGTTTTGACAATGCGTCAGATATAGAAGAACTGAATGATGTAACTGGTCTGATTGAGCGGCATTATTCTGATGTGATTTCCAAAGAGATGAAAATCCTTACTATTCCAGGAGACTATGGATACTCATCCAGACAAATGCTATCATCTGACGGACAAAAATTATTAATAAGTTGGTATAAATGCATTTTGCGTCTTCAAAGCATTCAAGAATTAAATTCCCTGCTTGATCAATACGGCAAACAACTATTAGGATTACTAAACATAATTGACCCGTTTACCGGTAATTATCCTGATTCAGGTAATAATCAGGATTCAGTCGACACGGAATTAGAAATCAACAAATATATTCTAGAGCATATTGCGCCACAAATAAAAAGAAACAATTTTTCTTGCAGAACACTTCACGATTGTGGCATATGGGGGTTCGATGCCAGAACAGGACACCCCATTAAAGAAATAAAATAAGATTTTCTAAATCTACTCAAGCTTATTCTGAAAACTTGCAGCCACTTCCTGCCGGTGCATAGGGAGGGCGCAGGGCAGGGTTCTAATTTGAATAAACTATCATATAATCTAATCAGAGTTCGGGAGAAGATACCATGGAAATCACCACACTGTTAGAACACTCAGACCGTTCGCAGCTCAGGACTTGGTTGAAGGAGAATCACTCCTGGGAGAAGGAGTGCTGGGTTGTCATGAGCAGGAGCAAGACTCCACCGGCGGGAGTTCTTCCATACGTCGATGTCGTGGAAGAAGCCTTGTGCTTCGGATGGATTGACAGCACACTGAAAAAGCTTCCTGATGGCAGACTCGCTCAGCGACTGTCGCCGCGAAGAAAGAACAGCCATTGGACCAGACTTAATATAGCCAGGTGCATGGACCTTGAAAATCGCGGGCTCATGACACCTGCCGGAAGGCGTGCCTATGAGGGAATCGTCCTTCAGGGATTTGAACAGCAAAAGCGCTAGAGTTATATATATGAGTACACTTGAAAGAGCCATACAGATTGCTACAGAGGCACATAAGGGCCAGTTTGACAAAGCCGGCAAGGATTATATATGTCATCCTCTCCGTGTGATGGAGATGGGAAAGAGCGAGGAGGAGAAGATCGTCGGTGTTCTGCACGACGTAGTTGAGGACGGGGATTGGACTTTTGAGGCGCTGGAGGCGGAAGGATTTTCTAAGGAGGTCATTTCTGCACTCAGGTGCGTAACAAAGACTTCTGAGAATGAAAATTACGACGAGTTCATTGAAAGGGTGAGAAAGAATCCTCTGGCAGTTGCGGTGAAGATCAATGACCTTACGGACAACATGGACATCCGTCGCCTCCCCTATCTCAGCGACAAGGACGTGAAGCGTCTGAAGAAGTATCTCAAGGCCTATAAGAAACTGACAGGAGAGCCGGTATATTCAGTATACGCAGCTAGACAGGAACATCCGAATGCATATGAACCTTGGACCGAAGAGGCTGATGAACAACTGAAGCAGATGTGGTCAGAAGGGAAATCAGTGCAAGAGATAGCCGAGCATTTCGGCAGAAAGCCAAGCGCGATAATTACAAGGATGAAGAAATTGGGGCTATAGGTGTGACACGAATAAGCACTTTCGTGTCACACCAGTCACGTTTCAAGGCTGATTTAGGGCAAATCTGGCACCGGCGTGACACAAAATCACAAGAATCATGTCACACCGGTCAACAACAATCCCAACACCAGCCAGCAACAGACCCTACGACCGGTCAGCAACAGCCCCAACACCGAGATACAACATCAATCAGCTCACGATCTTTCCGTCCATATCTATTTTAATGGTCGGCACATTGTCCAGGCTGACACCACGCGATGCCATGCTTCGCATCATCATGTCCATCATCACGGCTTCCAATGCCCTTTCGTCATCAGTCAGTTCTCCGATGTTTATGCCAAAGCTTTCGATGACATGTCCGAGGCTGTTGGTTTTCGCGTATAGCTGGTTGCTGACTCCATCTGCGAACTTCTTGGCCTCCCTTACATCATTGCAGCATATCACAGCTTCAACTCCTGTCGGGAATGATGCGAATCCCTTGGAGATGACTCCAAAGCGTGACGCGGTGATTGCAGCGGTTTAAATGTACCGCCCATATCACTTTCAAATGTACCGGGTATATCAGAATGATTTGTACCGTCCGTATCAGTTTGAAATGTACCGCCTGTAGCGGAATCAAATGTACCACCCCTCTTTAACCAGTGCCA
>JAFUJQ010000023.1 GCA_017473705.1 Bacteroidales bacterium | reverse complement strand
GGTGCTTCGAGTACGTAGTCGAAGTCGTCCCAGTAGTATTTCCTGTATCGGGTCTGGAGGTATCCCAGTCCGAGGGCGTACTCGAGGCGCACTCTGTCGTTGCTGCTGATCGAATGTGAATATCCTGCGCTGAGTCCTGCAAGGATGTAGAACTCTCCCTGAAGGCCTTTCTTCTTGTTGTTGAGCATGAAGTCGTAGTATCCGCCTCCGATGTTTGCTCCGGCGAACCAGCCTGTCATCACAGGTCTGTCGTCTCTCTTGCCGAACCAGTATCTTGCTTCGGCGTTGATCATCATGAGCTGGTAGTACAGTCCTGTCGCGAAGCTGCTGCTCCAAGGGGCGACATAGTCTCCGCAGACTGACCAGCGGTTGTTGATCGGGTATTCTATGCCGAAGTTCGGAGCTCCTGCGATCCAGAAGAGCGCGTTGCTCTTGAGGGCGAAGAGGAGCTTCTTCCTCTCGAGGTCGACCGGCTTCTCGAAGTCCTTGTCTGTAGGCTTGAAGCGGAAGACGAATCCGGCCGAGATGGACGGTCTGATGTACTGGAAGTTGAGGAAGGTCAGCTTCGGCTCGACGTAGAGTCCTGCAAGGGAGCTTATGTTGTAGACTGCCTTGAGGGATGTGTTGATGCCGTAGAGGAACTTGTCACCTGCACCGAGGTTGATGCCGGCAGAGTACTGGAAGTCGAATGTGTTCTGCTTGTCGTGGCGCTGGGTGTGGTTGGTGATGTTGAATATGTAGTTTGCCTCGAGGCCTATGTTCTTGATGATGGTGTTGGCGATGACAGGGTTGCCGAGGAAGTTCTCGCCCCAGTAGCCGTATGGCATCATGCCGTAGCTGAGGGAGGCTTCGAGGCCGTGGAGAGGGGTGAACCAGTAGCCCATGCCGAGGCGGCTGCCTATGGCGTAGCCCGGGCTCTCAGGATGGTTGCCGAGCTGGTAGAGGCCCTCCATGCCGGTGCCGGCGAAGAAGTATGTGCGCTCGCTGAAGCTGCGCGGGCCTGAGAAGCGGACGGTTCTGTCTTCGCTGTCGATGTATCGGTAGCGGAGCATGTTCTCGTCGACGTTGTCGGTGCCTTGCTTCTGGGCGTATGCTGAGACAGCGGTGGCCAGGAGGGCCATCGTTACTATGATTGTATGTAGTGTCTGTCTCATTCTTTCGGTTTAAGGATTTCTCCACTCACTTCGTTCGGTCGAAATGACAGAGGAATCGGCCTGTTTTATTTACAGAGTGGTCATTCCAGGTCTGTCGGTTCTTCGGTCGGGCGGATGAGTTCTATCACGTCCATTGCGTCGCTGTCAAGCCGGGCGATCTCTTCGAGGCTCGGGTCGAGGGCAAGCGCCGTCTCGAGGCTCATCATCGCCGTGAATATGTCGTCGGTACGGTTGGCGCATACTGCGTGTATGTACCAGAACTTGGCGTTCTGCGCGTACTCGGGGTATGTCATCATTTCGTTGCACTTTGCAAGTGCGTTGGCGTTTCTCTCCAGGCAGAGGAGGAGAAGCACTTCGTTGAGTCCGCCTCGCGCGGATATCTGCGGATATGCTGCGTTGTAGTCTCCGGCAAGTGCGGCCGTGATGGCCTTGAGGTATGCGGAGGCGTCGTTGGTAGGCAGGCGGCGTGCGAGCGAGTCCGCCATCTTGGACTCCCTGGCTCCGAGTGCCATGAGGGCCTGGTTGTATGTCACTTCATCCGGCACTTTCATTCCCTTGCGCATCGATGGCTTGAGGATCTCGAGGTTGACCGAGTCCTGCTTGATGAGTTGGACGGCGAGGTCGTTGGCCACGTAGGTGAAGTTAGGGTAATGCTCCAAGCTCTCGTTGATGAGGTCGTAGCGGGAGAGCGAATCAGGCGCCGTGTCTATGAGTCGCCAGTATTCATATCTCGATATCTCCTCTGTCTTGGCTCTGTAGCGGTCCCAGATCTCATGGTCCTTGAGCTTACGGAACTCGCTGTAGTTGAGTGTGTACTCCACCTTTCTGAGTGACGGAAGGACTTCCTTGAGGAGGTAGCTGCGGTATTTGCTGTGCTTCCTCATGTGAGGGATGATCTTGTCGTGGGTGTCGGAGTACTTGTATACAAGGTCGTCGATGTAGGCTGCAAGCTCCGGATCTTCGTCCCTGAGCATGTTTGCCACCTCGCTCCATGGCTGGACCACAGACTTAGATGTGAGGGTGACGTATTTTGCGATCGACGGGTCGAGGCTTGACGCGAGCTCCTTGAGGATGAGGTCGGTTCTCGCCTTTGCGAGGGAGAGGTTCTGCTTGTATGATCCCTCAGGGGATGCATAACCTACGATCTCTATGGACTTGAGGGTCGCGAACTCGTTGTTGAGGATGGCCTGGATCTTTTCCTTGATGGAGTTGATGTTCTGAACTGACTCTGCGTCTTTCTCGTCGACCTTCGCCTTTCCGAGGACGAAGTTGATCTTCGAGACTCCGGCGTCCATGAGGAGCTTCATCTCCGGCTTAGGGATGAGAGTCGTGTCAGTAAGGGTCTGTGGCTCGATGTTGTATTCGAGGAAGCGGAGAGGGTTGACTGTTCCCTTCGCTATGACGAGGGTGTCTGTGTAGTCTGCCTTTCCTGAAAGGAGGTTTTCTCTTCGGAAAAGTCCGTTGATGCCTATGTAGCAGTCTGACCTGTAGTCGTGGTCGAGGTCTGTAGGGGCTACATATAATGAGTCCTTGTATGCATAGATGTTGTCCGTCTGGCTGAGTTCGTTGGTGACCACATAGTCTGCGAGCTTGTCCTTCGAGCCGTCGAAGCCGAAGTAGCGCTGCTGGTTGATGTGGTAGTTCTCACCGTCGATGACTACAGGGCGGAAGAATGTCGTGTCCTTGAGTGTCGCGTTGTAGAGACACGGCTGGAAGATGAAGCGGCTGTTCAGGTCGAACTGCTTTTTCGGGATGCGGACAGATGTCTTGAGGATGAAGTGGTCTCCTACGATCTGGAGGTCTGACGGCTCGACGTATACAGTGGTGTTGCTGAAGCTTGCTGTGACGACTGCCTCGTTGAGCTCGATGGTGAGGACCTGCATCTGGACGTTGATGACCTGACGGTTGTCGACCTTTACGGTCAGTTCCTCGTACTGTCCCGAATAGAAGATGAGTTCTGCACTGCGCGACACTGTGCAGGAGTAGTTACCGTCGATGTCAGAATACGCGACCACATAACCGTTGTCAATGACGTTGACAGCAGCGATCGGTTCCCCGGTAGCCACATCTGTGATCTTACCCTGCACGCGGATGTTGTCTTGACCGAAGGCCTGGAAGAATACAGAGCCTAAGATAAAGAAAAGCGCTGAGAGAAGAACAGCAGACAGTTTATTTACTCGTACAATCATCTACTTATTTCAATACATATTGTATGGTTACGGCAAGTCTTGTAAGTATCGGCTTGAAGCCTGTCGTTGCGGTCGCTTCGACTCCGACTCCCGGCCTGACCATGTGGTCATATCCCTCGAAGGTCTGTCCATAGGCGACTCCCACTCCAATGCTTGGGACTATGTTCAGCCTCTTTCCGAGTATGAATGAGTATCCGTATCCAACACCGATGCCGACATATTCGTCGCGGAAGCTGTGCTTGCCTATGCCGACTTCGGATGATGATGCCAAGGCATCAAAACCAATATAATGAGCGTAGAAGGCCTGGTTGAGCCAGTATTTATAGCCTGCTCTGAAGGCCATACGCTTATTGTGAAATTTTGGTGATAATTTGTATGGTGAAAAACTTGTATCGAACGTGAGGGACTGTCTGTCCGCTATGACTACGTCCACACCTATGTTCGGCGTGAGAACAACATCTTCGAGGAGGTTGCTCGTCAAGGCGATGCGCTGAGCGTTCATTGTTGTCTTGGCTGCAAACAGGACGATTACAGCAATTATGAACTTTATTTTTACAGACACCTTCACTACGATTGACTTTACAATTGACGTTTGCTACTCACCAAATAACACTAACTACAAATAATAAATTTAAAGTGGGCAGGCAGTGCTTGCTGCCTGCCCACTAAATATAGAAGAGTTATTACTCTACTACAGTTCTTTCAACTGTAACGTCGTAAACAACGTCCTCAGTCTCATAAGTGTACTTCACGAGGTCCTCTGCCTTCTGAGTGATCTGGCCGAGTACTTCCTTGAACATTGTAACCTCCTCAGTGAGCTGGAGCTTCTCAAGGATAGATGCCACGATCTCGTTGTCGAGGTTGAGGTCTACGTTGAGGAAGTCATAGATCTGACCCCAAGTACCGTTCTGGAAGTTAGCGAAGAGCTGGTCGTTAGCTGCGTTGAAGTTAGCCTTCATAGCTTCCTCTGCTGCTGCTCTTGCCTTAGCCTCAGCTGCAAGCTTAGCTGCAACCTCACCGTACTTGTTCTCACCTACTGTGTTCTTGATTACATTCTCAAGGAAAGCGTTGATCTTGTCGTAGTCGAGGATTGAAGTGCCGAGCTTCTCAGCAACTGCCTGTCCTGCCTCAAGGAGGTTGACTACGAGTTCATTCTCAAGGATATCAGCAAGATTGAAGCCCTTAAGTGCATTAAGAATGCCGCTGACAAGGAAGTTAGTCTTGAGAGACTCTGGAATGAACTTCTCTACTGCCTGTGCCAAGTCATCAACAATGTTAGCCTCCGGATACTGCTCCTCGATCATGTTGAGGACAGCCTTAAGCTCTGCTACTGACATAACCTCAGGGAGAACCTCAACCTTTACTCTTGCATGACCCTCACCAGAGAACTCCTTATACTTGTAAACGAAGCCTGGAACACCGTTGAGGAGCTCGTAAGCCTTCATTACTTCAGCCTTGATGAGGTAGTTCTTCTGAACCTGGAGATCGTCGCTCATCTGGATTTCACCGATCTTGTTGAGGATGCATACAACCTCCTTGAGAATCTCGATAGTGTTAGGCTCATCCTTGAGTGCCTTAGCCCATACGTAGATGTCCTTAACCTCGAATGCGATGCGCTTAGCCTCTACTGATGCTGTTGCGTATGCATCGTAATAGATACCAGGGAGAACTGGCTCAACATAGTTCACATAGATCTTAACGTATGCACGGCGAACAACGTCTGTTCCGTAAACAGCCTCTACCTTTACGATAGATACGCCGTTGCCACCCTTGAGGTCAGCCTTACCGTCAGCCTCTACAGCGATGTCACCGTATACGAGTGAGTACTTGTACTCAAGACCGAATGAAGCGTAGAATGGATCGATAGCCTTGACATAGTCAGCGAAGCTGAACTGATCCTCTGAAGTGAGAGATATCTGCTCTGTTGCAGCCTCAGTCTCAGCAAGAGTAGTATAGAGAGCTACGTCGTTGTTGTCAACGATAACGAGGTCCTTAGCAGTAACCTGATCGTCAAGTACGAGTGCGTAGTCTGAGTAGATAACAACACCGTTGTTGAGAGTTGCAGCAAGAGCGAACATGTTGTCAGCACCCTTGTCGCGGAGAAGAGTAACCTTTACCTTGTCACCATCCTTTACAACTGCACCTACAGTTGCAACTGGCTCGGCAGCTGCTCTTGTCTCAACCTTAGTTGATACTACAGAGTATGTAGCAGCCTTGATGTCGAAGTTAGATGGGTTGAAGTGGTAGTAAGCTGCGGTCTCGTTTGAACCGATAATCTCATACTCAGCAGCTTCCTCAGCGTCAACGAAGACGTCGCTGTCAGCTGCCATAGGTACGTATGCGAGTGACTTGAACTCAACTGCTGGAGTTCCGCTTACGAGGATCTCAGGAACCATAACGATGCCTCTGAGCTCCTGTGCGAGGTTCTCAACTGCACCCTCGAGTGAAGTGAGTCTGTCACCGAGAGCTGTGATCTGCTCCTGGAGACCTGCTGCGAGAGCCTTGTACTCAGCTGTTGCCTCAGCAAGAGCCTTGTTAAGCTCTGCTACTGTCTTCTTGAGTTCTGCATCGTTATAGATTGTATCTTTGTCAACGAGGTTCTCGAATGCCTTCTGGAGCTCCTCGAGAGCAGCCTTGAGAGTAGCATCGTCGTATACTGTGTCGTTGTCTACGAGATTCTTGATTGCCTGCTCGAGCTTAGCAATCTCCTCATCGTACTTAGTGTCCTGATCCTCAGGGAGTGAGTTCTTGAATGCATCGAATGCATCAGCAAGCTTCTGGAGCTCAGCCTTGAGAGCTGTGTCGTCGTAGCTGTTATCCTGACCTGCGAGGTTCTTGATTGCCTGCTCGAGAGCCTCAAGCTTAGCGATAACCTCTGCATCGTCATAGATGGTGTCGTTGTCCTTAAGACCTGCAACGATACCCTCGAGAACCTCGATCCTGTCTCTGAGTTCCTGGTCGTCATAACCAGCCTGCTGCTTGTCCTTAAGATCCTGAACTGCCTCCTCGAGGTCAGCTACCTTGTCCTTAAGCAATGTGTCATCGTAGATGGTGTCGCTGTCCTTGAGGCTCTTGATTGCCTCCTCGAGGGCTGCGATCTTAGCCTCGAGAGCTGCGATTGTAGCCTTGAGAGCTGCGTCATCATAGATGGTGTCGTTGTCTGTGCCTGGAGTAGTCTCCTCACCATCAAGGCTATCTACCTTCGCCTTGAGCTCGGCAACTGTCTGCTCGAGAGCAGCGATCTTTGCCTCGAATACTGAAGGGTCGCACTGGCACTCACCCTCGCACTCGCACTCGTTGATAGCCTCGATCTGCTTCTTGATAGCCTCGATCTGAGCCTCGATATCCTTTACTACCTGCTGGTCTACCTTAGACTCGAGGAGCTTGTTGATGTCGTCGATCTGGTTCTGGAGGTTCTGAACATCGTCCTTAGTTGCAGCGTCAGCGATTGCAGCCTTGAGGGCATCAATCTCAGCGTTGAGCTTTGTGTTGAGGTCAGAGATGCTTGTCCTGATCTTCTCGAGCTCTGCGTCAACCTCAGCCTTGTAGTTTCCAAGCTCTGTCTGGAGGTCAGTGATGTCACTCTGGAGACGCTTGATTTCGCCAAGTGCGAAGTCGAGGTCAGCGATGAGTGTCTCGATATTACCCTCAGCAGTCTTGAGTGCCTCCTGCGCCTCAGCGAGAGCAGTCTCAGCTGCAGTTACTCTTTCTGTGAGCTTTGCAACAGCATCCTGGAGGGCAGCGTTGTCAGTAACAACCTGATCGAGAGCTGTCTGAAGACCAGCGATTGCGTCAGTTGCATTCTTGATTGCCTCCTCGACTACAGCCTTGTCAGCCTTTGCGTCGATGGCATCCTGAAGCTCCTTCTCAGCTGCCGCAAGGGCATCCTGAAGGTCTGAGATGGTAGAAGCAAGCTCCTCTACCTCCTCCTTAGTAGCGTACTGCTCAGAGAGCTTCTTGTCGAGGTCCTCTACAGCATCCTTGAGCTGAGCAACCTCTGAGTTGGTAACGTCAACCTTTCCGTCAACGCCCTTGATGTCCTCTGAGAAATCAGTACAGCCAACCATAGCAAATACTCCGCAAGCGAGGAGTACGCTAAGTTTAGTGAAAATAGATTTCATAAAAAAGTGTAAGTTAATTAAATAAATAATGAATAATAATTTTCTACTCTAATATATTCCCGTTATTCAAGTGTACAGATAACAACACGGTTCTTGTCATTCTGCTCGAACGGCTGCTGAGTGTCACCATATGAAGCGACCTCTACGCGCTCTGCAGGAACACCGAGCTTAACGAGTCTGTCTGCAACTGCCTTTGCACGCTTGTCAGCGATCTTTGCATTGATGCCTGCAGAACCTGTTCCCTTGTCAGCGTATCCGATCACAGCTACTGTGAAGTCAGGGTTTGCCTTCATCCACTCTGCAAGAGTCTGGAGCTTCTTATCCTCAGCCTTGGTGATCACTGCAGAACCGATTGAGAAGAATACGTTCTGTGAGTTCTCAGCGGCCATTGCTGCGTGTGCAGCAGCCTCAGCGGCAGCCTTCTCGGCAGCAGCCTTTTCAGCGGCGAGTCTCTCTGCCTCAGCCTTCTCTGCGGCGAGTCTCTCTGCCTCAGCCTTCTCGGCAGCGAGTCTTTCTGCCTCAGCCTTTGCTGCAGCTTCCTCTGCGAGTCTTGCAGCTTCCTCAGCAGCAACCTTGTCTGCATATGCCTGTGAAGGACGGGTGTTGCCACCGAAACGATACTTCACACCGAGGAGTGCGTTGAACTGCCAGTCAGCGAGCATGTCGTCGAATGCCTTCTTTGAGTTGAACTTGTCTGAGTAGCAGTTTGCATTTGCCTCAAGACCAAGTGAAAGGTTCTTGGCAACCCAGAAGTCAACACCTGCACCGGCGCGACCAACAAAGAATGGGAGTGTTTCATTGAAGTTAAGGAGTGAACCAGGATTCTCGTTCTTGATCTGCTCCGCCTCTTTATTATTAAAGGTATAAGCACCTCCAATACCGGCGAAGATGTAAGGACTGCAGATCCTGTCGTGCTTGAAACCTCCGATGAGGTTTGCAAGGTCAAGGACATAGTCGGCGCTGAGCTGAGCGTAGTTGAAGCTGTAGTCATCTGCAACCACAACCGCTCCCTTAGCCTGCCAACCGCTTAAGCCTACACGAACTCCCATCGCTGGATGGAAGTTGTATGCAGCTGAAATCTGTGCAGCCGGAGAGAGGAGTTCGCCGAACGATGTCTCACCGATGGTGTAACCGGCACCGCCCTGAGCCCTGAGGCTCCAATGAGGACGAAACTCGAGAGTCTCATCGCTCTTGCTCTGCTGCTGCGCAGACGCTACGCCGCTCATCATGAGCAGCGAAACGACAAACATAGTCAGTTTTCTCATAAAATTATAATAGAAATTTGTTAAACATCACACACTTATGCCGCTGATACTCAGAAGCTTGCGCTCTACTTCGCAAAAAGCGGTCTTTTACCGACTGCAAATATAGACTTTTTAATACAAACATCAAAAGAAATTTATCAGTTTTTTATCCTACCCCCCCCATTTGGATAGAAAATAATACTCTACGGACAACCCGTATTTTTCTGCGAACGGGGATTATTTTCGGGTGAATTTCAAACTTGAGTCAGATTAGACGGAAAGTTACATCTCAGCATCGTTCCAAGTGCATTTTATATTGTAAATAAGAGTAAAATTGTCTAATTTTGTACGTTTTCTTTATTTCCGAACGTTTGCACCGCTACCTGATCATAGGAACATTATTTCTGCTGAGCTGGGCATTTACTCTGAAAGCAGATGAGGTACCAGGGCCACAAGTCCTTGATACTTCTGTAGTTGTGCACCTGAGGATAGCCTATCCGCTCAATGTCTCCACCATAGAGGAAGACTACATGAGCAACGCGAGGGTGCTCCCAATGGTCAAGGAATATCTGGAGCGTTCGCCACGCATCGACAGCATAATCATCTATTCATACGCCTCTCCGGAAGGCCCGCTGCGCATCAACAGGAGGCTTGCGGCCGAGCGAGGACGCAATGCCAGGGAATATCTGCTGAGGCATCTGCCTCCAGGGAAAGGAGTCTCCGAGGACAGGATCAAGATAGACCCGACTCCGGAAAACTGGGAAGGACTGATAGAGATGGTCAAGGAAAGCTATCCATACGAGGACAAGGAGGAGCTGGTCTCGATTCTTGAGGACCGGAGGATCAATGACGACCAGAGGGAGGCAAGGATGAGAAGGTTCAACGGAGGAAGGCCGTGGGAATACATCAGGACCGAGATCCTGCCGCATCTGCGCTATGCCAAGTGGACTGCGGCGTGGCAGAAGATCGAACTGAAGAAGGACATGCCGGAGATCGCTCCGCTGCCTCAGCTGACCATGACAGCCTGCGCCCCGGCGATAGAGTCTCCGATATTCAGAGAGTTCCCGGAAGTCGTGCAGGAGCCTGAAGTGCTGGAAAAGGAGAAGCTTATCCTTGCATTGAAGACGAACATGCTGTATGATGTGGTTTCCATGCTGAACTTCTCGATAGAGGTGCCTCTGTTCAAGGAGAGGATGTCCATCCTGTATTATCACCAGGCACCGTGGTGGACCTGGGGCATGGCGGACAATGAATTCTGCCTGCGCTTCCTGAGCATCGGCACCGAGGCCAGGGTATGGTCCGCTCCCCAGATGAGGGGGCATTTCCTCGGCGTGTACGGAGAGTCGGGAAAATATGACTTCGAGCACAAGAGGTCCATCTGCCGCCAGGGAGAGTTCTGGAGTGCCGGGCTGAGCTATGGCTATGCGATGCCAATAGGCAAGAGGCAGAAGCTGAATCTGGAGTTCTCTGTGTCAGCAGGATATGCGTCGATAGCATTCAGGGGATATGTTCCGAGCGAGGATTATGAAATCCTGTGGCGAGATCCTTCGGAGGTCGGAAGATGGCATTACTGGGGCCCGACAAAGGCACAGATATCATTGGTGATACCGATTACGGTGAGATACAAGAGCGGGAGGTAAGTCATGAGGCGGACAGTGTCAATCGGTCATATGCTTGCGGCTTTTGCCCTGATGTCTGTACTTGCGTCGTGCGAGCACAGGATCCTGACAGACCCTAAGGACAACCATTATATCCGCGTATATCTTGACGAGGAGATAAGGAATGTGACCTGCGGCATATACAATGAGGCTTACGACAGGCCTGAATACCGCCCTCCGATAAACCTCCGCGCGGCGCTGGCAGACCCTCAGACGGGAGAGGTCCTGATGGAGTACATTCTCCGAGGCAACGGACAGGATGAGGGCGGAAGATATATAGACGGATACATAGCGGCTCCTGTGGGCAGGTACAGCCTCGTCATCCACGAGGTGGGACTGCCTTCCACCAAGATAAGAAACATGTATGACTACAGCAGCATGCATGCTTATACGGACCCTGCGGACGGAGTGGCGATGAGAGAGCCGGACCATATGTTCTATGACATGTGCGATGTGGTGAATGTAAGATATTCCCAGCATGTAGACACTTTATATAACGACAAGGGAGAGCATTTCAGGGCAGGCAGCATCGCTTTGAGCTATTTCCTGCAGCTGAAGATAAAGGGAATCAGCTGGGCGACATCGGCCTCGGCGAGGATGAGCGGCATGGCGGGCTCCTCGATGATGAACAGGCACGGGGGCATGGTGGAGACGGATCCTGTGCAGGTGTTCTTCCAGATGAAGGCTGCGAATGTGAAGAGAAACACCGGTCCCGAGGCATCAACGGCGGTGCTGTATGCGACATTCAACACGTTCGGCAAGATATACGGGCAGAATACCACGCTGAGTCTGGACTTCCTGAAGACAGACGGTTCTTATCAGACAGAGGAGATAGACATCACGGACATGTTCGACACACCGACGGTCAAGGAGAAGCAGTGGATACTGATAGAGCGGGAGATAGAGATCACGAAGCCGGACGGCACCGGAGGAATGAGGCCGGGTGTGGACGGATGGAAGGACGAGATCAGCGACGTACCAATGTAAACTTTTAACAATCAATAATCAACCATTTATTTATCAAAACAATGAAAACTAAATTATTCTTGGCTGCCATTGCTGTAATCGCAATGACAGGATGTGTGAAAGAGGAAAAGACCGGCGTGACCGGCAGGACTCTTGTTACATTTGACTCGCCTGTCACAAGCAGGAACGTGAACACAAAGGCCAATGTCTATGGCGAGATGACCGACTACAGCTACGGTAGTCAGGTCACCTACTCTTACCCAAGAGAGGAGAGCTTCAAGATCTTTGCAGTACAGCACGAAGGAGACCTCACATCATGGGCTTCAGCAACAGCTACAGAGTTCAACGGACAGGCTCTCGTTTATGACAACATGGTCGACTCATGGGCTCCTAAGAAGGATGACAATACATACTACTACTGGCCTGACAATGTGAAGATGTCATTCGCGGCAGTGTCTCCTTCAGACATGGAGGCTGTCAATGCATCCGTAACCCCTGCATACGCAGCAGACGGTCTTACCATTGCCGACTTCACAGTGCCTTCTGATCCTGCGAAGCATTTCGACCTCATGTTCAGCCAGCGTGCCGCAAACAAGACAGCTGCCAACATGAACCATACGGCTGACGCATACAGCGGTATTCCATTGACTTTCCAGCACGCCCTCACCTCCATCCATTTCTCATTGAAGAAGGACGTAGGCGTGACTGAGGACATCACCCTCATGAAGATCACTCTCAAGAGTGCGAAGAACAAGGGTACTTTCAAGGAGAACATAGATGAAGGAACTGATGCTTCTGCATATGTAAGAGGAGAGAACGGCAATGTAAAGCCGACATGGACAGTCGCTGACTCAAAGGAAGACTCATATGTTTCTTTCAACGGCGAGATCCTCTTCCCTATCGAGGCTCAGTATGTTTCATCTCTTGCCGCTGCTGACGGCACTACAGACGGTGATGTATCACATGCTCTCCTCCTCATGCCTCAGACCCTTGCAAACGATGTTGTCGCTGAGATCCAGTATAAGGTTGACGAAAATGTGAAAACAAAGACTGTACAGCTCAACACTTATCCTGCAGACACTCCTGTCACTGAATGGAAGCTCGGATACAGATACACTTACAGACTGTACTACACAACTGACACTGAGAAGAAGGACATCATCTCATTCGGTCCGAACACAGAGGACTGGTATGACGGTGGCGTAATCGAGGTCAGACTCTAATGCTGAAACGATATATCTCATATGACGTCAAGGGAGTAATTGCGGGTGCAGTCCTCGGGCTGCACTCGATACTCCTTTGTATTTCCTGCTCCAAGGCTTCCCTGCCGGCTCAGCAGGCGGTCATCCAATGGGACATATCGTCGTCAGACCTTCAAGGCACCAAGGCTCTCATAGGCACGTATACCGACCTAAGGGATGCCTGCACGCAGGACGAGGACGGTGCTGAGAAGATCGGCGTCTTCGGCGCCTATACATATGAAGGAACCACAGAGCACATCTTCGAGGATGCAGATCTGTGGTGGTGGGAGAAAGAGGACGGCAATCCGTTCAATGATCCTCTGGGAGACCAGAGCTACTGGAACTATGAGGGAGAAGGAAAATACTGGGTGGACGGTTCCGACTACAGATTCAGGGCATATTTCCCTAAAAGCAAGGTCACGCTGCAGCCGGGTTCCGGCGTGGACAGGTTTCTTGTCGTATATGACTCGCAGCTGGCCCAGCATGACATGATGGTTGCTTCAAGGACCTTGAAGGCGGCCAGCGAAAATCCTGTGAAACTGATTTTCAGCCATACCCTGGCTGCCATAAGATTCACCTACATCTTCGCGGAAAGCGGTGTCAGCGACAGGCTTACCGCATGCTGGCTGGAGAATGCGGAAGCGACCGGCTTCTATACCAGCAGCACTTTGAACTATGAAAGTTCTATACTATGGCCCGAGAGCACTCCTAATCCTGTAGGGAGCAGGATGTACTACTGGGCACCGGTCAATCCTATGACAATAACAAGCGGCGCCGCCGCTACAGCATACAAGTCGGCCGCGACAGCGGGAAACGGCGACATATACACAGACAATGACGGATGGATACTGACCATACCGCAGACGCTGAAGGGGCCTGAGTCCCTCAAGCTGTGCTTCACGACAGAGACCGGAGGCTCAGAGGTGTTCAGCGTGGGCCTGCCGGAGGTTTCGCTCAAGCCGGGATACAGGCATACGTTCAACATCAAGATCTCTTCTACAAGCATAGACCTGAAGCTCAGCATAGCGGAATGGAACGAAAGAGATTCGCATCATCATATAGACTTCAATGAATAGGCTTACGAACATAATCCTTGCGATTGCAGCAGGTCTTCTGCTGCTGTGCTGCCAGAAAGAAGACGGAGGCGGCACGGCACGGCCGGAGTCCGGGCCGGATGCCACCCTGTCCATAAGCCTGGATACGAAAAGCGCTTCCGACCCTTATCAGGAATGGTCACAGTGGGAGAGAGCCGTGGACGGAAGGTATCTCTACAGGGTGACTGCATTCCTGCTGCAGGACAGCCGCCTGGTCGCCGTGAAGGACCTGGACCTTAGCGGAGAGGATGAGCCGGCGGAGGCATACATGTCCTTTGACGGAAACTTCGTGCATGGAAAATACACATTGATGGTGGTGGCGAACTACTCGGCGCATACGGCTGACGACGGCGAGAACGGCGTGAAGACATATGCCGGACTGGACGGGTTCAGCAGCACTGTCGGCAACATATTGAACACTTCGGGGGTATTGGAGAATTTCACGAGCACCTATGCGGAGAGCTTCTTCAATTTCCGCCTGGCCTCGGAGGAGGGCCTCTGCCCGAAGGTGCCTCAGCCTCTTACTCTCGTTAAGGAAATCGAGCTGCATCCGGGAACCAATGTGATCGAGGGCGAGCTGCTCCGCACCTATTCGCGCATCAAGATCGCAATCGAGAACCAGAGTGACGAGGAGCTGAAGGTGGGAAGCCTCGACTTCAGCGACCTGTTCACGCAGACCCGGGCATATCTTTTCCACAACAAGGGCAAGCTGTCCGAAAGGACTTCAATCAATGTGGCACACAGCCACGCAATCACTCCGTTCGATGCATCCGAGGCCTCCCCTGTCGTCATTGCCGGCAAGTCTACCGAGGTCATCTTCGATGCATATATCCTCGAGAGCCGCAAGGAGGCTGACGACGAGCAATACAGCTACTCCCTCGGACTCGGATACGGCGAGTCGGACATATTCAAGGTGAAGAGCACCACGGCGATCAACTCGCCTTCCGGCATCGGCAAAGGACACTATCTGATATATAATGCCCGCAGGGGCAGGTATCTGAAGGCCGGAAGCAGCAAGGTGGAGTCCGGAACTTTGAGCCAGCTGGCTGTGGGGACGGAGATATCGAAGGAATATGTGTGGGCACTGGACAATACCGGGCTGTCGGGAAATCAATATTACATCGGAACTCCTGAGATCCTGCAGGGCGCCAATCAGACCGGGTATTACATGGCCCAGACCAGCAGCAACAGCATATCGCTCAACTCCCTGCTCGACGCGAAGTATGCATTCACGTTCAACCAATACAGATACGACAGTGTCAACTACCTGTCCATCAGGTCTTCTTCCTCTAACAACAACATGTATCTACAGGTAAGCAACAACGGCAGTGTTACAGGAACAGGATCGACGGGAACCAACACAAGGTTCTATCTATATGAACTGGAGAATGCAGGACTTGACAGGTATGACATAGCGCTGAGGACCATCAGCGACCAGGACGGTCAGGCGTATGATGTCGAGGAGATAGACAGGAATGACTTCATAAATATACTTGTGACTGCGTCATTCAACGAAAACACCGGACATTTCACATTTGAGGTGAAGGACTGGGAGAACGGCGGAGGTGATGTAAGCTTTAATTGATGTCGGAGATGAAAGGATATATCTTGAACATATTGACAGCTGTCCTGCTGGCGGCCTCGCTGATTTCCTGCGCTCGTGAGGAGCTGTGGGAAGAGGAGGCTCTGTCAGGGGAAGAGGTGTGGATGAATGTGGATTTCGGCCATGTCGATTTCGATCCTGTGAGCATCAGCACCAAGGCCACTCTGGACATCACACAGGAGTCCAGGGTGCTCAATATGTTCGTGTTCATCTTCACGCCGGACGGGCAGAGGATATATTCTCACTATTTCAACAAGGATAATCGTCTGGACAACATGAATGAGGTCATTTCGGCAGACATGAACTGCTGGTATGTCAAGACGACGGATGCGGGCAAGACGACCGGCACCGTCCGTATCAAGTCTCCGCAGACCACCGGCGCCACGCTCTATATTGTCGCAAACCTCGACGAGGACATGCTCAACATATCTTCGGACCGTCTGGGCGCTGTCGGCACGCTGGAGGAGCTGGAGGGACTGACTGTGGAAATGATGCAGCACACCACTTCCAGGAACGGATACTTCCCTATGGTGGGAGAGCTCTCAGGGGTGAGGGTGACGGCTTCCGCTGTTGAAGGTGGCACGGTATATCTCGAGAGGCTCGACGCGAAGGTCACTGTGAATGTGAAGCTTGCGGACGACGAGATGCTCAAGGCCTTCATTCCTAAGTCATGCAAGATCAGGAAGCTGCCTGCAGGATGTAACGTACTGAGGCTCAGTGACGATGCAGACTATGATGATGCCGGATATTATGACAGCGAGGTGCTGTTCGACACCCAGTCCACCAATGCTCAGGGATTCATTACAGGGGCGACCTGTTCGTTCTACACTCTGGAGAACAGGGAAAGCGGCAATCTCAAGAATGAGGTCAATGCCTATCATCTCAGGGACCAGCGCATCAAGGATGCTGACGGAAGCTATGATCTTGCGCAGGGCATGTGGCTCAATGCTCCCGAGGATGCCACTTACATCGAGATCCACGGCGAGCTTCACATGAAGGTCGACACGGAAGACACCGGAATGCAGGAGCTTATCGGAGACGTGGTGTACTACATTCATCTGGGCAACTTCGGCAAGGACCTGAACGACTACGACATACGGAGGAACACGCACTACACATACAACATAACTATCCATGGCGTGGAGAATATCAGGGTTGAGGTGGAGGAAGAGAAGGAGAACCAGTCCGGAGCGACCGGACATGTATATTCTGCCATTGAGTCCAATTTCACCTTTGACGCCCATTATGGACAGAGGGTGTTCGGATTCAAGGCGGAAGATGTCGACATAGACCAGATCACCTTCTATGTGAAGACTCCTTTCGGAAGGGAAGGCACTCCTGAGCTGACCGGAGGCGGATATAACCTCAGTGACCTTGATTACAAATGGGTGTCTTTCCTCGTCAATGAGACGGAGGGCGGAAGCTATTCGCTGGACAACAGGACATATCCGGGAGACGAAAACGAGATGCTGATCGAGCAGGGAAGCAGCGAAAGGCTCATGAACATCGTGGAGCTGATAGATTTCATCAAGAAGGAGAAAAGTCTTTATCAGGAATACAAGGATAACGGATTCACCGGGGTGAACAGGAGCCGGTTCCTGCCGGACAGCAACGGCGATTACTATATCTATGTCACCGCATTTGTCAACGAGTATTACTATGAGACCCACCCAACGGAGCAGATCGCGATTTCATGGAAGGATTTTGTGAACAGGCCTAACAGGCTGATGCACATTCTCTGCAACACGAGGACAAGCAAAGACGGCGAGAGTTCGGTCACGGGAAGCATCTTCACGTTCAGGCAGCGTTCCATCCAGACGCCATACAACATCGACAATGCCGGGCTGAAGACTGCATTCGGATGCGAGGTTGTGGATGAGACCAGGGAGGACGGACTCACGTTCTATGAGAATGACGACAGCTTCAGGAATGTGGATTTCGGCAATAATTCCGTGGATAACGGCCTCTACAACACTGCGTGTCTGTGGAATCTGTTCAGCAACGGAGTATTCAAGAGCGAGGAGCAGAGAGAAAGATGGGATTCATATCTGGACTTCAGTCAGCCTAATCTGGCCGACAACAGGCAGAACACTTTCCTGAAGGAAGGCATGGAGTGCATGCGATATGGCGTACTTGCAAGAAACAGGGACAACAACGGCAATGGATATATCGATCCGGATGAGGTCAGATGGTACATAGGCTCGCTTCAGCAGATCTATGCCCTCTATATGGGTGACCTGGGCATGGAAAGCGATGCACAGCTTTATCCGACAGCTCTGGCTTCACTGCCTAACTCGAGAGTTGACGGAAAGTGGCAGTGGCGCAACCATATCGTATGCAGCAATCAGACTACCATCACAAATGCCGGTCAGTATGTGGACAAGTATTGGCCTGACATGCTTTGGGCCGAGGAGGGTGTGTCGGTGTCCGGATATGGCAAGGAGTGGGAGAAGCAGGCTCCTAACAGTGTCAGATGTCTGAGAAACCTGGGCATGGAGGATCCTACAGAGAGCTCCATCGCGGACAAGGGTGCCAATGTGCCGACTCCGATGATGGTCATGGAGAATGTCGGAAGCGGCGTCTACAGATTCGACCTGTCGAACATGAATTACAAGTCGGTCCGTTTCTACACCAGCCATGAGCTCATCCCTAACAACGAACACGGAGAGAGCAGCCGTACATACTACGGATTTGAGACCGATGACTCATTCATCACATATGATAGCGGTTACGCAACGCTGAAGAGAGACATAGAGATGGGCAATTCGCCTTGTCCTGAGGGATACCGCGTGCCAAATGTGCGAGAAGCGGCGATGATGTCCCTGTATTGTCCTGGATCATGGTGGGGCAGCCATGTGATCCTCAGCTGCTCATATTACTCACACGGAAGCCTCGGAGGAGACCTGTACTACGATGACGGCATCACGTGGTTTTTCCAGAACAAATACGTCACCATCTCCTCAACAGCAACCAGCCTGAGATGCGTCAAAGACTGGAACCCCCTGCAGTAATAACGTTTTTTGCCGACTTGCAGAAAAAATGCTATTTTTGCAATAAAACTGATCATTTTATGACAACACGCCTTATAATCAAAGACTTTGGTCCGATTTCATCTGCTGATGTTGAGATCGGGAAGTTCACTGTAGTCATCGGTGCGCAAGGTACAGGAAAGAGTTCATTGGCAAAACTTTTTTCAATGTTCTCTTGGCTGGAGAAGAGTCTGGTAAGGCATAACCTAACAGAATCTCAGATAACACGTGGAAAATTCGCAAACAAGAAGTTTTGTGAGTTCCATAGGATCTCATCATATTTCCATGAGGATACATACCTGAAATATCAAGGCAAGCATTATACTTTTGAGTACAAGGACCAGAAAATGAATCTTTCATTTACAAATGGAGTTGATTTCACTGTACCGAAAATCGAGTATATTCCTGCTGAGAGAAACATATTAAGCGCATCCGAAAAGCCTGGTGCGTTGAAGGGTCTTCCTGAAAACCTTCTGGCATTCCTTGATGATTATGAAATGGCTAAAGGTAAGTTAAAGGAATTCAACCTGCCTCTGTCTTCACGTCCGGTATCATTTGAATATGACCAGTTGAATAAGATTTCATGGCTTAATGGAAAGAACTTCAGAATAAGAGTATCCGAATCTTCAAGCGGATATCAGTCATTGCTGCCGTTGTGCCTTGTATCGAAATATCTCACCGACCTGATCATTGAGAAGAAAGACACTCAACTGACCAATGAGGAGAAGCAGAAACTCCGCAAGGAAGTTGAAAGCATTATGTCTAAAGATCTTTCAGAAGAAGTGAAGGATGCAATGCTAAGCAATCTTTCTAAGAAATACGGTTACTCATATTTTATAAACATTGTAGAGGAGGTTGAACAGAACCTTTTCCCAACAAGCCAGAAAGAGGTTCTGTACTATCTGATAGCTCAGTGCAATCGTTTGGAGGGCAATCGTCTTTTCCTTACTACTCATAGTCCATATATTGTGGACTATCTGACACTTGCAGTCAAAGCGTCATCAATATACAGCGCCTCAAACAACAAGGAGGAAACAGCCAATGCAATGACTAATATCGTATGCAAGGATGCGTATATTGATGCCGACAAACTGAACATTTATCAGATTACAGAAGATGGAGAAGTGATGCTGTTGCCAATGAGAGGAGGATTACCGTCAGACAGCAATTATCTGAATATGTCTTTGGCTCAGACAAATGATATGTTTAATGATCTGCTTGATGTGGAGGAGATGTAATGGATATAAATTTCTTTGATCCGAAATATCACACAGAAGCGGCAAGAAATGATTCCTCATTTGGCTTGTCCGATGATAATAGAATGGCCTTCACTACAAATGATCCAAGCCTGATTATTGCAGAAGTGAGCAATCCTGCAAATGTTTTGGTGCAATTTGTTCCGGTAGATCATAACATTATCGTCAAGGACACTCTTGGACAGGATGTCAGTATGTGCGATGCCATGATCTACACTCCAGACAAGTCTCCAAAGGAGGATATTCATTTCATCGAATTGAAAGATCAGATGGCGAATTGGAGACAAAAGGCTATCTCACAATTGGAGAGTACAATCCAGATTTTCTCGCAGAATCACGTTTTGGAGGACTTCAGATATAGGGTTGCAACTGCAGCAAACAAGGCACATCCGCAGTTCAATTACTCAATGAAGGAAACATGTCAGGAATTCAGAGAAAAATATAAGTTCAGACTGAATATCTGCGCCGAAGTTGATATAAAGCAATAAATCGCATAGAGGCAGCGTTTCGAAGGTATCTGTCTTTTCAATTGCAGCGTCATCAACCTCTGCGAGTTCCGCAACCATGGCGGTTCACACAGGGTTGTGGCTACTGTTTATGAGTAGGAATGTAAACTTCCTCCGGAATGTCATAGATGTGCAATCACCCAAGTAAAAGCAGTCATGCTAGCCACAAATATGAAATACCCTATAAAGTAATCAAACATCAGGAGTCTGATACCTGCGTTTTCATCTTCATAGGTACGCATGTCTGGCCAAATTCTCGACAACCAGGATATTCTTGCGGCATATCTTCCTAGCCACATGAATAAAATGACACAGACGCAACTTAATAATGTATGTCCTGTGTAATAAAATATAGGGATAGCCATGTATATCATCATAGGAATGATCCAGAATTTCCAATTCCAATGATTGGCATACATGTACATCACCGGATTCATGACAAAACCTAACTCAAATTTAATTTCTTTGACCGATTCCGGAATCTTTTCTGATCTCAGATCATACAGCAAAGATTTCTTTTGCTCTTTGTAAAGATGATACAGCTCCCTATATTCAGGACAATACCTTTTGAACATCTCACATAAGTCCCTTATATCTCGGGAATTACGAACTTGCATATATTGCCATTTGTTATCAAGTGCATTATAATATATGGCATATGCTGTATCTACAGATGTTATATTCTTAAGGTTCTCTGAATCATCAGCCAACTTTTCCCTGATCGAATATATTTCATCTATTTTGGTGGCAATGAAGATGGTCTTGTACTGGAACTGGCTTACAATGCAATCATTCAATTCCCAAACGGAGCCTTCGGATGCACCCATACGCAAGACTATAACCTTGGCTCTCATCATCAATAAGTGCACAGACTCCTTCCAAGAGTCGTTCGTCGCATACAAAGTCTCTGCACCAATCGGAGGCAATATCGCATTTGGATCTCCGATTGCATATAATTTACAGAAGTTGTTGAAGGTTTTACAAATCTTCTTTTCCAGCCACTTGGACTCGCGGCTATTATCCGCCTCAAATGGACGCAGATATAAAGAAAAGTGCTGTAAACTGTCAACGACATCCTTTGCCAAATGAATTGTTCCGAATAGCGCCTGCACACTATAATAAGCTAATGGAATAAAACCGAAAAGTATGACAACACCGACAATTCGATTACCTAAGCTTCCGTATTGATTGTTTAGCTCAAAGAAAATATACGCTCGTATGATGACCAGAAGGGTAATGATACCGGAACGGATTGCAATCTTGTTGTGCTCCCTTCCGGCAATCTTCAGGGACCCTACCAGTGTCGATTTATTAATTCTCCGAAACTGGAGACATTTATAGACTATACGAATGCCAACCCCTAATATGGCAAATATGAAAAAGATGTATAACGGATAATACATGACACAAAATTGTATAACCTAAGTATGCTACTACCGTTTTTTAGACAGGTATCGTAGTCTTGTTAGTAAATCAATCTGCCGGACGAATGTAGAGCTTGCTTGGTACTTGACGGTCGATTCCTTGATGACCTCCAGAGCGACCCTCGCCTTGAACTTGGCATCGTACTTTTTTTCTTGTTCCTTTCATGGGTGCTAAGTTATTAAAATTTAACTTAAGTAACATTTTCACCTTACTCATAATACAACTATTACCGTTACAAATTTAATGGTAACTATTTGGTAAAAATCTTGGTAAGTCTGAATTCGACGAAATGCCGCCAGATGCGGTCAAAACGCACCAAGGGCGATCCTTCCGAATCGCCCTTGGTAAGTGTATCTATCTGAAAATCAAGATAGTTAACTATTAATACTCCTCCTCGTTGAAGAAGAAGTCGTCTTTGGTTGGGTAGTCGGGCCAGATGTCTTCGATGCTTTCGTAGATCTCGCCGTCGTCTTCAAGTTCTTCAAGGTTTTCCACTACTTCGAGAGGTGCTCCCGAGCGTGTTGCGTAGTCGATGAGCTCATCCTTGGTTGCTGGCCATGGAGCGTCTTCGAGCCTGTATGCAAGTTCAAGTGTCCAATACATAGTTATATAGATTTAAATTATTAATAATCAATGTTTTTCCGTTCAATCTCTGTTAAGGGGGCGCAAATATAGACAAAAAAAATCAATGATGATATTCTTTTTGCTATTTTTGCACAAAATTTATATGAATTTCCCGATGGTGCCATGGAGCAAGTACCATACCACCTTGAGAGAAAGCATCTTTTTGACATAAAAACCATATAAAATGGCCTATACAAAAGACGAGCGATACGACGAAGCAACGACTGCAGCCATCGCTGCCCATTATAAGGAAATACTCAAGCTGCTGGGCGAAGACCCTGAGCGTGAAGGGCTTGTAAAGACTCCGGAGCGAGTGGCGAAGGCGCTGCAGTTCCTGACACATGGAAACCAGCAGGATGGAGCTGAGATCCTGAGGAGCGCGATGTTCAAGGAGGAGTATCAGCAGATGGTCCTGGTCAAGGACATCGAGCTGTATTCGACCTGCGAGCATCATGTGATGCCGTTCATCGGCAAGGCGCATGTGGCATATATTCCCAATGGTACAATCACCGGACTGAGCAAGATCGCGCGCGTTGTGGAGACGTTCGCCCGACGCCTGCAGGTGCAGGAGAGGCTGACGACTCAGATACGCGACTGCATCCAGGAGACTCTCAACCCGCTCGGGGTGGCTGTCGTCATCGAGGCTTCACACACTTGCATGACGCTCAGGGGTGTGCAAAAGGCCAATGCGGTGACTACCACATCGGCCTTCAGCGGTATCTTTCTCAAGGATGAGAGGACTCGTAATGAGTTCCTGAACCTGATAAGATAGATCTTACAGATATGCATCTTCTACGACCTTGGCGCTTCTTGCTATGAAGTCGCTGAGGTCTTTTCCTTTGAGCATGCCGTTGGCCAGGAGTGCGAGATCGGTAATCTGCTTGAGGATCTCGTTGTCAAGCGCGAATGCTTCGAGCGCATCCTTGTGCTCTGCAGCAGCTGCGATGATCTTGGTCACGAGAGGGTTCTCCATATTCACGACGATGTTATACATCATCGGCATCTCGCCGTAGAAGTTCATTCCTCCGCCCATTGCCGACATTTCGCGGTAGCGGCGCATGAACTCGCTCTGGGTGATGAGGATCGGCGCAGCCTCTGCTCCAAGGTTCTCCGCCTGGACATGATATTCATTCTCCTTCGGAAGTACGGCCTTGAACATTACTGAGAGTTCTTCCTGCTCGGCCTCTGAGAGTTCAGGCTTTGACTTGTCATCCTTAGGGATGAGGTTGTCAACTGTGTCAGAGTCGACGCGTGCGAAGCGTGAGTTCTCGATCTTGCTTTCAAGAAGCTGGACATAGTGGCTGTCAAGCTGACAGTCCATCAGGAGCACGTCGTAGCCCTTGTTCTTTGCAGCCTCGATGAATGCATACTGGCTGTCTACATCTGTCGCATAAAGGAAGACTGTCTTATTGTCCTTGTCGGTCTGCTCCCCTTCTATAGCCTTCTTGTAGTCATCGATGCTGAAGTATTTGCCTTCTGTGGTCTTGAGAAGGGCGAACTTCATCGCACGCTCGCAGAATTTCTCGTCAGAGAGCATGCCGAACTCGATGAAAAGCTTGAGGTTGTCCCACTTCTCTTCGAGCTGCTGACGCTCGTTCCTGAAGATGTCGTCAAGACGGTCTGCGACCTTCTTTGTGATATATGTGGAGATCTTCTTTACATTGGCATCGCTCTGGAGGTAGCTTCTTGAGACATTGAGAGGGATGTCCGGTGAGTCGATGACTCCATGAAGGAGTGTAAGGAACTCAGGGACAATGTTCTCGACAGAGTCTGTCACGAACATCTGGTTGCAGTAGAGCTGGATCTTGTTGCGCTGGATCTCTACGTTGTTCTTGATCTTAGGGAAGTAGAGGATACCTGTGAGGTTGAACGGATAGTCCACATTGAGGTGGATGTGGAACAGAGGTTCCTCCGCCATCGGGTAAAGGGCTCTGTAGAACTCGTTGTAGTCCTCGTCCTTGAGGTCAGCCGGCTTGCGGGTCCAGAGCGGCTCAACTTTATTGATAACGTTGTCCTTGTCTGTGTCGACATACTTGCCGTCTTTCCACTCCTGTTCCTTGCCGAAGATTACCGGAACCGGCATGAACTTGCAATATTTGCTCAGGAGTCCTGAGATGCGGCCTTTTTCGGCAAATTCCTTCTCGTCTTCCGCGATGTAAAGGGTGATGACAGTACCCCTGTCCGCCTTGTCGCACTCTTCCATGTCATACTCCGGAGAGCCGTCGCACGACCATTTCACGGCCTTTGCTCCTTCCTTCCACGAGAGGGTCTCGATGGTCACCTTCTCAGCAACCATGAATGCGGAGTAGAATCCGAGGCCGAAGTGGCCGATGATGCTGCCGAGCTGGTCCTTGTATTTCTCAAGGAACTCGCCTGCTGACGAGAATGCGATCTGGTTGATGTATCTGTCAACCTCTTCGGCTGTCATACCGATGCCGTTATCGACGATCTTGAGGGTCTTCGCCGATTCGTCGAGTTCGATGCGGACTGCGAGGTCTCCGAGTTCGCCCTTATAGTCGCCGGAGGCGGCAAGGGCCTTCATCTTCTGTGTCGCGTCCACTGCGTTCGCCACGAGCTCCCTGAGGAAGATTTCGTGGTCAGAATAAAGAAATTTCTTGATCACCGGGAAGATGTTCTCGGTGGTTACTCCTATTTTTCCTGTTGTTGCCATTTTATTTTGTTTAATATTCTAATATTCATTTTTAAAGGACAGATCCTCACGTCGGCCTTCGTCCTCCTCAGGATGACAGCGAGAGGCCGTCTGTCAAGAGGACAAAAGGAGCCGTCTGTCAAGAGGACAAAAGGGGCCGTCTGTCAAGAGGACAAAAGGGGCCGTCCGTCTGGACGACCCCATATAGTCAAATTGTGTTCCAATGCCGAAATACTGACAAATAGTCATATTGCACTGCCATTCTACCTGCTTGTCTTGACATCCACTGTGTTTGGTGTGAATGTCATGTGGCAGTAGTCGTGAGGAACACCTTCGCGATATATGTCAAGATTGAAGATTCCGTCATAGACATTGGTCTTCTCCTTGGACTCAAGATATCTCTCGCGTACCGTAAAGCCTCCTACCGTGCCGTACTCTGCAGTCATGCCGATGGTAGTATCTTCCTTTCCTCGCGACTCGACAGACCATTCATACAGCTCTCCCCTCTTGGGATGCATCTTCATTCGTGCGACACCTTTCTCTCCCATATCTACAGCCCAGGTGCTGTCCGTAGCCGAGAGCATAGTGATTTCCGAATCCTCCGGAAGCGAGAAGGTGAAGTCCAGGCGCGAATAGTCAAAATCATTGCCTGACATTTCGAACAGATAAAGCTTCCAGGTCACACCTTCCTCACGGATGGACAATCCCTTGGTGTCAACCCTCATATATGTATGGCGATACTCTCTTGTCGAATGATAAGAAATATCATATACTCCCTGCCCCATATCCGTGCAGTTGCCAAAGAACCGGTAATCAGACTCTTTCTCCAGGTCCGAGAGCTGAAGATATGCATCGAAAGCGATTGCAAATTCGACAGCCTCGACAGGCATAGCCACTGTCTCTGACATCACTTTCTTTGAATATGACTGGAGTTTCTGCGCCGTAACCGGAGACACCTCCGAATATTCGGCTATGCAGGCTGCCGCCAGTGGCAGGAATGACATCAAAACAAATAACTTCTTCATAACAAAAATGATTTAGAAACGGTATCCGAGACCTATTTTACCACCCATGCACAAAGTTCCGGCAGAATATTCTACGAAGAAAAACACTTCCCTGCCCGCAGTAATTCCGAGTGCCGTCATCTGGAATGCCGGAGCCAATTCCGTCTCTCCGTCATATGTGCATACAGTAAGTCCCATGCCGACATCTGAATATAATCTGCAATAATTGAAATTTGCCCAATAGAACCGGGCAGAAGGGATGATGGTAGCGGAGACGCCGCGCTTCTTCCTTATGAGCTGCTCCGTGTCAGGATCGACAAGAGAGCCGTAGAAACCATTGAAATAGAGTCCGGCCGACAGGGTGAAACGCCTCTTGGCATGCCATGAGAACTCTCCGAAGATCTGCCCTGTCATATACACAGGACCATCCTGAGGAGCATACAGGCCTTCAAGTCCGGAAGGACGATCATAGCCAGGGCCATAAATATTCTCATTCCAGTCGTGGATGAAGTTTATCTCATCCATCATGGCATAGCCGCCATATCCGAGGCGTGCCTCGAACTTATACGGCCATTCCTCCCAGAACTTGAGTTCACGCTGACGGTTTTCCTTCTTGTCCCGTGCGATCCGGTCGCTGAGCTTCTCCTGTGCGTTCAACGGAATGATTACGCAGAGCGACAGCAAAATAAGAATCCTTTTCATATCGATAAGTTCGGTTTATTTCTCATGGTCAGTTATTTCGTAGCGAGGATATGCATGGCCGGAATATGTCATGCGGCAGGTCCTCAGCAGCTCCGACTGGCGGAAGAACTCCACCGTCATGAGGCCGGTATATGAAGTTGAAACGATCAGCATCTTCTTCTGATGATCAAATTTCACATCCATATCCTCCATGGCATATGATGCGCTGTATGGAGAGTTCTCAGTGCATGTTCCGGATGCCGACACCGACAAGTGCATCCCTTCTGTCCCTTCTTCAAGGAGCCTCACCTCAAGCCAGATGTCTGCATCCTTGACCTGCATCTCCCAGCAGTCCTTCGAAACCATTCTCACAGCCACATCGTCATTGTATGACATATTTATGTCACAACCTCCTTTGAGAGAGAAGAATCCGGCTACGGTATAGGCAAATTCATTGTTATTATAGACATGAGTCCCCTTCCCCGTCCTGAGTTCCGTTCTTACCAGATCATATTCCTCCGACACCTTCACTTCGGGATCCGCTTCAAGGAAACGGGCTATGTAGTATGCCTCATAGAAAGTCTTCAGATAACGTTCCACATTTTTGGAGAAGATCTGGGCGCAGAAACGCGTCATTCTGTCGTTGGTCGTATCGTCAAGATCTGACAGGTCCGACACCTTGCATGAAACTGCTGCAAGGAGTGACAATAAAAGTATAACCGTCTTTCTCATATCATCAGAATCTATAACCTATACCTATCATTCCACCTATATACACTGAGCCATAGCCCACTTCCGCGAATCCGAAGACCTTGCGGCCGACGGTTATGCCTATAGGGACCAGCTGGGCTGACAGATAGGATTCGGAAATCGTGTCATATGTTCCTTTCATCTGTCCTGCAGTCACGCCGACGCCCAACGAAGAATACATCCTCACCATTTCGCGGTTGACCCAATAGAACCTTGCATACGGCATGAGTGTCAGGACATATCCGTTTTCCCTCTGCGACACTTCGGTCGCAGGCTTCCATATCGGATTGACTGCCGCACTGACGGCAAATGTGAACCATTTCCTGATATGGAAGTCAATCTCCGCTACGATATTTCCCGTCATATAGGTCTTGCCGAAATCGGACATGAAGATGTCCTGAACCGGAGTATATTCATAATGTCCGAGATTGCCATATCCTGTAAAATTCATGGCATCTATCGACGGATAGCCGCACCAGCCGAGCCTGATCTCATGCTTGAAAGGCAGTCTGTCCCTCTTTTCATCCGCCTGCGCACCGAAGACTGACGCAAAAGCCAGCAGCAACGACAATATTACAACGAATCTGTTCATAGCCTGTCATTTATCAGAAATCATAAACGTCGTTCCTCACCTCCGAGCCGTCATACCCGCACTTGACAACGTCAAGTTCCTCCATGGAGCCATTCTTATCGTAATCTCCGGAGATCCTGACTGTCACGGTTCCGTCCATCATCACATATGAAGGATTCCCCCTGTAGACTTTCCTGATCAGCGGCCCGTCTGTGACGACCTGCACCTCATAACCCGTATGCGATCTGCACATGCAGTCGGTCACGATCTCCCAGCTGTAATAGGCGTATTCGTCTTCGACCGAGTTGAAATCAACGACATGCGAGTCACCATCATGGAAACAACAGCAAATCCTGTATTCATAGTTGGAATCCTCAGGCATATGCACAAGTTCATATCTGTCCTTGCCGGAAGTCATCACCCACAGCGCACCTGGCTCGGAGATGGACCTGCCGCCTGTGCTCAATGTGAAGGTGTAGAAGTCCTGCATTTTGTAGTGGGTGTCGTCCACCTTTATCAAGGTCCTGTAGATATACCCCATCTGCATCTTCTCTTCTGCAGACATCTTATCATATGCTTCAACCGACATGGCGGTCTCCGCCAGGATCACAGGGAAAATCACCTTGGAATTGACTTCTGTCCGGGCATAGTTCTGAAGATTAAGGCTGCTGTAGTTGGAACTCTCACCGGAATCCAGCCTACAGGCACTTATAACAGGGATGCAGAGCATCAAAATCAATATACACTTTTTCATAACACTCTGATTTAGAACCTATATCCGACGCCTACACTCCAACCTATGAACGCCATTCCGAAACCTGATTCGGCAAAGCCGTAGAGCTTTCGGCCGAAAGTGACACCCAGGGGCACCACCTGCACAGAAGGCATGGCCATAAATTCGTTATCGTCATATGACATCCATGCTCCGATGCCGACAGATCCATATAAGGTGCATGCCGGACGGTCCATATACTTGAAACGGGCTGTCGGGAGAATATGCACTGAGACTGAAGATTCTCTTCCTCTCCTGTTGCCTTTATAATCATAGACATTCTTCCACATGCCCGACATATATGCCACTGCAGCTAATGTGAACTTCCGGCTGCAATTGTAGCTGTATTCAGCAGTCAGATGGCCCAGCATGTAACGGGGGCCCTCATAGTCACTATATATATAGGAAGGATTGTCAGAAGGTATGGGGAACTTCTCGCCGAATCGTCCGAACATCAGTCCCTCAATGACAGGAACCCCTGCCACTCCGACTTTGAATCCGTGTCGGGGAAAGGCATCATCCTTTTCCTGAGCAGAAACGGCTGGCTGCAGGAGAAGCATCAAGCCTAAAAGAATGGAAAGTTTCTTCATAATGTCTTTGTTGTAAGTCCGGTTCATTAGATGCACATCAGCCTCTGCATGTTGCATCCCGCATAACAAAAATGGCCGCATTGCTGCGGCCGTATACTGAAAAGAGAGGCTGTTATTTGTACATGAATCTCTTGATACTCATCTTCGGAGTCTTCTCGAAAGGCTCTGCCATGACCTCTATGAGACCGATCTTGCTGTATGCAGGCATTGACTTGTTGACCTCTGCGATGAGGGTTGTCTTATACATCTCAAGGTCTATCTGAGCCTCTTTCAGCGAGTCTTTGTCCATATATACGAGTGCCACGAGCTTTGCTCCTCTGTCGACTACCACTGACTCGATCACGTATGGCTGGTTGTTGAGTACAGCCTCGATCTCCTCAGGGTAGATGTTCTGTCCGTTTGCAGAAAGGATCATGTTCTTGCTGCGGCCCTTGATGAAGATGTTGCCCTTCTTGTCGAGGAGTCCGAGGTCACCTGTACGCATCCATCCGTCCTCTGTGAATGCCGCCTTCGTAGCCTCTTCGTTCTTATAGTAACCGCTCATGATGTTCATACCTCTTGCCTGGATCTCTCCGACCTTGGTGTATGGATCCTCAGAGTCGATGCGGACCTCAACTGTGTCGATAGGCTTGCCGCAAGACTTAGACGCGAACTCCCACCAGTCCTCATATGCCATGAGAGGAGCGGCCTCTGTCATACCGTAACCCACAGTGAAAGGAAGCTTGAATCTCCTGAACCACTTCTCCACGTCAGGATTGAGGGCTGCGCCGCCCATAACGATCTCACGTACATTGCCTCCGAACGCGTTGAGGAGAGTGTTGCGGACCTTCTTGAAGATGAGCTGGTTGACACCAGGGATGGCGCAGAGCACCTTCATCACAGGCTTGTTGACGATCGGAGCGACCTTGCTCTTGAAGATCTTCTCCATCACGAGGGGAACTGTGATGACGAGGTATGGCTTCACCTCCTTCATGGCTCCGAGCAGGAGCGCAGGAGTCGGAGTCTTGCCGAGGTAGTAGATAGACGAACCGCCGCAGAGCGGGTATATGAGCTCGAACATCATGCCGTACATATGCGCCATTGGGAGCATTGACACGATCTTGTCCTCAGGATATGAAGGCAGTCTCTTCTGACCGAATGTAACATTTGCCGAGATGCACTCATAACGTAGCATCACGCCCTTAGGAGCACTTGTAGTTCCTGATGTATAGTTGATGATTGCAAGTTCCTTGTCGTTGTCTGTAGGGTAAGCCACGTCAGCTGCTGTGAAGCCGTTCGGATATTTCTCCGCAAAGAGAGCATCCACGTTGTCACTGGCTGCCTGGATCTCAGGAGTTGCAGCATAGAGAAGCGAGAAGTCGCTTGAAGATATTACCGCCTTCACTGTCGGCATCTTGGCGATGTCGAGCTTTGCCCAGATGTCTGAGTCAGTGAGAAGGAGTGTGCTCTCCGAGTGGTACACAAGAGAGTTGACGCTGTCCGGATGGAAGTCGGCGAGGATAGGAACGAGGACAGCCTCGTAGGTGTTGGCCGCGAAGAATGTCACGCCCCAGCGTGCAGAGTTCTTGGCACAGAGGGCAACCTTGTCACCCTTCTTGAGTCCTATTGCTTCAAAGAACACATGGAACTTTGCAATCTGTGTTGCGAGTTCGCCGAATGTGAACAGTTCGCCACGGTAATTTCCGAGAGCCGGGCGCTCCCAATTAGCCTTGACAGCCTCTTCAAGTCTTGTGAAATAATGTTTCATCTTGTTTCAGTATAGATTTTAGTATTACAGGGCGCAAAAGTAGAAAAATATGCTTGCACGCGCGTATAATTCATTATATTTGTGGCGAAACACATGTTAATGTGGTGATTTTGCACCATAAAAAAGGGATAAAATGAGAAGCAGACCAATTGTAGCACTTATCTACGACTTCGACGGCACTCTGTCGCCGGGCAACATGCAGGAGTTCGGTTTCATCCAGGCCATAGGAAAGAAGCCGCAGGAGTTCTGGCAGGAGAGCGACGACATCGCAGTGGGCCAGGACGCGAGCAATATCCTCAGCTACATGAAGCTCATGTTCGAGGAGGCGCGCAAGGCAGGCATCAAGCTCCGCAGGGAGGACTTCAAGAGATTCGGAGCATCGGTGGAGCTGTTTGACGGAGTGAGGGAATGGTTCGGGCTCATCAATGCATACGGCAAGAAGCATGGCGTGAAGATCGAGCATTACATCAACTCGTCAGGACTTGCCGAGATGATCGAAGGCACAGACATCGCCAAGGAGTTCAAGCGCATCTTCGCATGCTCATTCATATATAACAAGGAAGGAGAAGCGGAATGGCCGGGAGTCGCAGTGGACTACACAGCAAAGACTCAGTTCCTCTTCAAGATCAACAAGGGCATCCTCAGCATCAGGGACAACAAGAAGGTCAATGAAAGCCAGGCTGAGGACATCAAGAGAATCCCTTTCCCGCATATGATCTATTTCGGAGACGGAGAGACTGACGTGCCGTGCATGAAGATAGTCAAGATGTTCGGAGGACACTCGATAGGTGTCTATAATCCGGAGATCAAGAAGAAGGTCAATGTGGCGAAGAAGCTTCTCAGGCAGCAGAGAGTGAATTTCATCACTCCGGCCGACTACACCAAGGACAGCAGGACCTACCATCTGGTCTGCACCATCATCGACAAGATCAAGATCGACTTCGAGCTGGCGAAGCTGGCAAAGTCCAGATAAAAAGAATTCCCGAGAGATGATCCCGGGAATTCTTTTTATTTGACTATGACTTTAAGCTTGTCATATGCCCTTTCTGCCTTGGCGAGGGCTGCCACTACCGACTCGTCGGTCGCGAGTATGACTCCCACTCTTCTGTGGCCGGCTATCTCCGGCTTGCCGAAGAAGCGGACCTGAACGCCCGGTTCCTCGAGAACTTTCTCCAGGTCGCAGAACTCATATTCCTTGGTGTTGCCCTCAACCACGATAGCCTTAGAAGCTGACGGGCCATAGAACCTGACGTCAGGAATCGGCAGGCCGAGGATCGCGCGTGCGTGAAGCGCAAACTCCGAAAGGTCCTGGGAGATCATTGTCACCATGCCTGTGTCATGCGGTCTTGGAGACACTTCGCTGAAGATGACCTCGTCACCCTTGACGAAGAGCTCGACTCCGAAGATGCCATATCCGCCGAGAGCGTCCGTGATGGCCTTCGCTATCGCCTCGGCCTTCTCTATCGCCTCCTGCGACATCGCCTGCGGCTGCCATGACTCGCGATAGTCTCCATCCACCTGATGATGTCCTACCGGCTTGAGGAATGTGGTTCCTGCGCAGTGACGGACTGTGAGAAGAGTGATCTCATAGTCGAAAGTCACAAAGCCCTCGACGATCACCTTTCCGCTGCCGGCACGGCCGCCTTCCTGCGAAATGCGCCATGCATCATCGATCTGGGACGCTTCCCTGATGGTGCTCTGACCGTGTCCTGAAGAACTCATCACAGGCTTTACGACACATGGGATGCCCACTTCCTTGACCGCATTGTCAAACTCCTCGCGGGTTTCTGCAAAGCGATATAGGGAGGTCGGCAGACCGAGTGTCTCGGCTGCGAGCCTTCGGATGCCTTCGCGGTTCATGGTCAGGCGTGTAGCCTTGGCTGTCGGAATGACATTGAAGCCTTCCTCCTCAAGCTTAACGAGTCTGTCTGTCGCGATGGCTTCGATTTCAGGGATGATGTAATCCGGCTTCTCTTCTCTGATCACAGCCTCGAGAGCATCTCCGTCGAGCATAGAGAGAACATGATTGCTGTGAGCGACGTGCATTGCAGGAGCGTTTGCATACTTGTCAAGAGCAACGACCTCCACTCCGTAGCGCTGAAGCTCCAGAGCGACTTCCTTTCCGAGCTCGCCTGATCCGCAGAGGACGGCCTTCTTGCCCGACTTTGTGAATGTAGTACCTATCTGTGCCATAAGATTGAATTATTTTCCATAACGTTTAAGGATAGTATCGCCATAAGCATCGATGCGGCGGTCACGGAAGAAAGGCCATCCGCGACGGACATACTCTGTCCTGTCAAGGTCGATCTCGACCACCTTTACGCCTTCCTCGTCGTTTCCGAACTCTGCAAGGAGCTCACCCTGAGGGCCTGTTGCGAATGAACGTCCCCAGAACTTGATGCCCTTGGTGTTTCCTGTAGGGTCATCCTCCTGTCCTGTGCGGTTTACTGTGATCACTGGAAGGCCGTTGGCTACTGAATGACCCCTCTGCACAAGCTGCCATGCGTCACTCTGCACCTTCTGCTCCTCTACAGGGTCTGTATATACGCCTCCGATCGCTGTAGGATAAATGAGCATCTGGGCTCCGTTGAGAGCCATGCAGCGTGCTGCCTCCGGATACCACTGGTCCCAGCACACGAGCACTCCGAGAGTTCCGACAGAGGTCTCTATAGGCTGGAATCCCATGTCACCTGGAGTGAAGTAGAACTTCTCATAGTAGCATGGATCGTCCGGAATGTGCATCTTGCGGTATTTGCCTGCTATGCTTCCGTCCTTCTCGATGACAACTGCCGTATTATGATATATGCCTGCTGTCCTGCGCTCGAAGAGAGAGAGGACGAGGACGATGCCGAGCTCCTTCGCGAGAGCGCCATAGGTCTCTGTAGAGGGACCTGGGATCGGCTCTGCAAGGTCGCAGAGGGCAGCTTCTTCGTGCTGACAGAAGTACACTGAATTGTGCAGTTCCTGAAGGACCACGAGCTGAGCGCCCTGCTCCGCACATTTCCTGATGTTTGACTTCAGTTTCTCGATGTTTGCCGGAATGTCGTTACCGCAGCTCTGCTGCACCATTCCTACCTTTAATATATTCATGGCTTAAACTTATAAATTACATGGTTCTTTCGACTTCGCTCGAAATGACAGGCATCAGCGAAGATATCCTTCCGGGAACTGCATTGTCACACAGTGGAGAGAGCCATGTCCGGAAAGCAGGGCCCTGCAGTCGATCACTATCACTTCCCTGTCCGGGAATGCCTCCTGGAGTCTCTTGCGAGCGACTTCGTCAAGCGGAGAGCCTGCTCCCGGGAGAAGTACGGCACCGTTGATTATCAAGAAGTTGGCATATGAGGCAGGAAGTCTGTAGTCGTCAAGATAAAGAGGCTCCGGAAGCGGAAGCGGGATGAGGTTGTACGGCTTGCCGTCAAGCATCTTGAAGCCTCGGAGCTGCTTCTCCATGGCCGCGAGCGGCTCATAGTGCGGATCCTCGGGATCTGTGCACTGCATGTATGCTATCGTGTCCGGAGAGCAGAAGCGGGCAAGGATGTCCACATGACTGTCGGTGTCGTCGCCGATTATGGTTCCGTGATCGAGCCATAAGATCCTCTCAAGGCCGAATGCTCCGCAGAGTTCCTCCTCGATCTCCTCCTGACTGAGGTATTCGTTGCGGTTGACGGAGCAGAGGCACTCTGTGGTCGTGAGCATCGTGCCGCAGCCGTCGCTGTCTATGCTGCCGCCTTCAAGGACATATGGACGCATGTCCACGCCCATGACGTCATCCTCGAACGCTCCCTGGCTGAATATGTTCTTTGTAAGCTGGTTGTCAAGGTCGGAAGCAAACTTGAGGCCCCATCCGTTGAAGACGAAGTCGTAAAGATATTTCTGGCCACCGTCGCCGAAGACGCTTATGCCGCCATGGTCACGTGCCCATGTATCGTTGAGCGGAGACTCATAGAAACGGATGGAATCCACGTCAAGAGCAATCCCCTTGCGCTCTGTTATCCTTGCGATGTCGGCCTTGCACTCCTCGATGTCGCGTGTAACGATCATAAGAGGCTCATATTTAAGAATGTTTGATGCTATGTCCACATAGCATTCAAGAACCTTTTCCAATTCATACCACTCGGTGTCGCAATGCGGCCATGTTAGCTGCACTCCACTCTGGTGCTCCCATTCTGCGGGCAGTCTGCTCATATCTTCGATCGGTTAAGTGTTATATAAAACGCAAATATAATAAAAATAAAGAAGACGCCCCAATGTTACGGCATGAACCCCGAAAGTTTTCGGACTGACTTTCGGGGTTCGCGTAATATTTATGAGAAAGCGTATCAGAAGATGATCGTCACGGCTCTGCTCATCTCAGGATCGGCCGGAGAGGTGATGACCTCAGACTGGAGGACGAGACGGTCCTTGTCGATGCCATACTTCTCCACGAGGAGGTTGCAGATGTATTCGCCACGAGCCTTGCTGAGGTATTCATTGCGCTTGACAGTGCCGGTTGTGCTGTCAGCCTTTCCAGAGAGGGTGATGTAGACCTTGGTCTCCTGGTCTACCTTGGAGAGGATGTTCTGAGCGATGTACTCCATGTGAGCCATCTCCTTTTCATCAAGAACGGTCTGGCCGATGTTGAAGTAGACTGTCGCAGGTTCCATCTCAGCGAAGAAGTCCGCTGCCGAGAATGGAGTCACAGACTTCAGCTGCTTGTTCTCCTTGGTGAGCTTGCCATTTGCTGCCGACAACGATGCGTTTTCCTGTTCAAGGGCGAGGTTGGCGACCTCAAGTGCCGCAGCTGCCGCCTCAAGAGCGACTATCTGGTCTGCAGCTACAGATGCATACTCATCGAGGACTGTAGACGTCCTCACGAAGTTCGGCCAGCCGAGATCGACAGCGAGTCCCATAGTCACTGAAGGAAGCACTGCCACACCGTCGGATGCACGCACCCTGCCATTGACGACTGTCGCCCTCATATCGATGATGAGGTCAAGTCTGTCGACAAGACGGAGATTGTGGAGCAGACCTGCTCCCAATGCAAGTTCATTGTCTGCAAAGTCCACATTGTCAAGACCATACGAACGGAAGAAACCGGCGTGGAGATATGGGACAAAGTTCCAGAAGCGTGTCTCCTTGTAGCCGCTGAGCGCATTTGAAATGTTCCATAGGAAATCGCCGTGCACGTACATATATCCGAATTTCTCCTGATACATGTTCTTGTCCTTGTCGAGTGTAGGACCGAGTAAAGTTGCAGTCTCTGACCACACCTGGGAGTTGAGTCCCTGATAACCCACTCTCATTCCGACTGACGGAGTGAACCATTTACCGAAGTTGGCGTCAATGCTCGGAGCAATCTTGAGATTGTCGGCATCCAGGCCTTCGTTCCAGAAAAGATTTACACCACCGGCAACACCGATGAACCAGTTGTCGCCGAAACGGTTGGTCTCATAAGGACCGCGGACGATCTTACCGTTTTCGTCCCTGTTTCCATTCTCCTGTGCCATCACGGCAGGAGATGCTGTCAATGAGACAGCGATAAGAGCCGCAGCTCCCAAAAATAAATTCAGACGTTTCATAACCACTAAAATTTAATGTGTCATAAAACGCCCTATACAAATTTGGTGTATTTTGTGACTTTTTCAGTAAAAATTTTTTAATTTTACGAAATGGACATCAACTCAACACTCGAGAAATACATCTATGAAGAGGTCGTGCCAAGATATGCATCGTTTGATGCCGCGCATAAGGAAGACCACGCTCTCACAGTGATCAGACAGGCCATGGAGCTGCTCGACAGCAGGGACAGCTGGGCGGCGGCGCAGGCGGGCGTGGAGCCTTTATGGCTCACGGCCGTCGACCGCGCCATGCTGCTGACTGCCGCAGCATGCCATGACCTGGGACTTGTGAACGGAAGAGACAGACATCATCTGGACTCGGGTATCATCATCCGTGCAGACCAGAGGCTGAGGGAATGGTTCACCGAGGAGCAGATCGAAGTGATCGCACAGGCGGCGGAAGACCACAGGGCTTCCGGCAAGGGCGCTCCCCGCAGCATCTACGGCATGCTGATAGCTGAGGCTGACAGGGTCATCGACCAGGAAACCATCATAAGACGCACCATCCAGTTCGGTCTGAAACATTATCCTGACTTATGCCGGGAGGGCCAGCTGCAGCGTGCGGAAGAGCATCTTGTGGAGAAATACGGACGAGGCGGTTATCTGAGGCTGTGGATTCCGTGGAGCAGCAATGCCGCGCGTCTCGACGCTCTTCAGGACCTGATTGCAGACTCGGAGGCTCTGAAAATGGAAGTGGAACGAATCTATGACTCATTATAATATGAAGAAAGTATATTTCGCAGGGTCTATCCGAGGTGGCCGGGTGGACGCAGACCTATATAAAAGAATTATAGAGCACATGCAGAAGACTGCAGTAGTCCTCACCGAGCATGTCGGAAGTCCGCACCTCAACCTCATGGAGCAGAGCAAGCGTGACAAGGACATATACGACCAGGATACCGCGTGGCTGCGCGAGAGCGATGTCCTTATCGGCGAATGCACCTGCCCTTCGCTCGGAGTGGGATATGAACTGGCATATGCAGAAAGCAGAGGCATTCCATGCCACATCTTCTATGACCGCACCAAGACCCAGCTCTCTGCGATGCTGACCGGCGATCCATACTTCCACATACATCCATATGAAACGGAAGAGGAAATATATCCGATAATAGACAGGATTCTTCAAATGGCATAACTATCGCATAGACTTGCCCGATTGATTTTGATCGGGAAGCTATGATACGATATGTTTTTACTGTCATTTGTATACTGATTGTTGCCGGCGCGGCCTATGCACAGACACCGGTAGAGGATGTAATCAGCAAATATTCTACTGTCAAAGGTTCCAAGGACTTCATCGCCTCCGGGCCCGGCATGACGCTTGCGCGAAGCCTTATCCGCAAGACTCCCCTTGCGTGCATCGCACCGGAAGTGGAAGTGCTGGAGGTGCTGAAGATGCAGAACGCATCCGAAGCTGACATCAAGCATTTCGAGGAAGACCTTCTGGCGGCGTTGAAATCATATGAGTACTATGGGAAGGCCGACGCCCCGAAGGGTATCGTGGACATATATATTGACAGGTCAAGTGACGGGATCGTAGGCGAACTGGTCATCTACAATCCCGTCATATATTCCGTAAACAGCCTCCGGGGAGAGCTTAGCGCCGAGAAGCTGATCCAGGTCTACCAAGATGGTCTATAGGTCTTTCTGGTATGCCTCACGCGGGTCTCCGTTTGCAAGAAGTATCATCCCGCAGTGCTTAAAGCCATATCCTGACAGCACGTGATGCATGATGACATTGTCCTTGTGAGTGTCTATGCGTATGGATTTTGCCCGCGCGAATCCCCAGTCCAGCAATGCCTTGGCGGCATTATGGCCTGGCTCCGCGACAGCTATCCTGTGGATGACATGATATGGGACGTCGCTCAGCCAGCAGCCATCATATATTTCCGCATATGTCGGGTCAGGTCCGGGGATGAACGCCATGGTGGCCAGCACCTCCCCGCCTTCGCACAGCACGACGCAATGGCCGTTGTCAATATCCTTCCTGACAACTTCCTCCGACGGATACCCGTCATTCCACTGATGCAGGTTTCCGCTTGAACGCATGATACCCCGCGCCTTCCGGAAAATATCCATCAGCACGGGGACATCATCATATGTCGCCTTCCTGATCATTCACTGCTGCAGTATCTGCGATGCGTGATTCTTTGTATCCACTTTCTCGATTATCCTTTCAAGGATGCCGTTCTCGTCGAAGACGAATGTCCTTCTTATCGTGCCAAGCACTGTCTTTCCGTACATTTTCTTCTCTCCCCATGCTCCGAAAGCCTGGAGCATCTGAGTTGATGTGTCCGACAGAAGCGTGAACGGCAGTTCATACTTGTCTGCAAACTTCCTGTGCGATGCCACGCTGTCCTTGCTCACGCCTATGACATTATAGCCCTGAGCCACCAGGGCGGCATAATTGTCACGAAGATTGCAAGCCTCTGCAGTACAGCCGCTTGTATTATCCTTCGGATAGAAATATATGATTGTCCTTTTACCTGTGAGGTCCCTGGAGGAGACCCTGTTGCCATCCTGATCCATAACTTCGAAATCAGGCATCCTGTCACCAATCTTCAACATAGTTCAATTATTGATTTTCCAATTCTTCCAAGGCCTGAACAGCTAACTGCGCAAACTCCGGGTCGTCTGATTCTTTGAGCATGGTGTAGTACTTCACTGCCTCATCGATGTTGTTCAGATCCCGATGAATGTTGGCTATGTTGGCCATCACAAGCCAGTCGTCCGGTGCGATTTCAAGCACCTTGAGATATTGCTCCAGCGCGCTATGCAGATCTCCTGCCACGAAAGCGAGGACCGCCCTGTCTGACAGGAACATCACGTTATCCGGATATGTCTCCAGAGCCATGTCTACAAGTCTTGATGCATATTCCTTGTCATCGATGGAATACAGGGCGACGAAATAATCCTGAATCGAATTTATGAATGACTCTCCGTTGTCATTCATCGGTTCATTGAAAGTCCACGTCCATGCACCTCCGTTCGCCTTGTTCCTTTCGAAAGTCTTCATGATAAGCGATATGAACCCTTCATAGTCCGCTGACGCATTCAACAGAAGATGGGCTTTGCCAAAATACAAGTCAAGACGGTCCGGGTTCAATGCCATTCCCCTGTCAATCTTCTCATATCCAAGTTTCAGCACATCACCATGCAGGACAACCTTACTGACGATATATCCCGCATTGTTGCCCGTCGAATCCACGAGGGCAAATGCGCTTTCGCCCTCCGGGAACTCCGGCACGATTTCCACCACCTCCTCCAAAGCCGTAAAGTAATAATAGTTCAGCCATAATGCATATACCTCGGCATTTCCAGGCTCCTCTGCCTCCCACTGTTCAAGATAAGTCTTCAGTGAGTCTGTCTCAAAGGCATCCAGCAAGGCGACCGCCTCATCATATCGCGAGTGGTCCTGACCGTACGAGGTCACCATTGATGCCACGACGGTTATCAAGAATATCAAGGTCCGTTTCATGATCATATGGATTAATTATTTTCTGATGCCATAAAGGTAGGCAAGAAGGGCCATCTTGCCGCGCATTGTTTCACGAGGTGTGAACTCTCCGTTCACCCACATGTATCGGATGTTGAAGAATGACTCCTGATGCGGCCAGCCGCCGGTGTACCAGTCCGGATAGCATCTGTTCAGGATGATTCTTGCGTCTCCGCCGTTTCCTGGAGACCAGGTCTCCGTGCCATTGAATGGAGTCTGGCCAGGGTGCGAGCCCGGAACACCGTCGTTGCGGCCGGTAGTATAGCAGTCGATGATGTGACGTTCTCCCAGTCCGGTCATCTCGACTGTGTTGGACGGATTTCTTCCAAGTCCCCATCCCGCTTCGATGTACATGGCCTGCTCGAGCTGTTCTCTTCTCTGGTCGTCATCAGCCACATAGTGGGCAAGAAGCACCAGCTGAAGGTTCTCCGATGTCTGCCAGCGAGGGTCATTCGCCGTTCGGCGTGAAGGGCGGGTCGCCATATGGCATACATTGTTCTCATCAGCCTGCTTGTTCACGCTCTTGACGAGGTTGTCATAAAACTCCGGATAATGCCTCTCCTGAGGACATGCAAGATATGCAGCCGCTCCCCATATCTGGTAATAATTATTGCGACGTTCCTTTGAGAACAGCGGGGCGACTCCGGCTTTGGCTACACTTTCCTCAACCATGATATCCTCCCACTGTCTGTCTCCTGTCAGGTTATATATGAATGCAGCAGCCATCTGCTTGAAATCACGTCCTCTCATGCTTGAGGTGCCGATATTCTGCCAGTCATCAAGCTGGCTGACCTCCTGCTTTTCCGCAAAGCGGAACGCCTTTATGGCTTCTGCAGTATAATATCTGCATAGTTCCTCGTCTCCATGTATCCTGAACGCCTCGCCGAGCATCGCGCAGTTGGCGGCATTCGCCCATGCAGCCATGGTCGTGCATCCGGCCTGATACATGACGGTCCAGTCTGCCGAAGGGTTTGTGACGCCCTGGGAATATGCTTCTCCATCTCTGATGCTGAGGAAGAAGTCAACTTCGTTGCGAGCCTCATCCAGCAGGTCCGGGATGCCGTTTCCGCTTTCACGGATGCTCAGATTGTCTTCCGAGAGGCGTCCTCCTGTGAGGATGTATGGAAGGAGAAGGTCATATATGTTGCTGACATGGGCCAGATGACGGTCCCAGTCCATGGCGTCCGAATGTCCTCCGCGGACAATCTCATTGACTGGATTTCCAGGAAGTCTGTGGAACCAGAAGGCCGACTGCTTTGGCATCTTGAAGTGCGGTTCGTCCCATACGTCTCCCCTGAGCTTTCTCCAGTCCGGATGCCATGGGTGCAGGTCAGTCTTGTAGATGACCAGTCCTTCCGGGTTTTCTCCAGGGATGAACTGCGGCTGACGCGGAACAGGTGTGATGCGAGGATCTATCGGTTCGCCAAGGCGCATGTAGTAATATCCCCTTACCGAATAATGATATGGCTGAAAGTATATATCATTGCTGATGTCGAAGTCCATGCTGCATCCGACGTCCTCCACCACGAGGCGATAGCGTCCGGGGGCCGCATCCTTGAAGTCGATGTTCCATACATCCGATCCGGTCATATTCTTACGGTTCGCTTCCTTCTCGGACTCGGCCGCACTCATCCAGAAAGCAACCTTGCCGACCTTCCGCTTCTTTCCGGTCGCCGTGTCATAGAGCCACACCTTCTTACCCTCGAATGATGTATAATCCCTCTGGCCTCCATCGCCAAGCCACAGATAGAGGTCTGCCGCCTTGGTCTCCTCTTCAGGGGAATACCCTATGATGTTGACATGGACCGCTTCAGACACCGACGACCATATGTCGAAGGTCACTTCCGCCTCTGTCTTGTCCGAGCCGAGGCCTTCCGGGATGCTCACAGTGTAGGTAGCACCCTGCTTCATGGACTCAGGAAGCTGGATGTAGATCCAGTGGTCAAGCTCCGAGGTGAGCGTGTTGTCCGTGTTCATCGGCTTTGACTTCCTCCACGCCGCGACAGCGCTGCGGGACCCGAAAGCCTTGTCATCCTTCGATGAGATGACCCAATTCGCCGCTTTGCCGGCCACATCCGTATCCAGCCTCTGGCCGAAAACGAAGAGGGTGTCGTCACCCTCGACGAAGGTATGGCCGAGGTATGCGCTCGGACCTGTGGCATCGTCGCGATACCTCACCTCTCCGTCACGGAAATGCACCATGATGTAGTCCTTGTCGATAGTCTTGATGCCAACAAGCTTTGTGGCATTCATAATCTGCGGGCTCACGAGAGCGGCAAGTACCGCAGCAAAGGTCAGAAGTCGTCTCATAATTATCTGTCGAATAGGTTTTTAGCATTCTCCATCGCTTCGATCACGCGGTCGCACCATGCATCGAATTCCGGGTCTTCGGTCTGCAGCTGCGGGTGGCTCATGATATAGGCTACAGCCTTGCGGACACCTTGATCGAGGCGGGTTGTCGCACAGAAGCCGGGCACCGCGCGCTTGAGCTTGCTGCAGTCGAAGACCACGGAGACGGCCTTGTCGCCCAAGAGTCCGCCTCTGAGGTCATATGCAGGTGGTGCGACTGCCGCAAGGTAGTCAGAGGCCACATAATATGGCTTGTATTCCACGCCAAGGGCGTCTGCTATGCTCTGATAAATCTGATTCCATGTGAGTGATTCGTCGGACATTATCTGATATGCCTCCCCTATTGCATGAGGATTGCCCAGCAGGCCGATGAACCCTTTGGCAAAGTCTTCGTTCCAGGTCATGGTCCAAAGGGAACTGCCGTCTCCATGGACTATGACCGGCTTGCCCTCCATCATACGCCTGAGGACCTGCCAGCTGCCTTTGCTTCCATGCACTCCTACAGGAACGCTGCGCTCGCAGTAGGTATGGCTCGGACGGACTATGGTCACTGGGAAGCCATGTTCACGGTATTCCTTCATAAGCAGTTCCTCACATGCAATCTTGTTGCGGGAATACTCCCAGTATGGATTGGCGAGAGTCGTGCCCTCCGTGATGACATGCTGGCGGGCCGGCTTATTATATGCCGACGCAGAACTGATATATACATACTGTCTTGTGCGGCCGGAGAACATCCTGATGTCACGGGCCACCTGCTCCGGCACGAATCCTATGAACTCACACACCGCATCGAAGGTCTCGTCGCCGAGCTTCGCCGCGACCTCCTCCGGATGCTCGTTGATATCCCCCGTGATCAGTCTCAAGTTCTGCGGCACTTCCGCATTACGGTTACCACGATTAAGCAGCCATAGTTCATGTCCTTCCGCTGCAAGTTGTCTTGTGATGGCACTGCTGATCGTGCCTGTTCCACCGATGATAAGTATCTTCATAGCAAGTCCTCCTGAATTATTGCTCTCAAATTTAATGAATTTATCTTTGAGTTCGCCATTCCTTATATGAAAAGAGTAGATTTTGTGGACGGAACATAATCACCAGGTCTGTCAATAAGGCCGCTTATCATCTTGGTATTCCTGTGGTTGTAGATTCATCCTCACTATCCAAGGCAAACGAGTCCAGTAATTACAGAATCTTCGAAGAACTTGGTATGTGGCTCATCCGCAGGGTTCGTCCGATGTACGCCAATGAAAACGTTCCTGATGTATATCTTCCCGGATGGGAGATATTTGCAATTTATTCTACAACAATCCCTTGCAGCATCAAGCTGGCTGAATGGGCTTTGGGCAAGTACTCCAAAGGAGGAGTCAAGATGCATACGGTCTTGGACTTGCGTGGAAGCATACCGGATAGTATCTATATCACGGACAGCAGGTGGCACGACAGTAATTTCCTTGATGTATATGAACCCTACAAATGGGCTATCTATACGATGGATAAGGCCTACGTGGACTATGAAGCTCTGTACAGGATGCATCTAAACGGAACGTAATTCACATCCTCAGACCGAAGCTTTTATAAGTAATATGAATAAAGTAAAACATTACTGGCGTGTATACACTGATATCATAAGCCTAAAACTAAAGTTCAAGGAGGATATAACGAACGAACTTATAAATCTATTGTAAACCATAGAAATTAGTTGCCTGATTATGATAAACCCTTCAGATTTTATCCATCCGGAAGACCGTAAGGTTACGGTGTCAAAATAAGGCAAAAATGCTCCTGATTACCCAAAATTGAGGGGATCAGGAGCGTTTTTCGCGTTTTTTGCGACCGATTATTACCGCATTTAAGGATGTATGTGTCTGGCTTTATACCATATTTTTGATTTCGACATATGCCACTATGTCGTCAATGGTCTTGAAGCCTCCCAGGTCAGTATTGGATATTGCGACCCCGAAATGGTCTTCGATGGCGGCAATGAGTTCTATCAGCATGAACGAGTCGATGCTTGCCACTGCCTTGAACGGCATGTCAGTGGCGATTTCGTCCACAGGAGCCTCGATATAGTCCTGGAGTATGTTCAGTATGTCTGTCTTTACATTCATGTTTACATTGTAATTATGCCTTCACCGGAACATTTCTCCGGAAGAGTCGATCTTTTGATCTTCCTTGTGGATGTTTTTTCATATTCCGTCTCGGGGAGTTCTACGTATTCAATCTTCTTATAGTCCGGAAGCTGGCCGTTGATTTTTGTGATGCATGCCTTTATCGCGTCCCTGTCGGCACGTACGGCCTTGTCGCTGATATATATACCTGCGCATATGATCTGGCGCGATGAGCGTCCGCTGACGAATTCAGCCTGGTATACGACGATTTCGTTTGCAAAGTCCATGTTGGCCTCGATGAGGTTCTCGACCTCTTCAGGGCATACGTTCTTGCCGCTTTCCAACACTATTGTGTTCTTCTTTCTTCCAACGAGGAAAATCCTTCCTGTCTTGTCGATGCGTGCGCTGTCTCCGGTATTGAAATAGCCTTCTTCGTCGAATACGGCTGCTGTTGCCTCAGGGTCCTTGTAATACTCCTTGAATACGCTCTTGCCTTTGACGCAGAGTTCTCCCACTCCTGTGTCATCAGTGTTGGCAAGTTTGACCTTGAGTCCCGGGCATGCAAATCCGATGCTCAGATGTTCGATGAGCGTGTCAGCATTCATTGATACGAGAGGTCCGCATTCGGTGATTCCATATCCGTTCTGCACCTTGATTCCGAGGTCGCAGAGGCCCTTTATGGTCACAGGATTGAGCATTGAGCCTCCGCATACTATCTGGCTGAGATTGCCTCCGAAAGGCGCAAATACGTCAGGGAAGAGCTTGTGTGTGATGTCGATTCCGAACTTGTTCAGAAGGTTACATATCTTTATGCCCTTCTGGAGTTTCTCTTCCTTTCCGGCTTTCTTCACTCCGTTCATGATGTTCCTGTAGAAGGCGTTTGCGATCATAGGGACGATGGTCACGATGTCCGGCTTGAATATCTTGATGTTCCTCATCATGTTGCGCATGTTGCCGCTGATGTAGGTAAGTCTTCCGCAGCCGATTCTTGCCATGATGTGCGTGTTGATCTCTGTCGCATGGTGCATAGGCAGGATGCTCATGGAGGTGGTGCCTTCTTTGGTAGTGATCACGTCCATGCAGTTGAGCATATTCGCCACGAGGTTGGCGTTCGTGAGTACGACGCCCTTGTTTGCTCCTGTAGTTCCGCTCGTGAAGAGGATCTTCGCCGGAGCCTCGAGGTCAAGTTCAATCTTTCTGAAAATGCTGTCTGAGGCCATCTTTCTGCCGGTTTCGACCAGTTCGTCGTAACTTGCAAGTCCTTCAGACTTCCTGTCTATGGTTATGACGGTCTTGAGGCGTGGGCATTCCTTCTGCGCCTGCAGTACGGTTTCGAGCTGTTCTGTTCCGCAAAGCACCACGTCGGCGTCGCATTTTCCCAGAAGGGTCGCCATCAGCTGGACAGGTGCGTTTGCGTCAATCGGGGTGACTACTCCGACTCCGCTGGAGATGCAGATGTCGGCAATCACGTATCTGTAGCAATTTTCTGAAATGATGGCTATGTGGGCATCATTGAGACCTGCGGCGAGCAAGCCGTCTCCCAGGTTCATCACTTCTTCGTATATTTCTGATGCTGAGTGATATACTATGTTGTTTTCTGCATCGAGATCTGCAAGGATGCTTGTGTCGGGAATCTGCCTGTTGATTCTTTCAAGCATGTCCCTGATGCTCCTGTAATCTCCGTCCTTGAGAAGTCTCTTGGACTGGATTTCACGTTCTGTACGGTATTTCATGATCAGAGGATTTCGTTTAATCGGGTTTCAGGGTTTTTAAGTACTGTCTCGATGACATTCAGGTATATGTTCTGGAATTCAATCAGTTGTTCCGGTGTGCACATCTGGGTCTGGATGTCATAATTGACATATATTTCATTTGTCTTTACGTTGAGCATGAGCGCTATGTATGCCGGCAGGGCGCCCTTTCCGTTCGAATATACCTGCAGATGCAGTCCTTCAGGAGTTGAGAATGGAATGAACGAGAAGCAGAAGTTTGTTATCTGGCTCATCATCGAGTAGTTCCACAACTTGTGCTCGATGTCCTGGATCTCAAGATAGGTGAGTCTGGTGTGCCTGTACAGTTCGTTCTGCTCTGCCGCGAGCGCCAGAATGTTCTCGTTGAAAGTCTTCTCGTAATCCACTGTCGTATATACGCTCAGGCTCTGCACCTTTGTTCCTGCAGCCTTCCTGTCCGCCAAGGTGCCTCTGCAGTTGAGGAGTTCCAGCGGAAGCTGATATTTCGCCCTGTCGTTCCTGAGCGAGCAGGCGATGGCGCATGTATAAAAGAAGAACGAGTTCATCGTCACGTTGTTGGCTGTACACCACTCTGCGGCCTTCTCTGTAATAGCGGCCGGTATGACGAACCTGTAGCCTTTTGTGTCGCACTTCACGAAGAAATACGGAAGAGAAATCGCTCCCTTTCTTTTCAGTTTGAGCCAGTGGTCGCTGGTGTTTCCGTGGATTCCGCAGTAGTCCGGTCTGTCCGGATGTCTCTTCTGATAATATTCTATGAAGAATGCCCTGTCCTTTTCGATGGCGGCATCGTTTGCCCTGTAGGTGCTGTCGTTGATGAGGATGTCTTCGAATCTTCCCGGGGCGACAGGGAGTGCGGTCCTGTTCTTCAAAGCCTGATAGATTGCGTTCAGGTCGTTCACAAGGATTCCGATGCCGTATGTGTCGGCAACCATGTGGCTGATCTTTATCATGAGCATCCTGCTTCCTGTCGGGTCTGTTGCAAAGACTACCTTCATGGTCTCGCCCTTTCTGACGTTTATTGCCTTTCTGCGGAACCTTCTGATGAATGAGTCCATCTGACAGTTGGTGCTGAAAGCGATTGACGGGATTTCTCCGATGTTCCTTTCCGCTTCGAAATACTGTTTTGTCTCTTTCCCTTCCTTCACGAACTTGAGTCGTAGACAGTCGTTTCTTTCCATCAGCAGCTGGATGGCATTGGTCATAAGGGTGTCGTCGAATCCTTCGTCAAAAGTGACGGAGAAAATGATGTTCGACACTCTGTTGAATAGCGAATAGACTGTCTGGAGATGGACGATGTCCTGAGAATAGTTGAATCTGTATAGGGGCTTGTTCATGATTCTGTCATTTGTTTTTTATAAGTTCAGTAAGTTTTCTGTAATCTTCCTTGTCTACGGGTGTTGGATTTCCGCATTTCGAATATAAGGACTGCGCATATGATATGAGCGCATCGGCTTCCTCCTTGTCAGAAAGAGCTGTGAACGGCGAACTGCACCACGGCATCTTTTCCCCCGCTCCGTCATAGTATGCGTATCTTTCTATGTTCGACTTCGATTCCTTGCCAAATCTGGAAGCGTTGGACTTAGCCTCGGACATTCTCTTCGAACTGCTCCATCCTCTCTTGTAAAGCAGTTCCGCAAGATATGTATAGGTGGAGATCCTCAATTCATCGGAAGGTATGCACGTCGCCGCCTTCCTTGCGAAGTTTATAGCGCTTTCGTCGGATTTGAAGGGGTGGTGCCAATACATTTCGGAAAGCGCCTGCCAGGCCTCCGAGCAGTCTGTCGCTCCCAGTCTGTCCAGAATCGTCGTCAGATCGTCCGTCATGTCCGGCACGGCCGCCGCCTGTTCCATAAGCGATCTGGTCTGACATTCCCTGCCGACGTTGGCACAGTGCCACATGTAGCAGTTCACGCTTTTCGGGTCTTCCTTTATGCCCGCCGCCGCGTATTCCATGCCTTCCTTATATAGTGAACGCTTTGCACTTACATTCTCCTGATTTTCTCCCAATACCAGACAGATGCGGGAAAGACGCCACAGGACTTCGGCCTTTTCCTTGCCGGGCTGTGCATGAGGCAGCATCTGCTGAAGTGTCTCCCTGCATTTTCCGTAGTCTGTTCCGTACTTGAAGTCGTTGTCGACCGAGGCGAATTGCAAGACCGCCAGCAACATTGTAAAAAGAAGTTTCATAACGCACTTAAATTTCTGCAAATTTATGAAAACGCCATATTGGTGACAAAAAACTTGACTATAGATGCAGGAGTGTGACAAAATTGCTATATTTGTGACAAAGATAAGGTGTGTGTGACAAAATGTTGAGCTCCCAAATTTCGTCAAGTTATGAAAACGTTCCCTGAAATATTTAAGAAATATACGACACAGCTCTGGTATATCTTCCTGACTCCGGCCATGTTTTTTGTCATAATGGGAGTCTACCGTCCGTTTGGCAATCCTGAGGCTCTGGATATGGGAAGGTCGCTTTTTGTGTTCAATGTGACCATCATGATGTGCATAATGATGGTCTTTCTTCTCATCACAAGGTCATTGTTCTTTGCCCTGCGGAAGTTCCTGTGCAACAATCTCTGGCAGTTCATAGGGTGGATAGTCGTCGAAATGGCGGGAATGACCTTCTTCATAGCCCTTTATCTTACCCTTATGAGTGGAACTGGCTCATATTTCTACAATCTCGCCCTTTCGCTTCAGTACACCTTCCTCATACTCATTGTCCCTTATGGCGCCATAACGGGCGTTTTTGTGATCATATCATTGAACAGTCCTACTGTCAGGGAGGTGGAATCCGTCAGGTTCACCGACAAGAACGGCCAGGTCCGTATAGTCCTGCTTAAGGATGCGATCCTTTACATCAAGGCGGATGAGAATTACATCACGGTCTTCTACAAGGAAGGAGATACCGTCAGGGATTATACACTGCGCACCAGCATGACGGCCATAACGCCCCTCGCTGACAGGTTCGGGCTCTTCCGTTGCCAGAGGTCGTATTTCGTCAATCCAACCCATATCGTGGCACTACGGAAGGATGTCAACGACATGTACACCGCCGAACTTAATGTGCCCGGCCTGATTGTTCCTGTTTCAAGAAACAAGTATCTTGAGCTGTCAAGGCTGTTGTAAAACGTAGTTTTTTCTATCTATGCATAGAATCTGTATTAGGTTCCATATCCGCCAACAACCAAATTTTTATACTGAATTTATACGGATACTCGTTTAAGTAATTGATAATAAATTCAGTATGTCTTGCAGGACGGTCTTTTCATTAATAGTCAGTATCTGAGCGACTAGCTGTCAGAGTCCGAGTCGGATAAGTGATCTGTCTGACTCTGTCTTCTGGTCTGCCTTCTGCTTGAAGGAATTGAAGTTATATGAAAATCCAAACCAGAGCATACGGCTCTTGTTGCGGCGATATCAGTAAGGTCAAAGATGTTATTGTGCGATGAAACCTCCCATTTTGCTGTCTTGAAAACGTCAGTCAGAAGGATCGATGCAGTCATCGCACCTTTCAGGAACCTCTGCTTGAAGCCGACATTCATCTCATGAGTGAGGGAAGTGGTCAGCTGCGGGAAATATTGTGGGGTAGAGACAAAGTATTGACACTGGATATCTGCACCTTTCCATGGAAGGAAATCAAAGAGTACATTGCTATTGTTTGTCACACCTTTGTTGGATATCTCTGCTCCTTCATACTCACCAGATGTAGCCACATAATATGTGTTAGCGGCAAGCGATACATTCATCCATTTCACTGGATTGACGCGAAGAGTGAAATCTACACCAGATTTGAGGTCGGAAGCAGCATTCACATACGTCGTGATCAGTCTTTGCGAATCGATGACCGTGATTTGCGAGATGTAGTCGGAGGTATGATTCACATATCCATTGAGGAAAAGATTGAATGATCCGTGGCTGAGACTATATCCCAAGTCAAGCTTGGTTGATTTCTCAGGTTGCAGATGCATGTTTCCTTTCTCATATGTTGTCGCGTCAACCATGCTCATATATGGATTGAGCTGCGGATATGTCGGACGTCCTATACGACGGGAAACAGCAAGGGAAAGTTCATGTCCGTCAGCGACGTCATATATTCCGGAAAGGCTTGGAGCGAGGAAAAAAGTGTAGTCTGTCTGCGAGATATTATCGTGTCGGCTGTCCAATGTAACACGGCTCATCTCTCCGCGAAGACCTGCCTTATACGTGAATTTCTTTCCGATACGCGAACCGAACATTGCATAAAGTGCAGGAACCGTCTCCGTGTGTATCAAATCGTTGCTCAATGCTTCAGAATATTCCCAGGCTCCATTGCTTAAATTATAGAACTCATGGTAAATATCGTTCGTTCTATAGGTAAGCTTCGCTCCTGCAGAAAGGGTTCCGGATTTGAATTTATGCTTATAGTCTGCCTGCAAAGCGGAAATGAAAGGACTTCCCCCGGAGTTGGAATAGTTGGTCTTTTCATCGTCCACGAAATAATATGACGGTCTGTGTCCCCATATCTTGGATACAGAACCTTTGACGGAAATATCGGACACATCCGGTCTGATCACATGTGTATAGGTAATCGAACCTTCAATATTTTCACGGTTCCATGTTACGTCATTATGTCTTGCCTCGTCAGTAGCGACAGAATTGTCGGTGAATGTATTATGGAGATCCTGCCTGATGTTTATGCGAGGGAGGATACATTTGGTGTCGACGCTGAGCCGGTTACGCTGATCGATTCGGAAATCCGCTCCTAGAGTGATGTTGTTGTTATAGGTATACCTTGTCGCCTCCATCTGCTGAAACACATTGTAACCGGTTGCCTTTATGTTTCGCTGAAGGCTGGTGTTCACCACATCATCTTCATATTTCGTATTGTAACTGAATCTGTATGAAGCTTTTGACTTGTTATAAGCAAAGGCTGCATTTGCAGTGACGAAATGATTGAAACCGTAATTTGCAGCGACAATTCCACTGAATCCCTGAGCTGAAGTCTTCTTGGAAATGATATTGATGATTCCGCCGGTACCTGAGGCGTCATGTGAAGCATCCGGATTCGTTATGACCTCGATGCTTTTGATGTTGCCGGCAGGTATGGTAGAAAGGTCACTTGCAGTTGTAGGCACTCCATCCATTAGGACAAGTATATTTGAGTTGCCTCGGATCAATATTCCGTTGTCGGCAACGCTTACAGAAGAAGCTGAACGGAGAATGTCGATGGCTGTTCCTTTGCCTGAAGAGATATTCGACGAAGCGTTGATGGTGGTATGTTCGACAGTTGACTTCTGAACAACCTCCTTCGCAGAGACCGTTGCTCCTTCAAGAGAAATGGCATCCTCCTTCAGAACAATCGCACCCAGATTCAGCTGGGATTTATCGGAAACGAACTCTTGAGAAACCTTGCTGTAACCGATGAATTCAACCACTAGCTGACAAGAATCTGTGCCTTGAGCAACCTTGAGCGAAAATTTTCCTTCATGATCTGCGATGGTTCCGGTCAATGGAGAATTATCCTTATAGACGGCAACAGATGCATATGCTACTGGGGAGCTCATCCCGTCGATTACTCGTCCGGAAACTGTACACCTCGCTTGTTGTGCATAGGCCTGTACCGGGATGATCAGCAGCGCAAGAAATATAATCCGTATGTATTTAATCATCTTGTAATCATAGAAAAGATGTCTCAAAGACATTCCGGTATACGATACCATATGCCCCCAGGTGAGATACAATCTTGATGAGCTGGCCGTGACTGTCCAGGCAAGGAGCAGTCTCCTTGTAGCTTGCGACGCACAGGTCCTTCACCCTCTGCGGCATGAGGTTGTATATGACCACGAATGTCTTGGTGTCGAAATCAATCCCCTCATCCATTCCTGCGACTATGGCAGTCACAGAAGACGAATAGTTTTCAGGCGCATTGGGTTGAGCGACAGTTGCAGAAACACAGAGAACAGTAACGAGCGAAATGATCGCAGCAAAAAAAAGATTTTCTTCATAATGTTGAAATTTAGAGGTCATCCTGTCCACGGAAACCGGTGCCATCATGGTGGACAAGGTGTTGATTTTTACCAACTTCCAAGAAAAGGGGTATTTTCTTGGATATGAAGGAGAATTTGATGACAACTTCCAAGAAAAAGGGCATTTTCTTGGACGACAGGGTGTGAAAACAAAAAAGGTGTGCCCCTGACAGGGGCTGTCAGCGTCAGCTGACTGGGGTTAAGATAGTTGCTACAAGCGAAACAAATTTATTTGTTGAGCGCAGTAGCAACGTCAACCGCGCAAGCAACTGTACAACCTACCATTGGGTTGTTACCGATGCCGAGGATCATTCCTGCAAACTGAGCGTCAGAGTGCATACGGCCCATAGTGTCGGTCATACCGTATGAAGAAGGATCCGCAGTCATATTAGATTTTTCTGCACAACTTTTGAAATCATAATGAATTAGTTATCTTTGCGGAAAGTCGATTGATATGAGTAGAGAAGAGAAAAATAGGATTGCTTATTATATTGCGTGTATAGGTGCGTTTGCTGAGAGATTTTCGATCAGCAATGCTTTTGCATACAATTATCTCTTAAAATACTGCGGATTAGACTTTATATATGATTGCTATGAATCCGAGCACACACTCTCGATTGATGATGCTGTAGAGGATATGTTTCAGATATGCAGACGACATGGAGGAGAGTTGTCATGAAACTATACCATGATCAAATGTTGAGATAGATTCAATAGATCTTGCCCGTGGAAGGAGAGGTAAAGACTTCGGTAAAGGTTTCTATGCTAATCCTGATTATATGCAGGCTGTGGAATTCTGCTCCTCCGTTATCAGAAGGGAAGGTGTCGGTGTCCCGACCGTGACTTCTTTTGACTTTGATGAATCCGCGTTGAACGTATTGAATGTCATGAGATTCGAGGGTTATTCCAAGGAATGGGCAGAGTTCATATTATTGAATAGGAATAACACTTCTGATGTGCCTGCTCATGATTATGACATTGTTGTCGGTCCCATTGCAGATGATGGTGTGGGCACACAGATTCGTCGTCTTTCAAGAGGATTTATAACATTCGATGCCTTTCTTGAAGAACTCAAATACAGCAAAGTCAGCATCCAGTACTTCTTCGGAACAGAGGAAGCAATCAAATACCTTAAGAAGATATGACACAGATAGAAAGACAATTCCTCATAGAGACTCTTTGCGAAGACCTCGTTCCAATGATTATGAAAGAGTATAATCTGACAGATCATGAGGCCTTGGATAAACTCTACAAATCAACTACATTTGCTAAGATTGAGGATCCACAAACCGGACTTTACTATCAAGGTGCAGTATATGTCTTTGATTTCTTCAAAGAGGAGTTTCCTATATGAAATACTATCCGCCACTCTTCGGAGTGGCTTTTTTGTGACCATCTGCGACCCTCGGAAACAGGTCGCACATTGGGTGCGGGATAGTCGTTCTGTCCATGAAAATGGGTGTTTTCGTGGAGGGGAAGCTATGTTTGAGATCGGTGGCCAGAAAAAAGGCTGTTTTTCTGGCCGAGAAGGTATTTTTGAGGTCGCCGGCCAAGATAAGGGGCATATTTCTGGCCGGGTGGTTTGCAGACAAAAAAAAGAGACACCCTCGAAAGGATGTCTCTGTAGCTATTTGGTAATCAGATTTCTCGACTCACTGCGTTCGCTCGAAATGACAGTGGGCCGATGACATTTCCAAGATTACTTGTTAAGCGCAGTAGCAACGTCAACAGCGCATGCAACTGTACAACCTACCATTGGGTTGTTACCGATGCCGAGGAATCCCATCATCTCAACGTGTGCTGGAACTGATGATGATCCTGCGAACTGTGCGTCAGAGTGCATACGGCCCATGGTGTCGGTCATACCGTATGATGCCGGACCTGCTGCCATGTTGTCTGGGTGAAGTGTACGGCCTGTACCACCACCTGATGCTACTGAGAAGTATGGCTTGCCTGCGAGCACGCGCTCCTTCTTGTAAGTACCTGCTGTAGGATGCTGGAAACGTGTAGGGTTTGTCGAGTTACCTGTGATAGATACGTCAACACCCTCGTGCCACATGATTGCTACACCCTCGCGTACGTCGTCTGCACCATAGCAGTTGACCTTTGCGCGTGGACCGTCGCTGTAAGCGATGCGGCGTACTTCCTTGAGCTCACCGGTGAAGTAGTCGAACTCAGTCTGTACGTATGTGAAGCCGTTGATGCGGGCGATGATCTGAGCTGCATCCTTTCCGAGACCGTTGAGGATCACGCGGAGAGGCTCCTTGCGAACCTTGTCAGCCTTGGCTGCGATCTTGATAGCACCCTCTGCTGCTGCGAATGACTCGTGACCTGCGAGGAATGCGAAGCACTTAGTCTCCTCGCGGAGGAGCATAGCTGCGAGGTTACCGTGGCCGAGACCTACCTTACGGTCGTCAGCAACTGAACCAGGGATACAGAATGCCTGGAGACCGAGACCGATTGCCTCTGCTGCCTCAGCTGCGTTCTTGCAACCCTTCTTGAGAGCGATTGCACATCCTACTACATAAGCCCATTTTGCGTTCTCGAAGCAGATTGGCTGAGTCTCCTCACATGTCATATAAGGATCGAGACCATACTGATCGCAGATTGCGTTTGCCTCCTCGATGGAAGCGATACCGTTCTCGTTGAGCACTGCGAGGATCTGAGCCATACGGCGATCCTGGCTTTCGAATTTTACTTCTCTAATCATAGTCTTTCCTCCTTATTATTCGTGACGTGGGTCAATGTATTTAACTGCACCGGCCTCC
>JAFUJQ010000022.1 GCA_017473705.1 Bacteroidales bacterium | reverse complement strand
GTCCCATAATCGGGACAATACCGTTTTTCTCTTTGCTTCCGTTCACGTAGAACAGCACCTTAAATGTACTTCGCATAATCCAACTCTTTTTGGTTACAAAATTAGTTATCAGCGAGTTGTACATTGTTATGCAGAATGTGGCAGAGAGTAGAAATAAACTCCAACGACCTATAAACTCACCTCGTTATCGGGTAATGATTTGAAAACCGTCCGCTCTCATTACCTTTCATTTCCTTGCACTTTTGCATCGGCGAGGCTTTCATCAAAAGTCCTCATAAGTCATTGAGCACCAGTGCTGCCATCATTATTTTCCCTCATTCGTTAGATTTTTCCAGAGATAATTAGTATTTTTGTGATCAAATTTAGTCAGACATGATTATGATACCGGATTGGGCTAAGGAAATGAATTGTGCTGTCACGGTATGTGACAAGGAAGGCATAGTGCTTTATATGAACGACAAAGCGAAGGAGACATTCGCCAGGCATGGAGATCTCATCGGAAAGAGCCTGATTCCATGCCATAACGAGCGTTCGAGAATGATTATTGCCGATCTGCTCGCAAGCGGCGGCTCCAATGTTTACACCATCGAGAAAAACGGATTGAGGAAGATGATATATCAGACCGCGTGGAGAGAGAATGGGGAAGTGGCCGGTCTTGTAGAAATCTCTATGATCATCCCTGAGGACATGCCGCATTACGTGCGTTAAACGATTGTCTCTTCTATCCATTCGACGATATGCTGCACCCCAGTAGACAATTGCACCAACCACAAGTATCTATATAATTCGTGATCGCTTCATGGATTATCATCTTAGATACGAAATAAATCACCGGCAATCTCAGATATCTCTGTTAATACGTTATCTATATCTTCCTGGAAATGGAATGAATGGGTGTCGTATCTATTGTCTTCAAGTACAATGAGTACGGCACCTCTGATTTCTGCTCCGGTTCCATATAACAGAGTACCTATTGCATTGTCTGCCAGGTCTTTTGCATATCCGTCCCTGTCAACATACATGGCAATCCTGTATCCATTGAGTCTGCAGGCTTCCGTGATATGATTCAAAGGTCCGGAGAAATGAACCGCATCAAGCCCTTCTGCATCGATCAGCAGACGCATTTCACGGTATGACATGGCAAACACATCTGCTTCGACTATGGATGCGACGCCTGACGGTTCGATGATGATCACGGAAGGGGAGATCTGAGTCTTCTCCTCAGGATGATTCTTCTTCCATAACGGCATCCAGACTTTTTCTATCTCATGACCATATCCCATTTCAATATAGAGATCCTTGTTTCTGATAACATAATCAAGCTGTTCTTCAACGCCATAGCGCAAAGCGTCGTACCTCAGCTTCAGGAGAGCTTCATCTGACATGAATTCCGGATCACTGAGAGTCTCAGCCGCCTCAATGACCAGGCTTGCTGCATCATTAAAACCGAAGGTCAGTGCAATATCAGCATACTCCTTTCCCATTTGCAGGTTGATGTCAAATCCGTACTTGCCGTTCAGGCATGCATCTGCCAGAATATATGCGCAATATCCGCTTCCTTGAGAAACCCCTTTTGTAAGATTCGTCTTCAGCGACTCCCATCTCTCCTCGTTCTCAAATCCCAGAGTCCAGCAGTTCGGCACACCCAGCTCCATGCCGACTTTCATCAAGGTCTCATAGTATTCGTGATCACCATCACCAAGATATATCAGGGCAAGGTCGTAAATCGGAGCATAAAATCCGTTGATTATACACTTTTCATAGGCCTTCTTGGCTTTTTCCGTTTCTCCGTCGCTTTCATAGAACCATCCGAGCTGCATTGTCCAGAAAATTGACGAGTTGTAATGAGAGGCCTCACGTTCAGCTTCAACAAGAGCCGCATGACTGTCTGTCTCAAAACCGTCGGTGCCATAGAACTTATATCTGTTGCGTCTTAGTCTGGCAAGAAGACTATCTTTCCCTATGGCCTGCCCGTTCAGCTCTTTTGAGCGCTTTCGATCCAATACGAACTTGCCTGTCTTTTCGTCATACGCCTCACCCAGATAGTACATTCGGGACATCATCTGCAGGGCATCAGCAATGCCTGCATCGGCTGACTCTTCGAATATTTCAAAGGCTTCCTTCAGCGCTGCGCTATCCTTACGGCTAGCCCAAAGCCATACACCATAGGCGTATCTTTCATAAGGATTGCCGCTCTTCTTGAATTCCAACGCCGTCGAAGGCGACATCTTCCTGACGGCACCGAAATCAATCAGATCGCTCAGAAGCTTTTCATTTCCAAGGTCGCCTTTGTTCCACTCTGCATACTTCTTGTCTTTCAGGCTATGGACTGCATCATCGTTCTTCCACCAGCCTCTGAATTTCACGACCCATGAATCAACGACCTCTTTATATGGACCTGGCTTGGTGTTCGGATGGATCAGCCTGCCGGCGCTGTCATAGTCGCCCATCTGCGCCCACTCCCATGGCTCATATTCACGGATGAGCCGGATGCTCTCATGCCACACTCCATATCCGGAGCGCACTCCATGCTCAAAGTGGCCCTCGTACTTGTATTTCTTGTCGGTACGGGTGGCATATTCCATTATACCATGCCCATGAGGACGACAGTCGTCGTCCTTCTGTCCAGTGTATTTCCTGCCGATAATCTTCGACATGTTTTCAGGCAGTTTCATATCTTGAAAATATTACTCTGTATATGTCACAAAGTTAGTCAAATTTTGATGTTTGAGAAATTTTCTGTGAGATTCATGATTTGCGCGTCAGGCACAAGTGTCTGATTGTTCGTTATAATTCTGAACCTCAATGATTTAGAGGATGCGCATGCCATAGTCTTTGGAAGTCCATCACCTCTCGGGTGTGCTCACTGTACATATCAAGCATGAGCCTCGGCTTCCTCTCCTGAAGAACGTCTTCGCGGCTGAACTTCTTTGCCAAGCGCAGCCCTTCTTCGCATAGTCTGATGAACTCGTGCCTGAGTTCACCGCAGAAGTATGAGTAACTGCCGAGGTCTGTGTCGTAGTAAACCCATCTGCAGTCATCCTCCAAGATGCAGTACTGGGCGGCGAAGAACAGATATCTGATTCCATCACCAAGGTGACCGGTGAGAATCTCAAATCGAGACATGTTCTCATATGCCTTGATCGCCCTTCTTGCAAGATCGATGCTGATGACCCCGTGGGACACATATTCTTCCTTATGAATCCTGGTGAGATCCTCAATCAGAGAAGCCTGCACTTCGCTCTCAAGTGAGGGAATCATGTAAAGCCTTGAATGCTCGTTGTCGCAGCTGTTCTCGGTCCATGCGACCAATTGATACTTTCTTTCCATCATAACATAAAATGATTAAAGGTTAGACAATTATCATTTCCGAAGCGGCTGTCTGTATGTCAAAGAACAACTGACCTCTGAGGTCAGACAGGACGGGATACAATGCCCCCGTAATGGCCTTTGACAGCCGTCGGATATGTTTGATGGAATGTTTTACCGGGAATTCCGGCTTATTTTGATGGTGCAAATGTAGTGAAACTCTGATGATTTCCAAAATTTACTTTTCTGCAAAGTCAGGCTTTGACTGATTTCGCTGAAAAATAAGTATATTTGAGCCATGGAATACCTTTCAAGACAACGATATGACGAGATTGCTGCCGAGTTGAATCACCTTATCGACGTGGTCTATCCTGAGGTGCGGGAGCAGATAGCCGAGACCAGCGCACAAGGGGACAGGAGCGAGAATGCCGGATACCGAGAAGCAAGGAGGAGGCAGGCGAAGACCATCAGCCGCATCCGCTTCCTGCAGAGGATCCTTGAGCATTCCCGCGTGATCGACCCGGAGGCTCTCCCGAAAGACAGAGTATGCCTTCTGAGCAAGGTCGAATTCACGAATCTCTCGACAAACACACGGATGAAATTCGAGATAGTCAGTCCCCATGAGATGAACCTGGAGGCTGGCAAGATTTCACTGAAATCTCCCATAGGAGCTGCCTTGATGGGGAAGAAGGTCGGCGAAATAGCAGAGGCACAAACGCCTTCAGGGATACTTCGCTTAAGAATCGAAAGCATCACCCTCGACTGACGGGCTGCTTCTCAAGCGTAAACTCAAATCTCAATCCTCCTTCCGGCCGATTTGAGACAGTGATGCTGCCACCATGGAACATGACTGCATGCTTTACTATGGCCAGGCCTAAACCTGTGCCTCCCTTGCTGCGAGAGCGGCCTTTGTCAACTCTATAGAATCTCTCGAACAGTCTCGGGAGATTCTTTTCGTCAACACCGACACCGTCATCTTCGAAGATGATCCTGCAGAACTTGCTGTTGCTGTCAGCCAAGGCTATGCGTATGGTCTTGCCTTCAGAGTAAGATATGGCATTCTCGGTGAGATTCCTGAAGATTGACCCTAAAAGCGACATGTTGCCGTTAACCGTGACCTCCTTCTCGAAGTCGATTATCAGCTGCATTCTGTCTTCGTCCGGGATGCATGCCAGCTCCTCTTTGATCTCATCCAGAAGTTCATTGATGACCACAGGTTCGCGCTCGATATTGCTGCTGCCATCCTCAAGCCTCGTGATGAGAGAGACATCTTCGAGCAGATGGCGAAGACGGACATTATGGGCGTAGCAACGTTCCAACAACTCAGTTCTCTTTTCTTCAGTAAGCGATATTCCGGAGAGAAGCGTCTCCAGACAGACCTGAATGGAAGCAACAGGTGTCTTGAGCTCATGATTTATGTTGTTGGTCAGTTCTCTCTTTATCCTGCTTTTCTCTTGCTCTTCCTTGAGAGCGTTCTCCTGCTGACGATATTGATCCAGACGTTCTATCGTCCTGCCTAATCTTAGTGAAGAGAAGTATCCGGCGAGGCTTACAATGATGCTGATGGCTATAAGGACCCAGATGAATGTCCAGTCAGCCTTGAGCACGTCCTTGAGCGAAGACGAATAGGGGACTGCGCTTCTGACTATGAATCTCTCTCCTTTGGTTGCGGAATAGAAATATTGTTTTCCGTCACTTGAGGACTGCCTTCTGATATGGTAACCCGCTCCCGTTGCCGATGCCGACCTGACTTCCGGCCGGGACAGATGATTGTCCAGATGGCCCGCGTCATGCTCGCTGTCATATACAACATCTCCATCGTTCTCTATTATTGTCACCCTGATGTCATCAAACGGGAAGTAGCATGCGGAGATTCCGGTTTCATATGAGGTTCCGCATTCAATGTCTCTTATGATGTTATTGTTACATAACTGAAGCTGAGTGTTGATGTTGTCAGACTTCACATCCTTTTCTCGGATATATTGGAATGTCATGAAGCATATGACAATGATCCAGATGAACGACAGCAGAAGAGTGAAGAGCCTCTTGTGATATGAGAGATTAATTCTTGAATCCATATCCGAATCCCGGTCTTGTAATTATATATGTACCATAGCAGCCGATCTTCTGTCTGATACGTGTGATGTTCACGTCTATAGTGCGGTCAAGCACAATGACTTCTTCGCTCCAGACATTGGCGAGGATCTGGTCTCTTGAGCATATCTTGCCCTTGTTTGCAATCAGGAAGGCAAGAAGTTCAAATTCCTTCTTCGTGAGCTTTACTTCAATGCTGTCTACCGTACATGTCTTCAGGTCGAGGTCAAGGACCAGACCGTCCACGGCCAGAATGTTGGATTTATCCACCGTTTTATGTCCGGAAGTCCTTCTGAGGACACTCTTGACTCGTGCAATGACATTCCTGACGGTATAAGGTTTGGTGATGTAGTCGTCTGCGCCCAGGTTGAGTCCTTTGACCATGTCGTCCTCAGAATCCCTTGCCGTGCAGAAGATGATTGGAATATCTGCCGTCGCAACGTCCGATTTCAGCATCCTTGCAAACCTGATACCGCTGATTTCTCCCATCATTATATCAAGGAGAATGAGTGAATACTGCTTCAGGTCCATCCGGAGCGCTTCCTCTGCGCTCATTGCAGTGTCCACATCATATCCCTCATTCTCGAGATTGAGTTTGAGCACTTCACATAATGTCTCCTCATCGTCCACTATAAGAATCCGTTCTGTCATCATTTCGCTTGAAGATTTACTGCAAAAATACTCATTACTGGAAATTTCATTCCATAATGAGGAAATTTTAATGGATTTGTAACAGCTTGTTACCCGCATTTTAACACAAATGCATGACTCATGAAATATTGCTGGGATAATTTTGCAGCCGTAAAAATTTATATGATATGGAATGGATTTATCTATGTTTTGTAATTTTTCTCTTTGCACTTGCCATTTCTGACCTTTGGGTCGGTGTGAGCAATGATGCTGTCAATTTCCTTAACTCGGCAGTAGGTGCAAAGGCGGCGAAGTTCCGTACAGCCATCATAGTGGCTGCCCTTGGAGTGTTCTGCGGAGCTACGATGAGCAACGGTATGATGGACATAGCCCGACACGGCATATTCCAGCCGGAACATTTCGCATTCAGTGATCTGATGTATATTTTCCTGGCAGTGATGGTCACCGACATCATCCTGCTCGATGCATTCAACTCGCTCGGAATGCCTACATCGACAACTGTTTCAATGGTGTTTGAGCTGCTTGGAGCCTCTTTCGCTTTCGCCCTGCTGAAGATGAACGGTGGCGAGGGAGCGCTTGGGTTCTCCGACTATCTTAACACCTCAAAGGCACTGTCGGTTATAGTGGGTATCTTTGTTTCCGTGGCCATAGCATTCACTGTAGGAGCAGCGGTCCAGTGGCTGACGCGAATGGTGTTCACGTTCAAATATTCGAGCAATCTGAAATGGAAGATCGGTATCTTCGGAGGTTTTGCAGTAACCTGCATTGTATACTTCATGCTTCTTAAAGGCATTAAGACTATGTCTTTCATGAATGCCGACGTGAAGCAGTGGATTGCAGACAATACTCTTATCATCCTTGGCGGCTGCATGCTGTTCTTCACTGTCCTGATGCAGATACTTCATGCTTGCAAGGTCAATGTGTTCAAGGTAGTCGTATTGATCGGCACCTTTGCCCTTGCGACAGCCTTCGCAGGCAATGACCTGGTGAATTTCATCGGAGTCCCTCTTGCCGGAATGGAGTCCTTCCTTGACTGGAAGAATGCAGGTGCCGGTGATCCTTCCACACATATGATGGGAGCACTCAACGGTGAAGCGAGAACTCCTTTCATATTCCTGCTTGCGGCAGGTTTGATAATGGTGGTTTCACTTGCGACATCCAAAAAAGCTCATAACGTCACAAAGACAGAAATCAATCTTGCCAAGCAGGATGAAGGGGAAGAAATGTTCGGATCTTCAAGGGTGGCGAGAAGTCTGGTCAGAATGACCTCTACTGCAGCGAGCTTCATCGTCAGACATACTCCTGATTCAGTCAGGTCATGGATTGACAGGAGATTTGACAATACTGAAATAGAAAAGGAGGAAGGAGCTTCATACGACCTTGTAAGAGCGTCTGTCAATCTTGTGATTTCATCGCTTCTGATCGCTTTGGGAACTTCGCTGAAACTGCCGCTCTCGACTACATATGTGACATTTATGGTTGCGATGGGTACTTCGCTTGCTGACAGGGCGTGGAGCAGGGAGAGCGCGGTCTATCGCGTGACCGGCGTGCTGTCTGTGATCGGAGGCTGGTTCATGACTGCCGGAATTGCGTTCACTGCCGCATTCCTCATCGCCATGATAATGCACTTCGGAGGAGTCGTGGCTGCTGTCATCGTCGTTGTCGTAGGACTGGGAGTCATGATTCACAGCAATTTAAAATACAAGATGAAGAATGACGAAGAAAACGGCGACAAGACATTCCGCGCGATTCTTACTTCAGAGGACAAAGACCAGACATGGAGCCTGCTTCGCCGATATGTTGCCGCAAATGAGAGCAACATCCTTCTTGACATTGCACTCCATTATGACAACATCACCGAGGGGTTGATGACGGAAAATGTCAAGATGCTGCGCAAGTCATTCTATGAACTCAGGGATAATAAGGAGAAACTTAAGAACCTGCGCAGGAAGCAGACTATATGTATGAGACGTGTAGATCAGGAGACCGCAATGACCAAGAATGCATGGTTCTTTGCTTCATTCAATGAGCTGGAGCAGCTGTATTACACGATCCGTCGCATGTGTGAACCGGCATATGATCATGTGGACAACAACTTTACTCCGCTTCCTCAGAAGTATGTAGAAGATTTCCGTCCACAGAAAGAGGCATTGAGGGACTGCATTGCGGATTTCCGCGAAATCAGTTCTTCAGGGGAATTCGAGCGACTCCGTGACCTGGAGCCAAGACTCTCTCTGCTGCAGAACAGCTTCTCGGACATGAGAAAGGAACTTATGGACGACATCCAGGCCAAGCAGGTCAATATCAATACGGCTTATCTCTACCTGAACATCATTCAGGAGTCGGAGTCTATGGCAATAACCTTATCACGACTGACCAGGTCTTCGAGAAAATTCCAGCTTGGGTAAAGATTCGCGCATAACTCGGTTTTTGCAATTATGATATTATTGTCATATCTTTACCAGCATGAACATAAAGGCGATATCTTCAAATGTAGGCAAGGCGTTACTTGTTAACGCCTTGTTTATGATGTTATCCATTATAGTATCCATAGCTGATGGCATGGATGAAGCCTTTACGCCACTGCTGATAAGTTTCCTGATTACATTCATCGTGGGAGCATTCCCAATGATCTTTGTCAGACAAGGTCAGGAGAACTCCATCACTGATGGTTACATCACCATAGTCATTGCATGGCTGATGTCCTTCATAGTCGGCATGTTGCCTTATGTCCTGTTCGGAGGGGAATTTACTTTAGTCAATGCCTGGTTTGAAAGTGTTTCAGGTTACACCACGACAGGATCAACGATTCTCACAGACATAGAAAGTCTGCCCAGGAGTCTTCTTTTCTGGCGTTCTTCCACTCATTTCATCGGCGGATTGGGTGTTGTGGTTTTCCTCCTGTTGATAATACCGGACGCCAGTTCATTCAAATTCAGGCTGTCCAATCTTGAAGTTTCCTCCTTGTCCCAATACGGGTATCGTTATCGCCGTGTAAGCGTGCCCAGGATCATGCTTTCCGTCTACGTCGGACTCACAGTGCTGGAAACATTGCTTCTGATGTTGGCCGGCATGTCTTTCTTCGATGCCGTCAACCATTCTTTCAGTACTATAGCGACAGGAGGTTTCAGCACCAAAAACGCTTCAATAATGCATTTCGACTCTGCGGCGATAGACATCATAATCATAGTCTTTATGATTCTTGCCTCAATGCATTTTGGAGTAATATATGCAATGTTGATAAAGAAATCCTTTGCTCCGATCAGGAATTCAGTATCCATATATTATCTGAGTGTCATATTGGTGCTCTCGCTTTCAGTTACTTTCATATTGATGGTCCAAGGCGGTTATGATTCATTTGGCAAAGCGCTTCTGGACTCAGCATTTCAGGTCGCAAGCTTTATCTCTACCACGGGATTCGGCAATGCCGATAACGCTTTGTGGCCGATGCTCGCTAACATGTTCCTTCTCTACGCAGCATTTCATTGTGGCTGTTCCGGATCGACTACCGGTGGTGTCAAGGCTGACCGCATGCTGATAATATTCAAGAATATAGGAAATGATTTCAGACAGAAGCTGCATCCGTCATCGGTATTCAGCACTAAAGTCGATGGCCACGCAGTCAAGAATGATCAATTATATGCTGTGTTCCTCTATTTTGTAGCATATGTATTCATTCTATTCATAGCGCTTATTGCTGTATTGATGTCTGGAGTGGAAATCTCCGATGCCTTTTCCGGCACTCTGGCCTCCCTTGGAAATGTAGGTCCGGGACTGGGCAGTCTGGGAACAATGGGAAATTACGCATCACAACCTGCTTTTGCCAAGATTATATATACGTCAGTAATGTTTCTTGGCCGTCTTGAAATTTTCCCGGTTCTCGCAATATTCCATCTCGCATTCAATTTCAGAAGGAGAAAGAACATAACTTCTGATCGTTAGTACTTATGAACAAGAAATACTTATATATATCAGCTGCACTTATCTGGGGGATCCCGGGCGTTATCATTGCAATCAAGGGAATCAAGGCATATTGCATTCAGCCATCAGAAAATCTCTGGTGGCTGCTTATGATCACCGTTGCTGTTCTGACAGCTTTCTTCTTTATGTTCCGTAGGATTGTCGACAGATATTGTGACAGAATAGCCGCTCTGCCTGACAAGGTAAGCATATGGCAGACATTCCCGACTCGCGGATGGATTCTGGTTGTTTTCATGACGTGTCTGGGAATCGTTCTCAAGCATATTCCCGCAATCCCCACAGCATTTACCGCGTCATTCTACAGTGGTCTTGGCCCCATGCTGGTGCTGGCTTCGGCAAGATTTGTGGCTCATATGAAGGCTCGCGCGATCTCGTAGCCTTTGTTTCTTGTCAGGATCACCACCACCTTTTCATATCCCTGTCTCATGGCAAATGTACAAAAAGTCATTAACTTTGATTACATTTGCATGTACTAAAACCTGAAAGATGAATAAGAATTATCCGATTTACAAGACCACCTTCATTGACGACATGCGTTCGCTCGTAGAGGAGGCGGCACAGAATTTCCCCGAGAATATCGCAATTTCATACAAAGAAAATTACTGGGACACGGAAGTCAGAAAAGTTACATTCGCGCAGTGGCGTGACGACGTCAGAAATCTTGGAACAGCACTGATCTCACATGGACTCAGAGAGAAGAACATAGCCATCATCGGTGAGAACTCATATGGATGGTGCTGCTCATTCTTCGGTGTCATGGCAATAGGATCGGTCACAGTACCTGTCGATAAGGAACTGCCTATAGAAGATATCGATGGTATAATCAGCACTACGGAATGCAAGGCTGTCATTTTTGGAAAAGCATCCGAGGCCAAGATAAAGGACTTATTGGACAAAGGCGGCCTGAAAACGGTTGAGACACTGATATCCGTTGCTTCCGAATCAGCGCTCGAAACGCTTGACGGCATAAAGCTGACTTCTCTGGCAGAATTGCAGGCAAAAGGTGCAAGACTATATGCTGGCGGGGACAACTCATATTATGATTATAAGATTGATGTCAACAAGCTTGCCTCAATCGTGTTCACATCGGGAACGACAGGCAAAGGCAAGGGCGTGATGCTCTCGCAGGCCAACATCGGACTCGACATGACTCTTGGAATGTATAATTTCGACATCACAAGGAAGACTCTCCATGTTCTGCCGCCGCATCATACATTCGGTTCGACGGTCAACTATGTCGGTCATCTGTCACAGGGTTGCGAAGTCTATATTTCAAGCGGCATCAAGCATGTCAGCGACGAGATCAGAGAGCAGCAGCCGACCCATCTCATTCTTGTCCCTGCATTCCTTGAAGTGATGAACAGAAAGATATGGACGACAGCGAGAAAGAGTGGCAAGGAGGGGCTCTTGAAGGTCATGATGAAAGTCAGTGACCTTCTCAGAAAGATCGGCATAGATGTCAGAAAGAAACTGTTCTCAAGTGTCCTCAGTGCCTTTGGAGGAAAGCTGGAGCTCATAATCTGTGGCGGCGCAAAGCTTGATGAAGACATCATCAACACTTTCGACTCATTGGGAATCACCATTCTGAACGGCTATGGCATCACAGAGTGCTCTCCTTTGATTTCAGCCAACAGGAACAGATACAGAAAGCCGGGAAGCGTCGGAACGCCGATACTTGCTTGCCGTGTCAAGATTGACAATCCTGATGAAAACGGTGAGGGTGAGATCTGTGTCAAGGGACCGAATGTGATGCTCGGATACTACAACAATCCGGAGGCGACAGCAGAAGTCTTTGACAAGGACGGTTTCTTCCACACAGGAGACTATGGCAAACTTGATGAGGAAGGCTGGATATACATTACTGGCAGAAAGAAGAATCTGATCATTCTGTCCAATGGCAAGAATGTATATCCTGAAGAGATCGAGGCAGACCTGCAGAAGGTCGAAGGAGTTGCCGAAGTCGTTGTGTATGCGGGAGAAAGTCGGGTACAGAAAGATAAAATCACAATCGTAGCAGAAATCTTCCCTGACGCTGACCTCCTCAAGGACAAGGGCATCACTGACATGCAGGCATACTTTGAAGACCAGGTTAAAGAACTGAATGCCAAGATGCCGCCATACAAGGCAGTCAAGAGAGTCAAGATCAGAGAAACGGAATTCCAGAAGAACACATCCAGAAAGATCACAAGATTCAACATTGACAAGACAATAGACTGATTCTTCTGTGGATTGTCACTGGTTCAGGCTCTTCCGGACAGTTCTTCCCTGACAAATTCAATAGCGCGATTGATGTAGTCAAGGAATGGCTTCGCTGTCCTGAATACTCCACATACATCTCTCAGGTCAAGATTGCTGTCGTCAAAATCAGCACTCAGACAGAAATTCTTGAGTTTTATATAATCTATGTAAGCACCTTCGGGATCAAATCCGACGGGTGCTTTTTTCAGTTTCTGGTCCTGATCAAGGGAGAGGGAAGGATGCAGACCTTTGATGATCTTGTCAAAATCGCCCACGCCGAGCTCGATGTCTTCACGTACGATTCGGAGTACCTTAGGGTCCATGTAATAGTTGCCGACCGCAAGAAAACTTCTGCAGGGATAATTCTCTCCTGAACCGGTGCCGATATGGAAATAGTATCCACTGAAACCTGATTTTCTTCCGCCTCTGGCAATGAATGCCCCGAAATGGGTCTTATATGGCAGGCCGTCCTTCGAGAAGCGCATGTCCTTGTATATCCTGTAAGTGCAGTCATTCACGCCTACACCCTTGATCGAACTGTCGAAAGCCGATATGCCTTCCAATAATTTCTCAACAATGGCATTGAAATGTGAACGAGCCTCAAGATAGTCATTCTTGTGACTGTCGAACCATGCCTTGTTGTTGTTTGATTCCAACTGACGGAGAAATTTCAGAATAGTATCCATATTATCTTCATTGTCTTATCATATCGGGCTGTAAAGTTACAAAAGAAATGAGTATATTTACCGAATTAAACCACATGACACTGTGAAAAAGCTATTGACATCAGCTGCGGTACTGATCCTTGCCGCATGTTCCCAGTCACCTGACGAGGTGATTCTGACAGGAACCAACCCCATCATTACGGGCCAGTTCACCGCCGATCCGACAGCAAGAGTCTTTGAAGGAAAGATCTACATGTATCCTTCGCATGACATTCCAAGCGTGATAACCCACCATGACGGATCCGCATGGTTCAGCATGCCGGACTATCATGTGTTCTCTTCAGAAGACCTGACTTCATGGACGGATCATGGAGTGATTCTCAGACAGGAAGATGTACCTTGGGGCAAGCCTGATGCCTATGCGATGTGGGCTCCGGACTGCGTTCAGAAGGATGGGAAGTATTATTTCTATTTTCCTGACGCCACGGCTGCAGGATGGGGATTCGGCATCGGAGTGGCAGTGTCCGACAAGCCGGCAGGGCCTTTCGTTCCACAAGAGAAACCGATACAAGGAGTAGCTGGAATCGATCCTTGCGTACTGGTCGATGATGACGGCAAGGCATATATCTATTGGTCTGGAATGGGACTCCGCGGCTGCAGGCTGGCGGACAACATGCTCGAACTCGAAGGTGATCAGGTCCGCCTTGACGAACCGCTGCCTGAAGGCTTCAAGGAGGGACCTTTCGCATTCAAGCGTAATGGCAGGTATTACCTGACATATCCGTGGGTGAGGAAGGACACTGAGGCTTTGGCATATGCCATGAGTGACAACCCCCTCGGTCCTTTTGAATACAAAGGCATCATAATGAAAGAGTCTCCGACCGGCTGCTGGACCAATCACCATTCGCTGGTGGAATACAAAGGAGAGTGGTATCTGTTCTACCACCACAACGACTATTCTCCGCATTTCGACAAAAACCGTTCGGCACGCATCGACAGAGTCTGCTTCAATTATGATGGTACAATACAGGAAGTGGTTCCGACGCTTCGCGGCGTAGGTTCTGTCAAGGCGACTTCAATAGTCCACCTCGACCGTTATAGCAGCATTGACGGAGCAAGGATCGAGTATGTAGATACTGCGGATTACTTCAAAGGATGGAAGACCGTGTTCGCAAAAGCAGGAGACAACGTCAGCTTCAACGAACTCGATTTCGGACGGAAATCGCCAAAGGACATCACCCTGTGTGTAAAAGCGCCGGAAGGAGGACGTATTGCCCTGACTGCAGGCAATACGGCTGAATTTAACATTCCGTCATGCGAAGAATGGATTGAGATAACATGCCGTATGCCATTCAAAGTCAAGAATATGCATAACATCAAGGTGCGACTTGTTTCTGATACTGAAATCGAAATCGACTGGATAACTTTCAAATAACTATGAAAAAGATTGTGTCATTTATCATTACTGCCGCGTGTCTGGTCGGCTGCGGACCGAAGAATACATTTGTCTATGAGGGCAACCCTCTCGTCCGTGACAAATATACAGCAGATCCGGCTCCGATGGTCGCTTCAGACGGCAGGTTATACCTTTTCTGCGGTCATGACGAGTGCTTCGAAGACAGGCCTGGATACGAAGGCAAATATGGCTTCAACATCACAGAATGGCTCTGTTATTCGACCGAAGACATGAACACATGGACAGATCACGGCGTGGTCATGAAACCGACCGATTTTACATGGTCGATAGGTGAGGCGTGGGCATCTCAGGCGATTGAGGGTCCTGACGGCAAGTTCTATTTCTACGTCTCGACACAGTGCGGAGACCCGAACTGCAAAGCCATCGGCGTCGCAGTGTCAGACAAACCTGAAGGCCCGTATGTCGATGCCATAGGGGAGCCTCTGATTGTTGACTCAATGACAGACAACGGTCCGAGAGGATGGTGGAATGACTTCGACCCTACAGTCATGATAGATGATGACGGAACGCCTTGGATGAGCTGGGGAAACGGCACATGCTTTCTCGTGAAGCTGAAGAAGAACATGATCGAGCTTGACGGTGACATCATAGTTCTGCCTATGGAGAACTATGTCGAGGGACCATGGCTCTACAAGCGTGATGGCCATTATTACAATGTGTATGCATCAATGGGACATCCGCTGGAGACCATTTCCTATGCAATGGCCGACAACATAGAAGGTCCGTGGACATTCATGGGTGAACTCACAGGAATGGCTAAAGACAGTTTTACAATCCATCCCGGCATAATCGACTATAAAGGCAAGTCCTACCTTTTCTATCACAATTCAATCCTTTCCCTGGACGGCTACGGTCCGGCCACAGGCCGCCGCAGCGTATGCGTCGACGAGCTGTTTTATAATCCTGACGGAACCATCCGCCCTGTAATCCAGACCAGAGCCGGCATCAAGCAGCTCCTTCCTGCAGAAGATGGAGCTTTCAAGACCCGTAAGTACAGGAATGTGTTCGTGGAGGCAGGATATGACCCTGAAGCGGTTGACGCAAAGGTCAACGATGTTTTCAATGAGGTGTTCTTCGGACCGGACAAGGTATTCTTTGAAGTGGGGGACAGCCTGGCGTATATTTCAGACATCAAGAATCAGGATGTGCGCACCGAGGGTATGTCCTACGGCATGATGATAGCCGTGCAGATGGACCGCAAGGACATCTTCGACAAGTTGTTCAGATGGTGCAGGAAATATATGCAGCATTCCGACGGACCTTATGAGGGCTATTTTGCATGGAGCTGCAAGGTTGATGGCACGAGAAACGCCCAGGGACCGGCTTCAGACGGCGAATTGTATTATGTCACCTCTCTTCTGTTCGCATCGAACAGATGGGGCGATGATACAGGGATCAATTATAAAGCTGAGGCGCAGCATATTCTCGACTGTGCCTTTGCCAAGGACGGTTCAAACGGCATCAACAACTTCATAAACACAGAGCATAAGCTTATAACATTCACCCCTGACAATTTCGGTTACACCTTTACTGACCCGTCATATCACATTCCGGTATTTTATGAAATCTGGGCGAAATGGGCGGAAGACGGACGTGCTGAATTCTGGAAAGAATGTGCGGCAGCATCACGCGAATATCTGCATAAGGCAATCCATCCTGAAACAGGTCTGAATCCGGACATGAGCAACTACGACGGCTCCATCAGAATGTTCAGAGGCAGCCATTTCGGCACAGGAAACTTCCGCTATGATTCATGGCGTGTGCCTATGAACATTGCCATGGACTACTCATGGTCATGTGCTGACAAGGAGTGGCAGAGGTCATATGGTCAGAAGGTCCAGAACTTCTTCTACTCGCAGGGAATCAATGATTTCGTAGATCAGTATCGCGTGGACGGCACACTCCCGTCCGAGGATGAAATCCTGCCTGCAGGCGGCTGGACAAAGGTTCTCCGACACTCTGTAGGGCTTGTTTCTTCTTTGGCAGCCGCAACTCTTCTGACAGATCACAGCATCAACAAGGAGTTTGTGGATGCGTTGTGGAATTCACGTAATGTTCCATACGAGGACGGATATTTCGACGCATATTACGACGGTCTTCTCCGCTTGTTCGCATTCATGCACCTGAGCGGCAAGTACCAGATCATATTCCCTGAATCATAAACCAAGACTCATGAAACGCATATTATACATATTCATATTGTTCCTGGCATTGTCATCGACAGCCGACGCCAGGAAAAAGCCGAAGGAGCTTGTCAACAGATATCCGGCCCTTGCTCCTTATTTCAGCACTCCGTCAGCAGATGCCATGAGTCCGGATGAAAACGGATTCATTCGCAGATGGCTGCTTATGGAACCCATATCCCACGATACACGGACAAACACTGTCTTTGTGGACAGCTATGTAAGACAATATCTCGACACCGGCTGGAATAAGGACGACTTCAAGCTTCCTCAAGACGGCAAGGACGGCTGGCATGCCCTTGACAGCAAGATGTTCAATGTCAAGCTCTACCGCTATGCCGTCGGAACCGAGACAGGACGTTACGGAATGATATGCCGCGTTGTGACTGTCATAGATGTGCCTGAAGACATGGAGTGCGTACGCCTGACTGCCGGATCCAATTCAGCATCAATGTGGTGGATAGATGGGGAAGAGGTGCTGATCCTTTCTGGAGACAGACGAATGGTGATGGATGATGGAGCATCACGGAGAATGACATTGAAAAAGGGACGTCACATACTTTCAGGAGCAATCATCAACGGCCCTGGAATGAGCGATTTCTGCGTACGCTTCATCAACGAAGAAGGCAATCCGGTACTCGATTATGACATTCTTAACAAATGATTCTGCAATGAAGACCTCAGCAAGACTCATATCATTGGCTTTATTCTTGGCAGCTGCCATGACAGCATCGGCACAAGAGGGCAAACCGTGGATTCATGACCCATCGACAATCATGCAATGTGGCGGGAAATACTATACATTCGGAACCGGCGGTGGCGGTCTCATTTCCGAGGATGGGTGGAACTGGTATCCCGGCGCAGAACGTCCCGGCGGAGGAGCAGCTCCCGATGCAATGAAGATCGGCGACAGATACCTTGTCGCATACAGCTCCACAGGCGGAGGCCTGGGAGGCGGCCATGCAGGTCGTATACTCACGATGTGGAACAGGACGCTGGATCCTAAGTCTCCTGATTTCGGCTTTACAGAGCCCGTGGAAGTGGCATCGTCAGAGGTTGATGAAGACTGCGACGCAATAGACGCCGGCCTTTTCATGGATCCGACGACAGGCCGCCTCTGGTGTACATACGGCACATATTTCGGCTTTATCCGCATTGTCGAGCTCGACCCGCAGACGGGCGCACGTGTCGAAGGAAACGAGGCTGTAAATATAGCCATAGACTGCGAAGCGACGACAGTCATATGGCGCAACGGCTGGTATTACCTCCTTGGCACTCACGGGACATGTTGCGACGGCGTGAATTCCACATACAATATAGTAGTGGGCCGCTCACGCAATGTGACTGGTCCATATCTTGACAATATGGGACGAGACATGATTGCGGGCGGTGGAAAAATGGTTGTCGATGCGGCAGACCGCCAGTTCGGAGCCGGACACTTCGGCCGCTATGTCGAAGACGAGGGTGTTGAAAAGATGTCATTCCATTGGGAAGCCGACCTGGACCGCGGAGGTCGCAGCGTTCTTGCCATACGCCCTCTGCTGTGGGACAATGAATGGCCTGTTGCCGGTGAGTCATTTACTTCAGGAGTATACGAAATCACGTCTGTACGCAGGGGATATGCCCTGGAGCTTGCAGTAGACTTTGTCAGACATGACATACCGAGAAGCAGATGGTGGGAGGCGACAGACGAGCCGGTCGCATCTTATCCAAATCAGACGCTGGAAGAAGTTAAAGGCACATGGCCGGAAGGGGAAATTCCCGCACGCATCGGTGACTGGATGAACCGCCCGCACCAGAGATGGACCATAACAGCAGTTCCTGAGGCCGGAGGCTATCTTGGAGGACAATATTTTAAGATTCAAATAGAAGGTACGGACAGAGTTCTCGCTGCGACAAAAGACGCAGAAGTCACTACGGTTCCTTCATACACAGGCGCTGCAGAGCAGTTATGGCGCATCGAGCAGCTTACCGACGGCACATACAGGATAATGCCGAAGTCAGTTCCGGGAACTGACCGTCAATATGTGCTTACATCCATAGCGGACAGCACTCCGACCCTTGCAGAATACAACTTCAACAGTGACAACTGCAAATGGAGATTCATCAGAAAATAATTAATGCCCGGTGTGTATCCGGGCATTTGTTTTATCTGTTTTGATACGGTGTTTCCTGGAGGACGTTTGTGTAGATGTATCCGTCCTTCGGGGTCACGCCTTTTCTCTTGAAGAGCTCGGATACGGTGACCATGGTATAGCCACGCTTCTTCAGTTCAGGAATGATCATCTTCAGAGCTTCCACTGTGTTTACATTGCCTTCAAAATCATGAAGGAGGATGATGTCGCCGTCCTGGACCTTGGCCATCAGGTCATCATATCTCATCTGGGCGGTACGATTGGCTTCCCAGTCCTGACAGCCGACACCACTGATGAATGTGTGGTCGATGGCATCATGCATTGATGTGTTGTGATTAATGTAAGGAGGACGGAAAAGGGTAGGGCGGGTGCCCACATATTTCTCAATGAGGTCGTCTGTACGCTTGATTTCATCCTTGACACTTTCAATCGGCAGCTGGGTCATGAACGAATGGGTATATGAATGATTCTGGATCTCGCATCCGAGAGAAACGGCCCGTTTCATCTGCTCTGCAGAAGAATCGTTTATATACTGACCGATCACGAAGAATGATGCCGGAACACCATGCTCCTCAAGAATATCAAGCATTTCAGGAGTGATGGTATTGTTCGGACCGTCGTCGAAACTCAAGGCGACGAGCATGGAAGCCGTTGCTTCCTCTTCAGTCTTTTCCTCAGGTGTTGGAACTGGAGCCTGTGAATTCTGATTAGTTGAATGCGACGATGCGCACGATGAGACTAGCAAAGAAATTAATACGAAAATGATCTTGAACATGACGATATTATTCTGAATAAATTAATTTATAGACTGCGAATGTCTTCGGGCCGATTACTGTCGTGAAGTTATTGTCTTTTAATCCGTCGGCAATATGCGAAGTGGTCGGAACAATCTGATCCGGTTTATCCAAAGTGTTCTCTGCCAGGCTGTTGTCTGAATGGAGTGTCGTGCAGCAGACCTCTGGTGCAAGTTTCTGCCTGCGAGGAAGGCGTGTGAAGCATATGCTGATTTCCCGGGAGTCTGATGACAGGTTTGCGACCTTGACTATATACTCATTCTTTGCAGAGTCCTTTACGACTGAAGCATACAGCTGATTCTGACCTTCCTTGCCGGCCACAGGTCTTCCGTTCATGGTAAGCGGAAGGACTTCTGTGCCTTTGTTGCAGGCGTAGAGCTGCTGAACGTAGTAGCTGCATGTACGCATTACATTCAGATTGTCAAACCACACGAGGTCCGGTCTCCACTGCCAGCCTTCCACATGGGCGAGAAGGGGAGCATATGATGCCATCAGCACGACATCAGCATTCCTTTCGAGCCCGGTCATGAATGCCGCCTCAAGCAGAGCCGCATTGAAATGATTCCACTTCTTGCCGTCAACGCCATGGCACGCATACTCGCCGGCAAAGACCTTCGGTCCCTTTCTTGGATAGCCGTCATAGCGGTCCGCATTATTCTCAAAGAAGCTTTCCTCGGCATAGTAATGTTCATCAACCAGATCCACATCCAGCTCGCGCATTGCTGTCCACAATTCATCAAAATCCTTTCCGTCTCTGTAAGGACCAGAAGAACCTATGATCTTAATGTCCGGATACTGCTTGCGTATAGCCTCCATGAATACCACAAGACGCTCGGGATACAACTCGCCCCACTGCTCGTTTCCTACTCCTAAATATTTGAGGTTGAACGGTTCCGGGTGTCCCATCTCAGCACGTATCTTACCCCATTTCGTCCCGGCATCTCCATTTGCGAATTCTATAAGGTCAAGAGCATCCTGAACATATGGGTCGAGCTCGTCAAGAGAGGCATGCGGATCTGTAGCCGGATCGTTCTGGAACTGACATGCAAGGCCGCAGCTGATCACAGGAAGCGGCTCCGCGCCGATTTCTTCAGAGAATAGGAAATATTCATAGAATCCGAGTCCGTATGACTGGAAATAGTCAGGATAAAGGCGGTTCGGGAAGGTATAGTTCCAGCGATTCATGTTTATCGGACGATTTTCCACCGGACCAACAGAATTCTTCCACTGATAGCGTGTTTCAAGTGTAGTCCCTTCCACGATACATCCGCCAGGGAATCTGAAGACTCCCGGCTTCAGCTGATGAAGAGCTTCTGCGATGTCCTTGCGAAGACCGTTTTCGTGTCCGTTGAAGGTTTCGGCAGGGAAGAGTGAGATGTGCTCAAGATCAACGCCCTGATCAGGCGAGAGATGCTCCAGGAAAATGCGGAGTGACGCTTTGGCTTCAGTCACCGGGGAAGTGATGACCGCTTCGTATTTCTTCCATTCCCTTGAGTCCACCTCAATATATCCGCGGCAGAATGCCTGGTCTTCTCCCATTGTGGCATTCTTGCAGAGACGGAAAGAAATCATCTCCTTTTCTTTTGCACCTGAAGTACGCGCCCATACACTGAAGCGATATGCCTTTCCTTCCTCTACACCGATGCCGAAGAATCCTTCATTCTCCAGGCCGGTGACAAACGCCGGATGGCCGGGATAAGCAAGACGCACATAATGAGGATTCCTTTCGAATGGGCCGTCATCGCAGACGGTCACATTGCCGAAAATGTTCCACCCCATGAAAGGATCGTCGAACTCGAACGAACGGTTCTTAACCATCTCGGCATACAGACCGCCGTCCGCCGCATAGTTTATGTCCTCGAAGAAAAGACCATACATAGTCGTCTGCACAGGAATTCCTTTCTTTCCTGCATCAACAATCATAATGTTGTCCTGAGCGGCAGCTCCGAAGGCAGTGAAAGACAGACTGACAGTGAGGATGAATCTGTTGAAGTGTGAGTTTATCATATTTTTCAAGTTGTTGGTGCGAAATTACTTAAATTTATGTAGATTTGTAAGGTTAAGTAAACGAATTTAAGATGAAGAAGTCGATTTTCATTATTCCCTTATTTCTGCTGACTTGTCTTCAGGTATTTTCGCAGAGTATTCCTGTCAACAAGAGATTCGGAAAGGTATCCATGGAAGAAGTCGCAATGACATCCTATCCTAAAGATACATCAGCAGCCGCTGTCGTTCTGTATGAGAAGGCTGATATCATGCTGGACATGGATGCCAATGGCAGATTCGTTCTCATCACCGACAGGCATGTACGAGTAAAAGTCCTCAAGGAAGAAGGACTTGACTGGGCTGATCATTCCATATTGAGATATGTGGATACCGATCTCAGGGAAACAGTATCAGGCATTGATGTCGTGACTTATAACCTTGAAGACGGAAAGATAAAGACGACAAAGATGTCAAAGCAGTTCGTATATGACGAAGAGTATTCTGACTCATATAGGAAGACCTCATTTTATGCACAGGACGTCAAGGTCGGCTCAGTCATTGAAATGAAATTCCGATTCACCAGCCAGAGGTATTGGGATGTGGGCAAGATTTACTTCCAGAGGGAGATTCCGGTCAATATGATGGAATCGACCGTAAGACTTCCGGATATGTTCACCTTCAATAAGAAGATGAGCGGTTACTATACCCCGGAACATTCAACGGATTACGAGAGCAAGACGCTCTCTCTGGGAGGCAGTCCATATACATATAATGTCAACCTGGACAGATACACGGTCACAGACCTTCCGGCCTTCAAGGTCGAACCATATGTATATGCTCCAAGACAGTATTATTCGTCTGTCAAATATGACATCAGCGCTCTGGTAATCCCAGGAGTGCTTCATGAAAACTATGGAGTAAGCTGGGACGATGTAGATGTTTCTTACAGAGATTCTGACATAATGCAGCGATTCCGTGCTGCATGCCAGTTCAAGGATGAAGTCGCTCTTCTCCCCAACGAAGGCACCGATACTGAGAAAATAGCAGCTGCAGTCTCATTGGTCAAGAGAAATGTCGAGTGGGACAGGACATACAAAGTGTACCCTAAGCCGGTGGGCCAGGTTGTGAAGTCAAAGTCAGGCTCCAATGCTGACATCAACTGCCTCATAGCGGGATGTCTGAGAGAAATGGGATATACCGTTGACATGGTGATGGTAAAATTGCGTTCTTCCGGATACCTTCTTGATTTTCAGCCGGAAATGTATCCATATGACACTTTCATTGTACGCGCTGTCGCCTCTGACGGAAAAGAATATTTCATCGACGGAGGTTCTTCCAATACCTATGTGAACATTCTTCCTCCAACGTTTCTTATCACGAACGGACGTATCATAAGGAACAGCGGAAAGGGAGAGTGGGTAAATCTTACAGGAAGGACAAGAAGCAGCACTGCAATGTCTGTCAACGCCGAGCTGGACACACAGATGCAGATGACAGGCAAGGTTACCATGAAAGAGACAGGAAATGCTTCATATGCCTCAAAGAATCAATATGGCAGTTATGATGAAGAGGAGGAATACATCTCCGACATCGAATCCGAAAACTCTATCGAAATCGACGAAATCGAGTTTGCCGGAATGACGTAATATTCGCCTTCAGCATCTGTGTCATACACTTTCACAAAGGACCTGGACTGTGCTTCGAACCTCGTCTATGTCAATCCATTCATCACTTCGTTCCATTCTAAAGATTCATTCCAGTCCATCACTCGTGAATATCCGGTGGATTTCCCATATCCATATACATTGAATTATCTGTTTACAATGGCGATACCTGAGGGATATGAGGTTGAACAGGTGCCTCAGAACATGAACTTCCGTTTCGACCCTATAGGAGCCAACGTCAGGTGCATTTTCTCTGCCAACGGCAGCGCCATACAGATGGTATTCAACTATTCACAGACAAAGACGACTTGTGAAGTGTCCCAGTATGAGCACATCAGGACATTCTGGCAGTATCTTGCAGACCTTTACGAATCTGTCATTGTATTGAAGAAACTTTGATGATGAAGAAGAAAAGTGCATTAATCGCTTCATTGCTGTTTATATGTACTGCCGTATATTCGCAGTCTCTCAATGCGGTAATCGAACGCTACGAGGCATCTTTCGACATGTCCTCGCCTACATCCGCTACCTACAATGTGCATGTCCGCGTAAACATACTTGATGCTGAAGCAAGTGATATCGGAGAGGCTTACATATTCACCGACGATTTCCGCTCCCTTACATCATTCTCAGCGAGAATAGAGAGTGGAGGAAAGACAATAAAGAAATACAAGTTGACTGACCTCAAGACTGCACCTCTAGGCGGGGGAGGAATTTCTGATGCAACCGTTTCGTATGTCCAGCCGGTTGCTCCTGTGCCATATACTGTGGAGTATTCTTATGAGGTTGCATTCAAGAATGGATTCATATCATTTCCGTCCTTCATTCCTCTGTCTGATCCATTGGTTGCCCTGGTTGACGCAAGATATACGATAGACGTGCCTGCCGGCACGGAAATCATGTATGAGAGCAGCGAAGAGCCTGCTGTCGAGAAAGGCAAGACAGATAAATACACATGGAGTTTTTCAAGTGTTGAGCCATATGTCTATGAACATATGATGCCGGGAAGATTTGAATTCCTTCCATATGCGTACGCCGCTCCGAAGGCATTCACATACGCAAAGACATCAGGAGTCCAGGACGGATGGGAATCTTCCGGATTATGGCTTTATGGTCTCCAGAAGGATGTATGCACAGCTCCGGCCGAACTCTCCGCCAAAGTAGCGGAATTGACATCCGGCATGCAGGATGACAGGCAGAAGATCAATGCATTGTACACATATCTGCGCGAAAGCACAAGATATGTCAGCATACAGCTCGGAATCGGCGGACTGAAACCGTTTCCGGCAGAGCAGGTGATGAAGACTGGATTCGGAGACTGCAAGGCCCTGTCTGTATATATGCAGACCATGCTTGCCGAGGCTGGTGTAAAGTCGGAGTACTTCATTGTAGACACCGACAGGAGTGACCTTCTGGATGGATTATATTCCGTGGGACAGATGAATCATGCGATGCTTTGTGTCCCTATGCAGAAAGATACTCTTTGGATAGAATGTACCAATCCCAGGCTGCCGTTGGGATACCGTCACACCGACATCGCAGGTCACGAAGTGGTCCTTATCGGTCCTGAAGGCGGTAAGAAAGTCAGAGCAAGGCAATACCCTGATTCCCTGAGGATATCAAAAGAAAGCGTTTCTGTCGTTCTTAATGCAGACGGATCTGCTTCGTGCGTCGGTTCGAGGTCGCTCAAGCTTGATTCGGTAGAGCCATATGTCGGATTCTCCTCATTGCCTGCAAAGACCCAGTTCAATGCCATAATGGGCGCGAATGCATTGAATCCTGCAGACTTCAATATCATATCGGTCAATGACAATTTCAATGACTGGATATTGATGGAGGATGGGGAGGAATATGTGCCGCAGATGAAAATAGACTATTCATTCAACGCGGTTGACTATGCAAAAGTGTCCGGTGAAAGAATGTTTGTCCAGCTGAACCCTTTTGCCAAGCAGCTGTATTCGGACAGAAAGGCCAGAATACACGAATACGTCAGACGCAGGTGCTCGACAATCATGGATTGTGTCTCCCTGACTATCCCGGAAGGATATGCAATCGAGTCAATACCGCAATCCGGCACCATTGAATGCCAGTTCGGAGAGTTGAATACTGCTGTACTTGTCAATGGAAATACAATATCCGTCACTCAGACACTCAAGTTGCATCCGGGCAGATATCCAAAAGAAGAATATGCCACATATAGGACATTCGCCAAGGATGTCTCAAAGGCATATTCATCAAAAATCGTCTTGATAAAAAAGTAGGCGACTAAAGCGCAGACAGCCACACAATGACAGTTTCCAGGACCTTCGGAGATATAGTCTCTTCGATGGTCCTGTATTCTGATACAGCACCTGTCTTGCATTGCTGCAAAAGGTGGTTGGCGCTTTCGACAGATTCTATAAGGTTGGCGTCAGACGCTTTCAATCCTTTGCGAAGGGCATCGAGATTGCTTCCGAAATCTACCTGTACGTCCTTGGTGCCATTCAAAGCCAGAACCGGGCATGTAATATCTGCAAGAAGCGGACGGACATCCAGTGTGAGGAATTGAGCCATATATGGAGTCTGAATCTGATTTAAGACCGCCATATAATTACGCTTCAATCCTTCAGGAATATCAAAGTCGGAAGGAACCGGCATGGTGCCGCCGTTCACCTTCACACTGAAGGAATTTTCCAGAAGCTTGCAGTATTCTTCGGCAATATCTTCCGGCACACCAGCCTGAAGCAATGAAATCCTGTTCTGGGAAACCAAGGTCTCTGCTCCGGATACAGCCATTCCGGCGAGACTGACGATGAAGTCTGCCTTGCCTTCTGCGGCAAGCATCAATGCTATCGTTCCACCTTCGCTGTGGCCGATGATACCGACCTTGTCAAATCTGCTTCTGAGAAGATTCACAGCAGCCTCTGCATCAGACTTGAAGTCTTCCGTAGTCCAGGCGAGGGGATTGCCTCCAGTTGAGCCAAATCCGCGATCGTCATATCTCAAAGTCGCGTATCCTGCACGGGCAAGAGCATCTGCGATGACAGCGAAAGGCTTGTGCTCAAAGAGTTCCTCATCACGATTCTGGATGCCGCTGCCAGTGACCATGACAAGCACTGGAGTTTGACGAGAATATCCTTCCGGAAGAGCCAAGGTGCCATTCAGCACAATATCTCCATTAGTAAAAGAAACCTCCTCAGTCTGATATGGATACGGTGGCTTCGGCGTCTGTGGACGCGCTGGCTTGTTCTCGCCCGGGGTAAGAGTCAACGGAAACGAAACATTCATCTGAGTGAAAGTTCCGACAATCTGACGGATCATCCAAACCCCTTCATAACTTGCTCCAAGAGAAGGGATTGTGACCTTTATGCTGTTTGAAGCCGGTCTGCTCACCTGGATTGGAATGCCTTTGGCACCTTGATCCGGAGAATCCATCGAAGGATTCTCTCCATCGAGATGAAAGACCAGAGAGAGCTTGGTGCCCTGGACATCAAGCTTTCCCGACCATGTGCCTGTCTGTGCATATGCAAATATTGAAATGCAAAATAAAAGGAGAGCGGATATTGTCTGTTTCATAGTCTGCAGGTATATCAGTGTTTTCACAAAGTTAACAATTCTGTCCGTTATATCTCTAAGATTGATTATATTTGCATTATATGAAAGTTCCCGTCATAATCAATCCTACGGATTTCGAGAGCCTGTTCAGATATAATTTCAGGCCTCTATGCCTTTATGCACTCCATTACATGGGTGATGTGGAGGCGTCAGAGGACATAGTCCAGGAGTGCTTCTTGAAGCTGTGGGAGAAGCTGGAACAGGGGACAGAGGTCGAAAACCGGCGGGCATATCTCTACATGACGGTCCGAAACAGATGCCTTGACACCTTGAGGAAGAAAGGCCTTCAGACAGAATCACTTAATCCGAACGACACATACGGAATCATAGATGACGACGACGCGGCGGAAAGGTCACAGACCGAGGCTAAGCTTTGGACAGCAATAGATTCGCTTCCAGAAAAATGCCGAGAAGTATTTATCCTCAGCAAAAGGGACGGACTGAAGTATGAAGAGATCGCCGAAGAACTCGGGCTGTCGGTCAACACGGTAAGGAACCAGATAAGCAAGGCTCTCAAGATCCTCAAGGAGGGTGCCCGGAAGATATTGATGTTCTTTTTTGCATAATTTTTTCAAATTCATATAGTACTATTTCATTGACTCTTCGTCTTAAAGGCGAAAACAGGATCTTACAACGATTATGTCACACTCTGAAGACAGACATCTGGACTTTGTGCTCAAGCATTACAAAGAAGGAGCATTCGACACCGAAAAGGCGATCGGACGCTTCAGGGAAGCCAAGGGCATAAAGCCTCAGCCGCGCAGGCGCATCAGCTTCGCCGCTATCGCGATATCTGTTGCTGCTGCAGTGCTTCTCGGAGTCTTCTTGTTCACAGGTCTTGAGTCCCGCCAGTGGACGGATGTCGCTCTGGCTGACGCACTGCAGACAGTGGTTCTGCCAGACGGCACCACTGTGACACTGGCACCGGGAGCTCTCCTGAGCTACAGGATGAAGGACCAGAGAGAAGTCAGGATGGAAGGCAAAGTCTATTTCGATGTGGCTCGTGACGAGAGCAGACCGTTTGAAATTGACGCCGACGGAGCCTTTGTCCGAGTTCTTGGAACTGAATTCATGGTGGACGGATCGGAGAAGGATGAAGTCAAGGTCTATGTCGCAGATGGAAAGGTTCTTTTTGCAAAGAACCGGAAGTCTGAGGGTGTGATACTGACCAAAGGCATGGAAGCAAGCATTGAAGACCAGATGCAGGTGCCGGAAGTAGAAGAGACTCCGGACGTCAACTCCATAGCATGGCAGCGCGGCTCTTTCATTTTTGACCACACTCCACTCAAAGACGTGCTTGACTGCCTTTCAGAGTATTATCATGTGTCATTTGCAGCAACGGATCTCTCCAAGAAGCTTAGCGGAGAGTTTGCCACTGACGATCTTGACCTGATCATCACTCTGATCGAATCCGCTCTTGATGTGACGATAATCCGCAAGTAGGATCGTTAAGAACTTGCAATGAGACACGTACTTACCCTATTATTGACAGCAGCCGTCCTGATGACGTCCACGTTGAAGTCCGAGATGGAATACCTCCATCAGGTCTTCGGTGTGAACTTTGTCTACGACTCCTCCATCGACCTTGACGTCCCCTACAAAGGCAAGCCTATGAAGGAGGTCAAGAATCTTGATGAAGCCCTCAAGACCCTCTTTGCCGACACCGGCATAGAATACGAAATCATGAAGAAATACATAGTCCTGACAAAGGCCGGCTCCAGGAAGCCAAAGGACTATACCATCTTCATAGAAGAACAGAGGGACACTCTCGACGAGTCCCGCATCACGGCATACATCGACCGCAGACGCAACACCACCCAGACCGGAATGATGGAGATAGATGCAAGCAGATTCCGCCAGGGATATGCGGTATTAGGTTCTCCTGACCTCATAAAGGAGCTCCAGAAGCTTCCCGGAGTGTCCGGTGGCACAGAACTCCTCTCCGGAATGTATGTCCACGGAGGAGACGGCACAGACAACCTGTTTCTTCTTGACGGAGTCCCGCTCTATCAGGTCAGCCATCTGGCCGGACTCGTATCGTCATTCAATACGGAAATGATCGACAATCTTGATTTCTACAAGAGCGGCTTCCCCTCCCGCTTTGGCGGTAAGACTTCGTCGGTTGTGGACATCACCACCAGGCCGGGCGATTTTCATGAATACAGCGGTTCCTTCAACATAGGTCTTCTCAACGGAGGCCTTCAGTTCGATGGTCCGATCATTCCTGGAAAGACCTCGTTCAATGTGGGCCTCAGACGCACCTGGTTTGATGTTCTCACTGTTCCGTACAATCTTATCGCCAACCTTTCATTGCCTTATGGGGATTCAGGCAAAGTGCAGCTTGCAATGACTGACCTCAATGCCTCGATAACCCATCTTTTCGACAAGGACAGCAGACTGTCAATGAATTTCTATGCCGGAGCAGACCATATAAGATACAAGTATACGGATCTGCATGTGAGGTATTGGGAAGGTGTCCGCCATGCGGGAGAATCCGGACATGATATCAATGCCCGCTGGGGAAACATCCTTGCAAGCCTTGACTGGAAGAAGAATTTCTCGGACGACCTTCATCTCAACACCCTTATTTATTATACACGTTCCAATACCGATGTCGGTCTGTGGGACAAACAGTGGCTTGTAGGAAACAGCAACACGCTGAACATCACTGACAGAGTGCTGCAGGAGAGGAATTATTCGAGACTCCACGACATCAGTGCAAAGGCTGACCTTGACTGGATCCCGTCCGAATATCATCACATCCGTGCAGGAGCAGCCTATATTCAGCATCTGTTCAGACCAAGGAAGGTGTTTACAATGAACTCGACAGAGAACGGTGAGGAGGCATATTCCGATAATGACTCATATTCAATAGACTACAATGCATCGGAAGTGGCTGTATATGCTGAAGACGAGATTGCGTTGGCGTCATGGTTCAAGGCCAACATAGGCTTGAGATATGACATGTTCAGCCAAGGAGACAACACATATCATTCTTTTGAGCCTCGCGCCGCGCTCCGCTTCCAGCTTTGCCCTATGGCATCTCTGAAGATGTCATACACGGAAATGAGCCAGCCAGTCCATCTGCTTCACTCGCATTATCTTGACATACCGATGACAAGCTGGCTTCCGTCCACGGACCGCATACCTCCGACCAGGTCAAGGCAGGCGGCCGGAGGCATATACATGAACCTGCCACACGGGATAGTGCTTAATATCGAAGGATATTGGAAGAGGATGGACAACATGTATGAATACTCCGGCATCGAGATTCTTTATCCTGACATCGAAAAATGGGAACATGACCTGATGCGTGGCAAGGGCCGTTCCTACGGTGCGGAAGTGGAGCTCGCCTGGAGGACGAAGGATACGGACATTTCGGCATATTATACCTTGTCATGGACCGAGCGTCTGATCAAAGGCATATGGCATGACTGGTATCCTGCACGCAATGACAACAGGCACAAATTCACGCTCCATGCCACGCACCGTTTCAGCAAGCGCTTCGACATGTATCTCGCGTGGAACTATCATACTGGAGACAGATCTACAGTGCCGACCCAGATCATAGGAGGCGAAGTATACTACACAAGCCCATACAACTACAAGATGCCTGATTATCATCGTCTTGACCTCGGATTCAATTTCCGCAAGACCACCAGGCGTGGCAACGAAAGCATATGGAACCTGACTCTCTACAATGCCTATTGCAGGATGAATCCGATGTTCACGATGCTCGATCATTACAAAAAGAGTTCATCATCTGACGAGTACAAGACTACATTCAAGACAATGGCAGCGATTCCGATTATTCCATCATTCAACTACACATTGAGATTTTAGACTATGAACAGGTACTTCATAATTATCCTCACAGCACTCCTCGTCGCAGTTTCATGCGAAAAGGAGACCGAATTCCCTGCAGACAAGGACGGCAGGATATTCGTGAGCGCAATGCTGGGAACTGACGGCAAGGACAGGATAAGCATAACCGTCAGCCAGCCGGCATTAGGCGAGGAAGATGCGACGGCAGAAGACGTCGCGCTATATCTTGAAGCCGATGGCGACAATATCGAGCTTGTCAGGGACATGGATGACAAGAAAGGTGTCTCATATATACCGCAGGGCACTTTTTCGCCTGGACAGAAGCTTGTGTTAAGGGCCGAAGCGGACGGTCTGCCGTCAGCGAAGGCTGAGACAATTGTCCCGGCACCCCTGCCGCATGTCACCATAACCCCGAAGATAGTTGAAAGCTACAGGCAGGATGAACTCGGCCAGCCGATGCCGGACTATCCATATCAGCGTCAGAACTTTCACATAGTTATT
>JAFUJQ010000001.1 GCA_017473705.1 Bacteroidales bacterium | reverse complement strand
CCATTGACATCGAACAGTCCGTAAATGGTCTGTCCTCCATAGTCAGGTACAGCCTCATAAGCGAAATGCTCTCTGCCGTCAAGACTACCGGCATACCTGAAATCAGTAATGAACTCATTGTGCATAATCGGGCAGTCGATCCTCTGATTGCTGGAGTTCTTCAGGCAAGCCGAAAAGTCATCGTGATGCACGAAGAAGAATCCGGGACAAACCTCAGTCACAGTACTCCTGTTGGCAGGATTGGTATTATGATGATTCAGCCTCTTTTCCTCCCGCGCTGCCGTCTCGGAATCATACCACCCGCAGATACGGGTAGGATTGAGTTTCGCCTGCTCCAGCTCCGACATCATCCTGGACACAAACTTCTCATCAGGTCTGTCCGGCAACAGTTCAAAGTTCCCGTCGTGCCTTATCACAAACATCCTGGTATTCTCCCCGTCATTCATAAACCGGAATCCCTTGATGCTTCCGTAGCCCTCCACCGGCTTCTGAAAGTCAAAACTCCTGGTCCACTCGGCATCCTTCCCGAATACCTCCGCAGCCTGACCTCTGACCCTCTCCCTCGCATCCACCGATACCCTCCAGGCGGCATCATACAACTCTCGATAGCCATTTTTCATAACCTATCCGAGATTAATGAAGATGTCATTTTCGATCCAGCCACTGCCAGCAGAATTCCCCTCCTTTTCAGGCAACTGATACACACCCTCCTGAACAAAGTCCGCTTCAATCTTGAAGTTTATATAATCAGGTTCACCCCAATCAGCATCGTCAAGAATTCCGTCAATGATGATATATGGACTGCTCAGTTTGAACACAAATTCCATAGTCACTCCGTGAGGGCCATACCACAGTTTATTACCATTCTTATCGGTAATCGGAGCCATAGAATACAACTGGTTCAATGCCGGTTCTACATCCACGAGTCCCGACCAATCAGCTTCCTCATACAACTCTACCTCATCACTCCATCTGACAGGATCAGCATAGACCATATTGCTCCTGTCATTGCCGGGCCAGCCATAGAACTGCATATCTACAGTCACTTCTGCCGTCACCGTTTCAAAGCCATAATCAATCACTCTGAACCCTGCTGTGCCATACGAATGATCAAACTCAGCATCCAGCATAATATGCCCGAACACCACAAACTCATACTCGTATCGATATACTTCAGAATCATTCTCTACGACAAGTGTCAGCACTGCCTTTCCCGGAGCATCAGCACAAAGATTCCAAGTACCATTCTGCACCGGCTCCACATAAGCTACACTCTCATCAGATGACTCTATCCTGCTGGTAAATCCATCTCTGCTGCACGCAAGAGACAATACGAAAACATCATTGACCTCCGCTGCATAAAAGTCAGAATACGCCTCTGTTACATTCATATTTTCAGCACTGGTAATCTCAAGCTTAATCTCAGGAGCAACGACCTCAGGAACCACCACATCAACTACTTTTTCAAAGCAGGAAACCATTGCAACTATCGCTGCAACAGATGCAAGAAATCTAAATCCAATCTTCCTCATATCTTCAACAGTTTAGAATATCCACACAAGAGAAACGAGCAGTTCATTCGAAGCCATAAACCACTCCTGCCCCGAATCTGTCACCTTTCCACACGAAGGGCAGGCATAAGTGGTATATGTCCTGTAACCGCCCCAGAGTCCCAGACCGAACTCCATATTGAAATGCTCGCTGAGCATTAAAGAATATCCGGCATTCACGACAAGTCCGTATGCATCGCCTTCCTCGGCGTCATCATTGATGATACCGCCTCGATTATACTCGCGATACTGCAATTTGCCTCCGGTCCACCATCCGGAATATGTGTTCCACCACCAGTAACGCACTCCGGCGTGATAAGCCTGCTTGCGGTTCTGCAACTGATCTGCAGTTCCCTTATTGAACGTCCAGGGGTTCAATTCCGCACCGACATTAACAGTCATATGCTGACTCACAGCATACGACGCTTCCACATCCATTGTACCGAAATCCAATGCGTCCGCTGCATTGACGGCAACGGCCCATCGCTGAGCCGAGACCGTACCGCAGCACAAAATGCCAAATAAAAGCATTAAGAATGAAAGTCTTTGAAGTCTCATATATCAATAGTTTAAGTAGTTCTCTTTCAAAAGGAAGAGCATCTCACGACGGTCTTCCTTCACAAAGGGTAATACCATAATAGCCAGATAAAGATGATTTACGGAAAAGCCATCTATAGTAAGGCTCCGATAGTGTGTGTAGCTTCTACCTGAAAGAATTACCGTGATTACGGGAAAAGAAGAATCTGACCACTACAGTAAACACCCTTCAGATTACGTTAAATGGAGCGGCTCTCTTCGAACTGCATTTCTCTCTCACCATAACCAACCCCACTGCAGCCTGAGCCGCACGGCCCTCGAAGAGAGCATCTCCACATACAAGTTTTTCTAGTTCAAGTAATCTCATCATTAACAAACCAACATTCACATTATTAACCTATTTCTTCATTTATGAAATCTGCTTCCCGTATCAGAGCATTACCTTCAAACCCAAACAGACATCATAGTTTAGCATCCTTATTCCCGATGAGAAGTTAAGCGGAACAAGAGCACCAGCCATTACTGCAACTTTCTCAACAATGAAGAACTCTGCCGATAAACCGGCATACACTCCATACAGGAATGCTGTTCTACCGATTCCTAATACAGTATCCTTCGGTAGTCTGCTCATCGGATCGAGCACTTCAGTACCCATAAAAACGCCACCGCCGCCATACAGATTGACACTACGTCTTCTTGTACCGGCAAGACGGTGCATATAACCACCGAAAGCATAGCAATGAACATATTCAAGGTTATACTTAGAGCTGGTCATCGCATCATAAAAATGACCGCTTGCCCCTAAAGTCCAGAAACCGCCTAAAGTATACTGCCCGTATTCAGCCATAGCACCAAAGTTCTCAAAGTCATACAGACAATCAGCAGACAGAAATCCCTGTCCTGCCATAGTCCTCTGCGCAGTGGCATTCGACATAAAACTCACCTCACAAACGAGGATAAGCAAAGAGATCTTTAATGCTGTCTTACCTTTCATTTTGGTCTTGTTTTTCAACTTTGTGGTATTTTCAAAATACCGCTTGGTATTGTTTCGTTACCACAAAGGAAAATCTTTTCTTTGGAAATTCCAAATAAATCCGATACTTTTGTCACACATTTTTTGCAGGGTAATGAGAGAAAAGGGCAAGAAAAATCACATAAAGACCAGACGATCTGAAAGTCATCCGAAGGATGAAATTTATCAGGTCAACGGAATCGCGTATCTTGAAAGCGATCTGAAACTTGCCCACCTCAGAATACTGATGGCTATTATCAGTCACCTCCAAAGCGCCATACACTACAAAATATCAAGAGGCAAAAGGAATACTCCCATACCATCGGCTTATCTTCCTCCCAAAGGTGAAATCGGTCAGTATGGACCAACAAGAACAATCGAAATTCCGGTGAGAGACTTCCATATGGGACGAAACAACGGAGCAAGACTCAGATTATATCTTTCCGAACTTCAGACAACCCACTGTATCTTTCCAGAGCGATGCAGATATCCTGGGCTGATTGCAGGATTCACATTCCCAGCATATTCGACCACCGTACAGATACGTATTCTTGACAAGATGATCCACCGCCTCCTCCTGACAGAAGAAGGCTACAGCTACTATTCGCATAGTTCTGCATTGTCACTCACAAATAAATACACAGTAAGGCTGTACTGGATGATATGTTCCTGGAGAGGGAAAGGAGGCTTCGTCATCACACTGGAAAACTTCAAAAGGATCCTTTCATTGACTGAAGGATACGACAGGTACGACAATATCGTCAACAGAGTCATCAGACCGGCACAACAGGAACTTCAGGAAAGATTTCCTATATGGTTCCAGTTCCGCTCATACGACACGTCCGGGTATAAAAGGCTTGTATTCAAAATCAAGATAAGGCTCACGGAAGAGGAACGAAAGCAAAAGACCATTGAAGCACGGGACATCTGTTTCGGGCTTTTAAGCGAAATGGGCGCTCAGACTGATACCATATCAAGCATATTTCTCCGGCTTGAATACGAAGACCTCAGGCCATTTATGGAAAAACTGGTGGGACTGTCCGGATACATCAAAAACAATCCATCTATCAAAGATAGGGATAGCTACATCAGGGCCTCACTGAATCAATGGTTTAACGACTGGTCATTGCGTTATCAGGAGCTTTCCGAAGACCACGAAAAGTAATCTTCTCACATACATAGTTAGTCAATTTGTAGGGTCTTAAATTTCAGGTTAGTCAAAAAGTAGGCGCTCACTATCAACATATTACACATATCTAACTCTGATTATATTCCAACAGACTCTTATTTATCTTGTTTTTCATCATAGTTAGTCAATCTGTAGTAAGCAATCATCAGGGTTAGTCAAAATGTAGTAACAAGTTAGTCATTTTATAGTGACGGGTTAGTCATTTTGTAGGAGCAGAGTAACAAAAGTTATTCAAATTGTAGTAAGACATCGGCTTACGACAACTCTTAACATTTTGTCAGACAAGTTATTATAGATGCCCGTTCCCATCTCTACAAATAGATATCTACTATAGATAAATACAAACTATCTACTATGCACATTCCTGTGCACACTGGTGAAAAGAAAAACGCTCCAATTATTCAGAAAGAGAAAGTTCCGCTAAAGAGAAAGACTGGATTCAGATTGCATTCAAAGAGGGTTTATGATCATTGCAAAGGTATAATCAGTTGACCGATGGTGTTACCCTCCGGCAAGAACCGCCCTTGCAGGGCTATTTTGAAAAAATCTCCACCTTCACCGCTCATTCTTCGCGGACTCAGGTAGTATTTTTCCAAAATTTCTTGACACCATCGCCACAACTGATTAAAAGAAAAAGCAATAATCATAAACCCTTTAAATTCAATCATTATGGAAGCAAAGAAACTCAACAGACTCGGATTCAGATTCTCAGAAGACCAAGACATCAATCTTCTCTCACTCATCACAGAAAAGCCAGACCTCATAGATGACTTATCGTACAGTCAGAAGGAGAAAATCAGAATACTGCACGACATAATTCAAGAATACTACACCTCGATCGACACCTCGAAGAAAACATACATCAGCGACTCGGAAGATGTAGTCAAACTGTTATACCCGATAGTCAAAGGACTGGACCAGACAGAATGTCGGATCATCTATCTAAACCGTCAAAACAGAGTAATAACGAAAGAAGTACACACCAGTGGCTCCTATGACTCATACATCATAGACCTCAAGACAATCCTCCGCAGAAGTCTGGAAACAAAAGCCTCAGGAATCATCATAGTCACAAACCGCCCTGATGATAATGTGGAACCATACAATTACGACATCGAAATCACCACCAGAATAAGCAAAGCCACAAAACTCCTCGGCATCAACCTCCTCGACCACGTAATCATCTCCGCCTCCTCCTACCACTCCATCTCCGACCACCAAACCCACACCCTCACTCCCGAACGGCTCAATATCCTCCAGGAAGGATAGCACAATTATCTCCCCTACACCTGCATTAAAAAAGTTCAGGCTGAAGCATCAGCTCCAGCCTGAACTATATTTACTTTATCTTTGAAGAACGACCCAATATCCCGTATTCTCATCACCTTCTCGATCCAATTTATGATCTTTTCTAAGAGCATCAATATCACGGAATATTGTTCTTGGTGTGACACCTAAAGCTTCAGCTAATTGAGATGCCGAAACATATTTATTATCGAACATATATTGAAGAATAGCATGTCGTCTTTCGTTAACCTTAAGTTTTTTACCTGTGACACCACCTATGACATTACCTATGACATTATCTATGACATCACCTGTGACATCACCTGTGACATCAGCATCTTTTGAGTCATAATCAGAACTATATACTACAACCTTAAATGTCGTATAGTCATCTAAAATATATTCTGCCTGTTTACAATCATATTGTTCCAAAGTATCCCTTACTGTCTTAAGACCCATTCCGAACTGATTTACGTAACCGAGAATTTTCATCGCTGATGCAATCAAAGGATTACGGTAGTCTGTCTCATTCGGAAAGTTCTCAATATTCGCCCTGCCATAAAGGTTGCCGGGATTGTCAATCTCAATCCTGTCACTGTACTCATAGAAACGTATCGGAGAATTGGTTCCCTCGAAACTACGGTGCATAATGGAGTTCATTACAATCTCTCGCATAGCCCTATAAGGATAATTGATCTTCATATCCTCTCTCATCATCGTCACATATACGGGACGTTGATTCTCTATGGTGTAATGTACGAATACATCAATATCCTCAAGAGTCTTCAGAAGGTTGCCCTTGAAAGCGACTTCTTTCAGTACCTTTGTTGCTCTATGTGTTCCTTCAAACTTCACATACTGAACATATGCACCTCCGATAAACAATGTCGGAGCTTTACCCAAGAGCAGCATACCGAAATTAGTCGGACAATCTTCTGACTTATCGTACAGTCGAAGAGAAGCAAGCTGTGACTTGACATCCCGGGTGTCGTTCTTGAGAAGTTCTGGATCTATTGCCTTAGGCAAATACTTAATCTTGAATGCATCGAGATCCAAATCATCTATTGTTGAGCCATAACAAGGCTGAGTCTCAAAAGGAAGGAAGTTGGCAACACGCTTCTCCATCAGGATTCTTTCATCATCCTCATTCGCAATAGCCTTTCTTGGCCCGACTCTGATCCAAATACGTCCTTTATATCTGACCGGTGTCAATTTAGATGGCTGCACCTCGATAACTGCCACATCTCCTTCTGGAAACGAGACTTTATAGACACTCATAGACGGAGCCGGAAGTATATTGCCCTCGCTACGTAAACTTGAAAGGTTCTTCAATAGTCTATCTGTAGCTTTCAGCCTACTCAAAGTACCATTATCATATGCACCGATAAACAGATAGCCTGGCAGGCCAGTACTGCAAACATCATTTGCAAACGCACATATCGCCTGTGAGAACTTTTCTGTATTGTCTGTTGAAATAGTCCTCTCAACCCTTTCATTCTCGAGATCGAGTAATAATTCTTTTACCTCCTCTGCTGTCAGCATAGACCTTCGTTTTATGTATTTCATACAAAGTTAATTGTTTTATCGATACCTGATACAATTACTTCTTCCCAATCATACTTTTGGCTTTCGGATACTTAGTCTCGATATAACACTCCAACATATCATCCACGATATCGCTCACAGAAGGAGACTGCATTACGCCATTCTGGTCAAGCCATATCCCAAGCAAACGTATCTTCCTATGTACCGCACTTGATATACGGATAGACTTAGCATAGTCATTGCCGCCCTGTCTCTTTAAGGGCCGTAGCCTTTGCGGACTGTCTTGTTCCTTTTCCTTTTTCACCTGAGCCCTTGAAGAGGAGTCACTTTGTTCTACCGATTCTTTCGGAGTATCAGCATCAAGTCCTAATACCTGTCTGAAATTGTCAATCTGATTCATAATTCAAGTCTATATCACCATTATACCATATTACAACTTTACCATTATACCATACTTCCACATTACAATTAATGGTAAATACTATGTTTACACAATACCACTTTACCACGAATGGTAATTACCAAAACTCCACTTTACTATGCTACCACATTACCATACAACCACATTAGTACGCTGCAAATATACAACTTTGGTATTATAAACAAACCAATAGGTTTATATTTATTTCCAATTATCAATAATTTTTACCAACTTTGTCCCAGACTTAGGAAACAAATCCTGTTTTAGATCTTGGGTCTAAAAGCAAGATGTGCGTTCGTCAGACAAAGTCTTCCGTCCGCTCCGCCCCGCAGGGGCTCATCTTGCCCATTACAGGGTACGCTCCGAAGTCGCTCCTGTCATACAACGGTCAGGAGGTTGTGATAGAGACATAGTTAAACTGTTAGAGGAGGAGAGCATTGTGAGAAAGAACAAAACAGTCAGAATTACATTCCGTATTACGGATGAGGAAGCCATCGATCTTGCGACAATGATGTCGCTTGAAGGCTTCAGATCAAGATCAAAATTCATCAGAAAACGCCTGTTCGGAAGAAAGATACAGAGGCGTAAACTTGTCAGTTCCGATGCGAATATCTGCAAACAAATTGAGATTCTAAGGGCAGATATCAAGAAGATCGGAGTAAACTACAATCAAGTCGTAAAGGCAGTCAATACAGCCGTCAAGCTCAAAGGGAGCAACGGCAGACCTGTCGTATCCACTCGTTCAATGGAATACAAGCTCAGTGGAATGAAGACACTGATGGAAGGTATACTTGCCAAGGTATGCGAAATCAAGGAAGAACTTTCATAAACTTAAACTATTATGCAGACAATCATTATTTCGGGACATCTCGCAGCAGACTGTGAGACGTTCCAAATCAAAGGAGACCTTGAAATGGTCAGATTTACAGTTGCAGTGAACTCACCAAAGATTGGAAGTGAGGACAGCAAGCCAACCTACTACAGCTGCCGGATGAAGAAAAACGGCTCATCAGAACTCCTGAAGAAAGGCAGACACGTATCGGTCACCGGAGAACTACGTGTATCCCTGAATGTCACAGAGACGAAGACCCATCTCAATCTTGATGTCAGGGTCTATAGTCTTGACATATCACCAGGAGTGAAGGATAACTGAATAGAACACACTTATCATATCGATATGGATTCATTACTATGGTAATAGTCATTGCAGATGCTGCATCAAGCGTTTCTGTCACGGTAGGATACAATGAGCAGAAGGTCTCCGGGGGAACAGCCTCGGTGGCCTATTGCTCTAACATAGAAGATAAGAGTGACCCGATGAAGACATTTCAGCTATATGAGAATGCAAGTGTCCGTACCGAAAAGCTGTCATTTCACGCCAGTATAAATCCAGCCCCAGGAGAGAAACTTGACAAAGACAAGATGATTGAGTTTGTCAAGGAGTATATGGAGGGAATGGGTTACGGTGATCAGCCATATATCTTATACAAGCATAACGACATTGATCGGGAGCATTACCATATCGTGTCGGTCAGAGTTGATAAGAACGGCAAGAAGATCAACGACAGTTTTGAAGGTCGGAGAAGTGCAAAATTACTGAAGGAACTGGCAAAGAAGTATGGGTTTACTGTAGGTAAGGCAAACGACTTTAGAAAGAGCGACGCAATCAATGTAAGACGTTTTGATCCGAAAAAGCCAAACTACTCAGGTCAGATTGAATCGTTGATGAGAGATGTGATGAAATATCATTTCACGACTGTCAACCAGTTTCAAGCAGCGATGAAAAGCCTTGGTGTTGAGATGGTTTTCAAAAGCCGTTGCGGTCGTATTGAAATCAGTTTCTATGGACTTGATCCCGCTTCAGGTAAGCGTTGTACCGGTCGGATAAAGGAGAAGAATCTTGACACTCCCGTTTACGAACAGATACTTCTGCGTTCCTTCGATTGCGGAAAAAGCAAGTGCAACGACGAAAGGCAGCGCACAGGCAAGGTCGTGCAGTTCTGTTTCGGCAACGCCACATCGGAAAGGCATTTCCGGAGCCTGCTGGCGAAGTTCGGTATCTCCGTGGAGTTCTCCCGAAATTCGGAAGGCCGTATCTTCGGTGCGACGTTCATCGATCACGAACAGCAGTGCTGCTTCAAGGCAAGTGAATTGAAGGGCATCACTGCGAACGACCTTGACTGTGCCGATCAGCGGTGGCAGGAAAATGATGGTGAAAAGGGGAATGCAGCTTCCGCTGCAGATAATCTGGCAGCCATCGTGATGGCTGCGATAGGAACGGAAAGGAACCGCAGGAGGGATGATGAGGTATATATGAAACAAGGACGCAATAGTCAAGGCCCGAAGCTGTAACGGAGGGAGTTATCTACATATTGTAAGGTTTGTTTGAGAAAAGGATTGAGGAGATGGATGCAAGAACAAAACCTATGTTTTCGATGTTCCTGATGTTGTCAGGAGTCATCTTGATTGTTATTCTATACTATTATGCTTATCCGTTCTGGGTAAGGATAGGATTATCATCAGGTATGACGGATATGCTGATGATACAGTTTTACAAGTCTGGAATTATGAGGTCACAGATGGCCGTCAGAGGCATATGCTTATTCTTCTGTCTGCTGTCGTTCGTAGTTCGTTCCGGAAACTCGAAGGACTCAAGTTGGGCGGAGATACTTCTGCCTCTGCTGTCCGGACTCGCGGTATTTATGGCATCTACATTTCTCGGCAATAGGGGGATGTTTCTGCTGGCTTCTTTTACCGGATATGTGATGTTTCTGGCAGGGTCAGTACTTCTCGGTAGGAAGTTCCGTAGTTTCAATGCCAATCTGCCGGATTATTGGGATACATTCGAGCAATGTGAAGAGCTGATCGAGAATGATCTGAGTGTGAACATTCCGTTCCGGTATCAGTATAAAGGAAAGATCCGTGACGGTTATGCCAATGTAGTCTCGCCACAGCGTGCCACCTTGATTCTCGGAATTCCCGGAAGTGGCAAGACCGCAGCCATATACCGCCATTTCATCCGACAGATGCTGAGTAAGGGATATGCCTTGTTCGTGTACGATTACAAATACCCGGATCTTACGAAAATTGTCCTTAACGAACTGCTGGATCATTACGACTGCTTCAAGGTAAAGCCGAAGTTTTACACGGTAAACTTTGATGATCCTCTCCATTCGCACCGTTTCAATCCGATACACCCACGTTATCTTACGGATCCTATCGATAGCACGGAGGTCGCTGAGATCATAATGAGCAACGTAAGCAGAGGCAAGGAAAAGAAGGAGGATTTCTTCTCTACTTCTGCTGTATGCTACGTGGATCTCCTTATATGGTTTCTGAGGATATACGACGAAGGTAAGTACTGCACATTTCCCCATCTGATCGAGCTGATGGGTCAGGATTACAGAGATGTATTTGAAGTGCTGAAGCAGTTTGACGAACTGGAAGTTAAGAGAAACACGTTTGCTGATGCCATCAAAGACAAGGCTTTCGAACAACTTCAGGGACAGATCGCTTCAGCCAGAGTCCCTTTGAACAGATTCGCATCAAAGACACTATACTGGACTCTGTCGGGAGATGATTTCAGCCTGGACATCAATAATCCGGATGACCCGAAGATCATCTGCGTCGGTAACAATCCGATGAGACAGTCAATCTATGGAACAACGCTGGCCATACTGACCTCACGACTGTTCAAGATGATAAACAAGCCTGGCAGGATGCATAGTGCCGTACTGATAGATGAGCTTCCAACCATCCTTCTCAAAGGGCTGGACCACCTTATAAATACTGCCAGGTCAAACATGGTGGCAACTGTTCTCGGTGCACAGGACAAGACGCAACTGGTCAAGGATTATGACAAGAAGGAGTCAGATGTGATCTTCAATACCGTCGGAAATGTATTTGCCGGAGCGGTGAAGGGCAGTACTGCCGAGACTCTGTCAAAGTCATTCGGCAAGGAAGAGAGGGAGACAAGGTCATACCAGGAAAGCGACATCAGCGATCACGTGACGTACTCCTACCAACTCAAGGACGTACTACCGGCTCATAAGATAGAATCTTTATCACAGGGAACCTTCTGCGGTTACGTCGCTGATACCTTCAAGCAGAAAGTCAATCCGAAGATATTCTGCGGAGAAGTGATATTGCCTCCTCCAGCAGAACATAACGAGGACATACCAAAAATCCTCAACCTGCCCGAGGACAAGATTGAGGAAGAAATCACAAACAACTACCTCCGTATCAAGAGGGAGATAGTCAATCTTATAAGAGATGAATTGTCAAAATCCAGGAGTTAGATTCTATTCATCCTCCTTTACCCAGCGCCATTCGAATTTATATCCTGCGGCTTTAGCCATCTTCTCCATTTCAGACATCTTGCAGTCATCTGACTGGAACCAGCGTCTCATTATATGACGGTCCACATTGCACATCGCAGCCAGTTGAGCACCTGTGATGCCCAGTTCAGCCAGATACTTACGGATTCCGCTGAGTCTCGGTCCGGTCTGCATCTCGATAGGAGTCCTCTGTCTCTGTGGTATCACAACAGATGATTTCTTTGCCACATCCGGGGTCTCTTGGTTCAATTTATCAGACATAATTATCTCGTAATTTGGTTTTCTAAAATAAAATTCTTTTCTTTGTGTGGTATTATTTCATTACCAATAGGCACAATACAGCGACCAACAAAGAAACCATTATCACCAATAGGTTAGTGATATAGCACAAAGTTATATAAAATTCGATTAAATGCGATAGAATTAGACGAAATTTCATCAAAATGTTCGATAATCCAATATATAACTACCCGATTGACCTTCTTCTTGAGCACCTTGGATGCAAGGAGGAAGGCAAAGGAATGTACTATTCTCCATTAAGAAATGAGACGACACCATCATTGCACGTGAACAAACGTGACAATGTATGGTACGATCACGGAGCCGGCATCGGAGGAACAAACGTACAGCTGATAATGGCCGTCAAGAAATGCAGTAAAGAAGAAGCGGAGTCATACATCAAAACACTTGATCCTGCTGCAGCCAGCAGAACAGAATCAATCTCAAAACCCGAATCTGCTCCGACCACAGAAATCATAAAGGTAAAGCCCATCTGTAGCTATTACCTCAAGAAGTACCTTGAAGAGAGGAAGATTCCTATAAGCATAGCAGACAAATACTGCAAAGAAGTCATCCTAAGAAACCACGTAAAAGGGAAAGATTACACGACTTTGGGGTTTGAGAACAATGCTGGAGGCCATAATCTAAGCGCGCCGTATGGATTCAAATCGTGCAGCAAAGGAGGTATAACAACCATAAATACCGAAGGCAAACGGACGGTAATGCCGTCAACCAGAGCCGTGTCGATCTTTGAGGGTAGTTTCGACTTCCTTTCGTGGCAAGTACTCCAGAATGCCAAGACGCCCACCACAGACATACTCGTTCTTAATTCAGTCAACAACCTTGACAAAGCAACCGGCTATCTCAGACTGCACGACTCATACATCTGCTTCCTCGACAACGACCAGGCAGGACGCAAATGTCTCGAAGACATCAGAAAGATGTTTCCCGGCAAGGAAGTCAAAGATATGTCATCACTATATGCCCAGCACAAGGACCTTAATGAAATGCTGCAGAACTGCCGGGGATACGACATCAACGAGATATCAATCAAAAAATCACTATAAACTATGGAAGAGAAACTCGACTACAGACTCACATATCTGACAGAAACCATCGAAGATATGAAAAGAGAGATGGTACGCATCAGAATGATCTTATCCAACAGCAGGAAAACCCACTACTCAAACCAGGAGGTGATAGACCTGCTTGAAATTTCTTCTGCAACATTGAAGAAATGGAGAGATCAGAAGCTGATCGGATACTCAGCAGTAGGTAACACATACTACTACACAGATGAAGACATCGAGAGCTTCTTCAGGAACAATCACAAGAAGTCAGTATTCGAGACTGGAATGGACGACTAAACACTAATGCTATGAATGAAAAAATTGTCATACTCAGCCAAGCAGAGCTTGAAGATACTGTGATAAAGGCTGTAGAGAAAGCAATGTCCGGATATATGCACAATACGGCTGAAATCCCCGAATATATGACTAGAAACGAGGCTGCACTTCTCTTTAAAATTTCACTTTCAACACTACATAGGAATGTTAAGGCAGGGAAACTAAAGATATACAAGTTCGGAAGACGCTCATTATTGAAAACATCAGAAGTACAAAATGCTGTAGAAGAGAAACTTATAATCAAATATGCAAGAAGAAAGGAACAAAGATAAATGTTCCTAAAGTTCATGAAAAAATGTTCCTATAATGTTCCTAAATCAACTTAAAATAGGGTTGTTTTAGGGGCATTATTTTTAATGATTCCATTTTATAAAGATAAAAAGATCCACGATTTCGGACAAGAAAGACCAAAAATGTTCCTATTCACAATACAGAAATGTTCCTATGATGTTCCTATCAACTCTCAAAAACAAGTCAAAAATTCTGTTGGATTTTATTAAATGACTCTTTAACTTTGCAAAAGTTCTGTCAAAAAGGACAGATTTTTAATTCCACCGACCCCCGTCCTGAGCAATCCAGACGGGGGTCCTTGGGTATATTTCAGAAACTATTTGAAAAATAGGAACATTTCAGGAACATTTGTATACACAAACCCCTCCACAGATACCTGTAGAGGGGTTTTTAGTGCTCCCCCAGGGGCTCGAACCCTGGACCCCAACATTAAGAGTGTCGTGCTCTACCAACTGAGCTAGGGAAGCTTTGCTTGAATTGCTTCAATATGTCTGCGGGAAACCGCATAAGGCTTTTGCCTTGTGCTCCCCCAGGGGCTCGAACCCTGGACCCCAACATTAAGAGTGTCGTGCTCTACCAACTGAGCTAGGGAAGCATTATTTTTCCGTGATTCGCATGGGGCTCGAACCCATGACCCCAACATTAAAAGTGTTGTGCTCTACCTGCTGAGCTAGCGAATCAATCCGAGGTCATTCTTGGGTATCTTGTGAGTTCCTTTCGAATTGGGACTGCAAAGGTACGATTTTTTTCCAATGCTGCAAATTTTTCACACATTTTTTCACAAAAAATCTTTACATCCTGCTGGAATCCTGCGACTGCAAACAGGATTCCCCGTGCCAGTTCGCTCTGGAGCAGAATGTAAAGAAATTTAAGAATCAGCATCCTAGAATGCCACACCAAGCTTGAATCCTACATTGTTGAGGTTCTTGATCTTGAAGCTGTCATTGCGGTTTGTCGAGAAGCTGTAGTATGCGGCAAGCTGGAATCCGACATCAGTCTTGTGGAACGGATAGTAGGTGAATCCAAGCTCAGGAGACATATAGAATCCCCAGTTGTCATGCCTGTTGACAAAGGTGGACATGTATGTGCTCTGTGTAGAGTATTCAGCTCCCATCTTGTTCTGAAGATATGGCTGGAACTCCCCTCTCATGAAACGTATCCTTGTCATGACTCCAAAAGGAACCTGATAGATAGACCTGTCGAGGTCAGTAGTGATCGCTGCATTGTTCTCAAGCTGATAAGTCTGCTTTGGGATATACTTGTTGTTGGTACCGAAGCTTGCAAATCCTCCGACAGCGAATTTAGGGGTCACATAGTATCCTCCTTCGAGGTATGCGCCATAGCCCTGGGCTGTCTGCACATATTCATTTGCAATGGTTCCGTTGAACTGCCAGCCTCCGCCGACAAAGTAGCGCTTGCCCATCTGGGCGTTGGCCTCGCCTGCAAAGAATATCATGGCAGCAGCGGCCAAAATAATGTATATGAACTTTTTCATATCAATTTCTCCTTAATGTTATTTCTGATCTGTTGTCTTGTTGAGATATGGAGACTGCGCGAAAGCCTGGTTGATGGACGAGGTCATCCTCTTGACGTCGTAGCTTGCGCTTGGTCCCGCAGGGCCTCCTATGTATGATGTCCATATGATCTCGAGCGACTTGCCGCTTCCCTGCTCTGCAGTGAGGTCAACCATGTCAGCGACGAGCGCATTGGTCGAGAAGGTATATGTCACACGATAAGGATAGTAGTATCCGTACCAGTCACCCCAGTAACCTGGAGACCAATAGCCCGGATAGTCAAGCCACCAGTATGGGTCATTGTAATACTGCACATACCTCTCTGTCTTGATCATATAGGTGAGCTGGATACCGAGGTCTGCATCCGGATTGGATGGAGTATAGATGTATCCGAGCTTCTCCATATTGGTCCTGAAGGCCTGGATGAGAGCAAGAGCATTGTCTGACTGAGAGTACTGAGGCTTCTCGCCCTGGCCTATGATGAGAAGGCTGTCAGGAATGTCGAAGGTTGTAAACTTCGTAAAGTCTATGTCCTTGTCAGGAGCTGTGTATACGAGATACTCGTTGTCACTGTCCTGTGGGTATGGCTCCTTGTGGCAAGCGACAGCCAGGAGGGCCAATGCTGAAATAAAGATGATCTTTTTCATTGTGTCTTTTGTTTAAATCCGTTTATAATGAACTTCCTTCTATGACTCTCGAGCTCTCATAAGGGACAATATCACCCTGGAGCCATACAGTATTGGAGTTGAAGTTAGGATAGATGGTAGCCGAAGCGCTGTTGGTGCCTGGAGTCAGGTATATCTCCACCTGGGCATTGATTCCTATTCCCATCACATTGAAGGAATACGTAGCAAAACCCTTCTTGCCAACGCGATACTCCTGGCCTGAAATCATACCGTCTACCGTCACTCCGCCGACACCGTTAGGACCGGAAGCAAAGTTGCTTGGAGAAATCTGGACAACCGCCCTGTTTCCTTTCACGGAAATGAAGTTGGTTGTGGAGTTGACGAATACATTCGCTCCGTTCTTGAACGAGACAGTCTGAGCCTCAAGCACAAAGTCCTGATTCTTAACTGCGGCGAAAGCCTGGACAGCGGCTATGGAGTCGGTAAGCTCGCGGATCTTCCTGTCCTGTTCAGAGCGCGCCCTGAACTCGGCCATGTCCTTCTTCCATGCGTCCATAGTATCCTGTCCCTTGCCGGCACGACCATTGCGGTTGCCGCTCTGAGCAGATGCGTCGGGGGCAGTCATTGCAAGCCCTGCGACTATAACCATAAAGGTCAGTAAAACTCTTTTCATAACAAATTCTAATTTTTAAAAATTCAAAACTACATTGACAAAGGGCATACCAAATCGGGAATTCGGTTTGATTTTTGAAAACAGATGACCAGCCTCACTCCCGGACTACGCATGACCAAATGAGGCTATCTTAAAAGAAAGACATATGAAACGGAACACATACACTGAATCCGCATTCGACAGACTCCCCCTCAGCATTCTGGAGATGAGCGAGACCGAGCATCCGAAGGCAGTGATACTTTTCATTCACGGCCTCTGCGGTCGCAAGGAAAGAAACATTGAAGTCATGGAATATATGACAGGAAAGGGCTTCGCCTGTGTCGGGTATGACTTGAGAGGACATGGTGAGAGTATCCTGTCCGAAGCAGACAGAGGATATACCAACCAGGGAGGAGCCGAGGCAATGGTAGTTGACATGGAGTCAGTCATCAGAAAAGTCAATGAAGACTTCAAAGATACACCTATATATATTGTAGCGCACAGCATGGGTTCGCTTGCAGCAAGGGCATATCTCAAAGACCACGACACCACGATCAACGGGATGATAATATGTGGAAGTCCGAGCAGAAACAGATACAACACCTTAGGCAGGTCCGTAATGTGGATGATAAGCCTTGTCAACGACGGCAGAGTGAGGATCGGAAGGTTTCAAGAAGCAACGTCACGCTCATACAACAAGACTTTCCGGAATGAAGGCAGGATGGCATGGACATGCTCGGACCCGCAAGTAAGGGAAAGGTTCCGCAATGACGCGAAGTGCAATATCACAATAACTGCTGACTGCTCGCTTACGCTGCTCCAGATGATGGATGAGGCATATGACATAAAAGGCTGGCACACGGCCAACCCTTCACTTCCTGTTCTGTTCATTTCGGGTACTGAAGACCCTTGCATGATAGACGTGCCGCACTTCCACGAGTCTGCAGGATTCCTCAACAAAGTGGGATACACAGATGTATCAAGCATCCTGTTCCCGGATATGAGACACGAGGTCCTCAACGAGAAAGGAAAGGAGATGGTTTGGGAAGAAATCCTGCACTTCGTCGAGAAACAGCAGGCTAAAGCCTGAACATCTGAGACGGATGCTGGCGCGGAAGGCATCTGAGCGCAACAGTTCCTTGCTCTACGCCAAGTGAAGCAAGGGCTTCAGCCGAACAGGCATATGCCAGATCATGAGTGTTGTTGTTCTCGCTCAGATGGCAGAGGAATATGTTGCGCAAGCCCGGATGCCAGAATCTCTTTATGGCGCTTGCACATTCGTCGTTGCTGAGATGGCCGCAGCCCTGGACAATCCTCATCTTGAGTTCATATGTATATGGACCGCTCAAAAGCATGTCCATGTCATAATTTGACTCGACTACAACAGTATCAGCCTGACGTGCATACTCGACAGCCTCATCAGTCATTCGACCTATATCGGTCATTATCACAAATTTATGCCCATCGGCTTCAATGGCATAACCGACAGTCTGAGTTGCATCGTGGGGAACGATGAAATAACGTACCTTCATTCCGGCAACCTCATTCCACTCTCCTTCGTCGAGCACTCTCCTGCAGCTCCCGATGGTCGGGGCAGTGAAGGTATGTCTTGCAAGGGCGTCATGGATAGCCTTGGCCGTATAGACCGGCTTGCTGAGACGCTTGCAGAACGATCCCAGATGGCGGATGTGGTCAAGATGGTCATGGGTGACGAGAATGGCAGAGAACGCATCCATATCCATGTCATATTCCTTAAGCACCATCTTCAGACGCCTGAGGCTGACTCCGGCATCGATTAGGATGCCTCCATTTTCGGAACCCAGATAATAGCAGTTGCCGCAGCTTCCGCTTGACAGACTCATGAACTTAAGCATCAGCGACCTCCCTCCTTATCCAAAACTCCATAAATCAAAGCCTCGAGATCGGTGCCCGGTTCATAATAGACCGCTGGAAGCCCGGCTGCGACAGATCCGTCAACATTGCACTGAGAATCATCGATGAAGAGCATCTCTTCTGCAGGCAGACCGATCTGCTCTACGACTTCCTTATAAAACGCAGCAGAAGGCTTCAGCGCCTTCATCTCGAACGAGAAGAAGCATTTCTTGAATATGCTCTCCAACGGAATGCCAGCCTCTGCAAACATGCCACGCGAATAAGGCAGACAGATGGCGTTGTTGTTGCTGAGCATATATAAGTCATAATCCTGAGCCAGCTTCTTCAGCAGCTGCACCTTATATGGATCAATGCCTACAAGTATATGCGACATGGCCTCGTCGACCATTTCAGGAGTCGAACCTGGCCTTGAACTCGCGAGAACTATGGAACGGAACTCTTCAGCTGAGAGAGTTCCTCCCTCCAGATCTCCATAGATGCCTTTCTGATGGCAAGCATCTATGATCTGGTCTATGTCATTGTATCCGAGAGTCTCCTTGAAAACCTTCTTGCAGTCTTCGATGTCCAGGTCCACAAGGACGCCTCCCATATCGAATATTATCGCTTTAATCATTTTCTTCCTCACAATATTTCTTGATCACGCCGTATGCATCCCGCACGCCAAGCTCTCCGGCACGCGAGAGGTCTATACAGCCTTTCTCCTTATCCTTCAAATATATAAGCACAAGGCCTCTGTTGAAATATGCATCACCCATGTATGGATAAAGCTCTATGGCCTTGGTATAGTTTTCAATCGAATTCAGGTGTTCTGCAGACAGGCAATACAGATTGCCGAGGTTGAAATACAGATACGGCAGGTCCGGAACAAGTTCCAGCGCAGCCTTAAGGTCTTCGACCGCTTCGGTGTAGTCATACTGTCTTGTCACCTGGTCCTTCACACGGGCCCTTGTCGTGCCGGTGTCATCCATTGAGAGCACCTGCACATTGTTCTCTATTGACGAAAGGAACTCGATCATCTCCGCGCGGAGGACTCCTCTGTTCATGTAATAGAACGCCTCATACAGTTTCTCTACGCCCTGCTTGTCCTCTGCTTCCACAGCTGAAGTATAGCAGCTGAGAGCCGAGTTGAAATGCTTGCCGTGATTTTCCCACAAGGCGCGCAGGAATATGTGTTCCGGCGTTTTTCCCGACCATGCCGCCGTCTCGGCCTGCGCCAGCGCCCTGTCGTCGATCTGCACCGGTTCATTCAGAATCTTGATGCCCACAGGCATGACCGCCTCAAGCCTTGCCATCAGAGGATTTTCATATCCTCTTGTCAAGGCATAGTTCGTATCGTCCTTCTGACCGGAAAGCACATACTTATACAATGGTCTCAAACGGACATCAATGTCACGATTCTGAAGCAATTCGTCATTGAAGTCCTTCTTTGCAAATTCGGCATCCAGCGACAGCAGAGAACTGTATTTTCTGGTCGTATCAGCGAACGAACCGGCGTCGGTCATGTTCTTTTCCCTATACTCACGAACCTTCTGCTGTGCTATGTCATAGTCCTTCTTGGACGACTTATGGTCGCCGAGCAGATTCTTCACATATGCCCTGTTCATATAGGCCTTGGCAAAATCAGGATACAGCTCGATAGCCCTGTCATAGTCCTCGAGGGCATTCCTGTACTGCCCCATCTCGATGAATATGGAAGCACGGTTGAAATATGCAAGGACATTCTCAGGATTGATGTTCAGGACACGGTCCATATCTTCCAGGGCCTCCTCAAAGGCACCAAGCTGAGCATGGATCAGACCTCGGTTATACAAGGTCAGGGCGTTGCCAGGCTCTTCCTTGAGCACTTCGTTAAGGTCGGCCATCGCCTCCTTGTACTTCTCCTGCTCGTAGTACATTATAGCCCTGTTGAAGTATGCGAATGTATTGGAAGTGTCAAGGCTTATGGCCTTGTCCATATCCTCGATGGCCTTGGCATATTCCTTCTGAGAAGCATACAGCCTGCCTCGACGGACATACCCTTCCGGATCGAACCTGTCAAGCTTTATGGCCTTGTTATAGTCATTCACCGCCTTGAGCGTATCCCCAAGGAAAAGATAGCTTGCTCCCCTGTTAAGGTATGCGGAAGGGTCCTTCGGTTCCTTCCTTATGTAACGGTCAAAGTCCTCGACGGCCTTCTCGAACTGCTGCGACAGGAAGTATGTCACACCTCGGCTGAAATACAGTCCGATGTATCCAGGACGCAGGTCTATCGCATGCTGCAAGTCGGCCAGAGCCTCCTCGTAATTGCCAAAACGGCTCTCTGTGATTCCACGATAGTGATATCCGGAAGTGAACACAGGATTTATCCTCACCGACCTGTCAAAGTCGCGCTTTGCTCCACGCAGGTCGCCGAGATTGTATTTCGCTATGCCTCGGAAGAAGAAAGTCCAGCAGTCAGTCGTGTCCAGCTGGGCCAGTACATTGAAGTTGTCGATCGCCAGGGCATACTTGCCGTCAGCCAGTGCATTGCGTCCGCGCATGAAGAATACATCCTTGTCATATTGGGCCAATGCATCAGCCGCCCCTGCTATCAGGAGCACCATGGACACTATGAGACATTTCAGTATTCTATGCATATCAAAAAAAATTGCTATTTTCGCGGCACAATTTACAAAGATAATCATTTATCGCGCGTATGCATCCAAAAACAATGAAAATTTATCTCAGAGCACTCATCCTCACGATGATTGCCACGGCTGCATGGCTGTCTGCAGGCTCTGATGCATACGCACAGAACTCCGTGACACCGGAACACCGGGCAGCAAGAAGACTCATAACCAAAGACGGACTTTACAAGCAGATATCATACCTATGCGATCCGCTGTGCTGCGGACGTGGAGCCGGAGAGAAAGGCGGAGGCATAGCCGGCCTATGGCTGAAAAGGGAGTTCGAGAGAATCGGGCTCATGAAAATGGGAGATTCATACGCATTGCCGGTAGATCTTGGAAACGGACGATTCGGCAGGAACATCGCAGGAATGCTGCCCGGCTCAGCAGACATCGCAAAGGACCGTTATGTGGTGATTGGCGCACATTATGACCACATAGGGACACTTGACGGGAGATTATACCCAGGAGCAGATGCAAACGCCTCGGGCACAGCAGCTTTGCTGTCAATTGCCGAAATGCTGTCCGCATGCAGGAATCTTGGCATAAGCCACGGGAGCAACGTGATATTTGTGGCATTCGATGCCAAAGAGCACAGTATGGCAGGTTCAAAAGCGCTCTGGGAGATGATAAGGAACGGCACTTTGAAAGACCCCGTTTCCGGCAAGGCCATAACCAAGGGCAAAATCTCCATGATGGTCAACATAGACCAGATAGGATGCACCTCATCGCCTCTCAAGTCCGGAAGGAGCGATTATATAATCATGCTCGGCAACGAATCCCTCAAACCTTCCCAAAGAGGCATGCTGAACGCATGCAACAAGACATTCGCCATAGACATGGAATATGACTACACATACTATGGCAGCAAGAACTTCACTCAGATGTTCTACAGGCTGTCTGACCAGAGAGTGTTCATAGACAACGGCATCCCGTCCGTACTCTTCACTTCCGGCATCACGATGAACACGAACAAGACTTATGACACGCCGGAAACAATAGACCTGGAAATTCTGAGAAAAAGGATATTTCTTATATACCATTGGGTGTATAAAATGCTGTAAGAATGCAAACATTTGCTATCTTTGTATGATTATAGCAAAGACTCGCAATGAAAGATTTCTTCAGACTTCTTAAAAGATACGCATCACCATATACAGGCTACATGGCCTGGTCCATCCTGCTGAACATCCTTTCGGCAGTGTTCAACATATTTTCATTCACACTGATAATCCCTATACTTCAGATACTGTTCGGGCTCGACACGACAGTCTACCAGTTCATACCATGGGACAGCGGACTTCCGATGAAGGAGGTGGTAATGAACAACATGTACTACTATGTGACCCTGGCAATAGACACCTGGGGCGGTTCCAAGACACTCATGCTCCTCGGACTTTTCATGATGCTCATGACCGCACTGAAGACATCATGCTATTTCGGTTCATCGGCGATCATGGTCCCTATCAGGACAGGTATCGTAAGAGACATAAGGACCCAGGTATACAACAAGCTCCTGAGTCTTCCTCTGGGGTTCTTCTCACAGCAGAAGAAAGGCGACATCATAGCACGAATGAGCGGTGACGTGAACGAGATCGAGTATTCCATCACAAGTTCGCTGGACATGCTCATCAAGAATCCCATCCTGATCATATTCTACTTCGCCACCCTCATCGTAACAAGCTGGCAGCTCACCCTCTTCACGCTTGCCGTCGTGCCGCTCATGGCATGGGGCATGAGCGCCATCGGCAAGAAGCTCAAGAGGAAGTCGCTCGAGGCACAGGCAAAGTGGAGCGACACCATGTCGCAGCTTGACGAGACTCTGGGAGGTCTCCGCGTCATCAAGGCATTCATAGCCGAGGACAAGATGAAGGACAGATTCGCCCGCACAGCTGACGAATACAAGACAGCGTCCGGCAAGGTTTCCACAAGACAGGCTTCAGCACACCCTGTCAGCGAATTCCTCGGGACTTGCATGATCATGATAGTCCTCTGGTTCGGCGGTACGCTGATTCTCAGCGACGCCTCACCTATCGACGCGCCGACATTCATATTCTACATGGTCATCCTTTACAGCGTCCTCAACCCGCTCAAGGACTTCTCCAAGGCAGGATACAACATCCCGAAGGGACTTGCATCGATGGAGAGGATCGACAAGATCATGACGGCGGAAAACAACATAAAGGAGATTGCCAATCCGAAGGAAATCAAGGGATTTGAGAATGAAATCCGTTTCCAGGGAGTAGGATTCTCATACGAGGAAGGCAGACAGATACTTACAGACATAGACCTCACAATTCCAAAGGGAAAGATGGTCGCTCTCGTGGGACAATCCGGCTCTGGAAAATCAACTCTGGTCGATCTGATTCCGAGATATCATGACGTCTGTTCAGGAAGCATTTCGATAGACGGCACAGACATCCGCGAACTACGCATAAAGGATCTGCGATCACTCATAGGAAATGTCAATCAGGAAGCCATCCTATTCAATGACACCATATTCAACAATATAGCCTTCGGAGTAGAAGGAGCTACCATGGAACAGGTCGTTGCGGCGGCAAAGATTGCAAATGCCCACGACTTCATCATGGAAAAGGAAGAGGGATACATGACCAACATCGGTGACAGAGGTTCCAAATTGTCCGGCGGTCAGAGACAGAGGATCAGCATAGCACGTGCAATCCTAAAGAACCCTCCGGTGCTCATTCTTGACGAGGCAACCTCCGCCCTTGACACAGAGTCCGAAAAGCTTGTCCAGGAGGCGCTCGACAGGCTTACAGGCTCAAGGACAACCATAGCGATCGCCCACAGGCTCTCGACAATCAAGAACGCCGACGAGATCTGCGTGCTCCATGAGGGAAGAATCGTGGAAAGAGGAAAGCACGAGGAGCTGCTCGCCCTGAACGGATATTACAAGAAACTCAACGACATGCAGGCCCTTTAATGAAACGCATTATAATCATATTGACAGCAGTACTTGCAGCTGCCTGCCCTGCCGTCGCACAGAGCACCATCATCAAGGACTTCAAGGAGGTCTGTGATTCACTGAACACGCTTATGATAGAGCGTACGTCTGTCACAGGTAATCTCACTCTCAAGGCAGTCATGAAGCGCGGGTATGAACTGGACTTCTATTTCACAGAGTCTCTGGGAGATTACCCACTCCGTCCCGGTGATGTCAAATGGTTCCGTTCAACGCTGAAAAGCCTGTTTCCTTCGAAATACCGAAAATACAATCTAGGAGAAATAAGGTCACGCAAGGTTGACTTAAACCTGCTCGAAATCGCCCCACTGACATTTGACGGCAGTCCGGCTCAATCCAGGCATCTGGTTTCAGAACCATCCAACCCAGGTCAGGTTGTGCGGGAATACAGTGCACCGGACTATGCTGAGGGGCTTTCAGGAAGAACCATAGCCTTATGGCAGAGTCATGGAAGATATTTCGACCAAGGCAAAGGAGAATGGATATGGCAGAGGCCTTGCCTGTTCCAGACCGTAGAGGACATGTTCACCCAAAGCTTTGTACTGCCATATCTGGTACCTATGCTGGAGAACGCCGGAGCATATGTGATGCTGCCTCGCGAGAGGGACGTCCAGACTAATGAGGTCATAGCAGACAACGACCGGACAGCAGGATACAGGGGCACGTATGAATACAAGGAGGTCGGACAATGGAAAGATGCGGGCACCGGGTTCGGTGACATGCAAGAAACATACCTCAGGACAGACCTGCCGTTCTCCATGGGAACAGCCCGCAAGAGCGAATGCACGAGCGGAGAAAAAGAGACCTCTGCAACCTGGAGACCGGACATTCCGGAAAGAGGAGAATACGCTGTGTATGTTTCATACAAGACACTGCCGGAAAGTACTTCTGCTGCATTATACACGGTAAATCACATGGGAGGCACAAGCAGATTCGTTGTAAACCAGAAGATCGGAGGCGGAACCTGGGTATATCTCGGCACCTTCGAGTTTGATGCAGGTTCTGAAGGATATGTCTCTCTCAGCAGCAGGACGCCAGACGGATACAGATTCGACAAGGGAAAAGTCGTGACGGCAGATGGTGTCAAGTTCGGCGGAGGGATGGGAAACATCGCCCGCGAGACATCCGACACGACTCAGGCACCTATGACATCCGGCATGCCACGCTCAGCTGAAGGTGCCACATACTGGCTGCAATGGGCGGGAGCCGCACCTGAAATCTTCAGGCCTGAAGATTCAAAAAACGACTATCAGGAAGATTTCATGTGCCGAGGAGACTGGGTGGATTGGATCAGCGGCGGATCATACATGAATCCTGACCGGCCAGGCAAAGGCATTCCTGTTGACCTCTCTCTCGGATTTCACTCGGACGCTGGTGTGACACCTGATGACGGGATCATCGGCACACTTGCCATATATACATACAGGTCTGAAAACAAGACCAGCCTCCCGGGAGGGGAAAGCAGGATGAGCAGCCGCGAATACGCAGACATAGTCCAGTCACAGATCGTGAACGACATACAGATGGAGTTCAATCCTGATTGGCGCAGAAGATACATATGGGACAGAGGATATCGCGAATCCCGCACCCCTTCATGTCCCGCTCTGCTTCTCGAGCTGCTGTCACACCAGAACTTCGCAGACATGAAATATGGCCTTGACCCTGCATTCAGATTCACTGTAAGCCGAGCAATATATAAGGGCATGCTGAAGTTTCTCAGCAACAGATATGGAGTACCATATCAGGTGCAGCCTCTTCCTGTTAACTCGCTCGGAGTCAGATTCTCTGGAGACAGCAAGGCATTCATCACATGGAAGGCGACAGAAGACAGGCTTGAACCTACAGCTGATGCCGAAGGGTTCATACTCTATACGCGCATAGACGACGGGGCTTTCGACACAGGCAGGATCATCAAGACAGGCAAAGCAACGAACGAAAATTTCACTCATGAAGTGGACATCAAGCCTGGACACATCTACAGTTTCAGAATAGCTGCCTTCAACAAAGGTGGAAAAAGCTTTGCCTCCGAAACAGCAAGCATCGGAATCCCGAAGAAAGCATCAGAAGGCACCGTGCTGATAGTCAATAATTTTGACCGCGTCAGCGGACCGGCATTCATTGACACTCCTTCATATGCCGGATTTGACAACAGGCTTGACAGCGGAGTGCCTGACGGCAGAGACATCGCATATATCGGTGACATGTACCAGTTCCGACGCGGAATGGAATGGATAAGCAATGCCAATCCCGGATTCGGAGGATCATTCGATGACTATGCCGGAAAGACCGTAGCCGGAAACACGCACGATTTCATATATGATCATGGTACAGCCGTCATGAAAGCAGGTCACAGGTTCATATCATGCAGCAACGAGAGGTTCTGCGCCGATTCATCTTACAGAAAAGACGCATGGGCATTGGATCTCATATGCGGCAAACAGGTGAGTACGGTGATCGGAAGAGACACCCTCGGCACCAGATACAGCATATTCCCGGCAGAATTGCAGGATGCCATAAGAGACTTCACCTCTGACGGAGGAAATGTCCTTGTGAGCGGCGCCTATATCGGTACTGACATATGGAGCCAGATATATACTTTTGACATTGACAAGGAAGCGCAGAAGGCTGCACAGAAATTCGCAAGCAATGTACTTGGATATAAATGGGTACGAGGATACGCCGGAAAAAGCGGAGATGTCGCATATGTGGCAAATGACCTCACGGCTGTTTCTGACGGACACGCCGGCTCATTCCATAATGAAATCAATCCGGATCACTACTGCGTAGAGGCACCTGACGGCATAACGCCTGCCGGAAAGAACGGAAAGATCATGATGAAATATGCCGACACAGGCATACCGGCAGCAGTTTGCCACCAAGGCAAAGGATACAGGACCGTATGTATCGGATTCCCTGTCGAGACACTGAAGCAGGACGAAAGTCTTGACAAGATAATATCAACCACCCTAGAATTTTTCAGGAAATGACACCGAGAGAAGCTGAGATCATTGAACTGATCAGAAAGGAAGTAAAACCGGCATTAGGTTGCACTGAACCGATAGCAGTAGCACTTGCCGTAGCTAAGTCAATGGAAATCATTGAAGACAAATGCGAGGCCGCATCCCATGAATGGAGAATGTCCGGCTCATACACAGTCCGCGTGGAAGTCAGCGGAAACATCCTGAAAAACGGCATGGGCGTCGGCATCCCGGGAACAGGCATGGTTGGACTTCATATAGCATCGGCCCTGGGCGCGGTATGCGGAAAATCCTGTTATGGTCTTGAGGTTCTGCATGACTTGAATGAAATCAGCATAGAGAGAGCAAAGGAAATGGTCAGTGAAGATATTGTAACTGTAGCTCTGGCCGAAACCGACCATAAGTTGTATGTCAAGGCTATTGTCGCTGATGCATGCGGACACACAGCAAGCACTGTCATAGAGGATGACCACGACAGAATCGTAGAGACGGCCTTTTGCGGAGATGTGCTCACCTCAGCACAGAATACGGAAACTGCAGAAGCCGCACAGAAAAGTACGCTTGACTACGGTCTTACAGTGAAGGAAATCTTTGAGTTCGCCTCCACTGTAGCATACGAAGACATAGAATTCATTTTGGAATCACGCACACTCAACATGGCACTGGCCGAAGAGGGTCTGAAAGGCCCATACGGTCTGAAGGTCGGACAGGCAATCAGCTCATCTGCCAACAAGGAAGTATTCGGAGGTGACTTCTTATGCTATGCCATGGCGCTTACAGCAGCCGCTTCTGATGCAAGAATGGCAGGCTGCACGCTCGCCGCGATGAGTAATTCCGGCAGTGGAAACCAGGGAATCACAGTGACTATGCCAGTAATAGCATATTCAATCAAGTACGCCACAACTGACGAACAGCTTGCAAGGGCGCTCGTGCTCAGCCATCTTATTGCCATTCATATAAAGGGATATCTTGGAAAGCTGTCAGCCCTATGCGGATGTGTGATCGCATCGACAGGTTCTTCCTGCGGACTTGTATATCTTCGTGGAGGTGACTACGAGCAGGTATGCTCAGCAATCAAGAACATGATCGGAAACATTACAGGAATGGTGTGCGACGGAGCGAAGGTCGGATGCGCGATGAAGGTAGCTTCAGGGGTATCCAGCGCACTCCAGTCAGCAGTCCTCGCCCGCGAGGGCATGTGCATCTCGGAGCACGACGGCATCATTGAAAAGGACATCGAAAAGACAATCCAGAACCTCGGAAAGATAGGATCGGTCGGCATGCAGCACACAGACAACATGATTCTGAACATCATGGTCTGCAAATAGCATCGCAAAAACACCTGGCGCACAAACCACAGTAAACCAACGACTTAGCGAAACCTCGTGCTCCCTTTCGGCGGCACGAGATTTTTATATCTCGTTGATTAACAGATACTTAAGCGCCAGGATTTTAGCGGATGGAGTGGCGGTAGCGGCGCCAGAACAGGAGGCCGGCAGAGGTGAGGCCGAGAGGGAAGGACATCCATATGCCGGTAAGGCCCCAGTCGAAGACGAAGCCGAAAAGATATGCTGACGGCAATGAGATCAGGAAGTATGCAATGAATGCATATACCATGACCATCTTTACATCAGATATGCCGCGTAATGCGTTTGAGTAGTTGCACTGCAGGCCGTCGCCGAACTGATAGATGGCGAAGGGTATGACCAGTTGAGCCACCATTGCTGCGACTTCCGCACTGTCTGCAAAGAGGAAACCGATGCTGTTCCTCATAATTAGCAAAGGAATCGAGACTGCCGCTGCCATTACAAGTATGATCTTGAAACCAGCGCTTACGTTTTCCTTTACTCTCGGGATATCCCCCTGCCCATGGAAATTGCTGACACGTACTGCTACAGCTGCCGCCATGCCATAATACAGCATGAATCCCAACTGACCGACCGTCAGCATCACCTGATGCGCCGCCAGAGCCGCCGTTCCAAGCCATCCGACCATGATTGTACTGAGGCTGAATGACGCCGTTTCCATACCCATCTGAAGGCCGACCGGCATTCCCATCTTGTTCAGTGCGGAGAAGTCCTCTCTGTTTACAGAAGATTCCCTGAATCCCTGAACATAGGGTCTGTAGCGCTTGGCGGCAAAGAATACGGCAATGAAACACAGCAGCATGAGTATACGCGCAGTCAGAGTGGCGATACCTGCACCGAGAAGTCCCATTCGGGGCATTCCCCAATTACCGTATATAAGTATCCAGTTAAGGAAGATATTGATGACATTTCCTCCCAGAAGTATGACCATCGGAGTCACAGTGTCTGTTATGCCGTCGGCAAACTGCCTGAACGCATTGAAAAGGAGGACAAACAGAAGCGATATCAGAAGAACTATATAATAAGGACGCATCAATGGCAGAAGTTCTGCCGGCTGACCTAAGCGATGGATGTTCAAATAAAGAATGAACATCAGAGCCATGAGTCCTGCCGCTATAACGGCATTGACTGCCAAGGCATTCTTGAGGACACGTCCCACGGAAGCGTTCTCCCCTCTTCCGTAATGATTTCCGACAAAGGGAGTCAGGCCATAAGAAAAGCCCGTCGAGAAAACGATGACCAGGTTGAACATGTTGTTCACAAAGCTCGCAGCTCCCAGCTCTGCTGTTCCGCAGCGCCCCACCATCATCGTGTCGGCAAAGCTTAAGATAATAATCCCGAGCTGCCCTATCATTATGGGCAGCCCGAGCTTAAACAAATCTCTATAAACGTTCAGTCTCAAGAGTTCTATTTGGCTGGAATGTTCTCAAGAACAGCCTTGAGGAAGTCCCAGCATTTCGCTACTGACGGGATGTTTGCACGCTCATCCGGTGAGTGAGGGCTCATGAGAGTAGGTCCGCATGAAACCATGTCCCAATGAGGATATGCTCCGCTGAGGATACCGCACTCGAGACCTGCGTGGATCGCCATCACTGCAGGCTCCTTGCCATAGAGGTCATTGTAAACCTTCTTCATGGTTGCAAGAATTGCAGAATCAGGGTTTGGAGCCCAGCCTGAATATCCTCCTGCAAATGAAGTCTTGATGCCTGCAAGTGCAAATACTGCATCAAACTTCTGTGCGAGAGCATCCTTCGCTGTGTCTACAGAGCTTCTCATGAGAGTCTTCACGCTGAATTCGCCAGCCTCTATCTTCACCATGGCAAGGTTGTTTGAAGTCTCTACGAGACCTGGCATCTCACTGCTCATGCGCTCTACTCCGTCAGGACAAGCGATGATTGCGCGAATGAAGCGCAGTGCGTCTGCTTCCGGCACATACTTGCACTCATCTCCGTGGCAGCACTCGCCTTCTGCACACTCATATGGCTTGAAGATGAACTCCGAGTCAGGATCTGTACCTGCATACTCAGCCTTGATGGCAGCAGAAACTTCTGCGAATACCTTCTGAGCCTCAGCTACCTTAGCCTCAGGAACATATACTGTTGCGAAAGCCTCACGTGGGATCGCGTTGCGGAGTGTACCGCCTTCCAGGTCGAGAAGCTTCACGTCTGCCTTAGTCATGAGCTCGTAGATGATACGCGCTGCAAGCTTATTTGCGTTACCTCTGCATAGGATGATGTCCATACCTGAGTGACCACCCTTGAAGCCCTTCACTGTAAGTGACCAGCACTCATGTGCCTCAGGAGCTTCTGCAGGCACATATGTAGCTGATGCTGAAGCATCAAGACCACCTGCGCAACCTACATAAAGCTCACCCTCAGTCTCTGAGTCGAGGTTGATGAGGATGTCACCCTGAAGGATGCCCGGCTTAAGAGCCATAGCGCCTGTCATACCTGTCTCCTCGTCGATTGTACAAAGGAGCTCGATCGGTCCGTGCTTGATATCTGAAGACTCGAGGACAGCCATCGCCATAGCAAGACCGAGTCCGTTGTCAGCTCCGAGGGTTGTGCCCTTTGCCTTCACCCAGTCACCGTCGATCCATGTCTGGATAGGGTCCTTAAGGAAGTCATGGACTGTATCTGCGTTCTTCTGAGGCACCATGTCCACATGGCCCTGAAGGATGACACCCTTCATGTTCTCGCAGCCAGGGGTTGCAGGCTTGCGGATGATGATGTTGCCGACCTCGTCCTTGATGGTCTCCAGGCCGTGTTCCTTACCCCAGTTGTACATATATTCAACTGCAAGTTCCTCGTGCTTTGAAGGACGCGGAATCTGTGTCAATGCGTAGAAGTTCTTCCACACTATCTGTGGATCAAGTTCTTTAATGCTCATAATATTTCAGTTTTATAGATTTCTCGACTTCGCTCGAAATAACAAATTAAAAATTCAATATGACGTTATCTCGAGATGACAATTTATTTGATGATTGCGTTTACCGGGAGGGAGCTTTCACGGCCGAGCTGATAGATCGGCATACGGCTCTGGAGCAGGAGATCAGGTCCATCCATGAGTCTCACTGTGCATATCGCAGGAATCCTGTAGTATGCCAGCACTTCCTTCTTGTTCTTTTCTGCAGAAGCCTCAAGTTTCGGATCAGAGAAGTCCTGCGGAATGATCTCCATGATCACAGGCTTTCCAGAAAGATTGTCTGCAGGGACAAGGCCTGCTGTATCAGACAGACGGAATGCCACATAGATCTGGCTCTCCTGACCAGCCTGAGGCACAACCTCGAATCTCATCTTCTGGGTCTGGAACTCCGAATATCCGGCAAACAGCATCATATATTCTTCCTCTAGACGGGTAATCTCTGCGATTGCTGCTCCCATAGCCTCACCGCTGTATGTCGCGTCAGTGTCGCCTGTCACGATCTGAAGACGCTGCTTACGCAGTTTCAGAATCATGTCGGCAGTCTCCGCAGCCCTCTGCTCGGCAGACTTCTCCACAAGCATATTCTGGCTTACAGCAACCTTGTCATAAGCCGAAGACTTATCATTCCTATAGAGTGTCGCAGACTCCGAGGTAAGGTTCGAAGACACGCCCTTGCCTGAGAAGTTGCCCTGGCTTTCCTTAGGGAAGCGCCATACCGACTCATCTCCGAAATTGGCGTCAGAGAACGAAACCAGGCCGACTGAAGACAGTTTGAGGAATGTGCCGTCAAGCTGGTCCTTCCTTACGTTGATACTATACCTTCTGCTCTGATCGGCCTCGATGAGCGGTGTCATCTTGATCTCAGTAAGCTGAAACGTCGTTTCGTCTTTCTGGCGGGCCTTGATGCCAAGATATTTTTCAGCATACGCCGCATACGGTCCGGCATAGAACTTCTCCTGAACCGCCTCTACCTCGAGGACGATGGCGGTTGAAGGAAGCGAATACGTAAGGAAGCCTTCCGGATCCGACTTCTTCTGAGCTGTTGCTGACTGCGAAAGCAGTGCGAGGGCCATAGCCGCTATAATTCCATAAATATTCTTCATGATATCAATTGTTTATTTCCATCTTTTATGTGTCCAGAGCCAGTTGCATGGAGTCTCTACGATTTCCTCCTCCAACAGGTCATAATATTTGCGCACAAGCTCTTCCGGAGTATGTTTTGAAGCATCGTCACAGATCGGGATGAAACTCATTTCATACTTGCCTCTCTCAACGCGTTTCATCTTCATATACACCACTGCATGAGAAAGCTTGCATGCCACACCTACGCTCCCGGCCATGGCATTTGTCTCCTGATTGAGGAACTTTCCTATCGGATGCTTGGCAGCCTTCCAATATGGAGCCTGGTCAGTCGGATATATATATACTCTCTTTGTGTCCTTGTTCTTGATGGAGAAACGAAGAACCTGAGATGACTCCAGCTCGCATTCCGTACCGACAATCTCCAGCGGAGAGACGCGATTGCGCTTGAACACTTCATCAGCCACCTCGTTGGTAAGACGCTTATACACTACTGATATCTGTTCTTCGCCAAAGGCATACTGATAGTCACCTGTCCTGCGATAGCCCAGGAAGCCTCCCAACAGCTCCCAGTTGCCGCAATGAGTGCTCAGCACCGTCAGGCTCGGTGAGTTCTCATACATTCCTGAAACCACTTCCGGATCAGTAATCGTCACTATGCCCGACTTGTAAAGTCTCTTGTAGCTACTGCCGCTGAACCATATGGCCTCCGCTACTATTTCTCCGAAATGTCTGTAGAAATCCTTGGCAATCTTTGTAATCTCCTTGTATTTCTTTTCAGGGAAGGACCTGGAAATGTTAGTCATCACGACATCATAGCGATAACGGAAGACTTTCCTTGCCAGCCATGAAAGAATATCGCCCATGAAGTAATGGAATTTCAAAGGCAGTTTCGACAGAACAACAAGTATTCCCCTTACAATATTTACAGCAAACTTCTTCATTATCAATTCAATAGAGCGGCACCACCAGCCATTGATGAATGACCGGGCAAAACCAGTCCCTTTACAAAAATACAAATATATCAAATTTCCTGCTGATTTCCGATATTTTGCCTATAAATTAAATTTGCTATATTTGCACGTTTTGAGAATTACAATAACTAAATAAAACTCACAAAATTATGTTTAAAGGTCAACCAAAAGGACTATTCGCTTTAGCCCTTGCCAATACCGGTGAGCGCTTCGGCTACTACACAATGCTGGCGATCTTCCTCCTGTTCATCCAGGCGAAATTCGGCTTCAGCGCGGCAGCAGCCACACAGATCTATTCAATCTTCCTCGCAGGAGTATACTTCATGCCTTTCTTCGGCGGTATCCTTGCAGACAAGATCGGATATGGAAAATGCGTGACAATCGGTATCGGTGTCATGTTCCTCGGATACCTCTGCCTCGCAATCCCGACCGCACCGGATCTCGCAGGCAAGATCCTGATGTTCGGAGCCCTCACGCTCATCGCCATCGGTACGGGTCTCTTCAAGGGTAACCTCCAGGTTATGGTAGGTAACCTCTATGACGATCCTAAGTATGCATCAAAGAGAGACGCGGCATTCAGCCTTTTCTACATGGCCATCAACCTCGGTTCGATGTTCGCCCCTTCAATGGCAAAGGCAATGACCAACTGGTCACTCAGCAAGTATGATCTCTTCTACAACGCCAACGTCCCTGCACTTGCACACCAGGTGATGAACGGAACAATCACTCCAGAGAACATGGAGAATCTCCAGAACATCGCAGCGACAATGCCTGGCGCAGCAGGAATGGACATGGCGGCTTTCGCGCCTTACTACATCGAAAGACTTTCGACTGCATACAACGGAGGTTTCGCAGTAGCATGCGTATCACTGATCCTTTCTGTGCTCATCTACTACGGATGCCGCTCATGGTTCAAGCATGCCGACGTGAACGCAAAGCAGGCAAAGGCAGCAAACCCTACAGCAGAAGTGGAGCTCACTCCAGCTCAGACAAAGAGCCGCATCGGAGCCCTCTGCTTCGTATTCGCAGTGGTTATCTTCTTCTGGATGGCATTCCACCAGAACGGTGCTACAATGACATTCTTTGCACGTGACTACACAGCAAGCAGCGTTACAGGCGGCCTCAAGATCGGATTCAACATCTGGTGCCTCGTCCTCATCGCTGCTTCAGTATACACTCTTTTCAGCGCATTCCAGTCTGAGACAAAGAAGGGCAAGATCACTTCAGGCATCGCTACAGTCGCTCTCTGGGCATTTGCAGCAGTCCTCTACTTCAGAATGCCTGAGGTTGTAAACATCCAGCCATCCGACTTCCAGCAGTTCAACCCATTCTATGTGGTAGCCCTCACTCCGGTTTCACTCGCCATCTTCAGCGCTCTCGCAAAGAAGGGCAAGGAGCCTTCAGCACCACGTAAGATCGGTCTCGGAATGTTCGTTGCAGGCGCAGGATTCCTCATCCTCACCCTCGGTTCACTCGGCCTTGCATCTCCAAAGGCTCTCGGCGGAACAGTTAGCCCTGACCTCGTTTCACCTACATGGCTCATCAGCACATACCTCGTGCTCACTTTCGCAGAGCTTCTCCTCTCACCTATGGGTATCTCATTCGTGTCAAAGGTTGCTCCTCCTAAGTACAAAGGTATGATGATGGGTGGATGGTTCGCAGCGACTGCAATCGGAAACTACCTTGTGTCAGTTCCTGGCCTCCTTTGGATGAGGATGCCTCTCTGGGCTATCTGGGTAGTACTCATCGCAATCTGCGCAATTGCAGGAATCTTCATGTTCGCCAACATGAAGCGCATCGAGTCTGCTACTGAGTAAAAGATTCACATTTTAGAATATTATGGCCGGTTGCACTGCAGCAATCGGCCATTTTTATTATATTTGTGAGTTATTATGGACCAGACTGTAAAAGAGACTCTCATCGAATGGGCTGAGAAATACAATGACCCGCAGTATTTCACAGAAGACCCCATCATATTCCCCAGGCACTTCGCAGGGAAATACGCTGCCGGCGAGGCGTCGCTGGCCGATGTCGAGATTGCGGCCCTTCTGGCCGGCCATCTCGCATGGGGCCGTCGCGCCATGATCGTGCGCGACTGCGACAGGATGATGGACGAGATGTGCTGGAGGCCTTATGACTATGTGATGAACGGAGAGTATCGTAACGAGAACGTCAGCATGCACCGCACGATCAAATGGCATGATTTTGCCGCCATCTGCAGACGCCTGAAAGACATATACGAGACCACCGACAGCATAGAGGGGATGTCCGACATGGAGATAAGATGCAGGATATTCGGCCAGAAGGAGGACAGGAAGGCTCCCAACAAGAAGATAAGCATGGTGAAGAGATGGCTGGTCCGTGATGACGGCAAGGTGGACCTCGGAGTATGGAAGAAATCCGACAAGAAAGACCTCATCCTCCCTCTCGATGTCCACGTATACACCCAGGCGACGGCCTTGGGCCTTACAGCCAGAAAGCAGAAAGACCTGCTGACCGCCATAGAAATAACGGAAGCCTTCAAGGGAATATGGCCCGAAGACCCCTGCAAAGGTGACTTCGCGCTGTTTGGATACGGGGTAAATCGTTGACGATTTACCACAAGTCAAGAAAACCAAATTGGTTTTCTTGACCGGTCCGAGCAGGACCGAAATGCCCCATGACAGGGGGCTGTCACGAAGTGACTGGGGGTTAAGATACCAGTTTGGTTTTCTTGACCGGTCCGAGCAGGACCGAGATGCCCCATGACAGGGGCTGTCACGAAGTGACTGGGGGTTAAGACAACAGATAGATAACAAAGCATTATGCCAAGACTATACATAATATCAGGATGCAACGGAGCCGGCAAGACCACGGCCTCATACTCACTTCTGCCCGAGATGCTCGAGTGCAGCGAGTTCGTGAACTCTGACGAGTTCGCAAAGAGCCTCTCGCCCTTCGACCCGTCGCTGGCTTCGATCCAAGCAAGTCGCTACATGCTCATGAAAATCCGTTATCTCCTCAAGAAGGAGAAGGATTTCGCCATAGAGACCACCCTTGCGACCAGGACACTGCTCAAGATAGTCAAGAACGCACAGGCAGCAGGATATACTGTCACATTGCTGTACTTCTGGCTCAACAGTCCGGAACTTGCAGTGGAGAGAGTAAGGGCCCGAGTGGAAGCCGGAGGCCATAACATACCGGAAGAGACCATCAGGAGGCGATACCAGGTGGGAGTGGATTACTTCTTTCACATCTACGCCCCTATCAGCGAGAGATGGATCCTTGCAGACAACTCCCAGATTCCTTTCCGCGTGATAGCCGAAGGCTCGAAAGACGACGTGATAAACATCAGGGACAAGGAGATTTTCACCAAGATCAAATCCATAGCACTGGAAAGAAGGAAGCACGCCGAAGAGAACGGCGAAATACTTTCATTGTAAAAGAACGAAATGAACACACACAGTCATTATCTTGACATATTCAAAGTAACACAGCTACAACTGCAGTCCCTTGTCGGCACCGCCCTCTCGCGAGGCGGAGACTTCGCCGACCTGTACTTCGAACACACTACATTCTTCAACCTGATCCTCAGGGACGGCAACGTGTCCTCCGGAGGATTCCACACGGATTATGGAGTGGGCATCAGGGTGCTGAAAGGAGAGAAGACAGGATATGCATATTCCGAGAATCTCGAGATGAGCGAGATGGTCAAGGCGGCTGAGGCGGCCTCTGCCATTGCGCAGGCCGGCGGCAGCAGCCTGAGCTATAGCAGCGGCGCGACTGCACGCCCGACGGAAGACCTGTATACGATGCAGCAGAACTGGAGAGACATGCAGGCCTCTACATTCCTGCCATTCCTGCTCGACCTTGAGAAGCAGATCACTTCGAAGGACAACCGCATAATAAAAGTCATGGCAAGACTATCTGACTCTGTGAGCGATGTGCTGATGTACAATTCATTCGGAGAGCTGACCTGCGAGACAAGACCTATGGGAAGCCTGTCCGTGACAGTTGTATTTCAGCAGAACGGCAATACCGAGAACAAAAGCATATCAAGAAGTTTCAGGATGGGTGCGGAGCTGATCACGCCTGCGCTGATCGAAGATATCGCGTCCGAGGCCGTCAAAGGCATTGACGAGCGTTTTGAGGCTATCAGGCCGAAGGGCGGTCAGATGAGCGTCGTGATGGGCGCAGGGCCGTCGGGTGTATTGCTCCACGAGGCCATGGGACACGCATTCGAGGCGGATTTCAATAGAAAGGGGCAGTCCATATTTTCAGAAAAGATGGGCGTCAGAGTATGTCCTGAGGGTGTAAATGTTGTAGACGACGGAACCCTTATGAACAACAGAGGAGCCTGCGGATATGACGACGAAGGAGTTCCAGGACAGAAGACATACATGGTGACTGACGGCATCCTGACCTCATATCTTCACGACAGAATCAGCGCTGCATGGTACGGAGTGGCGCCGACAGGAAACGGCAGAAGAGAAAACTTCAGATATAATCCGATCCCACGAATGAGGGCTACATATATGGAAAGCGGCAATGCCGAGCCTGAAGGAATCATCGCTTCAGTAAACAAAGGAATATATGTAGAGGAACTTTCCAACGGACAGGTGAAGATCGGCGAGGGAGACTTCACGTTCTTCGTCAAGAGCGGATACCTTATAGAGAACGGACATCTTACAGCGCCGATCAAGGATATAAACATCATAGGAAACGGCCCACAGGCCCTTGCAGACATCTTGGCGGTCGGGAATGACCTGAAGATCGACAACAGCACATGGACCTGCGGCAAGGAGCAGAGCGTGGCGGTTTCATGCGGAATGCCGACAATACTTGTAAGCAGTCTGACAGTAGGAGGAGAATAGAGTATGATCAATGAACATGAAATAAGCCTGGCCAAACACTGCGTAAGGTTTGCGAAGGCTAACGGTGCCGACGGTGCCAGAGCGATCCTGAGCAAGAGCCGGACAGACAGCTGCAATATGCTCAACGGAGCCTTGGACAAGGTGAGTCACTGCGCAGACAGGTCGATATACCTGTATCTTTTCGTTGATGGAAGATACGGTACATTTTCCACAAACAGGCTTGCGCAGGAAGAGTTGGAAGATTTTATTCTCAAAGGCATCGACATGGTAAGGATGCTGGAGCAGGACCTCACCAGGACACTCCAGGCCCCTGACAGGACAGAAAAGAATGCCAGGACTGGACGCGAACTCGGTCTTTATGACGAGTCGATAGAGCATTCCGACAGCAGCACGAGGACTGCACGTGCGCAGGAGATGTGCATATATGGAAACCATGTGGCTGAAGACTTCACGATCCTGTCAGAGGAATGCGAATACGGAGAGACTTCAGACGACACTTTCATAACTGATTCTCAGGGATTTGAAGGAAGGCACACCGAAAGCGTATTCAGCTGCTTCAGTGAGATCACCATTCAGGATGCGAATGGAGACCGATACAGCGGATACTGGTGGGAGTCAGCCTCGTCAGACAAAGACATAGACATAAGCACCTGCAGCAGAAAGGCGTTGGAAAGGGCTGTCAGACAGATAGGACCGAAGCCGAGGAGAAGCGGAAAATATCGAATGGTAGTGGACACATCCGTAGCATCACGTCTCATCGCACCGGTAATCAATGCCCTCAACGGCTCGGCACTCCAGCAGAAGATCTCATTCCTTGACGGGACTCTCGGCAAGAAGGTATTCCCGGACGGCATGACACTCATGGACCTTCCAAGAACATTTGGAAGGAACGGTTCCAGAATGTTCGACAGCGAAGGCGTGGCCACACAGGACGCTCCGATAATCGAGAACGGAGTGATCAGAAAATACTTCATAAACACCTGGATGGCCAACAAGATGGGCATGGAACCGACCATTGAAGATGCGTCAAGGCCTTGCCTGATGCCTTTTATGAAGGGCAAGGAATTGCCATGTGGAGAAAATGAAGTATCTTTGGAGGATATTCTGGAATATTGCGGCAACGGGATACTGGTAACGGGGTTCAATGGCGGAAACAGCAACCCTGCGACCGGAGACTTCTCTTTCGGCATCGAAGGCTTTGCCTTCAGCCGCGGAAAGATTACGCATCCGGTAAGGGAGATGCTGATCACCGGCAACTTCGTAGAGTTGTGGAACAGCTTCATAGCAGCCGGCACAGACATGCGCCGGTGCACAAGATGGCAGATACCGACCATAGCATTCGAAGGAGTAGCATTCTCCGGATAATTGTTGAAAAAAGATAAACGCAAGAAAATATGAAAATTACACCAAATTCTGTAGTAGAGTTCAGCTATGAACTCGAGGTTGACGGACAGGTAGTCGACCAGTGCCCGAAGGAGCGTCCTTTGGACTATATTCACGCAACAGGAAGCCTTCTCCCCAAGCTCGAGGCAGCGATTGAAGGCATGGAGCCAGGCGACAGATTCGACGTGACCCTCTCCCCTGCTGACGGATACGGCGAAGTGGATCCGAAGAGGATCATCGACCTCCCGAAGGCAGCTTTCGAAGTCAACGGCGAGATAAGAGAAGACCTTCTCGTTCCCGGCAACACAATCCCTATGATGAACAGCATGGGAGGCGTGATACCGGGAGTAGTTCTGGAAGTCACAGAGGACACCGTGAAGATGGACCTCAACCACCGGATGGCAGGCAAGACCCTCCATTTCACCGGAGAGATCGTGTCTGTACGCGAGGCTACGGAGAAGGAACTGACAGAAGGTCTCCACGGAGAGTATGTGCACTCATGCGGATGTGGCGGATGCCACGGCCATGACGGCGATTGCGGAGGATGCGAAGGCGGCTGCGGCGAGCACGGAGACGACTGCGGATGCGGATGTCATTAGTATAATGAGAGCCCCGGTCAAGCCGGGATGATGATCAGATGAAAGTTGCTGTTGTCATATTGAACTGGAATACGGAAGGATTCCTCCGGGATTTCCTTCCGGGACTTCTGCAGTCCGTGAGGAATGTGGAGGGAGCGGAGGTCATTGTCGCCGACAATGCATCTACGGACGGTTCAATGGCAGTGATGAAGAATATGTTCCCTCAGGTGCGCACCTTAGCATTTGAGAAGAACTTCGGATTCACAGGCGGATACAACAGAGCATTCGAACAGATTGATTCCGAGTATTTTGTACTCATAAACTCCGACATCGAAGTCCCTCGGGACTGGCTGGGCCCGCTTGTAGACTGGATGGATGCGCATCCGGAGTGCGGAGCCTGCGCTCCGAAGCTGCACAGCTGGCAGGAGCGCGAGAAATTCGAGTACGCCGGAGCTGCAGGAGGATATATAGACCTTTTCGGATATCCGTTCTGCCGAGGCAGAGTACTCAAGAGGCTTGAGACTGACAAAGGTCAGTATGACACACCTTCAGATGTATTCTGGGCAACAGGAGCATGTCTAATGGTCAGAAGTTCATTGTACAAAAGACTCGGAGGCCTGGATGACAGATTCTTCGCCCATATGGAGGAGATAGACCTGTGCTGGAGGATGCAGCTGGAGGGGTTCAAGGTGACGGTAGTGCCTGAATCAGTCGTATATCACCTTGGAGGAGGCACGCTGCCGGCATCATCACCGTTCAAGCTCTTTCTCAACTACCGCAACAATCTGCTGATGCTCAGCAACAATCTCGGCAAGACATTCGCCCTGCAGGCATTCAGGAGCGGAGCAGCCGCAGAGAGAGCAGCAGCGAAAGGATACAGGAAGGCACGCAGGCGCATAGCGCTCAGGAAATGCCTGGACCTCATGTCAGCTGCCGTCTACCTCATGACATTGAAGACCGAAAGCTTCAAGGCAGTTCTGAAGGCTCATAGGGAATATGGAAAGCTTACGCTCTCCCCTTCCGAGGCCGACATCAGGAAATACCTGAAAGATTTCGGCGGAAAGTCCTCAGTAAGAGGCATATATAAGAAATGGATCATCTTTGCATCCATGCTGAAGGGAGACAGGATATTCTCCTCAGTAAAGGAACAGGATTTCTACATGTAAGACTATGAAAATTGTCATTGCCGGTGCCGGTGAAGTAGGTTCTCACCTCGCCAAGATGCTTAACAACGAGACCAACGAGGTCACAGTAATCGATGAAAGACAGGACAGGCTTGATGCTCTCGCAGCAGTCACCGATGTCATCACCGTAGAGGGCAATCCGTCTACAATCGGAGTGCTCGTGCAGGCCGGAGCACAATATGCCGACCTGTTCATCGCTGTGAATCCGTCGGAATCGCAAGACGTGAACATTGTCAGCGCGATGCTCGCCAAGAAGCTTGGAAGCAAGAAGGTGACAGCGCGTATCAACAACGAGGAATACCTCTCATACGAGAACAAGCATCTCTTCACCGAGATGGGCATAGACCTGCTTTTCTACCCGGAAAAGATTGCCGCCGGAGAGATTGCCGATCTCCTCAAGAGGACGGCGACGACAGACTCGCTGGAGTTCGCCAGAGGCAAGCTCCAGGTGGTGGTCTTCAAGCTGGAGGAAGAGTCTGAGCTCATAGGCATGAACATGGCCGAGTTCAGTGCCGTAGCAGCAGCTGAAGGCCTGAAGTTCAGAGTCGTGGCCATATCCAGGAATGACGAGACCATCATCCCTAAGTTCGACACGAAATTCAAATACCACGACCTCGTGTTCATCATCTCCACAAGAGAGGGAATGGACATGCTCATGAGGTATGTAGGCAAGGAGAACATCGAGGTCAAGAACCTCATGATCCTTGGCGGAAGCCCTATCGGAGAAATGGTCGCAAAGCAGATGAGCAAGCAGATCGACAGCATCAAGCTCATCGAGATGAACAAGGAAAAATGTATCGACCTTTCGGAAAAACTGCCGTCCAATGTAATGGTAGTGAATGGCGACGGAAGGAATTCCGACATGCTTCTGGAGGAATCCATAAGGGAATACGACGCCTTCATCGCTGTGACAAACAACTCTGAGACAAACATACTTGCATGTGTAGCAGCCAAGAGCCTCGGGGTGCCGAGAACCATCGCCGAGGTGGAGAATCTCGAGTATATAAGGCTTGCGGAGAGCATGGGCGTGGATGCAGTCATCAACAAGAAGCTCATCACAGCAGGCCGCATATTCAAGTTCACCCTCAGCAGCAAGGTCAGATTCATCAAATATATGAGCGGTACCAAAGCCGAAGTGCTTGAGTATATCGTAGCCCCTGGCTCGGCAATAACAAAGAGCACGCTCATGGAAATGAACTTCCCTAAAAACGCCATCGTAGGCGGCGTGATACGCGGTAGTGAGTCGTTCATAGCTGTCGGCGACACGCAGATACAGGCATATGACCGCGTCGCTGTCTTCGCCCTCCCCGAAGCCGTGAAGGAAGTCGACAAATTCTTCAAGTAACCCCTGTCATCCTGAGGAGCGAAGCGACGTGAGGATCTATATATTATGGCAAGTTATCTACAGATAGAGAACATATCAAAGAGCTACGGACCGAAGGTCCTGTTCGAAAAGATAGGATTCAACATAAATGAGGGCGACAAGATCGCTCTCATTGCACCTAACGGCACAGGCAAGACCTCGCTGATGCGGATCCTGGCGGGCAAGGACAAGTCGGACTCGGGTGGAAAGATCATGTTCCTGAAAGACATCAAGATAGCCTTTCTGGAGCAGGAATACCCTTTCGATCCGGAGAAGAGCATCTTTGACCAGATCATGTCTTCAAGTTCGGACTTCACCGACGGGCTTGACCAGGAGCATCTTTGGGAATACGAGCACAGGGTGGTCAAGTTCCTGACCAATTTCAATCTGAACAATCCTGACCAGAAGATGAAGGAGCTCTCCGGAGGCGAAGTCAAGAGAGTGGCGCTCACGCAGATGCTCGCTTCAGAGGCTGAGTTCTTCATCATGGACGAGCCGACCAACCACCTCGACATAGACGCGATCGAGTTCCTTGAAGGCTATCTCAGCCGTTCACGCTGCACCCTTCTCATGGTGACACACGACCGATATTTCCTCGACAGAGTGTGCAACACTGTCATGGAAATGGACCATGGAGCCATATATACATATAAAGGTAACTATCAGAACTTCCTGGAGAAGCGCGAGGAGCGCATAGCCAACTACAATGCTGAGACCGACAAGGTCCGAAACATCCTCCGCCGCGAGCTGGAGTGGATCAGAAGCACTCCGTGCGCACGCACAGGCAAAGCCAGATACAGGATCAACGCATTCTATGACCTTAAGGACAGGGCTTCACAGGTATATACCCAGAAGCAGGTCAGCATGGAGGCGATGAAAGGTTCCACAAGGCTTGGGACCAAGATCATCAACTGCAAGGACCTCAGTTTCTATTATGGAGACACATGCTATCTGGACAATTTTACATACAATTTCCAGCGCTATGAGAAGGTCGGCATAGTAGGCCGCAACGGCGCCGGCAAAAGTACCTTCCTCAACATCCTGACAGGAAGGATGTTCGAAGACGACCCGGGAGTACTCACAGGAACAATAGAGCGTGGAGAGTCTCTGAAGATCGGATACTATCACCAGAGCGGAATGTCATTCAATCCCCAGGACACTGTCCTTGACATCGTCAATGACACATGGCTTCTGAACAGGTTCCTCTTCCCGCACGAGATGCTCAACAACAAGATAGAGAAGCTCAGCGGAGGAGAGAAACGCAGGCTCTACCTGCTTACCATCCTGATGCAGCAGCCTAATCTGCTGATTCTTGATGAGCCTACCAACGACCTGGACATCGTGACCCTGAACATCCTTGAGGAATATCTCAAGGAATTCAGCGGCTCACTCATAATCGTGTCACATGACAGACATTTCCTTGACAAGCTTGTCGACCATCTGTTCATTTTCTGCGGAAACGGTCTTGTAAAAGACTTCGTCGGAAGCTACAGCGAATATCGTGAATACATAAAGGAGTTCGAGGCCGAGAAGCGCTCGCAGGCACGTGCCGAGGAGAAGGCAGCGAAGGAAAAGGCAGCGAAGGCTGCCGCCACGACCGCTCCTGAGGCGCCGGCCAAGAAACGCAAGCTGACATACAAAGAGCAGAAAGAACTCGAGCAGCTGGAGAAAGAGCTGGAATCGCTGGCTGCAGAAAAAGCCGCCCTTGAAGAAAGCCTCAACAGCGGCACCCTCCCCTATGACCAGCTCCAGAAAGCATCTGAACGCATTGGCCAGATCCTCGAGGAGACAGACGAAAAAGAGCTCCGTCTCCTGGAGCTCTATGAACTGGCTTAATATATCACCGCATCGGGAGCAAGCCTTTCGATGCGGTCTTTTTCTTCAGGCTTGTCCATTCCCCATACTGCGACAAAGACGCCTTTGCCATGCCATTCCCTCAGGAAATCTTCTGTAACGAGTGAAGAATGGGCAGACAGCCACTTCGGAGTGAACTTCAGTCTTGCCATCGCCTTCTTGGCATCTGTGTTTTCAGGATATAATTTGAAGGCTATGTCAACTTCGGGATACTTTTCGTTGAGATGATTGAGTGAACGGTAGTCGGACCCTGTGATCATGAGTCTGTCACCCATATATCTCACCCACAGGTCGGCCATTACATAGTCTGCATAATCGTGGTAATATGGAACGGTCTTACCCTCTTCCTTGCCGTTGGCTGTGTGGATCTCGAAGTTGAATCCTACCTTTGAGCGGCCTGCCTTCTCCACATGCTCGTCAACCTTGTCAAGCACTTCGATCATCAGAGGGCCGTCCGGATTGTCGACTGTCACATCGGCATTCAACGCCACAGAAAGATTCATGGTGAGGAATGTGGCTCCATTATCCACTTGTTGAAGTATGTTCTCTATAGTGGCACCTGCTCCCTCACAACGAACATGTTTTTCCATAAAGCCCTCTACATCAATAGTCTGAGTCCATTTCTGGCCGAACCTGCTTTCAACAAGGATAGTAACCTTCTTTGCATAACGCGACGGAGTCGCGGCAAAGTTATGGCCGCTTGGTCTTGCCTGCTTCCACCCCGGAATCTCTCCCCTGCCTTCGTATGCGGCATTTATCTCATCGTCAAACACAGGGCATATTTCACGCACCTGGTCCATCTTTCCCATTGGCTTTCCGTCCTCATACCACTCGACCTTCCACTGCGGATCCCAGTCCCATACATTCACCACGACCGAATTAGGGTGAAGCGGCGCCATTCCAAGACCGAAAGCCTCTGCGATATGGCTCTTGCTGAATCCTACAGGCTTGTAATACCATGACAGTCTGTCAGCATTTTTAGTGAAGACCTTATAGCCGCGCGGAGTGCCGTCTGTGCAATGCTGAGTCTCCCACCAAGCTCCGCACAAGCCTGCCACATTGTGCTCTGTCATGTTCTTCTCCAGCTCCCTGATGCTGTTTGTGTGCATATGGCCCGAAAGGACTGTGACCTTGCGGCCACGGAGCATGCTTATTAGTGCGTCCTGATTCTGAAGTTTCCTCCTGCTGTGACCCATCGGAACATGCTGTGCAATGTAGATTTCAGATGTCGAAGGTATTTCCCTCAACAGTCCCTTGACCCAGGCTATGACCTGGTCCGTATAACCCAGAGCCATCTTGAAATTGGTATCGTATATGATGTTATCAAGGACTATGACCACGTCCTTGCCAAGACAGAAGGCATAGTTTTCAGGTCCCATCTTGCTTCTATATGTCGCTGCCGCCTCACTGTCACCCTTAACATATGCTTCATTGTCATGATTGCCTACAACCGGATAGAATGGCACGCCAGTACGGACAATCTCATTCTTATACATGTCAAGAATCTCTATCCTGTCCCAGCTGATGTCGCCGAGCGACAGTCCGACTGTCACCCCGCCGAGCTCCTGCGCGGTCTTGCAGAGGTCAGCCATAGGCTTGTCTGCAAACTCTGCAAAATGCTCATCGCTGTATGTCTGAGGGTCTGCGATTGCAATGATATTATAGTCATTACCGCCACTGGTCCTCTGCAACGTGAAGTCAAACCTGGCTACTCCTGGCGCTGACTTGTAAAAGGCAGGCACACCTGACTGCCAGTCAGCGACATAGCCTGAAGGAGTGACTATATATACGAACTCGGCATTGTCATTGACCTCAAAGGCGAACTTTCCGTTCCTTGCAGTCTTTGTAAAATGCTCTCCGTCTGTCACAATCACTCCTTCGAGCTTCGTTTCACCGCACATCACGCTTCCTGTCACCTTTCTTGCCTGAACGGCCACAAACACTGACGCAAACGCCAATACCGATAAAATAAGTCTTCTCATTTCCATAATATTTAATATCGAGTACAAAATTAACAAAATGTTTCATGTCAGCAAACTCTGCCATATTGTCAGTTTTTGAACGATGGCAGATTATTTGCTATCTTTGCGGCGGTCTGGAATAAAAGACCCGACCGACAGAAGCAGAAAATGTTGATATCATTGATAATAGCGACGTTGCTTGCCATTTTATTCGGCAAAGTGACAATAAAGGAGATTAAGGAATATGTCAGAAAACACCAGCAAGGCGACAGAACAGACAGTGGAGGAGACACCGGTTCAGGAAACTCCGGCACAGGAAACACCAGTACAGGAGACTCCTCAGGAAGCACCTCAGAAGGAGAAGAAAGGGTTTCTGAAAAGGGAGAAGAAAGATAAGACAGCAGAACTTGAGAAGAAGATCGAAGAACTCGAGGCACAGGTCGCAAAAGATAAAGACGACTACATCAGGCTCATGGCGGAGTTCGACAACTACCGCAGGAGAACTTCTCAGGAGAAGCTCGAGATCGTAAGCATGGCCTCCGTAGAGACCATCAAGGGGCTGCTCCCTGTGCTTGACGACTGCGAAAGGGCCCTCAAGGTCCTTATAGAGTCGGACGACAGCGATGCAGCAAAGGAAGGCACCGAGCTTATTTTCCATAAGCTCATGTCGTACCTCCAGAGCAAGGGTCTCGCCGTTATCGAGGCCATGGGACAGCCGTTCGACACTGACCTCCATGAGGCCGTAGCACAGTTCCCTGTACAGGAAGAAGATAAGAAGGGAAAGGTTTTCGATGTTGTCCAGACAGGCTACACGCTTAACGGCAAGGTCATCCGTTATGCAAAAGTAGTCGTAGGAATCTAAAACAAGAAATCTATGGCATCCAAAAGAGATTATTACGAGGTGCTGGGCGTCGGCAAGGACGCATCGGCTGACGAGATCAAGAAGGCCTACAGAAAACTGGCCGTAAAATACCACCCTGACAAGAATCCGGGCGACAAGGAAGCTGAGGAGAAGTTCAAGGAGGCTGCAGAGGCATACTCAATCCTCAGTGACCCTGACAAGAAGGCTCGCTACGACCAGTTCGGTCATGCCGGAGTGGAAGGCGCCGGTCCGGACTTCAGCGGCGGATTCGGCAATCTAAATGACATACTCAACGAAATCTTCGGTAGCGCATTTGGAGGCGGATTCGGCGGCGGGTTCGGCGGATTTGGCGGGTTCGGTGGAGGACAGCGTCAGCAGCAGAGAGTCTATAGGGGAAGGGATATACGTGTAAGGGTAAAACTTACTCTCGAGGAGATTGCCAAAGGAGTTGAAAAGGAAATCACTATCGAGAAGAGTGTCCCTTGTACAGATTGCAACGGTCGCGGCGCACGCAACAGCGCAGACATCAAGACCTGTCCTGCCTGCAACGGCACCGGCCAGGTACAGAGGGTTGTAAACTCGTTCCTCGGACAGACTATCTCGTATTCTACCTGCCAGCAGTGCGGCGGCGAAGGCAAGATCATCAGCAATCCTTGCAAGAGCTGCGGCGGAACAGGCCTGGTGCGCAAGCGCGAGACAATAAAGGTCAGGATACCTGCAGGTGTGGAGGCCGGAATGCAGCTCACACTCCAGGGACAGGGACATGCAGCCAAAAACAACGGCATAAATGGAGACCTTCTCGTAGTGATCGAGGAAGTAGAGCACAAAGATCTGAAGAGAGAAGGCAACAATCTTTTCTACACAAAGATCATTTCGCTTCCGGAAGCGATCCTTGGCGGTGAAGTGGAGATACCAGGAATTGACGGCACTTATAAGATAAAGGTAGATCCGGGCACTCAGTCAGGAACAGTCGTGAAGCTCAAGGGTCGCGGACTCCCTACTGTAAACAGCTATGGAGGAACAGGTGACCTATATGTCAAGATTGCTGTATGGATTCCTCGCAAGCTTGACAAGGATGACAAAGCCGTGATCGAGTCTCTGCGCGGCAAAGAGGCATTCAAGCCAAACCCTACAAAGGAGGACAAGGGCTTCTTTGACAGGCTGAAAGATCTTTTTGATTAATTTTTTCGAAAAAAGTTTGCAGGTTTAAAATTTCTTTCTACCTTTGCAGTCCCAAAATCAAAGCAACCTCTCACGCTGGGTGAAAAGAAACGCGATGTTGCCACTAAAATAAATTGAATAGAAATGAACCTTATTAATGTAGTAGAGCAGGCGTTCGCAAACGAGAAAGTAGCCAGCTACCCAAAATTCAAAGCCGGTGACACAATCACCGTTACATACAGAATCAAGGAGGGTGACAAGGAGAGACTCCAGAAGTTCAGAGGAACAGTTATCCAGCTCCGTGGCGCATCAGCAGCAACCAGAACTTTCACAGTTCGCAAGGTAGCAAGCGGTGTAGGTGTTGAGAGAATCTTCCCATTCGAGTCACCATTCATCGAGTCAATCGAGCTCAACAAGGTAGGTAAAGTTCGTCGCGCACGTATCTTCTATCTCCGTGACCTCGCAGGTAAGAAGGCTCGCATCAAGGAGAAGAAAGTCGCTATCGTTAAGGATAACGAGTAGAAATAAAGCAGCATAGCTGCCAAAAGGCCCCATAGCTCAACTGAATAGAGCATTTGACTACGGATCAAAAGGTTACAGGTTTGAATCCTGTTGGGGTCACAAAGATTTGAAGCACTCGAAAAATCGAGTGCTTTTTGTATATGCATACGGCCGTGTAAGTTACGGTAATGAGGTAATGATGCAATTTTCAGTTGGTGAGAGTGCATCTTTCTTTTTGATATATAGGTATTTAGGCAATGAGCACAAGAGACAAAACGATTCTTTTCATATACTAAGCATCATGAATTAGAACATAAATATACCAAATTTCACGACATCACCTTGCCTCTGACCCGATAACGTCAATAATCGCCCCCGATACCTTTAGATTAGCGGGGATCAGGAACAAAAACACATCTGATTATACTTGATACCCACAAGATTGGAGGTTTCGCGTACAATAATGCCCAGAAGTGTACATCATACCTTCCAGTAGTTAAAAGACCAAGAGCAGAAACACTATCGAAATGCACTTGGTACCCCACAAAATGCAGAGACTAAGGGCAGAAATACCCCTGGAGTGCGCTTGGTCTCCGACTATGCCTGGCGATGGTTCTACATTAATGTCGGAAAGGTTATCAGGGAAAGATAAATTGGCACAAAAAAGAAAAAATTATAAGAAAAAGAAAAATGTGACGAAAAGCGTCTATTTGTGACGAAACTCCCGAATTATAAAATTCGTAAACGTCTGTTTTTCTTTATTTTACATAGTATCCGACACAGACTCCTGAACTTTGCTCCCGTAAACTTTAATTTTTTGTTATGGGAAATAAGATTCATGCAGAGACAGAGCAGAGGTATGTGGACATACTCAGCAACGGAGGTTTCAAGGCGTTTTTCGGGGACGAGAGCAACAAGGAGGCGGTGATGGCGCTGCTGAACACTATGCTTCCGAAGCACAGGCAGATCAAGGAGATCTATTATCAGCCGACGGAGCATCAGGGACCCGTCATCGGGCAGAGCAAGGAATTCAAGTACGACTTCATGTGCAGCGACGCATCGGGCGCGAAGTTCATCGTGGAGATGCAACGATACATAGAGAAGTCGTGGTTCAAGCGATGCGTCAGCTATGCGAGCAGAGCATATGACAGGCAGAACAAGACGGGATTTGACTATGATGTCCCGCCAGTCTACCTCATCGGACTGATGGGAGTGGACATAGATCATCCGGACAAGGAGTACTGGGAGGACAGGTATATTTCAGAATATACGTTCCGCGAAAAGGAATGTCATGACTTGCTAGATGAGACAATTGTTATTATCTTTGCTGAACTGACACGATTCCACAAGACTGAGGATGAGTGCGTTACGCTGGATGACAAGCTGCTGTACCTGCTGAAGAACTCAGGCAAGATGGAAAGGCCGCCGAAATGGGCTGGAGAAAAACCATGCAAGGACCTCCTGGACGCATTTGCAATCGGTGGTTTCAGCAAGACAAAACGAGAACAATACGACAAGGATATGTACGACGAAAAAAGACGCAACGGAGAACTGGCCGCCGCTCGGGAAGACGGCATAGCCGAAGGACATGCCCGGGGACATGCTGAAGCTAAGATCGAGATGGCAATTAAACTCAAGGCATTAGGCGTCGACATTGACACCATCGTTCAGGCCACAGGGCTGGACAGGGAAACTGTGGAGAAGTTGTAGAGCAACTCAATGAATAATGAGGAAGCGGGCCGGAGTCGGTTGACTTAGGCCCGCTTCTGCAATGTCGTCAGGTTTCATATCCACCACATCTGTTTTACACAGAGATTTTTGCCAATGGAATAATTTTTCCTACCTTAGCAATCCAACCCCAAAACTGACACCTTATGAACCGCTTCATACTTCTGGCATCTGTCCTTCTGATTTCCATCAGTTCATACGCATCATCAAGCGAGATAGAAGATATCCTCACCAGACTCGATGACGCCATTGAAAACAGCGAGGTCTTTGTCAATGAAAAGAATTATCGCATCAACCGGCTCAGGAAAAGACTTCTGGAGATTTCATCAGAGAAGCAGGATGAAGAAGCATATGAACTGAACTATCAGCTGTTCCAAGAATATCAGTCATTCAAATACGACTCAGCCTATTTCTATGCTAACAGATCTTTGAAGCTCGCCAGACAGTTGGGCAACGCTGACAAGAAGGTTAACGCTCAATGTGCCATAGTATTCTGCCATATGTCATCAGGACTTTTCGTTGAAGCCTTCAATGAAATGGAGAAGGTGAACCTGAAAGGAGCCTCACCTATGACAAAGGCAAGTTATTATGCTCTCTACAACAGGCTTTACTACGATGCATCAGACTTCAATGACACCGAAGAGTGGAGTCATCTCTACACAAAGCTCGGTACAGAATATGCCGATTCGCTCATGGCAATTGTACCGAGAGACAGCTATGAATATGCATTCGCCAGGGCACAATGCGAAATAAAGCACTGGCACTACATAGAATGCATCGAGCTATATAAGGACATACTCAGAAAGTTCGATATCAGTACTCACAACAAAGCCATAATCAACTCCAGCATTGGAGGGGCATACAGAATTCTGGAACAGACAGACAGTTCTATAGTATACCTGGCAAAAGCAGCAATAAACGACATAGAATCTGCCACCAAGGAGACTACCGCCCTCTATCGCCTTGCAGAAATACTGTGCGAGACAGGAGATGCTGACAGGGCATATACATATATTCATTCAGCAATGGCTGACGCCGACTTCTATAATGCCCGCCACAGAAAGCTCAGCATCAATCCCCTGCTGCCGATCATCGAGCAGACCCGTCTTGAGGCCATCACCAGACAGAGGAACCAGATGGCTGCAATAGCCGTACTGGTAGCGATACTCATGCTGGTCATGGTTGCAGCTGCTGCAGTCATATTCAAGCAATATCGCAAACTCAAGCGAAGAAGCATGCAGCTGAGGGAAGCCAACAGGATCAAAGAGGAATACATTGGCCACTCTTTCTATGTGAATTCAGAGTATATTGCTGAAGTAGAAGAACTCTACAAGACAATTCACCAAAAGATAGTAGCGCATCAGTACGATGATCTCAGGGATGTATCCAAACTCTCCAAGGTCAACAAGAAAAGAGAGAGCATGTACGAATCATTCGACAAATGCTTCCTCAGGCTCTTCCCTTCTTTCGTGATCGAATATGCCAAGCTGTTCCCTGAAGGTTACATTGACCCTAACGCGACTGAACTGTCTCCCGAAATGAGGATATTCGCTTTGATCAGGCTCGGTATCAACGACAGCGAGAGGATTGCCAAATTCCTCAACTACTCAGTGCACACGATCTATACTTACAAAACCCGCGTGAAGACCAAAAGCATAGTGACAAACGAAGAATTCGAAGCCAGAATCAAAGCAGTCGAGATGATGTAGACCCTAAATTCCATTAATACAACCCGCTGATAATCATATTTCGAAACCATTGATTATCAGCGGGTTTTATTTTTATTCCGTTAAAATCATCAATACAATTCCTTTATATTTTCATATACGCGCGAAAAAACCTGAGATTTGCCTTATGTTTAAAACACATTAACAAAAACTAACCAAAATCTTATGAATCGATCATTAGCCTTACTTACGGGAATCCTGCTTTCATGCATCTTCTCGTTTTCAGCAGTCGCTCAGAGCGGCTATGAGGTTAAGGGAAATGTCGTCGACCAGTATGGTCCTGTGGTTGCAGCCACTGTTCTCGAACAGGGCACAACCAACGGAACTGCAACTGATGTAGACGGTAATTTCTCTCTTACGGTTTCAGGTCCGGAAGCAGTTTTGGAAATCAGCTGCATCGGATATGCAACTCAGACATTTGCCGCTTCTGCGGTACCTTCGAAGATCATTCTCTCGGAGGATGCAATGTTCCTTGAGGAGACAGTCGTAATCGGTTACGGTTCCCTCAGCAAGAAGGAACTCTCAAGTTCAATCGTCCAGGTAGGAAAAGAGGATCTCTTCAAGGGTGCGATGAACAACCCTATGGAGATGCTTACCGGTAAGGTGGCTGGTCTCAACGTCACTACTGCGGCAGCTGCCAACCCTAACTCAAGCTCAGACCTTCAGGTCCGCGGTGCGACATCACTCCAGGCAGGCAACAGCCCGCTGGTAGTCATCGACGGAGTGCCGGGAGGTGACATCAGGACAATCGCTCCACAGGATATCGAGTCCATGACAGTCCTCAAGGATGCCGCTTCGGCAGCGATCTATGGTACACGAGGTGCAAACGGCGTGATCCTCATAACCACACGCAAGGGCTCTGAGGGAGGAGAAGGCGTATCAGGCATCACATACGACAGCTGGTTCGGAATGAACTTCGCAAAACCGCATCCGGAGATTCTTTCTGCTGATGAGTTCCGCCGTTCAGGCCGCGGTACAGATTACGGATACAGCACAGACTGGTACAGCCTCCTTATGAGAAATTTCGGATATGACCACAACCAGTATCTTGCTATTGACGGAAGCACAAAGGGCGGTTCATACAACGCATCAATCAACTTCAAGGATGCGAAGGGTCTCGATATCCGTTCAGGCCGTAAGGAGTTCGGAGGACGTGTTGCCGTTGAGCAGAAGGCGTTCCAGAACAGACTTCAGGTAAATGCATCCATCAATGCACGTCGCGTAAACGAAGAATGGGGCAATGACGGTCTCTTCGGCACTGCGCTTACAATGAACCCTACAATGCCTGTTTACAATGAGGACGGTTCATTCTATCAGCCTACATCACCGACAGGAGCAACAAACCCATATAAGGAAATGGTTCTCCTCGAGGGTAACAGCAACGGACAGAGGCTCTATCTCCTCGGTACCGTTTCCGGAAAGCTGAACATCCTCACAACTGATGTACACAATCTCAATACTACTGTAAGCTACTCGCTCGACTACAATGACTTCAAGTCAAACAACTACAGACCTTCTGACGCAGCGACATCATTCTGGAATGGATACAAGGGCACTGCATCACTGGATTACAACAAGTACTGGAGCAACCATTTCGAGTGGCTTGTAAACTACTCGATGTACCTCGAGGATCACAGCATCCAGGCTGTAGCGGGTTACACATGGGAAGATTCAAACCATGAGTCAATGGGCATGTCCAACCAGAACTTCACATTCGATAACATGAAGTACAACAACATCGGTGCAGGTTCTTACCTCACTGAAGGAAAAGCTTCAATGTACTCAGGCAAGTCACTTTCAAAGCTTGTTTCTGTATTCGGACGTGTAAACTACAACTGGAAGGACATCATCATGGCATCAGCATCTCTCCGTTATGAGGGATCGACCAAGTTCGGTGCGAACAACAAGTGGGGTTACTTCCCTGCAGCTTCTGTCGCATGGGAAATGGCCAACATGCCATTCCTCAAGGATCATGGTGACATCGTACAGAGCCTCAAGCCACGTGTTTCTTATGGTGTGACAGGACGTTCCGGCTTCGGATCATATCAGTCACTTTCCACTTACAGCACACGCAACAGCTACTTCTTTGACGGCCAGTGGGTTACAGGATATGCTCCTTCACTCAACGCCAACCCTGGCCTTGCATGGGAGAAACTCGTCAGCACAAACATCGGAGTTGACTTCGTTCTCCTTCACGGAAGACTCCGCGGATCGGTCGACCTCTTCGACAGACAGTCACAGGATCTCCTTTATAATTATACAGCTCCTCAGCCACCATATATCTATTCAAGCATCCTTGTAAATGTAGGAACAACCCAGAACCGCGGTATCGAGGTATCGCTCGACGGTGACATCTTCTCTACAAAGGACTTCACCTGGACAATGGGAGCAAACTGGTCTACAGGAAACACCATCATGAAGAACCTTTCGAACAACATCTATAAAGCATCATATGTTGACATGGGTTCTAAAGGCGGCGTAGGTGCCAACGAGTACTTCTTCCGCGTTCAGGAAGGAAGCAAGGTAGGTCAGTTCTACGGATTTGAGCACGCAGGAATCGACGAGGACGGCAATATCCTTGTCAAGACAGCAAACGGCCCTGTACTTGCCTCTACAGCAGATCCTGCTGAAAAGAAATACATCGGTAACGGTGTCCCTACACATTTCGTTTCTTGGAACAACACTCTCCGCTACAAGAACTTCGACCTCAACCTGTTCTTCAGAGGTGCTCTCGGATTCGAGATCTTCAACATGCAGAAGTATGGAATGGGTCTTATCGGAGCCGGTTCTGACAACGTACTCCGCTCTGCATATCTTGCGGACAAGGACGTGTACGCCAGCGGTGGTGTCATTTCATCATACTTCCTTGAGAACGGTAACTGGTTCAAGCTCGAAAGCCTCACACTCGGCTACAACTTCACTCCGGCCAACACAGACATCCTGAAGAAACTGAGAGTATATATAGCTGCAAAGAACCTCTACACCTTCACAGGCTACTCAGGAAACGATCCTTCGATCCTTGCTTCGAACGGTCTGACTCCAAGCATCGACAACTCTGGAGCTTACCCACTCGCAGCTCAGGTGACACTGGGTCTTACAATGAACTTCTAATAAATGAAAGAAATGAAAAGATATATATTGAATATTGCATTGCTGCTCGCAGCCTGCGTGTCATATACATCCTGCTTCAATCTTGAGGAGGAGGTATTCGACAGAGTAGACGGATCAGTATACTACGCTGACGAAGCGAGCATACAGGGCGCCGTTGGAGCCATCTATGCAGAGGCGGCATACGGCTACTGTGAGTATTTCTGGTATCTTCAGGAGTTCTCTGCTGACCAGATCGCATGGAGAACCTGGAACGGAGGTGCCTGGGGATGGGACGAGGCTCTTAAGTTTGTCCTTTCTTCACAGACATGGAACGCAGAATCGACCATCGTACGTCAGGCTTGGGAAAAGGCCTGGACAACTATCGGACTTGCAAACAACGTAATCTATGAGCTCGGAATGACATCTCCTGCAGCTCTCGGCATTTCTCAGGAAAAGCTTGACCTCTACATTGCAGAATGCCGTACACTCCGTGCATGGGCGTACTACAACATCTATGAAATCTGGGGTGGAGCACTGCCTCTCAACATCAAGGCTTCTGCAGAGTCATCTGAAATCCCTGGCACAGCAGACCCTGACTTCAACACAAGCTGCCAGAAGATCTTCGACTTCATCGTTGATGAGCTCGACGGCTGCTGGGAGGCACTGCCACAGAATGAACCAAACAGAATGAATCAGGCGGTAAACCGTATGCTCAAAATGCGTATGCTCCTCAACTCAGAGGTGTTTACCGGAGTTGCGAAATATGACGAATGCGCAATCATCGCACAGGAGATTCTTGATGGCAAGTATGGCACATACAGTGTCGCAACAGACCACAGGGACATTTACTCGATCGACAACATCAACTGTCCTGAGGTAGTGATGGCATTCGCTACAGAGGTAGGTCAGCTCAACATAGGCTGGATGAAGAACATGCCTTTCCTTCCATACAACATCTGGGAGAATGTCGGAGGTACATATGAGCAGTCAGGCTGGAACTGTACATGTCTTGCTCCTTCATTTGACAACTCCGGCGAGGTTCAGACTCTTGGAGGTTCTACAGGAGCGACATGCTTCCTCGACAGCAAATACGGCGACAAGCTCGGAGCCGTTTATGAAAGATTCAGCAAGAACGACATCCGCGTGAAGGCAAACTTCCGCGCTGAGGCGGACGGCAGCTGGAATGGCGGTATGTTCCTCAAGGGAGCAATGGTAAGCTACGACGGCACAACTCCTCTCAAGGCAGACGCTGACCGCGAGGGACAGGATCTTGTATATGTAGACCAGGTAGGTACCTTCCTCAACCTCGGTACACCTCTCCAGACTGTCATGCACCCTCGTTGGGGTGAGACCAACTCTGGTGTACGTATGATCAAGTACCCTATCTATCCTGATGCGGCCGGTATCGACTTCCAGAACATAGACGAGGTTGAATTCCGTCTTTCAGAAGTTGTCTATACTCTCGCAGAGTGCAAGCTCCGCGCCGGCCAGACAGAGGCAGCAAAGGATCTCGTAAAGAGTGTAAAAGGCAGATACTTCGACAATGCTGCTGATGCTCTGGAACTTCCTATGGGCTTCTCGGCATACGACAATGACTGGATGCTCCACGAGTGGGGTCTTGAATTCCTCGGCGAGGGACGTCGCCGTCGTACAGACCTCCGTCGTTTTGACAAGTTCACTCAGGGACAGTGGTGGTTCTTCGGCCGCGTTGAATCTGACGGATATGGTTCATATCCGGCTCAGCGTGACAGAAAGTATGAGTGGTTCCCGCTCCCTGCTTCTGCACTTCTCGTAAACCCTGGTCTTGTCCAGAATCCTAATTATTTATAATTAACAGACCATAAATATGAAAAAGATATTTAACTGGCTTATGCTGCCTCTGATGATGCTCCTCGGCTCTTGCGCTCAGGAAGAAATCGTCTTTGACCACGAGCAGCCTGCCTTTGAGACCAAGGAGGGAATGATTCTCCTTGAGGTCATCGTTCCTTCCAGCACGAAGGCTGACGATGTGATCTACATCTCCGGTGCATTCAACGGTGGTGACGAAGCTGCTGCTGAGAACGTGATGTGGCACCTTGAGAAGTCTACCACCATTGACAAGAAGTGGGGCATCTATCTCGACCCTTCGACTTTCGTCGATGGAAAGACTCTTGCTGACGGATACCGTTTCATCTCCGCTCGTGAAGGCGAAGAGAGAACTGCAAAGAACGAGGCGGTAAACCGCACAGAGAATCCTGCACCAGGTACAAGAGCCAACATCTACCTGTCATATTGGAACCTGTTCTTCTATGTAGCTCCTGAGATCGAACATGACGGTCCGGTTCTTTATGTTGACAACAAGACATCCTGGGATGCGCTTGCACTTTACGCATGGGGTGATGCCGAGGCATTCGGCGGATGGCCAGGCATGCAGCCTACAGGAGAGATTGTCATCGACGGTACAACATGGACTTATTTCGACCTTGGCGAGGCTAACAGAGGTCTTAACCTCAACCTTATCTTCAACAACAACGGCGCAGGTTCACAGCTTGGCGACTACAACGTGACACTTGACAAGGATGAGTACTTCCTCGTCATCACAGACGAAGGTGTGGAAGTAGCCAACTCGATCCCTTCACACGAGGGTACCATCCGCGTGTATGTTGACAACCAGGCTGGCTGGGAAGCAATTGCACTCTATCAGTGGGGTGATGTCAATGACCTTGGTGGCGGATGGCCAGGCGTGCAGCCGGCAGGAACAGCTAAGATCGCTGGTGTGGAGTATACATACTTCGAGTATGCCATAGCTGATGTTGAGGGACTCGGTCAGAACCTCATCTTCAACAATAACGGCGGCGGCATCCAGACAGGTGACATGCCTGTGACATTCAGCGCCGATGTGGTAGACCACTTCTACCTGATTTACGGTGAAAAGGACTGCGTCGTCATCGAGGACCCATTCAACCGTGAGCCGGTCGGCGGCGATGAGGGCGGCGAAGGAGAGAACCCTGGCGAAGGAGAGAATCCTGGTGAAGGCGGTTGCGGCTGCGACTGCGAGGGCTGCAAGGACTGCACAGGTGGCAGCACTGAAGAGCCTGAAGTACCGGCAGATCCTGTTCCAGTAGTATTCTACGTTCAGAACAACACAGGATACGATGCAACATACATGTATGCATGGGGCGACGCTCTTCCAGAGCTCTTCGGCGGATGGCCGGGCGTAGCGCTTGAGAACAATGTGACTTGCGGCGGAGCAGCATATAGCAGAGTTGAGACTACTGCAACTGCATACGACCTCGTATACCACCCGATCTTCAACAACAATAACGGTACACAGTTCGATGCTCCGGTAGTGACAATCGCTCAGTACAACTTCATCGTTGCCGGCGAAACTGCAGCCGAAATCGGCACTGCACCTGCACTGAAGGTATATGTTGATGACCAGACAGGTTGGGATGCAATCGCAATGTACTCTTGGGGTGACATCAACGATGTTGTCGGAGGATGGCCGGGAGCTGCCTGCACAACCGAAACTGTTGACGGCAAGGAATACAAAGTATTCGAAATTCCTGCAGAGGGCTTCGGCACGACCTGCAACCTCATCTTCAACAACAACGGTGGCGGTACTCAGCACGGTGATTACACCATCACTGCTGACCGTGACCACTTCCTCACAGTTACAGCTGAAGGCGTAACTCCAATCGAATAATTACGATGAAATCAAGCAAAGTAATTTTCATTTCCATTCTGACTGCACTCGTTTTGAGTGCGGTCAGCTGTGGGAATGATATCATACCTGATGGCCCGGATACTGGCAAGGAAGACATTGACATCAAGCCAGGCAACACCATGGTCATTTATGAAGCGAATCCGAAAGTGTTCGCTTCAAGCAACTCGCTTAAGGCAATAGAAGACCGTCTTGACGAGATTCAGGACCTTGGAGTTAATGTAATCTGGCTCATGCCTATACAGCAGCAAGGTTCAAAGAATGCCGTAGGTTCCCCATACTGCATAAGAGACTTCAAGAGTGTAAACAGTGCTTATGGAACCCTGGAGAGTCTCAAGTCGTTGGTAAGCAAGGCGCATTCTATGGGGATGAAGGTCATTCTGGACTGGATTGCCAATCACAGTTCGTGGGACAACAATTGGATAACAGAACATCCGGAATGGTATACAAAAGACGCCAACGGCAACATCATCTCCCCTGCAGGTATGGGATGGAACGATGTCGCTGACCTCAACTTCAACAGCAAGGAAATGCGCGCTGCAATGATCGATGCCATGACCTACTGGGTCAAGGAGGCAGATATCGACGGTTTCAGATGCGACTATGCCGATGGAGTGCCTGCAGACTTCTGGAAGGAGGCACTTGACGCAGTCAAGGCTATTGATCAGGATGCGGTTCTTCTTGCTGAGGCCTCTGATGAGAAGTTGCTTGACTGCGGTTTCCAGATGCTTTACGGATGGGACTTCCAGAGCAAGCTGGTGGACGTGTTCGCAGGTAAAAGGACTGTTGAGAAACTGTACGAATCCCATAAAGGCGAATATAAGAATCTTGCTGAAGGAAAAGACAGGCTCAGATTTTCGACCAACCACGACAAGGCCATGAACGAGGCATCCCCTATCACCATGTACAAGGGTGAGAGAGGAGCAATGGCTGCATTTGTGATTGCCGCATATATGGGTGGCATTCCACTTATCTACAGTTCTCAGGAGATCGGATATGCGAAGACACTGAGTTTCTTCAACAACACCATTCTGGACTGGAACAGCAATCCTTCATACACTGAAGAGTATCAGAAAGTCATGAGAGCATACACCGAGTCGGTCGAGGCGAGAGGCGGCGAGATGACCTTGTATAATACAGGAAACCTCGTCACCATATACTATCAGGGCGGTCTCATGGTAACGGTGAACACCACCGGAGCGGACGTACAGGTCAAGACCCCTATGGAGCGATCGGGCGACAAGGCAGTTGATATGATGACCGGAAAGCAGGAGAACATTCCTGCAGCACTTTCTCTTGGAGCATATGAGTATAAAATCTGGAAAATAGAGAAATAATGACCTATAAGAACATATTTGCCGGCCTTATGGCCGCCATGCTGCTCGTTTCATGCAGCAGCGACTGCACCTGCGAGGGAGGTTACGAAGTGCCTGCTCCGGAGGATGTGGTAATGTATCAGGTGAACCCTCGCGTGTTCGCTCCCGAAAAGTCATTCAATGCGGTAGCCGAGCACCTTGACTCAATCAAAGCATTGGGTACCAACGTAGTATGGTTCATGCCGATCTACCCTGTAGGACAGATCAAGACCGTGAACTCTCCGTACTGCATCAGCGACTACAAGGGTGTCAACCCTGAATTCGGAACTCTTGAGGAGTTCAAGAACGTAGTTGCCAGCTGCCACGACAGAGGTATGAGCGTGATCATCGACTGGGTTGCAAACCACACATCGTGGGACAACTGGTGGATCGAGGAGCATCCTGAGTGGTATACACACGAGAACGGTGAGATCGTACCTCCTATCAAGGACTGGGCTGACGTGGCTGACCTTAACTTTGACAATCCGGAGATGCGTCTTGCAATGATCGACGCGATGAAGTTCTGGGCTGTAGAAGTAGGTGTGGACGGCTTCCGTTGCGATGCTGCCGACTTCGTTCCATTCGATTTCTGGAAGCAGTGCTGCGACTCGCTCCGTGCGATTCCGGACCACAAGCTTCTCCTTCTTGCAGAAGGCAAGAGAAAGGACCACTTCGATGCCGGATTTGAAATGAACTATGCATGGGACTACCTCGAGGCCGTCAGACGTGTCTTCAATCCTAAGAGAGGTCCTTACGTTCCGGCATCTCACCTCTTCGAGGCTGATGCAGAGGAATATGCAGGCATCCCTGAAGGATGCGTGAAGCTCCGTTTCACCACCAACCACGACGAGTCGGACAAGATGTCCCCTATCAGCGAGTTCGGAGGAGAGAAAGCATCAATGGCAGCTTTCGTGGCTTCTACATACCTTCACGGAGGAGCTCTCGTATATGGATCTCAGGAAGTAGGATATCCCGGAAGAATCAACTTCTTCAAATATGTGCCGGTAGACTGGCAGAATTGCCAGCATCTCAATCAGGAATACACCAGATTACTTGACCTATACAATAATATACCGGCAATCCGCAAGGGCGAGATCGCCGCATATCCTGACGAGCACATACTCGCATTCCAGAAGAGCGACGAAAACGACAGCATTCTCGTTCTCGTGAACGTAAGACACGAGGACTACCCTCTCACACTGCCGGCAGAATGGGCAGGAAAGGAGTGTACAGACCTCATGACCGGTGCAAAGACCGTCCTTGGAGAGTCTGTAATGCTCGCACCATATGAATACATGATTCTGAAATAAGTTATGAATATAAAAAGAACATTAGCTGCTGTTGCAGCAGCATTGATATCGACAGTGCTCATCTCGTGCAAGCCTGAACCTGTGCCGACACCTCCTGAAGATGATGGCAAGGAAGATGTGAAACCTGATGACGGCAATAAAGAGGAAGAAAAGAAGGATCCTGTCGCAGAACTTGAGCTTGACGGATATGCAATTTTCTTCCAGGACAGGACATCATGGGGAGCCACCCATATCTATGGATGGAACAGCGAAGCCGGAAGCGTTACCGCAGCATGGCCAGGCAATGCAGTCACAGGAACAGTCGAGATAGAGGAAGTGTCATACAAATACGTTGACATGGGTTCATCGTTGAACGACAAGACGATGAAGCTCATCTTCAACTGCAATTCATCCCAGAACACTCAGGACGGATACGAGGTGACAATGAACCGCCACTACTTTTTCAAGGTGACTGATGACTCGGCAGAAGAAGTCGATCCTTACACATCCGAGGAAGCCGGAGAAGAATTCGCACTCAGTGCAGTTTCTGCTTCATTCGAGAGCCTTCCTACAAGTGGAAAGTCTCTCACGCTTTCTGCCAGGAACCATGATTGGACAGCAGACCTCAAAGGCTGCAACTGGATTGTGCTGTTGGATGAAAACGGCGAGAGAGTCACTTCAGGAGCAAAGCACAACAAGGCGCAGCACCTCACCCTGCACGCAGCTCCAAACGGTACTCAGTCGGTTCGCGAATGCGTTTTCAGCATCGCGACGACAGACGGTTCAAAAACCATAGACTTCACCGTAAGCCAGGCTGCTGCCAAGGCGCCGCTCCTGAGCCAGTGGGTTTTCCGTGATAACAAGAACACATATTCTGTTTCATGGCCGCACATGCATATGGTAGGAGCTACCGACGGATCAGCCGGCGTGATAACTGTTGTCAGAGGAGAAGATAACGCAGATATACCATTCACATGCAAGGTTGTAGGTAACAACCCTAACGTTTCCACAATGGTAGAGGGCGACTACTGGCTTTATACCTTCGATGCTTCCGTGGCAGCCGGCGATGTGATCGCGTTCAACGCCACAATGGCAGGAGACAAGAAGGCGCCTAAATACTTCATTGTAGAGTATTATGACGGAGGTGAGTGGAAATCGGCCGAAGAAGATTTGCTGACCGCTGCTGAAGATGCTTCCATAAAGTATACCTACAGTCTTTCTGGAGAAGTTTCTACCGGAAGCGTAGACACATATCAGTATACGACTGTGATGCAGACATGCAAGTTTGAGAATGCCGCAGAAACTCTGCAGATACGTTGCCGCGCAGTCGGCAACATGACCTGCGACGGAAGCGCTCAGGACATAAACGCCACAGCCAACTCCGCATGCAGTCTTCCAGACTTCGGATTCACGGCATCTGACGTGCAGAGATATCCATCCGTCACCCCTGCCGAAACGAAGAAAGTGCTTATCATCGGCAACTCCTTCCACTATTATTTCAACCCTATGTTCATGCTCAGGGAGATAGCATGGGGACAGGGTGTTGACCTCAAGGTCACAGCCCATGTGAAAGGATCACAGTCATTCGAGAAGCATCTTCAGCTGTCGAACACGCTCGAAGCCATAAAGAAAGGCGGCTATGACTACGCCATCATTCAGGACCAGAGCAAGAATCCGGCAAGACTGGCAGACGACCCTGTCGGCTATGCCAAGGTACGCGACAACTGCGTGGCTCTTGCAGACATGATACGTCAGTACTCACCTGACTGCGACGTCATTCTCGATCTCACCTGGGCATATCCAAACTCTGACAATTCATATGGTGGATATGGCAGTTTCGAGAACTTTGACCAGCTGCTTTATGACGGTGCCAGGGAAATGGCTCTTGCAGCCGGCTGCAGGGTAGCTCCTGTCGGAATGGCATTCGCACAGTCACGTGCAGAGCACTCAGGATGGAGCCTGTACTTCTCTGGAGACGGCCTCCACCCTACCCGCACAAGTGCATATCTCGAAGCATGCGTTGAGTATGTCACAATGTTCGGAAAGGAATTCGGCGGAACCACGGTGGACTGCAATGTGGCTGCAGATAGGGCCTCATACATGAGAGACCTCGCTGAAAGCATCGTATTCAACAATCCGGACGTTGTCAATCCTTCAAAGGATGACGACGACGACCCGGAAGATGGCGATGATGACAATTCCGGTCTTCCTGTCGACACCTGGCAGATATCAGGTGATGTCACAGCAGAGCTGACAGAGACATCTTCCGGAGTATATACAGCCTCTGTTGCAGCTACTGCCGGAGATGCCTGGAAGATCCTTACCCCATCGGCTGCATACGGAGCTGAAACTGCAGGCCAGTCAACAATGACAGGCATTCTCTCTACAGAAGGTTCTGAGTCCCTCACATTCGGCTACACAGGAACATACAGCGTTACTGTAACCGAAAACGGAGATGGAACTCTCGGATATTCTCTTGTAAGCAATGACGTTTCGCTCAGGCTCGGAAACAACTTTGACAACAACGCCACACAATGGTCATACGCGTCATCGACCTACGAATTTGTGAACATTGCTGACAACACCTACAAAGTTTCTTTCAAGACAACAAGAGGAAAATATTGGGGTATCTACACCGTAGAGAACAAGAAATATGGAATCGCCAACGGCACGCCGCTTCTTGAAGGAAGCCTTACCAGAAGTGCAAGCGACGGTTCTGCCCGCTTCCCTCTTGCCGGAAAGTTCTATGTCATTGCGACACTCGTAGACGCAGGAACAATAGACTGCAAGCTTGAAATCGAGGAGAACATCAATGACGCTCTGTTCAGGCTCACCGGAAGCTTCTCATCAAACGCATCATATAGTGATTCAGCTGCTTATGAATTCAAGAACGTCGGTGAGAACACATACGAGTTCACAATAGACGCGGAAGCCGGAACGACTTGGAAAGTACATTCGTCACCATTTGCAACATTCTGCACGGAGACAGACGGTTCCACAGCACAGAGCGGAGAACTGAGTACAAAATGGACTGGCTCCGGCGTTTTTACAGATGCAGGAAAATATACAATCACACTGAAGCTTGGTCTGGGTGCAGAACAGTTCCTGACATACAGCTGCAGCAAAAGTGAGTAAAATAAGTGACAATCATTGTTTGGTTAGTAGATTGTCACACAGAACCGGCCTTTCCTGTGAAGGACGGGCCGGTTTTAAATAATTATCTTTAACTTTACTGAAAATAACCATTAAATACCACAAAATGAAGAATGCTATCATCAGACTGGTCGCAATCTGCGGCATGGCGCTGGCCGGGGCGACCTTGGCGGCACAGACTGCGGACAACATTGCCTACCAGGACAATCAGGTGAGATTCACCGTGATTACAGACGGTGTGATCCGCCTCGAATGGGAGCAGGACGGCAGATTCACAGATCTGCCTTCATTTGTAGCTTCCGAGAGAGAATATCCAGAAGTGGCCTATAAGGTCCGCAGTGCAGGCAAGAAGGTTGTGATCACCACCTCAAAGATGGTCCTCACATATAATAAAGGTACAGGAAAGTTCACAAAGGACAATCTTGAAATCATGGCGACAGACGGATTCTTCACCTGGAAGCCGGGAATGAAGCAGAAGGAGAACCTGAAAGGAACCTTCCGTACGCTTGACGGACTCGATGGAGACGTGCAGACGCAGACCTGGGTATCCGACATGAAGAAAGGAGAAATCCGTCAGTTCGAGGACGGCATTCTTGCAAAGGACGGCTGGACACTCATAGACGAGTCTGAAAATTTCCTTTTCGATGACTCTGAGTGGGCATGGGTTAAGGAAAGAGACGCAAAGAAGTGCCAGGACTGGTATTTCATGGCATATGGACATGACTACAAGGCGGCTCTCAAGGACTTTACCGTATTTGCCGGCAAGATGCCTCTGCCTCCACGCTTTACATTCGGATACTGGTGGTCACGCTACTGGGCATACACCGACAAGGAAATGCGTACGCTGGTGGACAAGTTCCATGCATATGACATTCCTCTTGACGTGCTCGTTGTAGACATGGACTGGCATTATACAGACGAAGGACGCGGCGGATGGACAGGATGGACATGGAACAAGAGCCTGTTCCCTGACCCTGTGAAGTTCATGGACTATCTCAAGAGTGAAGGACTGAAGGTTACTCTCAACCTGCATCCGGCTGAGGGATTCGATCACTGGGAGGCGTGCTACCCTGCCCTTGCCAAGAGTCTTGGCAAGGATCCGGAAGGAACAAAGCGCATAGACTGGATCAACTCTGACAAGGAGTTCATGACCAATATGTTCGAGCAGGTGATGCATCCTATGCAGGAGGAAGGAGTCGACTTCTGGTGGCTTGACTGGCAGCAGCATGTATACGACACAGAGATCACCAGACTTCACAACACATGGTGGATCAACTACTGCTACTTCACTGACATGGAGCGCCACGGCGACAAGCGCCCGCTGCTCTACCACCGCTGGGGCGGACTCGGAAACCACCGCTATCAGGTCGGTTTCTCAGGAGACGCGACCATCACATGGAAGTCTCTCGAGTTCCAGCCATACTTCACGGCAACATCATCCAATGTTCTATATGGCTACTGGAGCCATGACATCGGAGGTCATCTTGGAAACAGCATCGATCCTGAGATGTACACAAGATGGCTGCAGTATGGCGGATTCAGCCCTGTGATGCGTACCCACAGTTCCAAGAGCAGCGCTCTGAACAAGGAGCCATGGGTATTCGCAGAGGAGTACACCAATGTGATCCGCCAGACCGTACGCCAGCGCTATGAGATGGCACCATACATCTATGCAATGGCCCGCAAGGGATATGACGAAGGTATTGCTCTCTGTCGTCCACTTTACTACGACTATCCAGAATGTCAGGAGGCATATGACTTCCGCAGCCAGTATATGTTCGGAGACGACATGCTCATTGCTCCTGTAACAAAACCGGCAGAGAACGGATTCGCAGCCATGGACATCTGGCTTCCTGAAGGATACTGGTATGAACTTCATACCGGAGCGATGCTCGAAGGCGGAAAGGTTGTTACAAGGCACTTTGCTCTTGACGAGTATGGTATCTATGTAAAGGCCGGAGCTGTTCTTCCTTTCTATGGTGACGAAGTACAGAACCTCAACGGAAACGACGAGGACATCTATGCTACAGTATTCCCTGGCGGAGACGGATGCTTCACTATGTATGAAGATGCCGGAAACGACAAGAATTACGCAACCGAGTATGCAACGACACTGATCACAAGCAAATGGAGCGACAATGCTCAAACTGTCACAATCGCACCACGCACAGGATCATATGAAGGCATGCCTGCCCAGAGAAACTTCAAGGTGAAGGTTATCGCTTCTGCCGCTCCAGCATCAGTTACCGTGAACGGTCAGGAGGTATCATATGAGTATGACGGCTATGACTTCGCTTTCACTGTTGACGTTCCTGTGACTGACTGCGCTGCAGAAAAAGTCATCGTGATCACATATGATGACACTCCTGCACTTGCAGACAGCATCAAGGGTCTGTCAAGAAGAATGGCACGCAGCATCGAGGCTCTGAAGTTCCGCACGAATGCGGATCCTATCGACGACCTGGCAATGCTCGGCACAATCAATGAAGCGGTTCTCTACACTCCGGAGAAGGCTTGCGAACTCACGGAAGCGTTCATGAAGAACTACAACAACCTTCCTGAAATCCTCAAGAAGCAGCCAAGAATCAACGAAGAGGACATCGAATGGTTCCTTATTCACTGTGGTTATAATCTATAGCCATGAAGGCAATAGATCAAGAGTATTGTGTAAATATTTAACAATCAGCACATTATCCATCCAGGGTCGGTATCTTTACCGGCCCTTGTTGATTTAAGACACTGACATTCAGAATCTTAAAAGCACACCCGGCAGGAGACAAATCAGACATTTACCTGAATTTTTCAATTAAATTTGCAACAGACTGATCCGGCAGGCGTCTTATAGGTGAAAACGGGCTTGACAGATGGAAGAAACTATGGATATAAGGCAGGTTTATGACCGACATTCCCGCAGGCTGTACAACATGAGCCTGCGGATAGTCGGTGACCCTTCCGATGCAGAGGAAGTCATGCATGACACTCTCCTGAAGTATCATGACTTTGCACGCAAGAAGGAGCTTAGAGAGCTGTCACGTTGGCTTTCAAGTGTCTGCATAAGGAAATCCATAGACAAGCTTCGTGAAAGGCATCGATACAGGCATTTCCTGGAGAGATGCGCGATGGAAGATATGACCGAAGCGGTATGTGATACCATTGAAGACGTTGAATATGACATCGGCAGGATCAGGGATGCAATGGCTTCATTGCCGGACCACTACAGGCTGGTTCTTTCCCTGCACCTTTTTGAAGGGTATGATTATGAAGAGATTTCACAGATAACATCCGCCAAGGAAAGCACCATAAGGACACTTTACATGCGGGGTCGCCAGAAACTCGCAGAAATGCTTAAGAAACATGACAATGGACAATCTTGAGAAATACATAATTGAGAACCGTGAAGCTTTTGACACTGCTCCTGTACCTCAGGGCAGTCTTGACCGTCTGATGGCAAAGACAAGAAGGAGGCCCGTGCGACACACATTGCGCTGGGTTCTTCCTGCTGTAGCAGCTGCCGTACTTGTGGTGCTTTTCGTGACAGGGTACCATAATAATGACGAAAGCCGCCAGCTTAACAGGATGCTTGAAGGGATCGCCCGCTCGGAAATCGAAATCATGACCTTAGTGGAGAATTCATGTCCGCAGGACCTTGAGACTGTAGGAAATACAATCCGCTCCATAACTGCAGAGGCCATCCCGATGTATTCGCTGCTGCCGGAGGAACTGTCCACAAAAGAGCGCAGAAAGATTCTGGACGAATATTATGGAGCAAAGCTCGAGGCTCTCGATAGAGTCAAGGAATATTATGCACACGAAATGAATAACGAACTATAATAAAGAACACCATGAGAAGAACATTGTTGATATTGGCAGCTGCGCTGACATTCATCGCGACTGCATCAGCGGAAGAAAAGTCAAAGACTTACAGCTTCGGGAAAATAACAGGCATAGACGCGTCATTTACTTATGAAATCCATGTGACCTCCGGCTCATCGGATAATGTAGAAATAGTATTTGACAGCGAATATGAACCATATATGAAGGTTTCATATTCTTCATATGATTCGAGCCTGTATCTTGGAATGGATGAACTTCCGCGAAAGATAAGGAACTCCAACCATTCGCCTATCAAGGTCTTTCTCAAAATGAAAGAAATAGATGAGATAGAACTTTCGGGCGCATCATCAATATCGTTTGACGGAGTGTTCAAGGCATCTGACCTTGAAGTCGACCTTTCCGGAGCCTCACATCTGAACGGACCGCTTAAGATAAACGGCAGACGCCTTTCCATTGATGCAAGCGGAGCAGCAAATGCATCATTGACCGGTGACTTCCAGAAAGTCGAGCTTGACTTAAGCGGAGCAGCCAATGTGTCTTTTGCCGGGAAAGGAACAGAGATGGAAGGAGAGTTGAGCGGAGCAGCCAAATTCAGATTCAAGGGAGAATACGACGATGCTTCTATTGAATGTTCAGGCGCTGCGCACCTTGACATGGAAGGAAAGGGCAACAATCTGAGTCTGGAAGGCTCTGGCGCATGCAATATAGACACAAGAGACTATGAGGTAAAGAAAGCATCTGTCGAGCTGAGCGGAGCAAGCAAGGCCAAAGTCAGGGCTACCGACGATCTTCTTCTCGATGTGGACCGCACATGCAGACTGACTTACTACGGTGACCCGGCTATCAGCCACATGTCTTCCGACAGCAACATTGTCCGCGGAGGTCTATAGCACAAATGAGGGTCGGAAATTTCCGACCCTTATTCAGTTAAAGCGTTACGCCAGACTTGAAGATTGCGATTTCGCTGTAGCCGGACTTTTCGTTGTTGGTGTGCTCTCCTGAAGCGACGCCCAGCACGAAGTCTATGAATGCCTGATCGACCTCCTCGACCGGTGTTCCGTCTACGATCGTTCCTGCGTTGAAGTCTATCCACAACGGCTTGTTTGCCGCCAGAGTGCTGTTGGTAGATATCTTGGCTGTAGGCACGAATGTTCCGAACGGAGTGCCGCGTCCTGTCGTGAAGAGGACTATCTGGCAGCCTGATGCCGCAAGAGCTGTTGAGGCCACGAGGTCATTGCCCGGCGCGCTGAGCAGGTTGAGTCCCTTGGTCTTGAGACGGTCTCCATAGAGGAGGACATCGCGAACGATGGAGTTTCCTGACTTCTGCGTACATCCGAGAGACTTTTCCTCAAGTGTTGATATACCACCTGCCTTGTTGCCTGGAGAAGGGTTCTCATAGACTGGCTGGTCATTCTTCATGAAGTATGCCTTGAAGTCATTGATCAGATGCACTGTCTTGTCGAAGGTCGCTTCGTCCTGACAACGTGACATGAGGATGGTCTCCGCACCGAACATCTCAGGAACCTCGGTAAGAACTGTCGTACCTCCCTGAGCAACGATCCAGTCTGAGAAACGACCGAGAAGCGGATTGGCTGTAATGCCGGAAAATCCGTCGGAACCTCCACACTTGAGGCCGACCTTCAGCTCGCTTACTGGAATATCCTCGCGAACATCGTTCTTGGCCGCCTCTGCGATCTCACGCAGAAGGCCCAGGCCGAACTCAACTTCATCACCATGGATCTTCTGCGATTCCATGAACTTCACTCGAGTCTCATCGACCTCCCCTACAAGCTCGCGGAATGCGCCAAGCTGGTTGTTTTCACAACCGAGAGCGACTACAAGCACACCGGCTGCATTCGGATGGTGAACCATATCCGCAAGGATCTTCCTTGTGTTCTCATGGTCTCCCCCGAGCTGCGAGCATCCATAGTTGTGAGGGAAGGCGATCACTTTCTCTATGCCGGGATATGCAGCAATCTCTGTTTCAAACTGTTTCTGAATATTCTGTACCACTCCATTCACGCATCCCACAGTCGGGATGATCCAGAGCTCGTTGCGGATGCCGGCACGGCCGTCCGCACGGCGATAGCCTTTGAACGTAGCCTTGGTCTGCGACGGAGCGATCTCTGTAAGATCCGGCTGATATGTATACTCAAGCAGTCCGTCCAGATTGGTCTTCAGGACCGAGTGGTCAATGAGTCCTCCCTGCGGAACAGCCTGCAGAAGGTGTCCTATAGGGAATCCGTACTTCACGACATCCTCACCTTCGGCCATGTCCTTCAGTGCCACCTTATGGCCTGCAGGAATCTTTGCCAAAGTAGTGAGCGATATACCATCGATGTCGAAGCCGCATCCGGCCTCGACATCGTTTATTGCCACGGCCACATTGTCGGCCGGGTTGATCTTTATGAATTCTGCCATAGCATTGTCATTTCGAGCTTGTCAAGAAATCTAGCTGATTACTGTACGTACAGCAGCGCGCATGCCCTCATTCTGAATAAGTTCGAGGTCAGCAACGACGAGGTCTGTGAGACCTGGCACTTCATTGAGGTTCTCGCCCCATATGAACTCTGCTGCAAGCACGCCTTCGGCTACCTTGCGTACATCTCCTGCCTCCCAGAGGTCCTTGAGAAGAGCCATGATTGCCGCATCATCGTTAGGCACGATCTCGACATCTCCCCTCTTGCCGCCCTTATAATATGTAATGATGGCTGCCAGACCGAGAACGAGGCCCTTTGGAAGCTCGCCCTTGCGCTCAAGGTAAGTCTTCAGACCAGGAAGGTCGCGTGTCTTGTATTTAGGGAATGAGTTCAGCATGATGCTGGTCACGAAATGCTTCACGTAAGGGTTTACAAAACGCTCGACAACAGAATCCGCAAATGCCTCAAGTTCCGGCTTTGGAAGGTTGAGAGTCTCGAGAAGCTCGCCATACATCACCTTCTTGACGAACTGACCTATTTCAGGATCCTCTACACACTCCTTCACTGTATCGAGACCTGAGAGGTATCCCACAGGTGAAAGCACTGTGTGAGGGCCGTTGAGAAGGGTAACCTTTCTTTCGTGATATGGAGCCTCGCTCGGCACGAAAAGCACGTTCAGGCCAGCCTTGTCTGCAGGGAATTCCTTTGCTACAGACTCAGGAGCCTCGATCACCCAGAGATGGAAGATCTCGCCCTTTACCACGAGGTTATCCTTATATCCTATGCGCTCATGAATCTGGTCGATGGTATCCTTCGGATAGCCAGGAACGATGCGGTCCACAAGCGTGCAGTATACTCCGCATGCAGTCTCGAACCATGCCTTGAAGCCTTCTCCGAGCTCCCAGAGGTCGATATACTGATAGATGCACTTCTTGAGTTCCTTACCGTTGAGGAAGATGAGCTCGCAAGGGAGAATGATGAGACCCTTTGACTGGTCACCTCCGAAATGCTGATATCTGCGGTAAAGGAGCTGGGTGAGCTTGCCCGGATATGAAGAAGCAGGCTTGTCTTCAAGCTTGCAAGAAGGATCGTATGCGATGCCTGCCTCAGTTGTATTGGAAATCACAAAACGGATGTCCGGGTCCTCCGCAAGAGCCATGAACTCCTCGTTCTGGGTGTATGGATTAAGGCCCTTGTTGATGACATCTATGAGCTGGATAGAGTCCACAGCCTCTCCCTTGTCAATACCCTGGAGGTTCACATGGTAAAGTCCATCCTGAGAGTTGAGCATATCCACCATTCCCCTGTCGATAGGCTGCACGACTACAACACCTGCGTTGAAGTCTGTCTTCTGGTTTGTGTTCCACACAATCCAGTCGACAAATGCCCTGAGGAAATTTCCCTCACCGAACTGGATGATCTTGGTCGGATACTTGTTGACCTTGGCAGTCGTTCTGTTTAATGCTTCCATAATGCTATTGTTTTATAGTTATTGATTTACGCTGGTTGTCCAATTTATGACAAGAACAAAAATATATAAAAAATCTCTGTCTGTCGTGCGAATTTTATTATATTTATCGGCGATTGTCAATTTTTCATATTCTTTTGTTCAATTTTCATAAATTGCAAAGACTAATCTGACGATATTTGTAGAAGACAACACTAAATACTGAATATGCATATGAAACCTTTCATCAACGAAGACTTTATGCTCACCAACGACTTCGCGCGTGAGCTCTATCATGAGAGTGCAGAGAAGATGCCTATCATCGACTACCACTGCCACCTCGTGCCAAAGATGATTGCAGATAACCACCAGTTCAGAGACCTCACTGAAGTATGGCTCGGCGGAGACCATTACAAGTGGAGAGCGATGCGTGGAAACGGTGTTCCTGAAGAGTTCATCACCGGCGGACGCGACAGCTATGAGAAGTTCGAGAAATGGGCGCAGACTGTGCCTTACACCATGAGGAACCCTCTCTATCACTGGACTCATCTCGAGCTCGCAAGAGTTTTCGGCATCTACGACCTTCTCAATCCACAGACTGCACGCGCAATCTATGACGAGTGTACTGCGAAGCTGCAGACAGAGGAATACAGAGGTCAGGAGCTGATGAAGAGATTCAATGTAAAGGTCGTATGTACCACAGATGACCCTGCAGATTCCCTCGAATATCACAAGCAGATCAACGAGAATCCATTCGGAGTGAAGGTTCTGCCTGCATGGAGACCTGACAAGGCGATGGTGATCGAGAAGCCTGAGCAGTACAAGGAATACATCCAGAAGCTGAGTGACGTATCAGGAGTTGCAATAAACAGCTACCAGGACCTCCTGGACGCCCTCCAGAAACGTCACGACTTCTTCCACGAGATGGGAAGCCGTCTTTCAGACCACGGTCTCGAGACATTCTACGCAGAAGACTTTGAGCTTGAGGAGATTGACAAGATCTTCCGCAACACTCTCGCCGGCAAGCAGCCTACATGGGAAGAGGTGCTCAAGTTCCGCAGCGCCATCCTGCTTGACTTCGCCCGCATGGACCACGCAAAGGGTTGGGCACAGCAGTTCCACATCGGAGCCATCCGCGACAACAACACCCGCATGTTCAACATCCTCGGACCTGACACAGGATACGACGCCATCCACGACGTCCAGTGCGCCGCCGCAGGACACAAGTTCCTCAACAAGCTCGCCCTCGAGAACAAGCTTACAAAGACCATCCTCTACAACCTCAATCCAAAGGACAACGAGGTGCTCGCCACAATGGCATACACATTCAACGACGGCACATGCCCTGGCAAGATCCAGCTCGGATCAGGCTGGTGGTTCCTCGATCAGGAAGACGGCATGAAGAAGCAGATGAACGCTCTCTCTTCACTCGGCCTGCTCAGCCGCTTCGTAGGCATGCTGACCGACTCCCGCAGCTTCCTGTCATATCCTCGCCACGAGTATTTCAGAAGAATCCTCTGCAACCTCATCGGTGAAGACATCCAGAACGGCAAGCTCCCTCAGAGCGAGATGGCATTCCTTCACCAGATGGTCAAGGACATATCATACAACAACGCCGACAACTACTTCGGATTCTAATAATATCTTAAAGCAAAAGAGGTTGATTTCAGAAATCAACCTCTTTTGCTTTAATCATCATAATCCAGATTTTCCCAGAGCTCTTCCATCTGACGCCGGTCCTTCTTGGTCGGACGGCCTGCGCCTCTGTCGCGCTTGAGGAAGAATGTCTCCACCGGGGCACGAAGTTTTGCGAGTTCCTCTGGAGGAGTGAGATCTTCAGCGTAATCCGGCACCAGCATGGCTCCCTGACGCTTATCTATCAGCTGAAGCACCTTGTATGTATACAGGACAGCTCCTTTGCGTGCAGTTATGACATCTCCTACCCTAACGCATTTCGAAGGCTTGATGTCATCTCCGTTGACACGGACCTTTCCACCCTTGCATGCATCAGTGGCATCAGTACGCGTCTTATAGACCCTGATAGCCCAGAGATACTTATCGATCCTTACTTCATCCATATCAACTGAAGAAGTTCAGCGGAGATGCTCCTGCAGGACCCATAGGTTCGTCATCCGACTCATCTTCCATACCGTCATAGTCCTCTCCCTCAAGGAAAGCCTCTGTCTCGGGATCAATGTATCCGTCAACTTCCTCAACCGGTCTTGTCGTACCCTCGAGCAGAAGAGTCGACCGGTCGCGAGGAACAAGGAAGAAGTCAGGCATGTCAGCTGGAACGAGAACAGTCTCACCCTTGGCAAACTCATAATTCTCCATGCATGCCTCACCCTTGTCATTTGTAGAAGGCACCTGAATTGAAGCGGCTCCTTCAAGACAGATATATACTATGAAACTCTGGAATTTCTCCGTGTAGATATGAAGAGGATCTGTAAGAGCTATCTTCGATACAGTAAACTGTGGAACATCGACAAGAGTCTGGATCATCTGCCCCTCCTGGCTTTCCTGATGGCAGTGGCACTCGCAATCGTGTCCTTCCTCATGACAGTGGCACTCCTCGCCTTCATGACAGCCGCAATCGCAGTCATCATCACAGCCGCAGCCACATGAGCATCCGCTCGGACGGCATGCCACATATGAAGCCTCATCGCCCCAAAGCGGTCCCTTCCTATACAGGCCCGGATCAAAAGCACGATAATCAATTACGTCGATTGCCTCTTCCAGATGGGTCTTGCGTGCTGTCTTAGGGTCAAATTCACGGCCCCAGTCATAAAGTCTGAATGTCATGTCAGAAGACTCCTGGATCTCTGCAATGAGAAGTCCTCCATCAGCTGCGTGGACCGTACCTGGAGTTATATATATGACATCGCCCTTTCTTGGCTCGATGACATTGAGGATTTCATCTACAGTGCCGTTCTTACATCTGTCATAGAACTCCTGTGCAGACACCTCGCGGGTGAATCCGCAATACATCTTTGCACCCGGCTTGGCATCCATGACATACCATATCTCGGCCTTTCCAAGAGAGTCATATCTCTCAGCAGCCACCTCATCATCCGGATGCACCTGCACGGAAAGCTTATCGTTGATATCCAGGAACTTGATAAGCAGAGGAAACTGACGGCCATAATAGTTGTATACATCTTCACCGACAATCCTCTCCAGGTATGTCTCCATGAGTTCGCTTATGGTATTGCCTGCAAGCCAACCGTTCTCGACAACGGAATCTTCAATTCCCATGTCGGCAAGCTCCCAGCTTTCACCGATAAGCACGTCGGTACCGAGAATGGTCTCATTGCCGTCTTCGTCCACCTCAACGAAGTGCTTGCCCATTTCAGCAACGAGCGCACTTCCGCCCCACGGCCTCCTTGAAGGCACCGGAATAAACTTAAAAGGATATAGTTTCTTTTCCATTTACAGATTTCTGATTTTATCATAGAAGCTGAGGCGAGCCCCCTTGAGAATTTTCATCATGCGAGGAATGAGATCCTCGAAATCAGGAGTGTTGTCAATGAGGAATTCAGCCACGACCCACACATCGTCTGTCCTGACAAGAGCCTTGACAACCTTTACATTATCATTTATCCAGTTTGCCACACACAATGCATCCTCCCTGTTGTTCTCGTCAACATCAAAGATTCCTGGCAGAGTCAGGCTGAGATAGCGAGGATCGTCCGCATCCCAGAAGACATGGAAACTGAGGTTCTCAAACTCATAATGGAAACCATAAGGTTTTTCCTCAGGGCGGAGTCCTTCCTTTGACAGATATGCCCCTAGTTGCTCTTTAATAGTACTCATAACATTCTATATTGATTATTAATATCCTATCTTTCTTCTTGCCTGCTGCGGAGAACCGAGCGAGGACTTGTTGCTCTTCACGGAATTGAGAAGATGACTGTGTCCGATCAGTTCATCAGCCAGCGCCGCCGTCATTGCCGCCTCATTCACTATAAATGCCAGATCTGAAGCTGAATAATTATCTGTGAGACGTACAAGCTCATCATAATCAATGTTCTCATCAAGAGGCCTGTCCTTAAGGTGAAGTGCGAATATGGCCTTCCTCGTCTCAGGATCCGGCGCAGGGATCTCGATATGCAGATCCATTCTACCCTTCCTGAGAACTGCCGGATCTATCAGTTCTATCCTGTTTGTCGTGCCTATCACGAATATGCCTCTCTTTGAGCAGTTGTTCAGCTGTGCAAGGAACTCATTGACTTCCTCTCCCCTCTGATTGGCATCCATCGATCCTCTGGCTGGCACAAAAGAATCGAACTCATCGAAGCATAGGATCGAAGGAGCTTTTTCTTCGGCATCCTTGAACAGGCTTGCAATCTTGCCCTGTGTTCCGTGGAGATATGTACTGCCGAGATCCGATCCGCTGACCATAGAGAAGTTGAACTGTGCCTCTTCTGCAAACTTCTCGGCAAAATATGTCTTGCCGCAGCCCGGTGGGCCGTAAAGAATCATGCCGTTCGGCGGAGTCAGCTTGTATTTCTGAGCCTTTTCCTTGTCTCTGAGCACCCATATCACCCTCTTTGTGAGTTCTTCCTTGAGGGTTTCCATTCCTGCAACGTCAGCAAATCCACCTCCGGACTTCTTCTTTATCTGCACCGTCGTTGCGACAGCACTTTCATGGGTTCCTTCCTGAGGCTTTGACTTGTGACCTTGATCATCCTTCATGGAAAATTCAGGGGCAGCCTCACCTGTCATGTATTTGAGCAGATCCGCCACGGATGGGCGCACACGCGAGTCAAAGTCAAGTCCTGCAGTCAGAAGATCCACATCTTTCTTGGTCAGACCTTTCCTTTCCAACGGTTTCAGATCCAGAGGCTGCTTTCTTGCCGCCCTGACCGCTCTCTTCTTTGCAGGATAAGGCATGCCTGCAGTCAGCTCAGCATCCCAAGGGGCAAGACCGGTGATCATATGATACATTACAGCCATCGCAGAGAACGAATCACTGGTTTCATCGAAGCATCCGCCAAGAGTCTCCGGCGCGCAATACTGCATGGACAGATCCTCTACAGGGAACGGCACAGCACCGCCGAAAGGACGGCTCAGATGTCCAAGATCAATGATTCTCGGAAAATAAGATCCGTTCGATACCTCCTCAAGGAGAATGTTGCGCGGAGTGATGTCGTTGTGAGTCATCCCAAGGGCATCATGAATGTATACCAGTCCTTTAAGTACACATGTCATTATTCCCTTTGCCTCTTCCCATGTGTATGTATAATATGACGCAAGGTCTTCCGAGAGAAGCTTGCCCTTGAAGAAACGGGTGACGATATAGCTGTATTCCCTTCCGTCAGACAGCGTCACATGTCCGTCAGCATGATGGGATATCACATATTCGTTGTTGACCTTCCTTGAGTATGCTATTTCGCGGACTTCCCCGTTCTCCTTCATCGAATCAGGGACGATCTCCAGATCATAAAGCTTCATGAAATATGAAACTCCATCCTTGTCCGCAACCCTGTATGTTCCGTTATATATGCCTTTCTTGATAAAACATTCGACGGTATAGCCGTCTACTACATCATTGGGATTGAGTATGACCATATGAATTTTCCATTAATTCTTCAAAATTATGAAAAATTCCTCAATAACTCAATTCTTTATGAAAATTGTTTTAAAGATGCGCTTGACCTCAGGAATCAAAAGGACAAGGGATGTTACTGCAATTATCCTCCACCAGTCACCGGCCATGAGCGGATCCACATCGAAGAACCGGCCCAGACAGTTGACAATCAGGAGCTGACCGGCAAGTATGACAAGTACTATGATGTAAAAGGATGCGCTGAAACTGTTCTTTGAAAACATCGTCAGGAAGAATGATCCTTCCGTCCTGTAGTTCTTCGCATTGAATATGTTCCAGAACTGCATCATCACGAATGTAGTGAAGAATATTCCCATCTCATATCTGGTCATTTCAGCTGATGTCGCACCGATGGTGCCGGCTAGACCGTTTCTGATCGTATCCCACCTGAGAAGTTGGGCGACACTTTTCACGTCTGAGTGAAGCATTATCTCCCACAGGAGGATCAGAACTATGAAAAAGAATACACCGCCAAAGGCTATCCTCTTCATCATGGACCTGTCTATGATGTGGCTCTGAGGATCCCTCGGCTTGTCATCAAACACCTTCGGATCTGCCGGCAGCGAAGACAAGGCCATTGCAGCAAATGTATCCATGATCAGGTTGACCCACAGCATCTGGGTAACCGTCAGCGGAGAATCAACTCCAAGGAAAGCACCGACAAGTACAAGCAGACAGGCGCAGACGTTGATGGTCATCTGGAAGTATATGAACCTCCTGATATTCAGGTACAGAGATCGTCCCCAGAGGATCGCCTTGTTTATACTTACAAAAGAGTTGTCCAGAATCGTGATGTCGCTGACTTCCTTCGCGCGTGCGGTTCCGTCTCCCATCGAGAGACCCACCTGCGCTTTCTTGAGGGCAAGCGCATCATTGGTTCCGTCTCCGGTCACTGCAACGACCTCGCCTCTCTTCTGTAGAAGCCCCACCAATCTCGATTTGTCCTCGGGACGGGCTCTCGACAGAATGCGAAGATCTCCTATAACCTCCATAGCCTCGTCATCCGACATTGCGGCAAACTGCTGTCCTGACAGAGACCTTGGAGCTTCACCATCATCAAAGAGCCCTATTTCAGCTCCGACATGCTCGGCTGTAGCCGCGACATCTCCGGTAACGACAATAACCTTGACTCCCGCACGTTTCCTGCACGTCTCTATAGCTTCCTTCACATCAGGACGGACAGGATCTGCAATTCCGACGATTCCTGCAAAGCGGAGATCGTCATCAACCCCCATATGCTGGACTGCGAATCCGAGAGTTCTCAATGCATTGTGCTGATATTCAGACAGACGTTCCCTGACCGCAGCCGCCTCTTCTGCTTCATAGGATCCATAGCACATGCTCAGCACATATTCCGGAGCGCCCTTTATGAATCTGAATCTCTCACCGGTCTGACGATTGACAGCAATGGTCTCCATATACTTGGTCTGAGTCGAGAACGGGACAAGAGACTCCACTTTGTACATACCGCGGATTTCACGATAATCAGCCTTGTATTCGTCAGTAATCCACCTCAGAAGCGCGCACTCTGTAGGATTGCCTATCGCCTGGATGCTACCGTCATCGGCAACAGAAAGGTCCGCTGTCGAATTGACCGCAATTCCATGAACGATCATATCTTCGTCGCACGCAAATTCCTTTGACAGCACACTCATCCTGTTCATGGTCAGCGTACCTGTCTTGTCTGTACATATGACTGTGGTCGCACCCATGGTCTCGCACGCATGAAGCCTGCGCACCAGATTCTTGACCTTCAGCATCTTACGCATACTGAGAGCCAGACTTATGGTTACGCTCATAGGAAGTCCTTCAGGCACAGCGACGACAATCAGCGTCACCGCTATCATTATTGAGTTGAGCGTATAGTCGAAAATCTGGAGAAGATCCGAATTGTTTGCCGGATTGCCGTCAAAGGCGAAATAATATATTGTCCTTCCGACAACTATAAGGACTGCAAGGACATAGCTTATCTTTGTAATCAGATTACCGAGGTCGCCCAGCTGTCTGTTCAGAGGAGTCTCCACTTCATCATCCTCCATTATCTTCAGAGCGCCCTTTCCCTCCTCGGTATCGACACCTGTTGCCGTGACCTTATACAGACAGAATCCTTCCAGGACGATGGAACCTCTGAGGAGAAAGTCGGCGTCATATGCGGCATCTTCGCCCGCCTGCGACTTGTCCTCATACTTCATCGCATAAGGCTCGCCTGTAAAAGCAGACTCATCCATCCTCAACTGCTCGCTTGACAGAACACGGCCGTCTGCCGGCACCTCATCTCCGCCCTCCAGGCGGACGATGTCGCCGACCGCGACATCCGACTTCTTTATCGTAACAAGACGCGGCTGAGACTTGTCATTCTTCCTTCTCACGACTTTGACAAGTCTGTCATCCTTGACCTGATTAAGCACATCGAACTCCTTGTCCGCCTTCGTTTCGAATATGAATCCTATGCCTGTTGAAAGGAGAATCGCCATTATGATTCCGGCAGGCTCGAAAAGAAGCTGATAATCATGAGTGTGATAGAACTCATATGCCGTAACAATGCATGAGAGTCCCAATATCACGAGCAATATTATTATAAGAGGATCCTTGAACTTGTCAAGATATCTAAGCCACAGCGGACGCTTTGGCGGAGCCGGTATCACATTCTTGCCCACCGCGTCCTTCACAGCCTGAGAAGACTCGGAGAGGCACTCTTTCCATAAATTATAATCTGCTGACATCTGTCTTAACTTTTTGAGCTTTGCAAATATCAGCATTAATCATGCGAGAAAAAGGATAAATCCAAGCGTTTGGATTTTGAATCAGAGGAGACGCCGCCAGAGGTCTGAAGAAGAGAGCATCCTTACTTCCCTCGAGTGACCTGCAGATACACGGAATGCGGCAATATCCGCTGAGATTGCATAGGATTTGGACTCACTGTCGAAGGACACACAATAGCGTTCCGGCTCGGCAAGCGTCGCAGAATCGGAAAAACCTTTATTTATATAGTTCTTCAGCGAGCTCCTGTTTCTGAACATACTTTCAATATACCCGAGAAACTTCCTTCCGGTGGCTTCTTTTGACGAGACTGCCGAATATATGATTACAGCATTATATATGAGCCTGGTGACATCGGTTGCTTCCTCTTTCAATGAGACCATGAATTCCTCGATAGAGAACGAACCGTCATCCGGAATGCCACCCAGATAATTGAGTGCCTGCTCAAAGAGTTTCTGGCCTACACCGATAGCGCCATATCTGAGAAGCAGAAGATAAAAAGACCGGGCCTGAGGAGATGACTCGAACGCTATGCGTGACATATCCTGATCCATCAGACAGAATTCATACCTGTCGTCAAGTACAATGCGGTTCACCTTCTTTATGGCTGAACTCATGTAGTCATACAGGATCTTATAGCATCCCTCATATGATATTTCCTCGGAATGATTGTCAAACTTGGAGATGAAAGAGTATATTCTTTCCTTTACATTCTCGCGCATGTCGACTATAAGGAAGTCAACGCCCTTGCTCAGATTATTGTCATCATCAAGGGAATAGCTGTCTCTTATCTTGAGCAGGAGAAACGATGATGTGCCGAGAGTGCTCACATCAATCTTGTATCGAGAGAGCAGAAAATAGAAGAATCCATCCGCACTGACTTCATAAAGTCCGGATGCATCTCTGGCTACTCCTGCAGGAACAAGATACCTCATGGCCTCATCCAACAGTTTTCTTTTCTTCTGTTCTCCCCGGAGAACATCCGGCAGATAGAAGAACTCAAGCCCGAGATCATTCAACGACTTTGTGACCAGAAGCTTGTCATATTCGTTATCAAAAAGCCTATGTACTTCGGCATTAGGGGACGATTCGAGATAAAGTATCTGCTTCAGCGAAGTCTCGTCCATTACTCCGGATGAAGACACAACATTGCACCAGTTCCTGGTCTGAGGATTGAGTGACATGTAGACAGATGTGAACAATATGTTCTCGTCATAATCTATGTCATTGTCGACGCACATGACCTCGGACAGGATGCCAAGCACTGCCTCCGCAGAATACGAATCAAGCTCCTTCAGGCTGCTGACAGCCTGTTGGAGCGTGATGTAATGTATTCTGTCAAGATCGTCCTGCGAAAGCTCAAATCGGTCACGCAGGGAAGTCAATATGCCGACTTCCCCACCGTGTATCCTTCCGTCGGCCTTGACAAGGTCGACGGCGATACGCAGAACGGCAAGCTTGTTCAGATATGTGAGATGCATTATTCTCCGAACTGGTTATATGCATGCTGGAGAATGCGGAGAGCGCGAGGCACGATATCACCGAACACAGGAGTAGAGTCGATGAGCATCTCGCAATAGAGCCATACAGACTCATCGTTCACAATACTTGCCTTGGCCACCTTGACGCCGGCATTCATCTTGTCCATCGCCCTGTAGACGAAATCCCTGTTTTCATCATTCACGTCGTAGATTCCAGGCATTACAAGCTGGAAGAACTCAGGGTCTTCATCATTGTTGAAGTAAACGAAGTTCTTCATCTGGTAACGGAATGTGATACCGAAAGATTCTTCGTTTGGCTGAAGGCCTTCGCTGCGAAGGTACTCCAGCATCTTTTTAGTGTTGCTCATAATATGAAGTTTATGTAGTTGGGTTAGAGTCTTGCCTTGAGAGCCTCTGCCTGAGCCTCATATCCAGGCTTGCCGAGAAGAGCGAACATATTCTTCTTATAAGCCTCCACGCCCGGCTGATCGAAAGGATTCACGCCAAGTATGTAGCCGCTGATGCCGCATGCCTTCTCGAAGAAGTAGAAGAGGGCGCCGAGGTTGTGCTCGTCGATGCACTCGATCGAGAGAGAGAGCTGAGGCACGCCACCGTCGATGTGTGCGAGTTTTGTTCCAAGCTCGGCCATTGCGTTACACTCCTCCACATGCTTTCCTGCGAGGAAGTTAAGTCCGTCGAGGTTCTGAGGATCGCTTTCGATGAGCATTGAACGCCTGCTCTTCTCAACAGTCACGACTGTTTCCATGAGGGTGCGCTCACCGTCCTGAATGTACTGACCCATAGAGTGGAGGTCTGTGGTGAAGTTCACTGAAGCCGGGAAGATTCCGAGACCGTCCTTGCCTTCCGACTCACCGTAGAGCTGCTTCCACCACTCGCCGAGGTATGTGAGCTTAGGGTTGTATGCGACGAGGATCTCTATCTTCTTGCCCTGTGCATAGAGGGCGTTACGCATTGCAGCATACTGAACTGCAGGATTGCACTCGCACTTCTTCGCGCAGAGCTCCTCCATTTCGAGAGCACCCTGGAGCATTGCGTTCATGTCGAATCCTGCGAGAACTATCGGAAGGATTCCTACCGGAGTGAGCACTGAGAAGCGTCCTCCTACATTGTCCTCGATCACGAATGTCTTGTATCCTTCCTGAGTAGAGAGCGACTTGAGGGCTCCGCGAGCCTTGTCAGTAACAGCCACGATGCGCTCTGCTGCCTCTGCTTTTCCATAAGTATCCTCAAGGTACTTCTTTACAAGACGGAATGCAACAGCAGGCTCGGTTGTGGTACCAGACTTTGAGATTACGACACATGCTGCGTTCCTCTCCTGCACGAGGTCCATGAGTTCGCACATATACTCCTCTGAAAGGTTCTGTCCTGCAAATACGATTTCAGGAGCGTCACCCTTTGTCTTGAGCTGCTTTGCGAACTGATGCGTAAGAGCCTCAAGAGCACACTTTGCGCCGAGATATGAACCGCCGATTCCGATAACGACAACGAGGTCTACTCCCTTTGCCTTCCATGCATCCCTGACAGCCTCACACTCCGCAACAAGACCGCTGCCAAGAGTCTCTGAAGGAAGATGCTTCCATCCGAGGAAGTCATTTCCCTTTCCAGTCTCATTTTCAAGAACTTCAAGAGCTGCGAGAGCCTTCTCGACATATGCCTGATAATCTGCATCTTTTACAAAGGAGCTGCAGCCTCCAAGATTTACCTTTACCATAATTTCTACTGTTATTTCAATTTATACGTTCCTAACCTTTGATGTAGCCTCCATCGAGGCACATCAAAGGCAAAGTTAACATTTTTTAGACAAACCCTATTAAATAAATGACTATATTTGCTGTCACTAAGACAATTCGGATCATGAAAAAGGTAATACTGGTCATTTCAACACTTGCCGCACTGCTGTCAATGTCAGCAGAGGCCTATGCACAGAAACAGACAGGCATCGTGGCACACAGAGGATTCTGGAACTGCGACGAAGCCGGATACGCAAAGAACTCGGTAGCGGCCCTCCGCTGCGCGCAGGAAGCCGGTTTCTGGGGCAGCGAGTTCGACGTAAACATGACTTCAGACGGAGAGCTCATCGTCTATCACGACAGCGACGTGGAAGGAAAGAAGATAGAAGAACATCCATATTCTGAATTCAAGGACTTCAAGATAGCGAACGGAGAGACTATCCCGACAATAGACCAATATCTTGAGCAGGGAAAGAAATATCCTGAAACCATGCTCGTATATGAACTGAAACCTCACTCATGCAGCGAAGTCGAAGACAGATTCGTGGAGCTCACATACAAGAAACTGGAGGAGCACGGCCTCATGGATCCTGAAAGGGTGATGTTCATATCGTTCAGCCTGCATATGTGCGAGAAGATCGCAAAGGAACACCCCGAATTCACCGTGCAGTTCCTCGGATCAAGCAAGAATCCTGAAGAGCTCGCCAAGATGGGAATCAATGGAGTTGACTACAATCATATGGTGTTCACCTTATATAAGAAATGGTACAAGCTCGCACGCAAGAACGACATGAGCGTGAACGCATGGACCGTGAACAAGGACGCAGACATTAAGAGAATGCTCAAGTTAGGAGTCGACCAGCTGACCACCGACAATCCTCTGGAAGCCAGGGCTATAATGAAGGAGATGAAAATCACCGAACTCAAATAAACGCAAGGAGGTGCGCCGGCTATGCTAGCGCACCTCTATTATTTCATCCAATGATGTAGTATATAATCTGGAGTGGAAGTCGCTTCTGATGCCGTCTGCGAAATGCCCCGGTCTTTGTGAGGCCAGACGTAGCATGGAAGAGCCGGCCTGTCCGTTCACCGCATCCATTACCGCTGACAGGCGGTCATGTCTGCTCCGGAGTTCTTCATCAAATCCGAATATCGTACACTGAATCTCATCTGCTGGCACAATATTGCTTACTGTCACCCCGGCCTTCTTATACTGATAACCTGCCCTATATATGGTTCTGAGGCACTTCATCGCCGTTCCGACAATCTCCTGGGTACTGTTGGCCGCCACATCCAGACGCATCGTGGCTGAAGGAAAATACTGCTTCAGGTCATCACGGAACCTGTTGGTATACATGAATACGGTCACGTCATGCGCAGCTGACTTCTCCTTCCGCAGTTTGGAGGCACATAGCGCTGCAAAATCCGACACCCTCAAGGCAAGTTCCTGCACATCCTCTATCATATCCGCAAAGGACCTCGAAGTACATATGGACTTACGCCTCTCCTCTTTCTCCTCTGCCACGCAGGCATTGCCGTTGAGTTCTTCCCAGATCTTCAGACCGTTCACTCCAAGATTGGCGGCGACCCATTCGCGCGGGCGCTGAGCGAAATCCAGAGCCGTGACCACACCCCAGCCCTGCATCTTCGGCACAAGCCTGCGGCCGACGCCCCACACCTCACCTATAGGGCTCATTCCCAACGCCTTGACACGCTTGCAGTCATCATCCATCATACATACTCCCTTATACCCCTTATAGGTCTTCGCAAAATGACTGGCAAGCTTGGCCAGGGTCTTCGTCGGAGCAACGCCTATGCTCACGGGCACTCCCACCCATTGACGCACCTTGGACACAAGGTCGAGGCACAGCTGAAGCATTTCCCCCGGCTCCACTCCATCGAGATGCAGGAAGGCCTCATCAATGGAATATATCTCGATATGAGGAACGGTGTCAGACAGGATGGACATGACACGGGAAGAGAGGTCGCCATACAACGCATAGTTGGACGAAAAGGCATGAAGCTGTCCCTGATCAACCAGATGCTTGATCTGGAAGAACGGCGCGCCCATCTTGATGCCCATAGCCTTGCTCTCATTGCTTCGTGACACAACACAGCCGTCATTGTTGGAAAGCACAACGACAGGTTTTCCATCCAGGTCCGGACGGAAAACCCTCTCGCAGGAGACGAAGAAGTTATTGCAGTCAACGAGTGCGTACATTCTTTATTACATAAGTGACTATGCCCCAGACTTTAAAATCCGTATCCTCGTCAATCCTGATGGACGGATACCGGTCATTGGCCGGCTGCAGTGTCAGGCCTCCCGGATGGAAACGGAGATACTTCAATGTGAATTCGCCATCCACAAAACACACTGCCATGTCTCCGTCCTGTGGTTCCAGCGACTTGTCGATCACCAGGATATCACCCTCATCCACACCGGCATCAATCATTGAGTCCCCCACTACGCGGCCATAAAAGGTCGCTGCAGGGTGCCTCACAAGTTCCTTGTTCAGGTCGATTGCCTGAGTCATGTAATCGGTCGCAGGCGAAGGGAAACCGGCGTGTATCCCCGACTGCGCCATACCGCATTTCACATCATCCATATTGCCTTGTCTTTACTGCACAAAAATAACAAGAATATCGTATCTTTGTCTGGACAAGGACATGAAGTTATGAACAATCTATGCCGGGACATATCAGACTTTCTTGAGAGCGAAGGCTTTGCGAATTCCGTGCACGATCTCGATGGAGTTCCTGTCATCAGCGCGAAGATCGCCAGGGGCGACATTCGCAAAATACTGCCCGTCAGCATATTGTCAGAATCTATCCAGGATGCGGAAGCACACAGCAACGCATTGGCAGAGTGGATGAAAGGCATCGACGACAAGTTCATAATCATCACAGAAGACAGATGGAACAGGCAGCAGGAAATGATGAGGGCCAGGCTGCTCGCCCATCTGGAAAGGTTCACCTCCATATACGCCCGCAACTGCGAGATCCGAAGGATCGACAAACCGGCTGCCGCAGCCTTTCTTCAGGCATGCCACAGCTACGGCGACGCCTCATGCAGATACCGCTACGGAATGTTTCTGAAAAGACATACCGGGCATCTTGCCGAGAGGGGCGACCTGCCGTCAGGCACTCTGGTCGCCGTCGCAGAGTTCTCCAACGCCCGCAGATGGATCAAGGACGGACAGGAGATAAGATCCTATGAATGGACGCGTTACGCATCGCTCCCCGGAGTCCGCATCAGCGGAGGCATGGGCAGGATGCTCAAGCATTTCATCAAGGAGACCGTGCCGGACGACATCATGAGCTATGCGGATCTGGAATGGTCAGAAGGCAACGCATATGAGCAGCTCGGCTTTGTCGCTGAGGGAGACAAGGAGCCTGTAACGTTTACTGTCGACGCCCGGTGGAGGAGATGTCCGGTCAGACCGGGCATGACGGGAGAGGGAGGCATGGCAGCGAAGGACGGCATGGTGGATGTTCGATATTTCATGAACTTCGGGAGCCGTAAATACCGACTCAAACTCACCGACTATAAATAAATTTTCCTACCTTTGTAGATTGAGTAATTATGAAATAATTAAACTTAAATACATATGGAAGCAATTGTAAAGACAGATTTCAGTTTTCCCGGCCAGACCGGTCACTATGTAGGCAAGGTTCGCGACGTCTACAGCATTGGTAATGAATACCTTGTCATGGTCGTATCAGACCGCATTTCAGCATTTGACGTCGTACTTCCGAAGGGCATTCCTTTCAAGGGTCAGGTCCTCAACCAGATCGCTGCCAAGTTCCTTGACGCGACTGCAGACATTCTCCCGAACTGGAAGATTGCTGTTCCGGACCCTATGGTGACAGTAGGACACAAGTGTGAGCCTTTCAAGGTGGAGATGGTCATACGCGGATACCTCTCAGGACACGCATGGAGAGAGTACAAGGCTGGAAAGCGCACAATCTGCGGCGTGGAGATGCCTGAGGGAATGGTCGAGAACCAGAAGTTCCCGGAACCGATCATCACTCCTACGACCAAGGCTGCAGAGGGTCACGACGAAGACATCTCGAAAGAGGAGATTATTGCACAGGGTATCGTAAGCAAGGAAGACTACGAGCAGCTTGAAGCATACACACGTGCAATCTTCCAAAGAGGAACTGAGATAGCCGCAAAGATGGGTCTCATCCTCGTGGACACCAAATACGAATTCGGAAAGAAGGACGGACAGATCTATCTCATGGACGAGATCCATACTCCGGACTCATCCCGTTATTTCTATGCAGAAGGCTATCAGGAGCGCCTCGCTGCCGGTCAGAAGCAGAAGCAGCTCTCAAAGGAATTCGTACGCGAATGGCTCATGGCCAACGGCTTCCAGGGTCAGGAAGGCCAGCAGGTTCCTGAAATGACAGAAGAGATCGTAAACGGCATCACCGACCGTTATGTAGAGCTCTATGAAAACATTACAGGAGAGAAGTTCGAAAAGGCTGAAGGCACTGACATCAATGCCCGCATCGAAAAGAATGTAACAGATTTCCTTGCAACACTCTAAAATCAAAGATATGAAACGCCTTATCACATCATTGGCGCTGATGCTCCTGCTTTGTGCAGTATCAGAGGCAAAACTCAAAGTGTCAAGCATCTTCACAGACAGCATGGTCCTTCAGCAGAACACCGAAGCCGCCATCTGGGGAAAAGCAGATGCAGGTTCTCAGATCACGGTAACCACATCATGGAACGGCAAGTCATACCGTGCCAAGGCCGGTTCTGACGGAAGATGGGAGGTCAAAGTTGCCACTCCTGCCGGAAGCTACAAGCCATACAGCATCACAGTCAAGGGCAACGGCGGAGCCATCACTCTGAACGATGTCCTCGTAGGAGAAGTATGGCTGGCATCAGGACAGAGCAACATGCAGATGCCGATGAACGGCTTCTTCAACTGTCCGGTGGAAAATGCGATGGAATATATCTGCGCTCCGGCAGCAAGAGAGAAGATAAGGATGTTCAATGTCCCTGCGATACAGTCGTATGAACCTCTTGAGGACGTAGATGCTGTATGGAAGGGAGCCGATTATGATTCAAGACGCTGGATGAGCGCCGTGGCATATTTCTTTGCACTCGAGCTCAACCAGATGCTGGACGTCCCTGTAGGAGTGGTGTCATGCGCATATGGCGGAGCACGCATAGAAAGCTGGCTTCCAAAGGAAATCCTTGAAACATATCCTGACGAGGACCTCAGCCGTGAAACCATAGAATCAATGATTCACTACCATCGTCCATACCTGATGTATAATGCCATGCTATCCCCTGTAATGGGATATACGATCAAAGGCTTCATCTGGTATCAAGGCTGCTCAAATGTCGGCAAGCACGATCAGTTCCTCGACCGTATGAGCACCATGGTAAGCCACTGGAGAGAGTGCTGGGACGACTCTGAAGCAAAATTGCCTTTCTACATGGTGGAACTCGCTCCATATCGCAACAAGCCATATACCGAGACACCGTATTTTGCCCTTCTGCGCCAGGCTCAGCATGAGGCCGCACACACGATCCCGAATTGTGCAATCGCAGTCACAAACGACCTCGTGGAAAGCTATGAGCAGGACAACATACACCCTGCAAAGAAGAAGGAAGTCGGCGAAAGGCTTGCATTCCTTGCCCTAAACCGTGACTATGGATACGGCAGCCTGCCTTGCCATAGCCCTGAGGCCGTGAAATGCATAAGGCTTGCAAACGGATGTGAACTTGGAGTCGAGCTCACACACTGCGACAACGGCCTTGACAGATGGCGTGAGATCGAAGGCCTCGAAGTAGCCGGAAGCGAAGGCATCTTCTATCCTGTCACTTTTGCATATTTTGAATGGGACAGCAAAGTGCTTAGAATCAGGTCAGAATTCGTTCACGACCCATGCGAGGTACGCTATGGATGGGGCGACTTCAAGCCTGGCAATCTCAAGAATGTCGAAGGACTCCCTGTGGCACCATTCAGGATAAGAGTGGAGGAATAATGCATCGCATCATATGCATACTGGCATTCGTCACCCTGACGGCATCTTCCTGCAAGGCGCAGAAGCTGCCGTCAGGCGACGGTTATCTCGAGTGCTTCGAGATGCCTGCAACTGACATTACGGAAAATACAAGAAAAGGGTTCGTACAGGAAACTTACGGAGGCTCATATGCATATACATACGATGTTGCAGACTCCAGCAGGCTCGTAATCCACACATTCATTGACAACAAAGTCCACAGAAATTACTCACTGATATACGACTATCGGAGACACTGTCCTCTATGGGTGGCATATCACATGAACAAAGGATATTGCAGCTGCGAAGGAGAAAGGACAAATGCATGGAGCTGCGACCCGGCAGTCAGCAGTCACATGCAGCCGGACCTGAGCCGTTCATATTGCAAGGGAGGCGATCCATATAACAGAGGTCACATGCTGTCCTCACATGCCAGGACAGGCATCAGGGTGGCAAACCAGCAGACATTCTACTTCACCAACATGGTTCCACAGCTCAGCGCGACATTCAACTGCGGAGGCAGTTGCTGGGACGCACTGGAAGATGCCGAGATTGCCGCAGCCCCTTATGGCAGAGACACTTTATATGTAGTGACAGGATGTATCTTCGAAGACAGCCACAAGACTGTGAAGAACAGGAACGACGGCATTGACTGCGCCGTTCCGGACAGTTTCTTCAAGTGCTATATGAAATGTTCCTTTGACTCATCAGGAACGGTGACAAGTGCGAAGGCCATAGGCTACATCATACCGCACAATGCTCCAAAGAACACATACTATTCCAGATATGCAGCAAGCATTGACAAGATAGAATCCATCACAGGTTGGGATTTCTTCGCCAATGTCCCAAAAGCCATACAGGAAAAAGCAGAAGCCACAATGACTAAAATACTATAATCAACATGAAAGGTACATACATATTTCTTGCTGACGGTTTCGAGATTTCAGAAGCCCTCACAACCGTCAACATGCTCCGCAGAGGCGGAATAAACGTAAAGACCGTATCAATATATGACGACAGGATTGTGACGAGTTCAAACCGCATTCCGGTAGTTGCAGACATGGCATTCGGAGAGTTCAGGGCATCGACATCGTTCGGGCCTTGCCTGCCGTCAGATGTGATGATCTTCCCAGGAGGCATGCCAGGTTCCGCAAACCTTGCCGCATTCAAGAAGCTCATGGACATCATGGTCCAGCACTATGAGGAAGGAGGCACTGTTGCAGCTATCTGTGCGGCACCGAGCGTAGTACTCACCTTGCTACCGGCAATTGAAGGAAAGAAGATGACATGCTACGACGGATTCGAGGAAGCACTGGAAGCCAAAGGAGCCGTATATGTCAAGGAAGGAGTCGTTGTAGACGGCAATATGATCACAGGACGCGGACCGGGCTGGGCTCAGGAGTTCGGACTCACAATTCTCGCCCATGTCAAGGGACAGGAGGTTGCCGACAAGGTCAAAGCAGGCCTGATGTTATAATAAGACAAAGTACTAAAACCATATATTATGTTGGAATTCAAGAACAAGACCGTCCTGATCACCGGAGGCGGCAGCGGCATCGGCGAGGCACTCGCCTATCAGTATGCGGCAAAGGGAACCAACGTCATCCTCACCGGAAGACGTATGGAGACCCTTGAGAAGGTGCAGAAGAAGTGCATCGAAATGGGAGTGAAGTCATGGTGCAAGACCGTAGACGTTGAGAAACCGGAGTCTATCGACGAACTCGTGGCATGGGTACGCGCAGAGGGACACCTCATCGACTTCCTTCTCCTGAATGCAGGCATCTCGCAGAGAGCCCTTACACTCGAGACGGACATCAGCGTAGACCGCAGGCTCATGGAGGTCAATTATTTCGGAGGAATATACCTGGTGAAATGTCTTAAAGACATGTTCATCGAAAGAGGGGTACATATCGCTGTTGTATCATCAGTATCAGGAGTGTTCGGTTTCCCTGTACGCTCTGCATACTGCGCATCAAAGCATGCGATCCACGGATTCTATGAAACCATAGCCCTCGAATATCCCCAGATCAAGACAACAATCCTGATCCCGGGCCGCATTCATACCGACGTGTCAAAGAATGCTTTGGACGGAAGCGGAAAAGCCACAGGCATCATGGATCCGGGCCAGGCAAACGGATATGACGTGAACAAGTGCGCCAAGGTTGCGATCAAGGCCATAGCACGCTGCAAGCACGAGAAGGTGATCGGAGGATTCGATACCATCATGGTACCGTTCTACAGATATATCACCCCTCTCTTCCGTCTTATAGCTCGTAATGTTTCAGCAAGATGACAATGGATATGGAAAAAAGAAAAGTGATCTGCGGAGTGCAGCAGGTCGGAATCGGAGTAAGAAACGTTGAAGAGTCCTGGGCTTGGTACAAGGACGTATTCGGATTTGATATAAAGCTGTTTGGCGACGTAGGTGTTGCAGAGAGGATGCTGCCATATACAGGCGGCAAGCCTCAGCCAAGATACGCCATCCTCGTGCTCAATCTTCGCGGAGGTGGCGGATTCGAGGTATGGGAGCCGCGCGAGCGCGAGCTCAACTACATCCAGTTCACCCCTGAGTTCGGTGATTATGGAATATTCTGCTGCAAGGTGAAGTCACGCGATGTACGCGCAGCATACGAGGATATGAAGAAAAAGGGTGTGAACATCCTTACGACTCCACAGGCAAACCCTGCCGGGAAGGAACATTTCTTCGTCCTGGACCCATGGAACAACCTTTTCGACATCGAAACAGACGACTATTGCTTCTACAATGAGGACAAGAACACAGGCGGAAACAACGGCGCGATCCTCGGTGTGTCAGACATGGACAAGTCTGTCAAGTTCTACGGAGGCATCATGGATTATGACAAGGTCGAGTATGACGTGACCGAAGTGTTCGAGGATCTCAAGGGCGTTCCTGGCGGACAGTACAAGCTACGCAGAGTGATGCTTACACGTTCGAAGCCGATCGAGGGACCGCTCAGCCAGGTTATGGGAACATCACACATCGAGCTGGTTCAGAGGATTGAGGAGGAAGGCACTCCTGCACCACGCAAGCTCTATGAAGGACGTCTGTGGGGAGACCCCGGATTCATCCACCTCTGCTTTGACGTCAGGAACATGGAGGAGATCCGCAAGGCTGCAGCAGGATTCGGACACGAATTCGTATGCGACGGCGGACGCGACTTCAAGATGGGCGAAGCTAACGGACACTTCACATACATCGAAGATCCGGACGGAACACTCATCGAATTCGTGGAGACATTCAAGATTCCGATCCTCAAGAAATTAGGCATCTATCTGCATCTCGAGAACAGAGACGACCTCAAGCCGCTCCCTGCATGGATCCTCAAATGCCTGAGGTTCATGAAGAGCAAGTAGAAGACAAACACCCCTGGCGGGTAAGCAGCTGAGCATCAGCAACTTACCCAAAGCTCGTGCCGTCATTGGGGAGCACGAAGAACGTGCAAGAAATTGATAGCCAAAGACTTAAGCGCCAGAACGCAATCCGAGTATTATAAGACGGATTATCAAGACGGACCGGAATGATATGCTTTGAATTTACTTTAAATTTTACATTCAATCAGTACATTTTTAAGTTCCTCTCTGCTTACCAAAGGGTTCTTGAATGCATATTTCAGCAGATGACGCTGAAGAATCTTTACAGCAGGTCCGGGGCTCATGTGTCTGATCTCGATTATATCTTTTCCAGTCAAAGGAAGTCTATAGGCGAACATGGCTGTACCTTCAGAGAGCATCTTCGCGGTCCTTTCTGTAATATATTCGGCTGACCGATGGTTTCCCATCGCCTCCGCCAAAAGAACGATCTGCTTGAAACGATCCTGAGATCCACTTCTAAATTGCATTTCACGAAGAGCTGCATCATCAAGATCATCGCATTCCTGGAGCTGTGTTGCGCAGGCCGAAATGAATGTCATTTCTGCAACCTCAGACGCTGAAAGGCGTAAGCTTTCCAATATTTCCTGCTGGTATTGATTACCATGAAGCAAGGCAGCGAGACGGAGGTTCAGAGAGTCAGTATTCGACGATATCCTCTGCAACGCTTTGACAGAATCAGCTTTGGGAACGCATGGGAACATATATTCTATAGCTTTTATCTCGCATAGCAGTTCGACTGCCATTGCCGGCCTGTCGTCCTGAAGCATTTTCAGGAACTCGTCGCTGATCCTGGCAGGAGTAAGTATCGACATCCTCGGCACCATAGTCTTCATCGCTGCAAGAGTCTCTTTTTCTATCTCCCAGCCGAAGCGGGCGGCGAAGCGTACGCATCGCAGGATGCGGAGCGGGTCTTCGTCGTATGTACGGTATGGATCACCAGGAGTGCGTATGATATGATCACGTATATCATCAAGGCCTTTGCCTGTGATATCTACGATTTCTCCCGTGGATACATTCTGATATAAAGCATTCACAGTCAGGTCTCTGCGCATGCAATCTTCCTCGTGAGTACCATAGGACGTCACCGGATTGCGGCTTTCCCTGTCAGGATATGACTCCTTGCGGGTCTGGACCGACTCCAACTCTATACCCGGATATTCTGCAAGACGGAATTTTGCCGTATGGAAATCATGAAAGACTGAGGGTTCAGAAACGGTATGACCTTCTGCATGGAGCCACTGAGCCAGCCTGATGCCCCCGTCAGGGAGCGCAACCGATATGTCTATGTCCTTTATCTCACACCCCATGATGTCATCACGGCAGCACCCACCCACAAAAAAGACCCTGTTCTCGAACTCTGTGCCCGAGATCAGCGTCTTCAGACGGTTTCTTATCTCTATGTATATAGATTTGTCCAACTATTGGAGTCCTTCTTTTATCTCGTCAAACAGATTCTTGCATGCATCCTCCAGAAGGTCCAGGACCATTCCGAAGCCCTCGCTTCCCATGTAATAAGGGTCAGGAATATATGTCATCCTGCTGTTTTTCAGATAGCTGGCCATCCTCCTGATCTTGTGCGTGGCTTCCACTGAAGGAGCGAGATGCATAAGGTCCTCATAATTCTGGTCATCCATAGCTATGACAAGGTCAAAATCCAGGAAATCCAGGGACGAGACCGGCCTCGAGCGATGCGTAAGGGCGAAGCCTCGATAGAGCGCAGCCGTACGCATGCGGCGGTCCGGCAGCTCGCCTCTGTGCCCGCCATATGTGCCCGCAGAGTCTGCCTCAATCCTGTCCTCCATCCCGTTCTCTCGCACAAAATGCTCGAATATACCCTGAGCTGCCGGAGAACGGCATATATTCCCCAGGCACACGAAAAGGACTTTGTATTTATTATTGATATTCAAATCGTTATGATTATTCATATTTTTATGGTTTACACTACGGTTTACAATATCTTCTATTGTATTTTCAGTAAGTCTCTGCAAAGATAAGTAAAGTTTTTCTTTTTCGTCTGCCGATTTCAAGGGGTTGCACCCCTCGCCAAATGGTATTGGCTTCCCCGCTTAAAGTTAATCTAGTCGCCGAGATTGACAGATAGTTTTACTCGGCAAATTCACGAAAACAATTCACGGAATCACTCTATTACCAAGATGGAGATATTCAACAGTATGAATGTTTTAAGAAGTTTTTATAGATTTGCATTAGTAAATCGCAATTAATATGGCACATTCAGTTGACCCCAAACAGACCACAAGAGCCTTTGCATACGAGTCTTGGATGCAGGCACCTAACCCTATGGTGACTTTCATCAAGACAATTAATGTGACAAGACTTGTAAGGGTCAGTAAGAAACAGGGTGTAAAATTCAATATGCTGCTTGATTGGTGCATAGGTAAGGCTGCTGCTCCTATAAAGGAGTTCTATGTCCTTCCTGTCGGAGACGAACTTATACAGTACGATTCAATCGCAGTCAACACAATAGTTAAGAACAAGACAGGAGAGGTAAGTTCTTGTGACATACTCTTTAATGAGAAACTGAAAGAATTTAATGATGAATACTTGAAATATACATCTGAGGTTGCAACCACTTGTCAAGACAGAGACTTGTCTGAGGATAGTATGGTTATCGGCACCTCTGCCATCATTGATACAGAAATTGATGGAGCAGTTGGAATGAACAGCGGTATCTTTAACAATCCGTTCATTATCTGGGGCAGGTACAAGAAGAAGTTCTTCCGATACTACCTGACGATATCATTTCAATTTCACCACACCCAAATGGATGGCGCTCACGCAGGACGGTTCCTTGCCAATCTCCAAAATGAGATAAATCGCATATGATGAAATAAGCGTATTCAAAAATCAAGTGTATTCAGAAAAATCAAGAGTCTGTCAGAGAAAAGAAAAAGGCATTCAGCAAGGGCTGAATGCCTTATCCGTAGAAGCAGCCGTTGAAGTTGCATTCCCTGTATAGTAGCTAAAGTACCTATTACCGCCTTGTCCAAGCGTCCATCATCAAAACACTCGAAAACCTGTCGGACGGTACCTGAAATCGGGTAATTCTCACATATTCAGGCACCGTCCATCATCAAAATGCCCGAAATAATGTCGGACGCTTCCGTTTATTTCACGACTATGCGTTCTATGCGGCGCGGTACCGAGGTCAGGATTTCATATGGTATGGTACCCAGTCTCTCCGCCAGTTCCGTGATTGTCGGGTCTTCGCCGAATATTGTCACGGTGTCCCCGACCTTGACATCCAGTCCTGTGACATCAAGCATGCACATGTCCATGCATATGTTTCCTATTGTCGGAACTCTGTGACCGTTTACTGAAAAGAAGCCCTTGCCGCAACTCAGATGGCGGTCCACACCGTCGGCATATCCTACAGGAATGGTTGCGACCACTGTGCCTTCCGGTGCTATGATTCCACGACGGCCATATCCCACTGTTCCATCTTCAGGTTTGAGAGTCTTCACCTGAAGGACCTTGCACTTGAACGATGCCACCGGGGCCAGCTTCCTGCCGGGAATCGCGCTCACGCCATAGATGCCGATACCGAGACGTACCATGTCGAACTGATATTCAGGAAATCTCTCTATGCCTGCAGAATTCAGTATATGATATAACGGCTTGTAACCCAATGATTCTGTCAAAGCATCTGCATTCTCCTTGAAGAGTCCGATCTGCCCCAATGTAAACTCATCGCAATCAGGGTCGTCAGATGCTGCCAGATGTGAATATATAGACTTGACTTTTACTGCCTTGCAGGTCTTGAGGAAGTCCATCAGTTCAGGAAGTTCGTCGGTCATGAATCCGAGTCTGTGCATTCCTGTATCAAGCTTTATATGGATCGGATAGTCTGTCACTCCCCTCTCTTCGAGCACATCGCAGAGAATGTGCAGCGCATACATGTTAGGAATTCCCGGCTCAAGCCCATAGCTTACGATGCCTCCGAAGGAGTCTGTTCCTGCAGTCAGCACCATTATAGGGGACTTTATGCCTGCCTGACGCAGTTCCATGCCCTCCACCGGATAAGCCACAGCAAGATAGTTAGCCCCCGCTTTCTCCATCACTGATGCGAACTGCACGGCACCGTGACCGTAGGCGTTGGCTTTCACCAACACCAGAAGCCTGGTCGAATCCTTGAGCATCGACCTGAAATATTTATAATTCTCAAGGCATCCGCCAAGGTCTATCTCCAACCTTGAGAAATCACTGCTTATATACATGACGTTCCTTATCTTATAAGACTGACAAAATTACGAAATAATCTGATAATTATGCTAATTTTGTGAGTGGTCTGCTTTTTGCACATAAAGCAGCCGCCATGACCCGGCTATAGCCATGCCCGGTTACGGACAAAATGTCAGTTTAACTTTTAATCATATATTGAATCATGAACATCTGGATCATTATGATCGTCATCATGGTTCTGAGCATGCTGGTTCAGTTCATGCTTCAGAACCGTTTCAACAAGTATTCACAGGTAGGACTTCCTAACGGCATGACGGGAGCGGACGTCGCCCGCAAGATGCTGCAGGACAACGGCATATATGACGTACAGGTCGTGCCGACCAGAGGAATGCTTACAGACCACTACAATCCGCAGACCAAGACTGTCGCTCTGAGCGAAGGCGTATACGCAAGCAGGAGCGTCGCTGCTGCAGCCGTGGCGGCGCACGAGTGCGGCCACGCAGTGCAGCACGCGCACGGCTATGCGGCGCTCCGCCTCCGCTCTGCGCTCGTTCCGGTAGTGAACTTCGCGTCCAACATCGTGCAGTGGGTGCTGCTCGCCGGACTGATATTCATCAATGTATTCCCTGGACTTCTCTGGATCGGAATCATACTGTTTGCCACAACCACAATATTCAGTTTCGTGACCCTGCCTGTCGAGATCAATGCAAGCAGCAGGGCCATCGGATGGCTTACACAGACCGGCATCACACAAGGCGAGACACGCACAATGGCCATTGACGCCCTCAAATGGGCTGCATATACATATGTGATCGCTGCTCTCGGATCGCTTGCCACACTGCTTTATTACATCGGCATTGCAAGAAGAGACTAATTCAATCCCCATTCATATGAAAAGAACCGCAATCCTGGTCGCAGCAGCTATCAGCCTGTTCCTGACCGCCTGCTCACAGTACAAGTATGAGACTGTGGCAAATGACCCGCTTGAGACAAAGATGTATACCCTGGACAATGGACTCAAGGTATACATGAGCGTCAACAAGGAGACACCGCGCATCCAGACCTACATCGCAGTGAAGGTCGGAGGCAAGAATGACCCTTCAGAGACCACAGGTCTCGCCCACTACTTCGAACACCTCATGTTCAAAGGCTCGCAGCAGTTCGGAACTTCAGACTATGCAGCTGAGAAACCGCTTCTGGACGAGATAGAAGCGCTTTTTGAGGTATATAGAAACACAACCGACGAGGCAGAAAGAGCAAAGCTGTATCATCAGATCGACTCTGTCAGCTACCTCGCATCGGACTACTTCATTCCTAACGAATATGACAAGCTGATGTCAATCATCGGAGCGCAGGGAACCAACGCATACACATCGACTGACATGACAGTGTATGTGGAGGACATTCCTTCAAACCAGATCGAAAACTGGGCGCGCATCGAGGCTGACCGCTTCATGAATCCTGTAATCCGCGGATTCCACACAGAACTTGAGACCGTATATGAGGAGAAGAACATGTCGCTCACACGCGACTTCCGCAAGGCTCTCGAGACTATGGACGGCATGCTGTTCCCTGACCATCCATACGGCACGCAGACTGTCCTTGGAACACAGGAACACCTGAAGAATCCTTCAATCACAAACATCAAGAACTACCACAAGACTTATTATGTACCTAACAATATGGCAATCTGTCTGAGCGGTGACTTCGACCCTGACGAGATGCTTGCCATCATTGAGAAGTACTTCGGTCAGATGGAGCCAAACAAGGACCTCCCCGAGCTCAAGTTCGAGACTGCCAGTGTAATCGAGTCGCCTATGTCAAAGGACGTTTACGGACTTGATGCTGAGAACGTCATGATCGGATGGAAATATCCTGGAGCCGGCACGCATGAGGCCATGGTTGCAGATGTCGTTTCATACATCCTTTCAAACGGTTCTGCCGGTCTTATCGACCTCAACCTCAACCAGCAGCAGAAGGTTCTTGGAGCGCAGGCCATGTCATATACACGTCCTGACGCAGGAGAGTTCATCATCATGGCAAATCCTAAGCATGGACAGTCTCTTGAAGAGGTCAAGGATCTCGTTCTTGCAGAGATCGCAAAGCTCCGCAACGGCGAGTTTGACGAAAACCTTCTTACTGGAACAATCAACAACCTCAAGCTCAACATGATGGAAGTGATGGAGGAGAACTCCGGAAGAGCCGACATGTATGTACAGTCATTCATCAACGGCACAGACTGGGCTGACGAGGTCGCATGGATTGACAATCTCAGCAAGGTTACAAAGCAGGACGTGATCGACTGGGCTTCAAAGTATCTCGCTGACAACAACTACGCTGTCGTTTACAAGCGTCAGGGCGAAGACACCACAGTGCAGAAGGTTACCGCGCCGAAGATCACCCCTATCAAGGCCAACAGAGACGCGCAGAGCGCATTCCTGGCAGAGATCCAGGCGACTGAAGTGAAGCCTATAGAGCCTGTATACGCAGACTACAGCAAGGATATGAGCATCTTCGATGTAAAGGGACTTGAGGTCCTTTATGTACAGAACAAGATCAATGATATAGCTGGCATCTCATTCGTGTACGAAACAGGAACTGAAGCAGACCCTGCTCTCAATCTTGCATTCACATACCTCAGCTACCTCGGCACTCCGACAAGAAGCGCGGAGGAAATTGCGCAGCAGATGTATCAGCTCGCATGCAACTTCGCTCTGAGCGCAGGAAGCAACCGTACATATATTTATGTCAACGGCCTCGCCGAAAACATGCCTGAGGCTATTGCCATCGTCGAAGACCTGGTATACAATGCAGTTGCTGACGAAGCCATCCTTGCAAACCTCAAGGCAGACATGCTCAAGTCGCGCGCAGATGCAAAGCTCAACCAGAGCGCATGCTTCGGACAGCTTCAGGAGTACATTTTCTACGGACCTGAGTTCATCAGGAAGACTACCATGACTGACGAGCAGATCAAGAACATCACTTCCGAGGAGCTCCTTGCCAAGGTTCGCGACCTTCTGGAATGTCAGCATGAGATCCGCTACATAGGTCCTGCATCTGAAGCAGAAGCTGTAAAGCTGATTGAAGAAAACCACCTCATTGCCGAGAATCTCAAGCCGCTTGAGAAGAAGCGTGCTGCGTATCTTCCTGTAGATGCAAGCAAGGTATACCTCGTTCAGTATGATGCAAAGCAGATTTACTATCTCCAGTACTCTAACAGAGGCGAGAAACTTGATCTCAAGGCTGACCCATATGTAGCGCTCTACAATGAGTATTTCGGCGGCGGAATGAACGCCATAGTATTCCAGGAGATGCGTGAAGCGCGTGGTCTTGCATACTCTTCAAGCGCAAGACTCTATCAGCCGTCACACAAGGACGATTCATATATGTATTATGCCTTCATCGCGACGCAGAACGACAAGATGAAGACTGCTATCGAGGCGTTCGACGAGATCATCAACCAGATGCCGGAGTCCGAGGCTGCATTCAACATCGCCAAGGAAGCGCTCATCAGCGGCATCAGGACAGACAGGACTACAAGCAGGAACATCCTGAACAAGTACCTGTCTGACCGCGAACTTGGAGTGACAGAGCCACGCAACAAGCAGATATTCGAAGTTGCGCAGACACTCACTCTCGAAGACGTGAAGGCAGCACAGGAACAGTGGGTAAAGGACCGCACATATGTCTACGGCATCCTCGGCGACATCAAGGACCTTGACACAGACTACCTCAAGACCCTCGGCCCTGTCCAGACCCTCACCCTGACAGACATCTTCGGATATTAACACATTGACAGCATAGTGGCAGAGTCCAGGGCTGTCCTTCCCGATGTCCGGAGGATGACATAGTGAAACTTCTGATAAGAAAGCCGGCGATATATTGAAACATACATATCGCCGGCTTTCATGTAAATGTCAGGATACTGTTCGGCCCGTTTCTGATAGAAACGCATGTTTTCGGGCAGAGCTGCACCCTTTCCCGTCAAAAACAGCTACAGCCTTGCCATTGCCGGAAGCGTCCATCATTAAAATGGCCAGAAAGATGTCGGACGGTGTCGAAAACAGAGCCAAAAAAGCATAATTCACCACCGTCCATCACAAAAACAGCCTTTTTTCTGTCGGACGGTCCACCAACATGCATTTCCCAAGCAGCGAAGCGGACGGGAAAGGTTCCTGGTGGGCTTCGCGGAATGGCGAGCCCCGCTATCTGGCTGAAGATAGCGGGGCTTGTCGATATTGCACACTGGAGATTGTCAGCTGGTGGGATAGCATGCTGAAGATTGTCAGCTGGGACAGGATGCCGGGGCGTATGAATACAGACACCGGGGTCTGCTGACTACTCTGCTACAGGAATGTTGTCCACGCGGATAAACTGCTGCGTGAATGACGGGTCGTCTGTCGCCACCCAGAGCATTTCCTTTTCAGTGAGGCTCTTGATTGCGTAGCGGTGCGCCCATTCGCCTCCATCGTGGTCGTAGTTTCCACGGATGAGAGCTCCGAGTTCCTCATCGGTGTAGAGGTGGTATGAGCCGGTGAGGACGTGAGGGACGTCGGTGAAGCTGTCCATGTTCTGATACATGGTGTATGTCTTGTCGTTGCGGACAATGTCAAGGTATACATATGTACCCTCAGCGAGTTCTTCACCGTTCCACTCCTGCAGCTGCCACTGTCCTGAAATGGTGTGGGCATTTACTTCGAGCTGAACCGGCTGCAGCTCTGAAAGGTCTTTCTTGTCACATGAAATCACTGCAGCAGAAAGTGCAATGACTGCGATCAGACTGATTATTCTTTTCATATTGTTGTTTTAACTTTGTTATTATTTAGATTCCTCGACTTCGCTCGGAATGACATCCGGGGAGCTCGGAATGACAACGGTTATGGTTGACTTGGATGGCGGAAGGCCGAGGCTTTTGAGGATGATTTTCATCGTTTCTCTGATTCCGGGCCTTGAAGGATCGAAGGCGATTCTGATCCGACCTTCTGCTCCCGGCTGAACTATCTCCGGGACTGTGGATAACTCAAGGCATTCAGGCAGGAATGCTGTCTCACACTGAAGTTCGACAGGCTTTTCTCCTACATTCTTGAAACGTATTGTCTCTACGGCCTTGCCGACCCCTTCGAAAGACACTTCCGAGCGCCTCAGGCGGATCGGGCCCATCTGGACGGGCCACTCCGCCGAAAGGTCGGCGCCGCTTGACACATCAACGGAAAGTCTCAGGACGGCTGCCGGAGCATTGCCCTTCTGCGTGTACACGAACACCTTCCTCTCAAAGCGTCCTGGATGTCCCTTTGGATTGTATTTCACCCTTATTTCAGCCTTCTGACCTGGCTTTATATCCTTTACAGAGCAGGTTGCAGATGCGCAGGAACAGGTCGATACAAGTCTTTCTATATGCAGAGTCGCAGGACCTTCATTGGTAAAAGCATAGATAAAGGTCTGCGGAGCGTCATCTTCGTTCATAGGACCTGCGACAATGTGGGTCGCATCAAAGTGCAGAAATGCGGAATCGGCGCTCAGGCGCGGGCTGGAAACTTCTTCCAGCCTGTCCTGATGGACGATTCTTATCTGCGCAGATGCTGTCGCGGCCGCAATGACCGCAACACACATTGCCATTATTAATCCATATACTCTCATCAGATTTCTCGACTACGCTCGAAACTACAACTACAGCCATCCGTTGCCGTTTGCTGTCTCACGGACAGTGATTACAAATCTGTCGGTCCTCGAACCGGTCACTGTTGCTTCGGTCTGACCGGTCTTGAGACCCTTCACTATGATCTTACCGCCCTCGACTGACGCTGTAGCGACACTCTGATCAGCCACAGTTACTGAGAATGAGGTTCCGTCCATGTACATAGACGGATCGGCTGTCACCTGTCCGCCTGCAGCCACATAAAGGTTAGGGAAAGTCATTTCAACTCCTGATCCTTCTATAGCCTTGAGCAGCGCATATGCATTCACCTGGCCGTATCCCATTCCGCCTTTAAAGGCTGCCATATCAAAGGACATCAATGGAGAAGACCCCTCAAGGTCTGCAACATATTTCTTATAATGTTTGGTGCCGGTCATATACTTGTCGATAGGGGTTGCCGTCTCATACAGCAAGGCCTTGAACTCATCAGCAGTGAAGTGGCGTCTGAGCTTTGCTGCATATGAGAGTCCAAGAGCAGCGACTCCTGAGACATGCGGACAAGCCATTGACGTTCCTTCCATATATCCATATCCGCTTTCACTCACATTGAGAGGAAGCGTAGAGAGAATGCATCCGATCTCTCCAACCCAGTGGTCATCGTCTGCATACTCCCAGTAATAATCCTGATCTCCGCCCGGAGCCGAAATCGTTGTTCCCGGTCCGTAGTTGCTGTATACCGCAGGGGTAAAGTCACCCGCTGTCGCAGCGACCGCTACGAAATCAGGATATGCTCCAGGGTAGCTGGCTGCCGGGGCAGCTTCATTTCCACCAGCAAATATGGCCAGACCGCCGTCAATCACACCGTCAGGAGAGCCTGCGTGGTGAATGAAGTAATCAAGCGCCTTTCTTTCAAGGACATTATATGACTCCCACTCTTCATCTGTAGAATATTGTGGAGTCCAATCATATGGATTGGCAGCGCCAGAAATATATCCCCAACTGCACTGGAGGATCACTGCACCGTTGTCGGCTGCATACTTGATGGCACGCACCTCTTCAAGGACGGTACCTGCATACATACCTGAGAAAATCTGGCAGGACATTATCTTCACACCAGGAGCAGAGCCGTCACCGCCTGCTATCGAACTGATTCCTATTCCATTATTATTTGTCGCCGCAATAACTCCCGCCACATGGCTTCCATGTCCGGAATCATACTTGGAGTCTGTAGAGATGACACCCGTCTTCTGCACAAAGTTATAACCGTGATAGTCTCCGGCATATCCATTGCCGTCATTATCCTCGGTCGAGCGCCATATTTCATCCTCATTCACCCACATGCTGGCCTTGAGGTCCGGATGGGTCACATCCACACCTTCGTCAAGAACTGCAACGATTATAGAAGGATCGCCATAGCATCCGAGCTCCGTCCATGCCTTTTCAACCTGAACATCAGCATCCTTGACAAACTTGGTCGGACGGAGGTCTCCGTTATTGACAAGATGCCACTGATCGGCAAGCAGCGGGTCATTGAATGCAGAAGACGAGGTCTTCGTCGTCAGCTGACGCAGCTTCTCTGCAGTCAACGGCACAGCCTTGCTTTCGCTGGCCCTCTTCAGTGTACGGTTGAACTCCACCTTGCTCACCTCGCCGAGTCTCGAAAGATTCTCAGCCACCTGCGCGACCGGACAATCCTCATTGAAACGGACTACATACCACAGATGGAGTCCCTCTTCGCGGGCCTTCGCCTCGCTTCGCGGATCTGCAGGAAATACTCTCTCTATAGAATATCCGTCTACAAGGTCAAGCACCTCGTCCACGCTGAGAATTCCGGAACGGGTCATTGGAGCGGCAGGGCCGCTCTTTGTCAGACCTGCCTTGTCCAGGATTTCTGCGACATGTGGATCGAAGCGAACGAGAAGCTGACCGGGCACAGCATCAATTGCAGCATCCGGACGATGCTTTACTTCTTCCTGCGGAGCCTCGACAGCGCAGGAAGCGACTCCGGCCACAATTGCGGAAAGTATCAATATCTTATTTATGAATTTCATCATTCAACAATATTACTCGGATTATACTTCTTGTTAGGATACAGTCTGTAATAGTCGTCAAGACTGGTCGGTTCGTTGCTGAAGCCTGCATTCCTTCCGTCCTTGGTCTTGCCTTCCTGAGAGAAGACGAGGGAGAACGGCGCCCAGAGGTCGAGCTTAGGATGCTTGAGAAGCCATTCCGGAATCCTTCCCGTAAAGCGATTGTAGTTGATTGCAAAGAAACGCGTGTCAGGAAGAACCTTAGGAAGGTTCTGAAGTTCTGTCGGAAGCGCTGTCAGACCTGTTGCCAAAGAATCCTTCAGTTCCTCAAAAGTCCACACAGGAAGTCCTTCGTCTGTCATATCCGGGAGTTCTCCCTGCAGATAATTCACCGAAAGACGGACAGTGTCCAGCTGGTTCCACTTGAGTATCCTCTTAAAGGACTCCATTCCGGCCTCGGTCCTCAGATCATCTGCAATCAGACCGCCGACATTCTCCCTCACATCATTGCTGAGGTCATATATTGTATGACGCTGATTCGCATTCATTACAAGAGCGTGAAGGTTCGGGAAGTTTTCCGGAGTCAATATGTCCGGAACAGACTCGAAGCAGTTGGAACTGAGGTCCAGATATTCGAGATTCTTGAGATTGACGAAATCAGGATGGAGCGATGTCAGTCCATATGCTCCGATAGTAAGCCTCTTGAGACCTGTGAGCTTCGTGATATGTTCGCCGGTGTCAAGGCTGCGGAGGAAGTGGTTGGCATTTGAATATATGGCAATCTCCTCTGCGGCAGTAAGGTACTGGATTTCATAAGGTATCGCCTCCTGGGTCTTGAACATGAAGAACTGAACATATCTGACACGTCCCTTGTTCGGTCCGTCCTTCCACACCGCCACATTGTTCCAATGCTCCAGCCTCTCCGATGTCTCCCACTCGGTGAACATTCCAAGCGCACGGCTCACTGCAAGAATGGCGAGAGAGTCTCCTGCCGGTGTTCCGACCTCTATAGGCAGGGCTGCCTTCTGTATCACTTTGAGGCCGTCATGACGAGCCATCTGCACATCTTCCTTCGGCTGGAAGACCACATCTGCTATTCTTTCCACGTCACGGGAATTGACCTTCCAGTCAAACCTCACCACTGTCTCACGCGGCCTTGATCCCCTGTCAAGTACAAGGTCTGATTTCTTGAACGAAAGCCATGACGCCGCACCTTCAGGAAGCCTGACATCAAAGTCTACATTCGACCTGACCCTGACCTCGAAATGTCTGTCGTCATAACCCGCATAGTCCTCTACGTTCTTCTCGGTCTCCTTTAGAGTCAGCTGGTAGTCGTAACCACTCTGGATGATCTCAAAATCCTTCTTGTCATCCGAGTCATCCAGGCTCTGAATCCTGACAGCACCTGTGCGCTGGCCGAACACAAGAGTAGTATCTATGCTTATGGTGCACTCCTGAGAGCCACGTCCGTTGGCCGGAGAAATCGTTATCCACGGTGACTCGGTCATAGCAACCCAGCTGCCAGGTGCTGTAACCTGCACAGTCCTTCTGCCACCTTCGGCACCGATCTGGATGCTGGTCTGATCGACACCGAGTTCCACCTGTGATACCGGCACGCATGCCGCTGAAATCATAGCCGCGGCAGCAGCAAATATTATTCTTCGTATGTGTTTCATGTGTTTTCCTCCAGCATTAGTTTATCAGCATGTCACAGTTCCTGATATCCTGCGTCTTGTCATAAATCAATATGTATGCACCGACCTGAATGGCATAGCAGACATCTGATGCATCGAAAATGATCTCAGGATTGTCACTGATGTCAAGATAATAGCATATCGTCGAAATAGTGTCTTCTATCTTGCCAAGGTTATTCGAACCTATATAGAATCCGCGCAGTCCCCTGTGCTGGTAAATGCCCTCCGGCCAGTCTGACAGGCACCTTTCACCATTCTCATCGCGCTGCGACCTGATGGCGAAGACAGTCAGATACTGGCTGTCAAGCGGCTCCCAAGGGAATTCCTTGAATCTGTTGTGAGACAGCTCTACACCATAGAGGTACGGAAGATTTCCTGCATGCATATCTCTCGGCAGATCTGAAAGATCGTTGTATGAAAGATCAAGAGATGACAGGTATATGGCATTCTCATATTCGAACGATCCTTCCGGAATAACCTCCACATTGCATCCTCTAAGATTGACATACATCACAATGGAATTCGACTTTGCCAGTTCAATCGGATAAGCCTTGATTCCCGGATTGTTGGCCAGGGTGAGGGTCTCCACATTGACACCCTTGAAAGCGTCACCATTCTGGAAACGGGTAATCTTGTTATAAGAGAAGTCAATCGACACAATAGTATATATGGACTTCGCTGAGAAAATGTCAGGGAACTCAGTGAAAAGGTTATTGCGGACAGAGAATGTCTCAGTATCCTCGGTAAAGCAGAAGACTCCCTGCTCATTTACCGGGAAAGAAGACAGGCGGTTGTTGTCGAGGAAAAGCTGAACCGGCTTGATCTCGTTGCCCCAGGCCTCTTCTATCGTATGAATCCTGTTGGAAGAGAAATCCAGCAGTCCCATCTTCTTCATATTCTTGATTTCCTTAGGGATCACCTCAAGACTGTTTTCATTGAAATACAGGATCTGGATCTTTTCAGCAGAAGGTCCCTCAGCCAGAGCCTTGATACCCTTCAATGCCTCCTCGGCACTCCACTGGGAATTGTTGGCAAGGTTGAGCGACACCAGTTCCGGCATCCTGGCCAGAGCCATAGGGAACTCTGTCATCTTAGGACAGTTATAAACCTCAATGTCTGTGCAGGATACCAGACCGGACATTTCCTTAGGAAGAGTGGTCAGTTCGCCGTTTGCAATGAAGAGCTGCTCAAGCTTGGCAAGCTTTCCTATTTCCGGCGGGAGACTAAGAAGACCGTTGGTAAGCTTTCCGTGGTTCATGTCCATAGGCTTGATCCTCATGCGACCGGTAGTCTCGTCGATTATGTCAGACTCCTGCATGTACCTGTACATTGCCGTCTCCGGAATCACTATGTCATGCTCGGCCAAGGCTCTGGCTACAGGCTCGGACATCTGCTCTGCCGGATGAAGAGCCCTCATATGCTCCTTATGTCTCTCGAAGCGGTTTCTGGTTCCCTTGCCCGGCTGCACCGTAGGATCATATGCAGACTGGTTGCTGTCATTGTGAGAACCGAGATACAGCTCCACCAGCTCGGTAAGCTGGCCGAGTGCCGCAGGCATATGGCCATGGAAACCGAAGCCGCTGAGATTTATCATGGCAACTCGTCCGTTCGAGTGGAGAGAGACACCAGGCTGGTCACCCCAGAGGTCAGGATCCTTGTTGAAGTCCCAGTTGATTCCGACAGGATAGTCTTCTCCATTATAATACCACTCATCACCGTTCAAAGCCTTCCATATCTCGTACAGGGCATAATAGTCCTTTATGTACTCATCTGTATGATAGAGCCTTACGGGAACATCCACCTCAGTGGTACTGTTGTCCTCTATGACAAAACCTGCCACATTCCTGTTGCTCGTCTCCAGGAGACTGCGTCCTGAGTCATAAGCTTCATATGACTCGACTACATACTCGCCGGCAACCAGAGACAGCAGCGTATCGCACTGGAGGCTCGATGTACGGTAGCCGTCCTCTACATCATCCGTCTCGTCAAAATGCACTGAGAACTTTGCCGGAAGCTTTTCAAACTTTGTCTTGACTCCCTCCTTGGATCTCACTGACAATGTGATGAACTTGATCTCATCAAAAGTATAAGGACGGGCAGGAGCCTTTGTAACCTGCTCAAAGTCAGACATGTCCTTGACTATGGTAAACCTCACCTTGCCCCTTTCAACCACATTGGCCAGGAGATCGTGGACACAAAGACCGCCGGGAATCACCTCAAAAGACATCTGAGATGAAGCCGGAGTGCCTTCATAAACCACTTCGTCCAGCTTGTTGAAAAGGGAGAAGTTAAGGACATCATATTTTCCGGCCAGAAGCTTGAGCTTGTCACTTCTCAGGCCGAACTCGGCCGCATTGTCGTCCGACGCATTGACCGGAAGTGTCTGTGATATCCTGTTGCCTTCATAATCCAGGGCCACCTTTATCTTGGTGACATCCTTCAGATAGTCCAGCTGCTCAAGCACAGCCTTGGTCTGAGTGTCATCATATGAGGCGGCCTTATACAGCTTGAACTGTACATGACCATACTGGTGATCGCGGTAATCCGGCTCCGCCTGAGTACAGGCGGCTGCCGTCAGTAGCGCAGACAGCCAGATGACAATATTCTTGATATATCTCATAGTTTATTGTTATTCTGCAGTTTCACGAAGATCAAGAGTGCATACGAGAACCAGTATCGTCTCGTCGGCAGAGTTGGAGAATATGATGTTGCCACGAAGGTAATCCATTCCTTCCGGCATCTCCATATATATGGTCACACCACCATCGACAAGAGCCACGCCTCCGAGAACTCCATTCACGAAGTCCTCGTCATACTTGAGGTCATTCACTCTGATATTATGCCTGAACGTATACGGATTGACCGTATGCTTCTTGATTGAAGACGGGATGGATATCGTCATCGGCATCGCAGGCATCGTATAACGGAGATGATATACAAGCGCTTGTCCTTCACGATATTGGCTGAACGACGGATCCTCACTTACATCCTCGAGGGTCGCACCGACCATCGGAGCATACATGACGCTCTCTCCTATGAAGGCAACATCTGCAACTTCGCCGATAATCTCTTCGGGATCAAAGCGGCACTCGATAACAGCAAGAACATTTCCTTCTGTTCCATACAGCACAACATGACCGGTCTGAGCGGTTTCTGAAACCATATCCACGACTCCTCCCTTCATGTCCTCGTCAAGTGTCATCGAAAGGAAGCCGTTCTCGTCGAACACCTTATAGGATGTCACTGCCGATGTGAAGATCATTCTGGCGTTGTCTCTTGCATACTGATTGGTATAGACAAGCTCATATGCATATCTTGTCTGTCCGAATCTGTCATAGAGGTCCTCATTTTCCGAAACAGCGAATGTAGCTCCGCCGGCAGCCATGTCAGATGGATTGGCTAACATGGAAATGAATTCCTGATCGCTTGAAAGCTGTGTCACAGGAACTGAATACTGCTTATACTCTTCCTTGATCTCGGTTCCCTCGAACAGGTCTGAAGCCGCAACTGTGAGTGTCGGAGGCAGGAACAGGAGAGCCGCATGGCGGTTGTCTCCCTCATTCAGTGCAACCGATACGGTTATGTTCCTCTGCTGAAGTACATCAGCGCCTTCAGTCCGGTCATATTCCGCCACATTCACCTCCAGCCATGAAGGAGCATCGGCCGAGAAACCAGACTCATTCCTGCTGAGCGCAATGACCCTGATTCCGTCCGCACCGGAAACATAACCGGTTGCAGGACCGTCGATGAAGCCGGTAGCCACCTTGATCTGGCCCTGAAAGTTGAACTCCAGCTCAGTGATGCTCATATCCATCTTGTAAGAGAAAATATCCTTGCATCCCGGAATATTCACAACATATTCCTTCACAACCGTCTCTCCCGACATGAACTGAAGTTTGCCTGAAGCGGCATCCAGAGGATACGCAGAAGGCACTCCATAGACAATGAGGGTCTTCTCGCCCACTCCGTCCGAAGGGACATCGACTCTCGCCCACTCAGGTGTCTTGATTGACCAGTTATAATTTGACTCGACCTTTATCGGAAGCCTGAATTCGGTGCCTGTCCATATCATGTCGACAGACTCCGCCTCCTCTGTTTCATAGAGGTATGAGTCTCCTGTCTCGTTGAACTGGACCTCACCGTCTGTAACTACTGCTGCATAGACGGTCAAATGCTTTTCCTTGGAAGGGCGGGTAAGTCTGGCAATAACCTTGGATTCGCCCCCCATTGTCATTGTGACTTCGCATACGCGGTCATTGTCGAATTCCTCCGTTGCGGAAACACCTATCACGACCTCCGCTTCTCCGGCCTTTCCGCTAAGTCTATACAGCTGAAACGCCCCATCCTGAATCCAGAACCACTGAAGGCCGTTCTCCGGAACTGAGATTTCCCAATCCAGATTTGCCTGAACTGGTATTGTCACAGACTCGCCGGGAGTGACAGTCTTTTCAATGAGCTGAGGGAACTCCGGAGCCGGAGTCTCTTCTGACGGCTTTTCGCAAGAAGCCGCAAACAATGCAGATCCCATCACGAGGGCTGCAAAAAATCCTGATATATTATTCTTCTTCATAATTCAAACAGTCATGTGATTTTACATTCCTTCCCTTTTGAGACGCTCGGCCTCCTCGTCACTTATCCATTCCATGATATTATAGAAATGTCCTACCGTTCCTACAGGGGTTCCCAGATTCTCCACATACATTTCCGTCCAGATGTAGAGATAGCTGCCACAAGGATAGAATATGGATTCATTCAAGGCGCTGCTTCTGACCTGTATGCGGTCATCTCCATGAGCCGTTCCAAAGAATGAACCCTCATCCGAAGCGACCTGTCCCTCGTCCATTGTCACCAGAGGTTTCATAGGGTCCTCAGGGTGGAATGTCATTGTCACGTCATAGCCGTCATTGATCCAGTTACGGCATATGATCATATTCTCCTGAGTCGGATGTTTCTCGGTATACACCAGTTTCTGGTAAGAACCGGTGATGCTGTACTGATACAGGAACATTGAAGTAAGCACACAGTATCCTGTGAAGTTATTGACGTCGAACGGACAGCTCTTCATCAGAACAGCCTTGGTACTGCTGCCGTAGAGAGGCATTTCAAGCCTTTCGTCCATGACCAGGCGCAACTGGAATCCCAGGGAGTCCGTTGCCTCGATATTATCATAGAAACCATGTACCAGGACATCTGCACGCATTTCGCCCGCCTTGATTGTCACAGTGTTGGACTTAAGACGATAGTGCAGATTCTCAATAGCGTTGTTTCCCTTGTCTATGACCTCTACACCGAATGTACGGTCATAATCACGCACGACGGTGGACACCACCGGAATGCTGAAGTACTCGACATCCATACGGACAGGATATGTCGCCATGGTGTCGGCAAACATGACATATTCGGCATCGTCATATGTCACATAATTCTCCTTGCAGCCGGTCAATACAACAGCGGCAAGGAAAGTAATTGCAATGTATCTGAATTTATGCTTCATACGTCATCAAATTATCTGTTGCTCTCATTTGGCTGGATCTGGGATCCAGGAGAAGAAAGTTCGTGATTAGGTATAGGCCATACGAACAAAGGATCGCCGGCCTTTATCTTCAGAGAACTTCCTTCAGACTGGGTCTGAGACTGCGGAGTGCGTTCAAAGCCCATATCCCATCGTTTCAGGTCATGGAGGCGGAAACCTTCCATATAAAGTTCACGCACTCTTTCATCTGATATCGCCTGCAGCCAGTTTGAGGAATTGACCGCGGTGGCGCCTCCGCTTACATATCTGGACTCGCGAAGAGTGGTGAGATCGGCAGACGCCGCACCATAGTCGCCTTTCCTGCAATAAGCCTCTGCACGGATGAGATACTGCTCTGCAAGACGGAGCGGCTTCGGCATATTCACATGATAGATCATATTTGCCATCAGTGACTCGTTGCCAAAATACTTCACCAGGAGAGGCCATGTGAGTCCATGTGCATATCCTGTCTGGGCATTTGCGAAATAGGCATTATATCGGGCATCTCCGGATCCGTAAAGCTTGAGAACCCACTGCGCAGGTACATAGTCAGGGTAATAATAAGTATAGTCAGTGGTGAAATTGAGGAAGACCGATCCGATAGCTCCGCCATAGGATGTCGCGGTGTAGCCTATCCTCCATATGTTCTCGAAAGAACTGTCATTGGTCCACATGTAATCCAGATATGTCTGGCTTGAAGTATAATAACTTCTTGCAGAAGCAAGTGCAAAGGAATCGGAATCTATCAGCTGCGAAGACTCCGAAACCGCCATATCCCAATCCTGCATGTACAAAGCGGTTCTTGCATGAATGGCATGAGCGGCCGCATTTGTAAAGTATGGAGAATTATAGGCGTCATTTTCCTCATCAAGCATTTCCTCAGCCTTTGCCAGGTCTGAAAGAATGAACTGGTAGGATTCATACAGGCTTGCACGCTTCTGAGGCTTCTCACCGAAATATGTATCTGCGAGGACCACTCCAAGCTCATTCTCTGCAGTTGCAGGATCATAGGCCTTGCAGAAGCACTTGACAAGCTCAGAATATGCCAGAGCCCTGGCGCAGTAGACCTCTCCTGTATAGTAGTCGAGATACTTGATCTGTTCATCATCTGTCATGCTGTCACGAAGCGCGTCAACCTGGTCAAGATAGAAGTTGCATCTTCCGATCACCCTGTAAAGAGAGGCATAGACGGCCTCAACCTCGGCATTTGTAGAACGGATGTCCCACTGCCACAAGGTGCCGAATGTATTGGTATTTCCCTGAACGGCATATGCAAGGTCAGCCTGGATGTCCGGACAGAGGGTCAGGTAACCGCTGTAGAGGCCGCTGCTCATGTAGGCCGTGTAGATGCCGGTCAGGATCTGCTCGGCATCGTCCAGGCTCTTCATGCTTTCGGTCTCGAGGATGGCATCGCCAGGGAACTTCTCCAGACACGAAGCAAGACTGAAGGATACGGCAATCACTGCCGCCATCCTCATAAGTTTCATATATATGTTCTTCATCATCTTCATATTAGAATAAGAGGTCGAGACCGAATGTATACTGGCGGGACATAGGATACTGTGCCGCATAAATGTTTGATACACCTTCAGGATCAAGACCTGAGAAGTTGGTGAATGTGAGGAGGTTCTGTCCCTGTGCATATATCCTGAGTCCCCTTATGAAACCTGTCTTCTTGAGAAGGCCCGAAGGGAGAGAATATGAAAGCATCAGGTTCTTGAGTCGGAGGAACGACGCATCCTCGAGGAGGCGGCTGTCGAACTCCGTGTAGACGCCGTGACGAGGGATGTCCGTGATGTCGCCCGGCTGCTTCCAGCGATCGAGGAGCCTCTTTGACTGGTTATATGTCATGAAGCGTCCGTTCGACTCATCGAAGTAGCGGTCGTTGTTGATCATCCAGCGGTCACCCACCCAGCTGAACTGGGCGCTGAGGCTCAGACCTTTCCATGAAAGGTTGGTGCCGAAACCGCCCTGCCATGGAGCGTGGTAGGTCTTTCCGACAAGAACCTTGTCCTCGTCGCGAAGCTCATTGGTGATCCTTCCGTCCTTGTCATACCAGAGCGCATCACCGTTTGCAGGATTTACGCCGGCATAGCGGTTTACATAGAACTCTCCGACCGGATGTCCCACCACGAGCTTGGTGCTGGTGTTGGAAGTCTCATATTCATCGACTCCGTTGTACAGTTCGGTAAGCCTGTTGTGGTTATATCCTACATTGGCGTTCACCGCCCACATGAAGTCCTTGATCTGCAGGATTGTAGCATTCACATTGAGTTCAACTCCCCTGTTGACCATGGCGCCGACATTTGACCACTTGTAGCCATATCCGTTGGACTGCGAGAATGCCAGAGGAACAGACATCAGCATGTCGGTAGTAAGTTTGTTGTACAGTTCAAGATCCACATTGAGCCTGTTCCAGAATCCGAAATGGAAGGCAAGGTTCGAGGTCCATGTGTTTTCCCATGTAAGGTCTTCGTTACCCGGCTGTATAGGCGCGATGCCTGCATCTCCGATATAGTCAGAGCCGCCACCAATCAGTGCAAGATGCTCATAATTAGGAATTTCAGAGTTACCTGACGTTCCCGAACTGAGAGCGACCTGAGCCATGGTAAGCCAGCTGCGGGAGTCCGCCATGAAGTCCTCGTTGCGAAGGTTCCACATGAATCCCACAGCGCCGAACACACCCCAGCGGTTGTTCTTTCCGAATCTTGATGATCCGTCCGTACGGAGCGAAACCTCACCATAGTAGCGGTCTGCGAAGTTATACTCTGCACGGCCGAAGAAAGACACACGGGAATAATCCGAGGTTGAATTGCTGGTCCATGAGGTTGCTCTCGTTCCTGTCGACACGTCTGTAAGCTTGGAGTTGTTCTGTCCTGCCGTACTGATACTGAATCCCTCCGAATGATAATCCTGCCACTCATGACCGAGCAGGAAATTGAAATCATGGATGTTGTCTATATCGAAACGATAGGTCAACGTATTTGACAGCTGCAGGTTCAGACCGTCACTCGAGCTTCTGGCTGCGCTTCCCTCTCCGAGATTTGGAGCATAGTCAGGGAAAGACTGGCTGAAGCCTGTAGTATGCGAGAAGTCCACACCGAACTGAGACTTGAACACGAGATTCTTATAAAGAGTAAGTTCGGCAAAGACAGTCGAGAACAATTTGTATTTCTTGTAAGCCAGAGGATTGTTCGCCAGCCACTCCAGAGGATTCTGGCCCGAGCCCTTCCATGTACCGTCATTGATAGATGCCAGGGATCCGTCCGCCTTGTAAGGATTCCAGTATGGCTGCATGAAACGTGCTGCTGAAATCGGTGTCACCAGAGTATATGCTCCTTCATCAGCCTGAAGAATGTCCTGATAGTTGAACATGGTGTTTGTTCCCATCTTCAGCCACCTGGCCATCTGCTGCTCGAAATTGAATCGCATCGAATAACGGGTGAACTGCGAGCCTGGAGCAATACCCTCCTGGTCATAATATCCGCCTGAGAAATAATAGTTTGTAGTCTCAGTGGCACCGGAAACCGACACCTCATGGCTCTGGAGCATCGCCGAATCATTGAAGACTACATCCATCCAGTTGACATCAATGCCTGACAGATAGTCGTAGTTCTGCCCCGCTGTCAGTCCGAGTTCCTTCTCATACTGGATGCGCTCTGCCGTGTTCATCAGGTCCCACTTTCCCTGAGCCAGGGCAGACCATCCCATCTGCATGCGATAGTTCACATTGGGTCTTTCCATGTTACGTCCGCGCTTGGTCGTGATCACGATCACACCGTTGGCTGCACGCGCACCATAGATCGAAGTCGAGGAGGCGTCCTTCAGAACGGACATGCTCTCGATGTCGGCCGGGTTGATAGTATTGAAGTCTGATGCTGAAATAGCGACTCCGTCAAGAATGTAAAGCGGCGCGGTTCCGGAGTTGATGGAGTTTGTACCACGGATAGTCATCGTTGCAGACGCGCTTGGCTCACCGGTGCTCGACAGCACGGTAAGACCGGCTACCTGGCCCTGAAGAGCCTGGTCAAACGCTGCTGTCGGGGTGTTTTCGAGTTTCTCCGACTTAACGGTCGAAACCGAGCCGGCAACCGTACCCTTCTTTCTCACTCCGTATGCGATCACCACCACATCGTCGAGCTTAAGGCTTTCAGGCTGCATGACTACATTGTGGACGAACTCGGCCACAGAAGGCACTGTCACTTTCTCATCCACGAAGCCAATGCTTGAGAAGACAAGCTCAGTACCAGGGGCCACTTCGATGACATAGTCTCCGTCAAGCGATGTTATCACACCGTTGCCTGGACCAGCCATGACTCCCACGCCCATCATCGGCAGTCCGTCCTCGGCAGAGGTCACCACTCCGGTAACCTTCACCTGAGTCTGGGCATATGCAGGCACGCTTCCGAGAGCCAGAACTGCAATGACAGAAATCAAATACAACTTAAAATTTTTCATCTATTTTGAATAATATAGTTTTATGAAAAGCGTGCAAAGATATGGATATTTCGTTGCAAAACAAATAATTATTCCATTAATATAATTATAGGTTAAGTTAATATCTATAAGCAGATACTCCCTTCATGCTTACAGATTATAAGCACAAAAGGAGCAACAATTAAAAACGGGGTGAATTGAGAACCTCTTGCAGAGGGTATGGTTCAGCCAGGCCTTACAATTTGTAATCTGAAATATTCTTTATTCCTGGGATTCCATAATAAGCCTCGACGACATCTCCTCTAAGACAGACTTTTCGGCCAAGAAGGGAAGCATTGTCCACAAGGTTCAAGGCATCTCTGAACTTGCCTGCAGGGAGCTGCACCGAGAGGCACGAAGCCTTTGACGAGGTGGATGACCTGGGTCCTATGACAATGTTCGTACGCGACTGGAACGGGGCAGTAAAAGAAGCCGATGCCGACGTCAGGTCCCCTCCGACAATATATCCGCAGACCCATACTTCCTCAGCACCGATTGACGTCTGCGCCTGCTGGACGGTCATGGCAGAGGACGCTTCTCCTCCTTTATCAGAGGTCCCTCCTATCTCATAAGCATCTGATATCCAAACCCGTGACGTATCAACCACAACTTTAATACGGGCCGACGTCCTATCTGGCTGGGAAGACGAGGAAGCCGCCACATCCACCTTCAGGTCGAGAACCTCACCCGCTTGAAGCGTCCTCGTCATCAGCACCTCATCCACACTCCCTCTGCTGAGCAACAGAGACACCTGTCCAGGCAGGAAGTATGCAATCCTCTTTTCAGAATATCCATACATCAGTTTCCCTTCGGGAGACTTCAGGAAAAGGACACCGTCCGGATATGCCGTAAGAAAATCAGGATCCACTTTCAGTCTGATACCACTGTTCTGCTGATTACACTCCAGCTTGACATCAGCAGCAGTCCCGTCTTTGACAACGACACACTGTTCATCTCCATACTGAGGGGCGGAAAATGCAGGCTTCTTGAAATCGGCAGACAACGCACTCACCACATAACTTCCGGAAGGAACCTCCAGTTCCTCGGGACATGCACTGTACAGCCCGGAATACAGACTCCTTCCTTTGGAGTCGGCTACGGTAATGGTAAAGTCATCGGCATCCGGAATCTCAGCCGACGTACGGGTCATTTCTTCCTGACCATCGGCGAATGACACGCGCAGTATTCCTGTGCCATCATCACCTTCCCCCAACGCTTCACACGAAACAGCTGCAAGCAGCAGCCAGAACATTTTTTTCATCATCTTTCTCCTCCATATCTTTAAATCACTGCGACATTGCAGCGGAAGCAAAAGTATGAAAGGTGATCGAGAAAGGGGATAAAATAAAGAAAAAGATTTTTTTTCTTTTCTTAAACGCAGATTTTTCTCTTTTTGAAGCTGATTGTCAAAGATTTTTATAAGGAGGATAGTGATGGCAAATCGCTATCCCCTCAGAAAAAATTCACGGGACAATCGCACTCACTGCGACTGCCCCGCTACTTAACCTAAACTTAAACTATGAAAAACTTCGACGCAAAGATAGTAAATTTTACCTATTGACCAACGTTTACGACGCGAATTTTTGCATATTTTAAGATCAAAATCTTCTCTCCATGGTCGTCAAAGGCTATTTTTGCCTTCAAATCGGTCGGATTTCCAGAAATTTCGAGAATCTTGCCAAATCCGAAACGGTTATGCTCAACTCTCTGGCCCACCCGGAGTTCCAGAATTGGAGTCGGTTCAAAATCTGCCGCAGGTACTCTCGGTGGAACTGTCTGCGGACGACGTACCGGAGTCGGCTCAGTCCTGCGCTGCAGCGGCTGCGCCGGACGTGGAGACTGCCCCGGTGAGCGACGCACCACTTCAGGTCTTGAAGACTGACCATACCGGTATCCTGGACCGCCCTGTCCGCCATCCTTCTTCCATGTCCCGAAAGACTGCCTTCTGACCTCACCTTCTTCACGTTCCCTGGACAATGGATTAGCTATGTATATCGGATCCACTTCAGTTACAAATCTGCTTGGCGAGTTTGACTCATGCTTTCCATTCCTCATTCTGGTCTGGGCGAAAGAGAACGCCACAGCCTTCTTGGCACGGGTCATAGCTACATAGAAGAGCCTCCTTTCCTCTTCGATTTCACTCTCGGAAGCCATCCAACCGCCCGACGGGAATATGTTTTCCTCCATTCCCACTACATATACATATGGGAACTCAAGGCCCTTTGACGAATGCACGGTCATCAGTACAACCTTATTGGTTCCTTCTTCGTCTTCTTCCATATCTACTGCGCTCAAGAGCGATATGTTTTCAAGGAAATCTCCCAACAGGACCTTCGGAAGATCTGAAGCAGTCAGTTCGACTCCATCATCTACCGTGCCTTCCGCCTGCATTTCCTCAAACATTTCATTCTGCTTCTCCTCGACATATGCCTTCACATAATTGAGAAGTTCTTCTATATTCGCTGTGCGGGACTGTCCTTCTATGCTTGTATCCGCCTTATAAAATGCGAGCAGACCCGACTGCATTGCAAGAGCAACCGCAATATCATATGCATCTTCCTTCAACGCCCGGACAGCCAGACCGTTTATGATCTCGCAGAATTCACGTATCTTCTTGACCGCCGCAGTTTTAAGTCCATATGACTCAAGATCTTCAGCATATGCCGCCTTGAACAGCGATGTCTGGTGGCCGACAGCGGCTGCCGCCAAGGCATTCAAAGATGTATCTCCTATTCCTCGAGCCGGTTTGTTGACCACCCTCTTGAAAGATTCGTCATCACTCGGATTGGCCGCCAGCTTGAAATACGCCATCATGTCCTTCACCTCCGCACGTTCGAAGAACGAGTGACCGGAATAAATGACATACGGAAGATTGCGTTTACGCAAAGCCTCCTCAAGCGCACGAGACTGGTTATTCGTCCTGTATAGGATGGCAAAGTCCTGATACTGAGCGCCTGCCGAATGTATTCTTGACACAATCGACGAAGCCACGAGCAAAGCCTCCTCCTGCTCCGTATAAGCCTGGATCAGGCGGATCTTCTCACCCTCATCACCCATCGAGTAACACTCCTTCGGAATCCTGGCCGAATTCCTGGCTATCAGCGAGTTGGCTGCATTTACAATCACCTGGGTAGAACGGTAGTTCTGCTCCAGACGGAAGATGTTGTGCTGAGGATAGTCCTTCTTGAAGTTAAGGATGTTCTCGATCTTGGCTCCGCGAAAGGCATAGATGGACTGAGAGTCATCACCCACCACACAGATGTTCTGATGGAAATGACTGAGCTTCTTCAGGATGAGATACTGAGCGAAGTTGGTATCCTGATACTCGTCGACCATGATGTAGTCGAAACGTCCGGCTATGGACTGGAACGCCTCCTGACTGTCACGAAGCAATATGTTCATATTCAGAAGGATATCGTCGAAATCCATCACCCCCGAAAGCTTGCACTTATGGGCATAAAGATCATAAATGTCCACTATGCGCGGCTTCTTGGCGGCAGCATCGTTCTGCTGCGCCGTCGCATTGCGGCGATAAGCACCCGGAGTCACCAGGTTGTTCTTCGCCATGGATATGCGCGAAAGCACATCCTTCGGCTTATAGACCTTTTCGTCAAGCTGAAGCTCCTTGATGCAGGCCTTGATGGCGCTGACAGAGTCGCTTGTGTCATAGATTGTGAATGTCTTCGGATATCCGAGAACCTCCGCAAATTCGCGCAGGAACCTGATGAATACCGAGTGGAATGTACCCATGTAAAGCCGACGCGCACGCTTCTCGCCCACCATTAGGGCGATCCGCTCCTTCATCTCCGAAGCGGCCTTCTTCGTAAATGTCAGTGCCAGAATCCTTGCCGGATCGCACTGTCTCTCCGCGAGAATGTATGCAATCCTGCTTGTAAGCACTCTGGTCTTTCCCGATCCCGCACCCGCTACTATCAGCACAGGTCCGTCAACACAGCTGACAGCGGCAACCTGCTCACTGTTCAGCCCTTCCAAGATAGCGTTTCCCTTGTTTCCCATACAATTTACATCATTACGATAACGAGGACGCAAAATTATATAAAACATTGCAATCAAAAAAGGGCTTTTTACTTCGTAAATAGGTAAAAATTGTGTAACTTCGCGGGCGATTTTTGCAATCTATACTCAAAACGGTTTATATAATGTCAAACAACATCTATTTGAAACAGGGGCTGGACATTCCGATTTCAGGAGTGGCTGCCCAGAACACCAGGAAGGTGATCACACCTGATGTTGTGGCCGTGAAGCCGACCGATTTCAGAGGCCTCGTACCGAAGCTTCTGGTAAGAGAAGGCGACAGGGTCCTTGCAGGTTCACCAGTACTGGCAGACAAGATGTCTCAGAACATCCTCTTCGCGTCACCGGTAAGCGGAACAGTCGCAGAGGTTGTAAGAGGCGAAAAGAGAAAGTTGCTTGAGGTCCGCATCAAAGCTGATGAGAAGCAGGAGTATGTAGACTACGGAGTGAAGAGAGTGGCAGACATGTCTGCAGAACAGATCAAGGAAGCCCTCCTCACTGCAGGTCTCTGGCCGGCGCTCACTCAGAGGCCTTACGGCATCATCGCTAACCCTGAGGTAAAGCCTAAGGCAATCTTCGTGTCGGCATTCACGACCGCACCGCTTGCAGCAAGTCCTGAGTTCACTCTCCAGGGTGACCTCGCAGACATCCAGACTGCAGTCGACGCTCTCGGCAAGCTCACTGACGGCGGAGTACACCTTTCACTTAACTCAGCCAACTATTCAGGCACACCTTTCCACAAGCTCACCAACGTGATTGTCCACACATTCGAGGGCAAGCATCCGGCAGGTAACGTAGGTGTGCAGATCCACCACATCAGCCCTATCCGCAAAGGCGAGACAGTATGGACAGTGTCACTGCTCATGCTCGCAGCAATAGGAAAGCTCTTCAACACAGGTAAGTACGACGTAAGAAGAAAGATCGCCGTTACAGGACCTAAGGCAGTGAACCCTGCATATGTTGACGGCTACCCTGGCATCTCGATGAAGGACATCAAGGAGTTCTACGAGACACCTGAGAACCTTCGTTTCATCAGCGGAGACGTACTCACCGGTACAAACATCGGAGCAGAGGGATACCTCGGATTCTTCGACAATCAGGTGACCATCCTCGAAGAGGGTAACAAGTACGAGCTTCTCGGATGGGCAAAGCCATTCAGGCCAGGCCAGTTCAGTTCATCACGCACATACTTCTCATGGCTCACACCTAAGAAGAAGTATGACATGGACACAAACCTCCACGGAGGTCCACGTGCATTCGTCCTGAACGACGTATACAGCAAGGTTCTCCCTATGGAGCTCTACCCTGTATATCTCCTCAAGGCATGCCTCGCAAACGACATCGACAAGATGGAGAAGTTCGGCATCTATGAGGTACTCGAGGAAGACTTCGCTCTCTGCGAGTATGTATGTCCATCAAAGATCGATATCCAGCAGATCATCACTGACGGTATCGCTCTCATGTTGAAAGAAATGTGCTAAAAGCTAAGAATATGAGTGGATTAAGAAATTTTGTAGACAAGATCAAGCCGACCTTTGAGAAAGGCGGCAAGCTCGGATTCCTTCATTCGACATTCGACGCTTTTGAGACATTCCTCTTCGTTCCGAACACAGTTACCCGCAAGGGAGCTCACGTAAGGGACTGCGTCGACTTGAAGAGAGTCATGATCATGGTTGTGCTCGCCCTCGTTCCTGCAATGCTTTTCGGTATCTGGAATGTAGGTTATCAGCACAAGCTCGCTTTCGGCCTCGCTGACTGGGGCTTCTGGAACATCGTTCTTTACGGTCTCGTAAAGGTGCTTCCTCTATATATCGTTGCATACCTCGTAGGTCTCGGCATCGAGTTCGTTTCGGCTCAGATCCAGGGACACGAAGTGAACGAGGGTTACCTCGTGTCAGGTATGCTCATCCCGCTTATCGTCCCTGTTGACGTTCCGCTCTGGATGCTCGCAATCGCAGTCGCATTCGCAGTGATCATCGGCAAGGAAGTGTTCGGCGGCACAGGTATGAACATCTGGAACCCTGCACTCCTCACCCGTGCATTCCTCTTCTTCTCATATCCGAGCAAGATGTCAGGCAGCACAGTATGGACAGGTGGTGTAGAGAGATTCGTGAACGAGGGTGTTGCATTCCAGGCAGGCAACGGTCTGGTGGACGGTTTCTCAGGAGCGACTCCACTTGCAGACCCTACCCTTGCAAACCTCCAGCCTAAGCTCTGGGACATGATCGTAGGTACAATCCCAGGATCAGTCGGTGAGACTTCAGTGATCGCAATCCTCCTCGGAGCCATCCTCCTCATCTGGACTGGCGTTGCAAGCTGGAAGATCATGGTTTCATCAGTTCTCGGCGGACTTGCAATCGGATATCTCGGATATGCAGTAGGCGCAACTGACCTCCCAGGATACTATCAGCTTGTGATGGGCGGTTTCCTCTTCGGTACCGTATTCATGGCAACTGACCCTGTGACTTCAGCTCAGACTGAGTGTGGAAAGTGGATCTACGGATTCCTCGTAGGTGCTCTCGCAGTGACAGTACGTCTGTGGAACCCGGGTTATCCAGAGGGAATGATGCTCGCCATCCTCCTCATGAACACATTTGCACCGCTCATCGACCACTACGTGATCGAAGGCTCCATCAAGAGAAGGGCAAAGAAGGTAAAAATCGCTTAATATATATAAGGTATGAATACAAACAGTAATACATATACAGTCATATATTCGATTATCCTTGTAGTGATAGTCGCTGCGGTTCTTGCCTTTGCGGCAATGTTCCTC
>JAFUJQ010000084.1 GCA_017473705.1 Bacteroidales bacterium | reverse complement strand
GTTCAAGATCGACCGTGAGCAGACAAACCTCCTACATCAGATCAATCCTGTCGCACATCCTACCGGAAGATATGTGATATTCAAACCGATAGACCAACTTACTGAAAGCGACAATCCTGTCATCTACTGTGTCTTTGCAAAGCCTGATGTCATCTCGGCACTACATACATTATCAAGCTTCGACAACACCAGGATTGACAATGTCATAGTTCCTTTCGGCTCGGGCTGCGAGCAGATGCTCACATTCGCCTTTGACGAGGCTCGGAAAGAGAATCCTCGTGCAATCCTCGGAGGCATGGACACAGCAATGAGAACCTGCGTCAAATCCGACCTCCTTACCTTCTCTTTCGCCGCCCCGATGTTCGAGCGAATGGTCACAAACATGGACAAATCGTTCCTGACGACATACATCTGGAAACCATTGATGAACAGGTAAATTCGTAATGTTCCCCTTGGGTATATACTACCAGACTTATATAGCGGAGCATTTTTCATTCCCTGGCTGGTATTGGTGGCGCCGATTTATCTGAATATGGACAGACAAACATCTGTTTAGACGGGCTGGATCCGAGGCAAAGAGAAGACGGATAGCAAAGATTGCCTGATACGATAATTTTTAGTTATCTTTGCCAGCTGGAATGAGACATATCAAGACATATACGGCGCTGTTGCTTATGATGGTATTCTGCAGTTACTATGCAGGTATCAGCATGTTCTCGCACACCCATATCGCCAATGGTTCATCCATTGTGCATTCCCATCTCGGAGGCGATGCGGAACACGAGCATAGTGACTCTCAGTATGCCGTGATCGACATTCTCTCAAACTTCCAGTCTGAAACCGCCGCTACCTTCCAAGACTCCGGAACTCCGCTTCAGATGCTTTCTGAACCTTACGCCGTACCCGGAGCGCCAGATTATCTGTCTCAGGTGTATACGGCCTTCAAGCATCGTGGTCCGCCACAGTGCTGACCTTCTCCCACAGACCGGTCCCGGAAGGAATGGAATGATCCGAAGGGCCGGAAATTCCCTCCGACGTAAGTCGGTCCACATCATAAAGATTCAGAAAACAACAAACCAAGCCAATAAGATGAAAAGAATATTTTCAGCTTTGGTGGCGGCACTATGCATAGTACTGTCCGCCAAGGCACAGGATACGGATGCACATATCCATGGACACGTAATAGACAGGAACACAGGCGAGCACCTTCCATACATGGTGGTTGTCATCAAAGGAACCACAATAGGTGTAACGACGGAGAACACAGGCCACTACATGATAAGAAACGCCCCTGAAGGCACCTTCACGATAGAGGTTTCTGCGGTAGGATACAAGACCCAGAGCCACGAGGTCACTATCAGGAGAGGCAGATCGTACGAGGTCAACTTCTCGCTTGAAGAAGACCATATACAGATAGACGGAGTCATCGTTTCGGCAACAAGAAGCGAGACCACTAGAAAGATGTCCCCTACACTTGTGAATGTGGTCGGAATGGATGTCTATGACAGATCTAACTGCACGACTGTAGCCCAGGGACTGGCCTTCCAGCCGGGAGTCAGGGTCGAGAATAACTGTCAGAACTGCGGTTTCCAGCAGGTCAGGATCAACGGCCTCGACGGTCAGTACACCCAGATTCTGATCGATTCCCGCCCGATCTTCAGCGCATTGGCGGGCGTATATGGAATCGAACAGCTGCCGGCGAACATGGTAGACAGGGTCGAGGTCATGAGAGGCGGCGGTTCCGCCCTTTTCGGTTCATCAGCAATTGCTGGTACCATCAACATAATCACTAAGGAGCCTGTGAGGAATTCAGCGACCATATCGAACACGACCACATTGATAGGAGGTTCGTCCGCAATGCACAACACCACAGACATCAATGCCTCAATCGTATCTGAAGACAACATGATGGGGCTTGCTGTGTTCGGACAGAATACAGCCAAGGATGCATGGGACGCGAACGGTGACGGATTCACCGAACTTTCGAAAATTTCAGGGCAGACCGTGGGCTTCCGAGGCTATGTAAAGACCGGCCTGTACTCGAAGATCACCGCGGAGTACCACCACCTCGAAGAGTTCAGAAGGGGCGGTGACAACATCGACCTTCCTCCGCATGAGGCGATGATTGCCGAGCAGACCAAGCATGGAATAAATACCGGTGGTCTGAAATTCGACTGGTTCTCGAGGAATCAGAAGCACAGGATCAATGCCTTCGCTTCACTCCAGCACATATCCCGCGACAGCTACTACGGTGCAGGAATGGACCCTAATGCATATGGAAAGACCACCGACCTGACGTGGGTTGGCGGAGCACAGTATGTGTTCAAGGCCGAAAGATTCCTGTTCATGCCATCTGACCTGACTGTCGGTCTGGAGTACAACGAGGACTATCTGAGGGACAACATGTGGGGCTATGACAGAATTACCGACCAGACAGTAAGGATAGCCAGCGCCTATGCCCAGAACGAATGGAAGAACGAGAAGTGGGGCATCCTGATAGGAGGTCGTCTTGACAAGCACAACCTCATTGACGGAGTCATCTTCAGCCCGCGTGCAAACCTCAGATACAATCCTTCGGAGAATGTCAACCTGCGTGCAAGCTATTCATACGGCTTTCGTGCGCCTCAGGCCTTTGACGAGGACCTTCATATAGACAATGTAGGAGGTACCGTTTCGATGATACGTCTTGCAGAGGACCTTACCGTCGAGAAATCGCAGAGCGTGAGCGTGTCTGCTGACCTTTACCGCAGCTGGGGCGACTGGCAGGGAAATGTCCTCGTGGAGGGATTCTTCACCGATCTTGATGACGTATTCGCACTCAGGGAGCTGGGCTTCAACGACGAAGGAATCCTCATCAAGGAAAGACATAACGAGTCGGGAGCAAGGGTATTCGGAGGAAACCTCGAAGGAAAGATAGCATGGAGAGACGTCTTCCAGCTCCAGGCGGGTGTCACCCTCCAGAATTCCAGATACAAGGAGGCAAGGTCTTGGAGCGAGGATGTGGAGGCTACAAAAAGGATGTTCAGGACTCCGGACCTGCACGGCTACATGACGGCTTCATACAATCCGATGAAGAATCTGACTCTGGCGCTGACGGGAACATACACGGGAAGCATGCTGGTGGAGCATCATGCGGGAATGCTGGAGAGTAACGTGACGACAGAGACCAGGGACTTCTGGGACATGGGAATCAAGGCTGCTTATGACTTCAAGGTGTACAGGAGCTTCTCGCTGCAACTGAATGCCGGAGTGCAGAACATGTTCAATTCCTTCCAGAACGATTTCGACTCTGGAGCGGACCGCGACTCGGGCTACATTTACGGGCCTACTCTTCCCCGCAACTTCTTCTTCGGAATCAAGCTTAAGTACTAGCAGTCTAAAGAGACGGATTGAAGAGCATTCAGAAGGTATTTCCAACAATCGAACAAGCTATAGTCAGAGAAATGCAGCTAAAGCATTTCAAAAGAGAGTGGAAAAACAATTGGTTGACGCAATCAACCCCGAATGGAAAGATTTATCAGAGTCTGTTATTTCTAATCCTGATACATTATAGATGCCCGGTCAAGACGGGCATGACATAACCGCTAAATTGCAATTTATCAGCGAGATTGATATTATACTCCTGCACTTTCCCTTTTCTGGACCATCCATCACTAAATCGTACGAAAACCTGTCGGACGGTCCCGAAAAAGGTGCATAATCCTTTAAAACAGATACCGTCCATCATAAAATC
>JAFUJQ010000021.1 GCA_017473705.1 Bacteroidales bacterium | reverse complement strand
AGCTACTACCTTGCAACTGGCAGGTACTACCCGCTAATAGCAGGAAATAACCAGTTACTACCAACTACTAGCCGCCACTACCGGGTACTACCTCAGTAATGGCGGCTAATTGGTCAATATGCATTTCGTCGGATGCTTACACGGATAGGCAGGCGTCTAGGCAAGGCTGGCATGCTGATGGATATTGCAAGCGGACATGCAGACGGGAGGGAGGCGGCTGGAGGCGATGGTGGAGATGGTGGAGATGGTGGGAGGGCGGCGCGGACAACAACAGGCCGCTACAGGCATGGAACGAACATCCATGAAGTAGCGGCCGGTTGTTGGAATATAGATTCTGTACGACTATTCTTTTACACAGCGGACTTGGCATCCAGATGCTGGGCTGACATCGGTCGTTTTAGCATATGTATAAGCATCTTGAGAATGCAGGGTAGAAAGATAGTCAATAACTCCTTGGGAAACCAGAGTGTGTAATGTTACGTTACTTCTAATAGTAACGGTTTGTTGATTCTGCCATTCTCCATCTTCTAAAGCGCTAACAGTATAAATGCGGTTTAAGACACTACCAGAAGAGGTATACTTTACAGTTACCGTCTGGTAGTCGCAATTAAATGTGCGTTGAAGATAGTCAGTAAGCGCACCAAAAATTCCTCCGCTGTTACTATTTAAAGATATGGACGAGAAACCATATTTTAATGAGTATTTATCATTAGCCCATAATATACCATGATTGACATCAGCTTCGTAACTATAATCAACATTTTTAACTCTATAGCATGTTTGAGGCCGAGCAAGTGCACCTAGACCGGAGTATGTGTCACCTATTTCGGGAAAGTCAGACTCTATTATATAATCATCAGGAGTATAATCAACACCCTCAGTGTGAATGTTTTCCTGAAATTCTCCCGCCTCGTTATAGTTTCCGCTATATGGGTAAAAGACGAACGGACTTGCTGACTGATCAGTAGCATTTCGCGTTAAGTTATAAGTATAGGCTTCTGCTGTTGTCAGACTTCCCAAAACCGGTACCTCCAAGTCTTGGTCAGGGTTTGTAGAGCGCCATACATCTTTAGATGGAACTTTGTATCCTGGAGGACATGGGTCATTCTTGGACTTTGTCGCAGCCCATCCAGCTATGTTTGCATCCCAATCTTTGTAGAATGTATTCGGGTTTTGAACAGAATTGATGTAACTTGCGCCTGTTGCTTCGATTGTTGTCTGACCAGTTTCCACACTTGTACCAGCTTTGGGCGAAAACATAGGGTCTTTACGGCCCCACTGATAATATAAGCCACCACTCCAACGGAATCCGCTCAAGCTCGGAATAAGACCAAGCAGGTCAACGTCGATAACATCTGTTGCCCCCAAGGCCCTGTTCATGATGTACATTTGGTTCCAGTTACCACTTTCGTTTGGATATCTATCAAGGTTGACATCAGAGTCAGGCCTGTTGTCAGAAGGACTGAACCATATGTGCCACGACCAAAGCAGTTTGCCCTCGCTTGATTCTATGCCGATGACTGCATTGCCTGCAGTAACAGTGGCGCCTGGCTCATTGCCGTTTACCGTGAACAGAATCTTATTGTCGCTCGTTGTCTGAATGAATTCAATAACATTGTTGGAATTGTCATTCCACACAACCACAGGCGTTCCTTTGAGTTTTGGTGTCGAACCATCAATGTTCTTCACTACTCCTTCATATGTATCAAGCTGATATGGGCCAGAGCTTGAAATCACGTAACAGTTAGCGGCCTGACCATAGACATCGACAAGGTTGAGCGGGTTCAACTCCACTCTACCATCATCGCTAGTGATATGATCGCTTCCGGTTATGGAAAGATTGTTGGTGTACTGAGTGTTTCTCAGCAAGCTGAAATTATCATATGCATCCTCCCCAAAATAGAGACTGTAATCCACAGAGAAATCCTCGTCATCAGGAGTGTGAAGGAAACCGTTAAGAGTGATGTATATTGGACGTTTGTCCTCCTCGTAACGGGTGTGCTTGTTCCATTGATTACTGGTAATAAGTTTCTGCGCAGTCGTTAATGTGACTGAAGGTTGCAGAAGATATTCCGGCGCATAGAACGTAAAAGAATATGACTTGTTCTTGTCGTTTGCTGCATCGGTATCATATATCTTGACCGGTGACGACAGATCGGCAGAAATAACATCTTCAAAGTAATCTGTGCCAACCTCTCTAACCCATGCACTTTCTGTCGCAGGTTGAATTAAACTGACTTTATTTGGCAGATTTGTGATAGAGAAATTCTTGAGACTATAATATGCATTAGCCGATGATTGAATGATGCCGCCAAGGCCATCTGTCATATCTACTCCCAAATTTACCACAACCTTTGCCACTAGTCTCCTGACATCAACCGCAACTGTTTGTCTTGTGGAAGACGCGAATAGGGTATAATCTTGCATGCCGAACATAGGAAGGCACTGCTGACCATTCAGGACAGGGATACCAATATGACCCTCAGCATACTGAAGAGAAAGAGGAGTGTTGAGTTTGCTGACATTGTCAAGAGACTCAACGAAACTTTCCGGCATATTTACAAGAAAGCATACTGTCACCCTGTTGTCATTCGAGTTTTCCGGAAATAACGTGACAGATGAAATTCCTGTCTCACTGACAGTCAAGTTCTCTTTCATAATCCTGGTGCCGTCGGCCTTGAACGCGAGAAAATATGCATTCACAATCTTACTTTCCAAAGCTGTGAGCTGATCAGACGGTAGGATTGTCGCTGCTTTTGTGGCGACATTATAACCAAGATAAGAAGTCGGTCTCAGCACGAACTCAACTCCTCCATTGCTGTGGTCTGTTTCATATGCCTCCTTCAGCGAACATGAAGCTACAAGCAGGACAATGCTGACTATGTATATAAAGTTTAGGATACTCTTCATATAGTATTATAAGTTAATTGAACTCTATATCAAGGTTCTTGTTTGTCCAGTCTACAAGTGTTGGCACAAATTCGATTCCTTGTCCTTTGTCACTGACATTAAGCACCAAAGCATATCTATGTCCAGCCTGAAAGCCTCCTGATAGAGTAAGTGCCGTCGAGCTATGGTCCACTGTGAATGTTCTCACTTCGTTCCATGAATTGACATAAGTGACTTCAAACTTCAGCTTTAAGGCAGTACATGGCAGGAACAGGAAAGGATTTGCTGTTGCAGACGAACCCTGGTTGAAAATATATGTTACAGAAGTGGCGTTTCCGGTCGGGTGATGGACAGTGACAGGCGATGTGATGAAATCGTGTGAAATTGTCTGGGAACCAGAAGGCGAATCTACAACTGTAGGAGTGTCAAAATACAGTGTGGCACTTTCAGGAATCTCATAGAACTGAATGACTGCATCATTAATTATGATGTCCCTTAATGATTCAGACTGATTATTATTCAAGACCACGTCAAAGGCAAACAGCCTATGGTTGAATATCAGCTGCACAGCAGATGTTGATGCTGTCTGATCTGGAGCGTATGCTGTCATTACATCCGTCATTGTGTTCAGTTGCGCTGGTTGTGTATATGCGACATACGGGCGATTTCCGCTCTTGCCAATATTAGAAATGGCCTTGCCTGCTCCTCCAGTATAGCTAAATGGATAATAGGCATAAAAGTCATGTTCCCCACCATGCCACGTTGCCAGCTCGTCATATCGGAATGCTGCATTTTTTCCTGGTCGGTACATCACTGCTACATTGTCAAAAGCAGACTCTGTTTTATCATCGGCTGTGCCATACATGTCGAATATCGGTGTTGATCCGTCTGGTCTGAAGCCCATAACACCGAAAGCAGTTCCCGTATATGATGGAAGGGTCTCGCCCTCAACCAACTCACCTTTGGTACTGACCACACCTGCATCGAAGAAGATATAGGAATATGGTCCGTTTGCCAACCCTCCATTCGGTTCTGGATGCTTATCACAACCAGACAGAATGGCTATTGCCAGTATAATGATGATGTGTATCCTATTCATTCTCTATGTTTTTATTGGATTTCGACTCCAGGGATTTCTGTGCCTGACTGCCATGGGGTTACTTGGGGTTCTTCGAACCTTACGTATTTCGGAGTCAAGGTGATATTCCAGTTGTATTGCTGGTTGTAGCCGTATTCCTTTGGAGTTGTACTGCTCGGGAAGAGGTTTATCTCATAATTACGGAATTCGTCTCCTCCGATGTTGAAGTCAAGCGTCAACCTGAAGTCTTCAATGTTCTGAGGAACTATATTTAGTGTCCATGTCCAGGTGTTGACTGCGGGAGCTGACGAGTTCCTGTTATCATTTGTACCGTCAAATACTAAAGGGTTGACTGTGTATGTCTTGGATGTATTGGTGCAATTGACCTCCAAGGATACTTTGTCAGGATTCTGTGAATCCGTGCTGGCGAGCGAAGTGATTCTATACGAAGCATCCTGGTCTACATTCTGAAGACGAAGCTCCGCTGATCCTGTAGTGGCATTGCCGCTTTCATCCTTGAATGCAAGCTTTATGTTGATCTGTGCAAGCATATGCCAGAAGGTGAGGTCCTGCTGTGACTTATGTGTTGCCGCCTTATCTACGGTACTCTGTGCGACAGCTCCCATGAGGTCGAAGTCAAGATCATAGTTCGCTGACGACTTGTTGTATTTATCCGCCATGCTGTAGTCGAATGTCACGGCGTCATTCGATGAAGATGTCTTACCTATTACCTCAAGGTGGTCTACACCTGATATGAATGGAGCAATGGCTATGAAATTATATGTGTAGCCTGAGAGCCAGAAGGCTGCTTCGACTGGAACATACCCGTTAGAGGACTCAACAACTTGAGTCATGCGATCCTGCTCCCAAAGTATGTAGTCGTACGGCTGGGATGAATTTCTGGCGATGCCCCAGACGCCGAAGTCATCGTGGATGGATGAGAGAGGCGTGGTGGATTTTACTTCAGCTGTGTTGGAAATGGCGCTGAAGTCGATAGGAATCTTGGTGTCGCTCTCGTCGGGAGTGGCGTGGTGCTTGCCGCACCAATAAATTCCCCTATGTATGCTTGCACAAGCATATTCTTGTTATATTGTGGTACTTGAACGGTGCTTTTCAGGGGGACCGTCAAGGTGCGGGGCGGGGGAGAATAAAGATTAATCTATTGGTCTAATTGTTTATATGTAGGGAGAATAGCGACTTGTGGGGACACTTGTTTGAAGTGGTACTAAACGGGTACTTGCACATTGTGTACGATTGCAGCCGCACCCTAAACTTAATCATGAATTCTTGACTATGGCAACAACTTTCTTTTTGCGCACGAAGAAGAACGGCTTTGCGCCTATATGTGTCCGTGTGCAGTCATCGATCTTGAAGATCAACATCCGGCAGTCTACTCATCTTATGGTGCCGGTTCATAAGTGGAACCTCTCGAGAACCAGCATGTCGTTCCGAGATTTCATCAATACGGCTGAGGGAAGGAGGACCTTTCAGAAGTTGGAGGAAATCAGACTGACTATTGACGAGAGGATCGTCAGCAGGAAGGGCGTCACCGCAGATCAGGTGCGCCAGATCGTGTATGAGATTGTATTCAGGGAGTCAATCCAGAAGCAGAAGCACTATATGACCCTGGAGAAGTATGTCGACCTGTATCGTAATCAGGCGGAGAAGGGGACGCGAAAGACCGCAAAGGGCACGAATTTCTCGAAGGGAACCGTGAAGTCTGTCACCTCTGTGCGCAATCTCCTGGCGGATTTCTTCGGGAAATCAGGACGCGTGTATGATTTCGATGAGATAGATTTCGAGTTCCGTACGAAGTTCCTTGACTATCTCTATAATGAACGCAGATATAATGTGAACACGGCGGCCAAGTGCCTGAATACTCTCGCCACGATCCTTGCGGCTGCCGAGTCGGAGGGCTACCACAGCAACCGAAAGTGCCTGGGAAGGAACTTCCGGGCACGGAGGAAGGATGTGGACAATGTCTACCTGACGAAGGATGAGCTTACAGCCATCAGGGATGTGGACATATCGCACCTTTCGAGAAACCATGAGTATGCAAGGGACATATTCATGGTGGGAGTCTATACAGCCCAGCGGGTGTCTGACTACAACAATATCGGCCCCGAGAACATCATCAGGGATGCTGAGGGGAATGTGATCATAAACATAAGACAGAAGAAGACCGGGGCCAATGTGTCCATCCCTGCAAAGGAAGAGCTGAAGGACATCATGGAGAAGTATGGGTACTCTCTTCCGCATATTCCCGAGAAGGCGATCAACTCCTGCATAAAGGAGATCGCAAGGCTTGCCGGGGTGGATGAGGCCGTGACGATAGAGACCACCTCAGGCGGAGTCCCGACCTTGGAGACTCATCCGAAGTATGAACTGGTCCACACCCACACGGCGCGAAGGACCGGGGCCACTCTGATGTATCTTGCCGGCATGAATGTCTTCAATATATGCTCGGTCACGGGGCACAGCAGCGTGGCCATGCTGAAGAAGTATATCAAGGCTGACGAGATAGACAGGGCGCGCACCATCAGCAGTGACGCGGCTTTCGCCAAGTGGTAGGGCCCCTCTCAGAGCCTGATGGTGCGGGTTCGGCCCTGAGGCAGGGAGATGACTGTCGTCTTGTCCTTGTATACGATGGTGAGGGTGTCCTGCCAGCCTCCTGTTATGGTCATTTCTACAGGGCTGCCGTCTTTCCATGTCAGGTCGACTGTCGCTCCTCCGCGTACCTTGAAGCCTTTCAGGCTGCCGTCTTTCCATTCGGCCGGCAATGCCGGGAGTACGTTTATGAAGCCTTCGTGGCTCTGCAGGAGCATCTCTCCGATGCCGGCGGCTCCGCCGAAGTTGCCGTCTATCTGGAATGGAGGGTGTGAGCAGAAGAGGTTGGGGTATGTGCCGCTGTGGTGCGCCGGGCCGGTCGGGGTGGGCTGCAGGAGGCTGCGGAGCAGCTTCAGGGCGCGGTCGCCGTCACCGAGGCGTGCCCAGAAGTTCTGCTTCCATGCACGGCTCCAGCCGGTGGCCTCGTCGCCTCGTCTGTCGAGTGTGACTCTGCATGCTTGGGCAAGCTCGGGCGTCTTGGTCGGAGAAATCTGATTGCCCGGATGCAGTCCGTACAGATGCGATACATGCCTGTGGTGTATGTCCGCTTCCTGGTAGTCCTCCAGCCATTCCATCAGGTATCCTTCATCGCTTATGCGGTGTGGCGCAAGGCGGCCGAGGGCTTCTGAAAGCCTGGCGGCGACGGTGCTGTCGACAGTCCTGCCTGCAGAAGAGAGTATCTCAGCGGCGGCAATGGTGTTGGTGAAGAGTTCCCGAACGAGCTGGTTGTCCATGGTCGGTCCCATGCAGATGCTCACCTTCCTGCCGTCGCATATGAACTCGTTCTCGGGTGATGATGTCGGGCCTGTCACGAGGTATCCGTTCTTCGGTTCTTCCATCATGGTGGAGAGGAAGAACCTGGATGCTCCTTCGAGGGCAGGGTATGCTCTTTCAAGGTAGTCAATGTCTCCGGTGTATGCATAATGCTCCCACAGATGGGCGCAGAGCCATGCGCCGCCGGTGTTGGTCGCTCCCCATGAAGGGTGCTCGCCAGGAGCAGTATAGTTCCATACGTTGGTCATCATATGCTGCACCCATCCTTCCGCGTCGGGGCCGTAGAAGTCCTTGGCTGTCTTCTCTCCGCTCGGGATGAGGCTGAGCACCAGCTCGGTCAGAGGCATGTGGAGTTCGCTCAGGTTGCCCTGTTCGGCGATCCAGTGGTTCATCTGTACGTTGATGTTGGTGTGGTAGTCTCCGTTCCATGGTGTCCAGAACGTGTCTGCCCAGAGGCCCTGGAGATTAGGCGGCAGGCTGCCCTCGCGTGTGCTGCAGATCAGCAGGTAGCGTCCGAAATTATAGTATAGTGAGGCGAGGGCATTGTCGGCTGCGCCTTCGGCATAGGCCTGCAGCCTTTCGTCAGTCGGCAGGCCTTCGCTGCCTGCGCATGAGGCGATGCTCACGCTTGCCCTGTCGAACAGCTCCCTGTGTGCCTTGATGGCCTTCGTGTCCATCTTTTGAGGTCTGCCGGCGGCCATCAGGAGCTCATAGGCCTTGGCTTCATATCCGTCACCTTCGAAGTAGTCTGTCGCTGCGCTGACTATGATCCATGCCTTGGCGGCGTCCTTGACGGCAATTGCATTGGAGTCCTTGATGACATTTGTCTGACCGCCCTCGGTAATTACTCTGGCATAAGCGGCGTATTTCATTCCTTCTATGCCTTCCGCTCCGCTGTCGAGAGTTCCGTACATCTTGAGGAGGCCGTCTTCAGTGGTCTCGAGCGTACACCTTCCTGCCCTGTCGAGATATGCATGGAAACTGATCTTGTCTGGTCCGTCGGCTTCAATTTCCATGACCATCACATCGTCCGGGCGCGACACGTAGCACTTTCTGGAATATCTCGTGCCGTTGCGTGTGAATGACGTCCAGGCTGTGGCGGTCTCCAGGTCAAGGCCTCTGGCATATCGGACAGTTTCCGCTTCGCTGTCATATGAGAACTCCACGGTCAGCTGTCCCAGCATTTCGTAGCTGCCGTATGTCCCGCCCCCTGTCGGCTTGTGCGGCACGAACCTCTCATACATGACCTCCTGCGCTTGCGCATTCCTGCCCTGTCTGAGCAGTTCCCTTATGACAGGGAGGCTTTCGGCGGCGTCCGGATTGGAATAATCGGCCTCAGAACCGCTCCATAGCGAGATTTCGTTCAGGATGACTCTCTCTTTCTCCACTTCTCCGTAAGGCATCATACCCATTCGGCCGTTTCCGACCGGAAGGGTCTCTTCCCATGCCTGGGCGGGGGAGTCGAACCATAATGTCTTTTCAGGATCATGTCCGTTCTGCGATGTGCATGCCGCAATGATGAGTGCGGACGCTATGGATAGGGCTTTTCTCATGGATTCGTGAAATGATTGATCTTGTCACAAATCTATTGAAATATTGCTATATTTGCAAGTTGAGGAAAATTATTTGACTATGAGGAAGAAACTTGTCAGAGCACTCGGATCGATAGCGGTAGTATTGCTGCTGTCCGGAGTGATTTCAATCCTGGAATACCGCAGGATGAGCGACTATGTGTCGGAGCTCATCGCTTCCAACATAAAGAGCATCGGCCTTTCACAGAGACTGGCGGACATCACGCAGGAGTATGACCAGCAGATGCTTGCAGTCGTGGTGACCAATGACATATCTCTTATGCCGGACTTCGACCTTGACGATTTCACAGCCCAGGCGGATTCCCTCAAGGCTTCGATCAAGTCGCCGAAGGCTCTGCCTATGGTTGATTCGGTAGTCGTGTCTTTCGATGCATACATGAGGACATCCATGAAGTTTGACGAGGTCTTTCTGGCAGACAGTGTCAATACGGGAGAGTGGTTCTTCGGCACTCTTCAGCCTCGATACACAAGCTTCCGTGATGACATCAACACTCTAAATGAGGCCATTCACGAAGACCTGATAGCGAATTCAGCCAATTTCGACGCGGGATTCTACAGGAGCATCATCCCTGGAGTGGTGTCAGTGGGCGCCGGTCTGCTTCTGATCTTCCTGCTCATGTATTTCATCATTGCCAACTATGTCAATCCTTTATATAGAATGTCTGACGGCCTGGATGCATACAAGGCATCGGGACGCCGGTACACATATACGTTCGAAGGAGATGACCAGCTTGCGAACATCAATGCAGGCATAACAGATCTGATGGAGGAGAACCAGGAACTAAAGAGGAGGGTCAAGGCGCTGAAAGACAGGAAATAACGTATGAACATCAAGTCAATATCACGAAACGTGGGACTGGCCCTGCTCGTCAGCGCGCTGTTCATGTTCCTGTCCCTTGCCGTATCCATAATATACGGCATGGACTCGGCATTCACGCCATTGCTCATAAGTTTCGTCATCACTCTCCTTGTCGGCGCGTTCCCTTTCATCTTCGTGAAGAAGGCGTCAGCAATGACCCTGAAGGACGGTTTCCTCACCATAGTCCTCTCATGGATACTTTCATTCATATTCGGAATGCTTCCGTATGTGCTTTGGGGAGGGGAGTTTACACTTGTAAATGCTTGGTTTGAAAGCGTTTCCGGATATACTACGACGGGATCTACAATCCTGACTGACATCGAGGCTCTGCCGAAGAGCCTCCTCTTCTGGAGGTCTTCGACGCATTACATCGGTGGCCTGGGAGTCGTGGTCTTCCTGCTTCTTGTCCTTCCGGGAGCCAGTCCATACCGTCACAAGCTGACTACTATGGAGATGTCGTCGCTTTCCAAGGAGGGGTACAGGTACAAGTCCAGCAAGACAGTGACGATCATAGCCAGTGTATATCTAGGCTTCACAGTGACATCATGCCTTGCCCTGTGGGCGGCCGGCATGCCGTTCTTCGATGCCGTCAACCATGCCTTCAGCCTGGCAGCCACAGGTGGCTTCAGTACAAGGAATGCGTCTGTGGGAGCATTCGACTCGGATGTCATCAATGTGATATTCATGTTCTTCATGACCGTGTGCGCGATGCACTTCGGACTCATATACGCCGCATTTGCGACCAAGTCGCTCAAGCCGATGAACAACACCGTTGTGAAGTATTACATCGGCTCCATCATAGTATGCTCAGTCATAGTGATGTTCTCTCTGATGACACGTGGAGGCTATCAGGACTGGGGAGAGGCGGCGATGGATTCCTTCTTTACCGTGATAAGTTATATGTCGACCGCAGGCTTTGCCATATGCGACAATTCGATGTGGCCTTGGCTTGCATGCCTCGTGCTGGTCTTCGTTTCGTTCCAGTGCGGATGTTCTGGCTCGACTACAGGTGGTATCAAGATCGACAGGATCCTGATAGCCTTCAAGGCTGTGGGTCATGAGCTCAAGCACAGGCTGCACCCGTCAGAGGTGAGCCATGTGCGTATGAGCGGTCAGCACCTTTCGGACAGTTCGGTGATGTCGGTCCTGATGTATATCGTGACTTATGTGTTCCTCATAATTCTGTCCATATTCCTCGTCATGCTCTGCGGCGAGAGCGCTGCAGATGCGGTTTCAGGCGTGATCGCTTCCATCGGTTCGGTCGGACCTGGACTTGGCGAGCTGGGCAGCATGGACTGTTATGCGGCTCAGTCATCTATGGCTAAGCTCATTTATGCATTCGATATGTTCCTCGGCCGTGTCGAGATATATCCTGTGCTGATTGTCGTATCAATGATGTTCAGGAGGAACAGCTGATGGGAAGAAGTGATTTCCTGTATTCGGCATTCACTGGCCGCCTTCAGCACGAGCCGACTCCATGCCAGGATGCTCTTCTGAGAAAGGTTGCTGATTTTGTCAGCACTGACGATGACGACATCCTTGTGGTGAATGGATATGCCGGTACGGGAAAGACCACGGCCATATCTTCTGTCATATCAGTCCTGAAGGAGTTCCAGACCAAATGTGTGCTGCTTGCCCCCACGGGCCGCGCCGCCAAGGTGCTCTCGTCCTATGCGGGCCAGCCGGCATATACCATCCATAAGCATATATACAGGCAGAAGTCGGTCGGAGGCGACGGGTTCGGTCAGTTCTCGCTGGCTCCGAACAAGGACAAGGAGACTCTCTTTGTCGTGGACGAGGTGTCGCTGATCGGAATAGAATCAGGTCAGCAGCAGTCAACGACGAGCTTCGGATCGGGCAATCTTCTTGACGATCTGATTGCCTTCGTGCGCTCCGGTGTCGAATGCAAGGTCATCCTCATCGGTGATTCTGCACAGCTGCCTCCTGTGGGGCTTGATGCCAGTCCTGCGCTGCTGCATGACTATATGGCCATGATGGGCGGCACCGTCTTCGCGGAGCTCAGGACGGTGGTGCGCCAGCAGAGCGAGTCCGGCATTCTGTATAATGCGACCATGATACGTACGCTTCTTTCCGAGCTGGAGTATGGCCCGGGGGTCATGGACCTGTGTGACCTTGGTCTTGAGGTGGAGCAGTTTGATGATGTGGAGCGTATCGGCGGGGGAGACCTTATCGAGAAGATATCCGATGCATATGCTCGGTATGGGGAGGACGAGACCATCATCCTCTGCAGGTCCAACAAGAGGGCGATCAAGTATAACCTCGGCATCCGTTCGACGGTTCAGTTCAAGGAGGAACGTCTTGTCAGGGATGACAAGCTGATGATAGTGAAGAACTGCTATCAGTTCCTTGATGGAGTCGAGGGTATGGATTACATAGCGAACGGTGACATAGCGAAGCTGGAGAAGATATCCCGTTTCGAGGAAAGATATGGCCTGCACTTCGCTGAGGCCAGGATCTCGTTCCCTGACTATGACGACCAGGAGATAACTGCCAAGGTGATTCTCGACACCCTTGAGTCAGAGAGTGCGTCTCTGACCTATGAGCAGTCCAACATGCTCTATCAGGGCGTGAATGAGGACTACTCGCATATAACGACGAAGAGGAAACGCTATGAGGCGGTCCGTGAGGACAAATATTACAATGCGCTTCAGCTCAAGTATGCCAATGCCATCACCTGCCACAAGTCCCAGGGAGGCCAGTGGAGGTGCGTGTTCATAGACAACCCGTTCTGGCAGGAAGAGCTGACGGCGGACGACCTCAAATGGCTCTATACGGCCATGACCCGCGCCACTGAGAAGGTCTACCTGGTGAACTTCAAGGATGAACTCTTCGCCGGTTGATTTTAAAAGCACAAAAACGCCCTTATTTGTGCTTTAGAAGCCAAAAATGACCTCCAAAAGCACATAATTGCCGTTTTTTGTGCTTTTGACCAAGCAATGATATAAATGATGATCAGATGAAATACAAGGTTTTACTTTTGACTATGCTCTTCGGGCTTGCTTCAGCATTTTCATATGCCCGGGAGTTCAACCCGATACCACGTGCGTGGAAATGGCTTGACAACGACGATGTGATGTTCACATATGACGGATCATATGCAGACAGCTTTGCTTTTGTGGTCAATGCCCGTACCGGCAAGCGTACCGAAGGGGTCAAGGCTCCTTCGAAATATGCTGCTTTCCCGGTGAATCCGGCTGGTGCTGTCAATCTTACATATTCTCCAGACTCCACCAAGCTGGCATTCACCCGCGACAACGACCTGTATGTGGTGGATATCGTCAGCGGAGCAGAGACCAGACTGACCTTTGACGGATCGGATGTCATTCTCAACGGCTATGCATCATGGGTGTACTATGAGGAAATATTCGGCCGCCCGTCGCGTTACAAGGCGTTCTGGTGGTCTCCGGACAGCAGGAAGATCGGATTTTACCGTTTCGATAACAGCCAGGTGCCGATGTTCCCTATATACTCTGCATTCGCCAACCCGTCAGCCGCCGCCTCTCAGTCGCAGAGCCCTCGCGTGACGGATCTCGCCCTTGGCGGCTCCCTCAGCGAGACCCGCTACCCGAAAGCCGGCCAGACCAACCCTCAGGTCCGCATCGGCATAGTCGATCTTGACACTGTCATGCAGAACGAGACGTCCGATTGTCATTTCGAGCGAGCGGAGCGAGTCGAGAAATCTATCACATGGGCCGACTTCGACCCCGCTCAGGACCAATACTTCGGCATCCCTTTCTGGAGCCCTGACAGCAAGGAATTCTTCATAGCCCGCATGCCGCGCCTGCAGAACACCATAGACCTCTATGCAGTGAACGCATCCGACGGCACCAAGCGCCACGTCTACAACGAGACATACAAGACCTGGCTCAACTGGTTTGATGGTGTAGTCTTCACAGACAGAGGACTTTACATGGCCCGAGAGTTCGAGACCGGCTGGCAGCAGATCTACTTCCTTTCATACGACGGCAAGGAGTTCCGCCGCCTCACAGACGGTCCGAACTGGAACGTCGCCATCATACGCGTTGATGAAAAGAAAGGAGATGTATACTACACGGCCAAGCGTGACGCTGTCGCAAAGCAGGCTCTCTACAAGGTGGACAAGAAAGGCGTCATCACGGCATTGACAGACCCTGCATATAATGTCACAGGCGTGTCATTCTCTCCTGACGGAAAATATTTCGCTGCTTCATACTCCAATCTGACAACCCCGACCAAGGTGGCCGTCTTCCCGGCGTCAGGGAAGAATATCCGTCAGGGTTCAGTGGTGGCAGACCTGCAGGGGCCTGATTATGATGCGTCGAAGTATGCATTGGGTGAACTTGTGTTCATGACCACAGAAGACGGATTCAGGCTTCCTGCAACGATAGTGTATCCTAAAGATTTCGATGAGTCGAAGAAATATCCTGTGCATGTTGACATCTATGGCGGTCCGAACACCCCTATGGTACGCGACAGATGGGTGACTCCGAATGCTGTCAATCAGTGGTATTCCGAGAACGGCATCATCCAGATAACAGTCGACCCACGTGCCGCTGGCCATAACGGCCGCGCCGGCCTCGACATGATCTACAGGCAGCTCACCGTGTGGGAAGTCCGTGATTTCTGTGCATGGGCAGACTGGCTCAAGACCCTGCCTTATGTTGACGGAGACAAGATCGGAGTCGAGGGATTCTCGTTCGGAGGCACGATGACCTCGATGCTCCTGATGCAGGCACCGGACAAGTTCCATTATGGCATCGCCGGCGGTGGTGTATATGACTGGGCGCTTTATGACTCACACTACACGGAGCGCTATATGGACACTCCTCAGAACAATCCTGAAGGCTACGAAGTGTCAAAGGTCCTGAATTACGTCTCGGGCTATCCGACAGAATATTCCGATTGTCATTTCGAGCGAGCGCAGCGAGTCGAGAAATCTGTAGAACCCGTCATGCTCAAGCTGACCCACGGCACCAGCGACGACAACGTCCATCATCAGAACACCCTTCAGCTCCTCGATGCCCTCCATCGCGAAGGAAAGAAGTTCGACTTCATGATCTATCCTGACGGCATGCACGGCTATCGTGGCTATCAGGGCGACCACTTCCTCAAGGCCAACCAGGCCTTCTGGCTCAAGTACCTCAAAAGTGAATAGCGCTATCCTATTGGATATTAGGGAATAATGACTATATTTGATGAAATTTAATCACGCTTCAATATGAAAAGACTTCTTCCTCTTCTGCTTTGCGCTGCATTTGCAGTGTCTTCCTGCGGACTTCTCAATATGGCGACCCGCACAGCAAACCAGGCGTTGTATTCCGGTCCGTATGGTACTGTGGTCAATCCGGTGGTGGCTGCAACTTCTGCGATCGCCCCTAATCCTTCCAAACTTACAGCACAGGAGGATCCGGGTACAGGTCTGTATGGATATCTCAATGAATATGGAGTCTGGGTGATAGCGCCTGTATATGAATATGCTGTAGACTTTAATACCGACCTTGGACTTGCAGTAGTCAAGCCTGTCAACGCCCGCTGGGGCGCCATCAATGTATATGCCCAGACCGTGATCCAGTTCAACTTCCGTTCGAGGTATGACGTGGATTCAGCGATGAGAAGCATCGAGAAGGGCAGATATCTCGGCATAGATCTGTGGGAAGAACAGGATGCCGGAACTGAACTCTGGGGATATCTTGACTACTACGGCAACTGGTACATCCAGCCTCAATATTGGTATGCAGCCGGCATGAATGACCAGGGCCTTGCCATCGTCCAGTTCCCGACCGAACTCTGGGGAGCGATAGACAGGAAGAACAACATCATCATCCAGCCGAACTTCAAATCCCGCTACGACGCGGAATCCGCCCTCAGAGCCCTGATGAACAGATAAAATAGTGCCAGCTCTGCTGGTGAGCAGATAAAATAGTGCCAAAGCCCTGGCCTCTAACGGCCTGAGCTGCAGCGTTTTACGGAAACCTCGTGCTCCCCAAAGGGAGCACGAGGTTCGCGTAAGCGCCTGTCTGTCAGGCGCTTACGCGCCAGGGGCGCCGGTGTGCGAAAGCATTGCAAAGTTGCGTTGAATGACTATATTTGTTGAAAATATATGATGTTATGGAGAAGGATGGAATTTTTCAGCTGGCGGAGAGGTATGTGAACTGTACGGGGAGGTCGGTCTTCCTGACAGGGAAGGCGGGGACGGGAAAGACCACGTTTCTCCGATATGTGACCGAGACCACTTCGAAGAGGTATGTCGTGCTGGCACCGACCGGGGTTGCGGCTATCAATGCCGGAGGCAGTACGATCCATTCGTTTTTCCAATTACCCCTATGTCCATATCTTCCTGATGTCAAGGAGCTTGTGACGGAATATCAGATGCCGGAGCGCTACAGGAGCCTCCGCAAGGAAAGGCAGAAGATAATACGTACTCTGGATCTGTTGATCATCGATGAGATTTCCATGGTCCGTGCGGACCTGCTGGATGCTGTGGACATGACGCTCAGACGTTATCGCCATAATGAGAAGCCGTTCGGAGGTGTACAGCTGCTGATGATCGGTGATGCCCAGCAGCTTTCCCCTGTGGTGAAGGAGAATGAGCGTCAATATATGAACCAGGTGTATCCGTCACCATATTTCTTCCATTCCAAGGCTCTGCAGAAACTGTCATATGTCACCATAGAGCTTCAGAAGGTGCATAGGCAGAAGGATGCTGAATTTCTGGAGATTCTCAATGCCGTCCGCGAAAACTCTGCGACAGAAGGCGTCTTGAGGGCATTGAATTCGCGCCTGCATGCATATGAGGACGATGGCGAGACCATCAGACTGACGACGCATAATGCACAGGCAGACAGTTTCAACGCCATGAAACTCGATGAGCTTCCCGGTGAGCTCCGCCAGTTCGAGGCTGATGTCCAGGGAGAGTTCCCGGAAAATACATATCCGGCAGACCATGTGCTGTCACTGAAGGAAGGCGCACAGGTCATGTTCGTGAGAAATGACCCTGACGGCGCATACTATAATGGTAAGATAGGAAAGGTGACTGCTGTCAACTCCAATGCATCTGTCGAGGTGGAATGCTCCGACGGAACGACGGTGTTCGTCGGTCCTGTGGAGTGGGAAAACCTGCAATACGGCCTCAATGAGGAAGGGGAGATCATGCCGGAGGTCATAGGAACATTCAGACAGCTTCCGCTCCGTGTCGCATGGGCTATCACCATACATAAAAGTCAAGGCCTGACATTTGACCGGGTCATCATAGACGCCTCTGCGGCGTTTGCCTTCGGACAGGTCTATGTGGCCCTGTCCCGCTGCCGCTCCCTGGAGGGCATATCTCTGGAGTCTCCGATAAGGGCCTCCGGCATATGCTCTGATGCGGATGTTGCATCTTTCAACAGGGCGATTCCGTCGGTCGAGGTCGTGTCCGGCAATCTGCAGGAAGAGGAACGGCGCTATCAATATGACGTCCTTTGTGAAATGTTCAGGCTTGATGAGGCCGTCAAGCTTCTTGACCGCTACAGAGTGGCATGGTCCGGCACTGTGGAGAAAGTCTATGGAACGGAGTATGCGGGCCTGATGTCACGCACCCAGGTGCTGGAGGATGCCCGTGGCGTTGCAGCCAAGTTCGAGAAGCAGCTGAAGTATATCCATATGACCCGTATGCCGGAAGAGTTCATGAACGAGAGGGTCACCAAGGCAGCCGGGTATTTCTATCCGATTCTTGAAGAGGTATATGAATATGTATGCAGATGCAGCCGGCTGTCGATTGACAACAAGGATGTGAAGGCGAAGGCCGGCGAGATCTCCGAGCAGCTGCTCATATGCCTTGACATCAAATGCCGGGCACTGACTTGTGTGAAGGAAGGACGCTTCACGGTGGATGAATATGCGCGCATCAGGACAGAGTGCAACCTGGAAGATCGCAAGGTGAGGAAGGCTTCATCAAAGGTCAAGCTGGAAGCGGTTCCTGGATCGGTAAACGAAGAACTCAGAGAGAAGCTGATGCAATGGAGGATGGAACGCTTCAAGAAAGACAATGTTCCGGCCTACACCATCATGCACCAGAGCACATTGATGGCGATAGCCTCCATCATCCCGCACACCAGAGAGGAACTCCTGGCCATCAAGGGCTTCGGCGAAGCCTCATACAAGAAATACGGCGAAGAAATCCTCGCCATAACAGCGGAGTATTGATATAAACAAGAAGAAGGTGATCATGACCCCGATCACCTTCTTCTGCTGTTATCTTCTGCGCTTCATCGCGCCTCTCATTATGTTTCCTGCGTTGGCTCCCATCACTGTCTTCATCATCTTGCGGGTGCCTTCGAACTGCTTGATGAGCCTGTTCACCTCAGGAAGCGATGTTCCCGAACCGTCTGCTATCCTCTTGCGACGGCTGCCGTTGAGGCAGTCAGGATGCTCTCTTTCGTATGGAGTCATCGAAAGGATGATGGCCTCGATGCCCTTGAACGAGTCATTGTCCATGTCCACATCCTTGAGCGCCTTGCCCATGCCCGGAATCATCGAAGCGAGATCCTTGATGTTACCCATCTTCTTGATCTGCTGGATCTGGTGATAGAAGTCCCAGAGGGTGAACTGGTCCTTGGCCAGCTTCTTCTTGAGCTCGCGGGCCTGAGCCTCATCGAACTGCTCCTGCGCCTTCTCCACGAGTGAAACCACGTCACCCATGCCGAGGATTCGGTCTGCGATACGTGAAGGGTGGAATACGTCAAGCGCCTCCATCTTCTCTCCTGTGCTGACGAACTTGATAGGCTTGCCTACCACCGCCTTGATGGAGAGCGCCGCACCACCGCGGGTGTCACCGTCCATCTTGGTGAGCACGACTCCGTCGAAGTCAAGCCTGTCGTTGAATGCCTTTGCTGTCTCGACAGCGTCCTGACCGGTCATGGCATCTACGACGAAGAGAGTTTCGGTAGGGTTGAGGGCCTCCTTGAGAGCGGAGATCTCATCCATGAGTTCCTGGTCTACTGCAAGACGGCCGGCTGTATCGACGATCACTACCGAGTATCCCTCAGCCTTCGCCTTTGCGATGGCGTGCTGAGCGATCTGTATAGGATCCTTGACGCCTTCCTCTGCATAAACTTCAACTCCGATCTGCTCTCCGAGCACCTTCAGCTGGTCGATAGCTGCAGGACGGAAATAGTCGCAGGCTGCCAGGAGTACCTTCATGCCTCTCTTGCTCTTGATGTTGAGAGCGAGCTTGCCGGAGAATGTGGTCTTACCGGAACCGTTAAGACCGGCAACGAGCACTACAGCTGGACTGCCCTTGATGTTGATGTCCGAAGATTCGCTTCCCATGAGCGCGGCGAGCTCGTCATGGACGATCTTCACGATCATCTGCTGAGGCTTCACGGCAGTGAGCACGTTCTGTCCTATGGCCTTCTTCTTGACCTCGTCGCAGAACTGCTTGGCTATCTTATAGCTGACGTCGGCGTCCAGGAGGGCGCGACGGATGTCCTTCATTGCTTCCGAGATGTTGATCTCGGTGATTTTTCCTTCTCCCTTGAGGATCTTGAACGATCTCTCAAGTCTTTCGCTTAAATTCTCAAACATATAATTTTACTTTTCTTATTCAATAGTTCCCTCGGCTATGCTCGGGATGACAGTGTGAAGTAGTCGACTGCTTCGGCAGCATCTTCGAGCGAGTCGCTGAAGACTGACGGAGCGAGGTCCTTCATGTTGTATCTGCTTGCCATCACCTGGCCGTAAGCTCCTGTGCTGCGTATCGCCATCAGGTCGCCACGGACGCTCAGCGGGAGCAGGCGTCCTGCGCCCCAGACGTCGCTGGACTCGCAGACCGGACCCACGATGTCGTATGCCTGATGGGTAGGGTAGAAAGTCCTCTGTGATGCCGAAAGGTTCTCGATCTTGTGGTATGCACCATAGAGTGCAGGCCTTATGAGGTCGTTCATTCCGGCATCCATTATGAGGAAGTTCTTTGTCTCTCCGCTCTTGACGAAAAGCACCCGCGACATCAGCGTGCCGCACTGCGCGACAAGCGAACGTCCCGGCTCCACATGCACCTTCTGGTCGTCTCTGCGGACGATGTTCTCTGAGATGGTCCTGAACCATGTCCCGAAGTCCGCAATCGGATTCTCGTCAGGGTCGTCATAGTCCACTCCGAGTCCTCCTCCGAGGTTTATGTTGCTGACGGTCAGTCCGTTCCTTTCAAAGTAAGCTACGATCTCGTTGACTCTCCGGCACTCAAGGGCAAAGACCTCGTCAACCCTGGTGATCTGCGATCCGATGTGGAAGTGCAGGCCGATGAAGTTGATGTGTTCGCTTTTCTTGAGTATGTCTATGAGCTTGTCGAACTCGTGCTGCGAGATGCCGAACTTGTTCTCATAGAGACCGGTGGTCACATATTTATGGGTGTGGGCGTCGATGTCAGGGTTTATTCTGACCGATACATTGGCCTTCAGGCCATGCACATGCGCCATCTCGTTAATGACGTATATCTCCTGAAGTGATTCGCAGTTGAACGCCTCTATACCGAGCTTCAATGCATTGTATATTTCCTTGTCGCTCTTTCCGACTCCGGCATACACGATCTTCCCGGCAGGGAAGCCGCATTCATGCGCATGGAGCACTTCGTTTCCGCTGACGCAGTCTGCTCCGAAGCCTTTTGAGCTGATATATTCCAGAAGCCTGCGCTCCACATTCGCCTTCACGGCGTAGTGCACCATGATGTTATGCTGCTGAGCGAGTTCCGAGGCGGTGTCCACCGTCCTGCGGAACAGGTCCATGTCATAGTAATAAAAAGGAGTGGCGATTTTGTCCAGCTTCTCTATAGTGTTGATATCCAGCATCTTTTGGTAATAAATTGTGCTAAGTTCCGTCCGTTTCCCGAAAATGTCCGAAAAACGATTGCAAAAATAGCGAAAAAATCCGTAATTTCGCAGAATATATGAAATCTACGCAACAACTAACGTAATAAAAATATAGCAAAATGAAAGGACCTATTTCACAGTTTATCACTCATCATTATCGTCATTTCAACTCTGCAGCCCTCGTAGACGCAGCAAAGGCATATGACGAGCACATGAACAAGGGCGGAAAGATGATGCTTGCAATGGCAGGCGCCATGTCTACCGCAGAGCTCGGTCTCTCTCTCGCAGAGATGATCCGTCAGGACAAGATCCAGATCGTGTCTTGCTCGGCAAACAACCTTGAGGAGGATATCATGAACCTCGTGGCTCACAACCACTACTACAGGGTTCCTAACTACCGTGACCTTACACCAGAGCAGGAGAAAGAGCTCCTCGAGAAGCATATGAACCGTGTCACAGACACATGTATCCCTGAAGAAGAGGCATTCCGCCGCCTTGAGGACCACCTTCTCGACGTATGGAACGAGATGAAGGCTACAGGCGAGAGACTCTTCCCTTGGGAAGTGATCTACAAGCTCCTCCGCAGCGGCGTTCTCGAGCAGTACTACGAGATCGACCCTAAGGACAGCTGGGTGCTTGCAGCATGCGAGAAGAACATTCCTATCGTGGTTCCTGCATGGGAAGACTGTACAACAGCAAATATCTACACCGCACACTGCATCAGCGGCGAGTTCGAGCCAAACATGATCAAGAACGGTATCGAGACCATGATCTTCCTCACAGAGTGGTATCGTGAGAACTGCGGCGGACAGGGAGTAGGCTTCTTCCAGATCGGCGGCGGTACTGCAGGTGACTTCCCGATCTGCGTCGTTCCTATGATGGCTCAGGACCTTGCATGGCCAGATGTTCCGCTCTGGGCATACTTCTGCCAGATCTCTGACTGTACCACATCATACGGTTCATACTCAGGTGCAGTTCCTAACGAGAAGATCACATGGGGCAAGCTCGACATCGACACTCCACGCTTCATCGTAGAGTCAGATGCTACAATCGTGGCTCCGCTCATCTTCTCATACGTACTCGGCTGGTAATTTACCCCAAAACAATATCGATCCGGCACTCATGCACAAGGGTGCCGGATTTTAATGATTCTTAGCCTGTCACGATGTCCGGTCTGCTAAATATCGTCTTCAACATAGAGCTGTCGCTTGTCATAGCGGCGGTAACGGCGTTCATTCTGGCATTCCTCCTCTTTCTCATCAATGTGCCTGATACGGAGTATTCGCGCAAGCTGGCAAAGACGAAGAATACGATAGCGATGTGTCTGCTCGCGTGTTCTGTCCTCTTCTATGTGTGCCTGCGCTATTCCGGCATAGATAACTACGAGGTGTTTTCTTCTCTGATGATGTTCATCGTGACGGCAATGTCGTCTTCAATCCTGTCGTTCTCGCTCACCAATCTCCTGGAGGAGGGCGACAACGACAAGTTCTACATCAATGTGGCAGCCATAGCCATCATGAGTTGGGTGCTCATGAAGGGATTCTGGATGGAGAACGGCTGGGCCCGTACTGCCATCATTGCATCGGCCATAGTCCTTTTCATCATAAACTGCAGCATCCATATCATCATCTTCCACAGGACTTATATAAGGAGCCTCAGGAAGATCGAGCAGTATTATGACGAAGAACAGGACCACAAGCTCAAATGGATACGCTTCTGCTATGTCATCATGATGCTGACGCAGATGTTCATCCTGGTCTATATGCTTCTGCCTCACGGCTTCATGAAGATATATGCCCTGTGGTATGTGCTCTTCATGCTGTATTTTACAGCCAACTTCATATCGTTCCTCGGCAGTCACAAGCTCCTTCTGGATGCATTCGCATACAAGACTCTCTCCGGTCAGGAGATCATGGAGAGGATCGAACGCAGGAAGAAATTCAAGCAGGGCAGGGATGGAGCCGCAGATCAGACGGAACTCACTGACCCTCAGCTGGCGAGGATAGAGCGCGCTCTCCAGAAATGGGTGCAGGAAAAGCGTTTCCGCGAGTATGACAAGACACGTGATCAGATAGCGAAGGAGCTCAATACGACCAAGGAGATGCTGCACCTGTATTTCACTACGAAGGTGGGCATGGACTTCAAGACATGGAGGACCGGTCTGCGTATTGAGGAGGCAAAGAGGCTTCTGATTGAAAATCCGGAGATGTCGACAAACATAATCGCCGAACTTTCAGGGTTCAGCGACAGATCCAATTTTCACAGGCAGTTTACAAAGATTGTGGGCTGCTCTCCGAAGCAGTGGCGCGAGACAAACGGTAAGTCAGAATAGACGGTTCACTGAAATCACCTTCTTCCAGTATGGTAATCTTGTCACTGAGACCTTCGAAGAGGCCTCCGTTTTCTTCGCCGTCTATGTCTGTGAGTGTCAGACTGATCACAGCGGGATATTTCTCAGGTGCAGACAGTATGGTTGAGAACCGTCCCTTATCGGAAGAGTAGATGGTGACAGGGCTTTCGACAGACTCCCATTCTATCAGGATTTCCACATGGTTGACCGGAGCATCGCTCTCTGCGTCGATTACCAGTCCTTCAAGCCTGATCCCGTCATCTAAAGAATTGTCATATGCCGCCTCCTTCGAGCAGGAAGCGAGCATGAGGGACAAAGCTCCCATCAATATGAATGTTCCCGCTTTCATCAGTTGCCTTTCTTGTTGAGGTGGAAGTTGCAGTCGTTGACAACGAACAGATTGTCCTGAAATGAAGGACCGTCCCAGGTGACTATGATCTGCTTGGTCTGGCTATCATACATGCCTTTCTTGTCTGACGCCGTTACAGTGCATAGAAGCGCTTCCTGTGCTCCCTCCGAGTTGATGCTGAAGAGTCCTTTGCTGTCGGTATGGACTGTCTCGGAACTCACTGTAGACCCGCCGGTGTTGTCAAGCACATAGGCGTTGAAGTCTATTGTGATGTCTTTCAGTATGTTTCCGGAGGCATCCATGACCTGTCCGGAAATCAGGATCTGTCTGTCGCGTAGAGGCTTTGAAGCCATGCCGTCTTCAAAGTCCATGGCGACACTGCATGAAGATGCCGCAGCTGCAGTCAGCAGCAGTATGAATATATGTGTCAATGTCCTTTTCATTCCTGGCTTGTTACTCCGGCTCAGGTCTTAGATGCTGCAAATTTAATTATTTTTCATTTACCTGCAAACACTCTTCCGGAGACAGTCCAAGAAGCTTCATCTTCCTTATTATTTCAGGAAGCTCATTCTCAAGAAATTCCTTTCTCTGGCTTGCCCTGACTGTTTCTGCTGCATCACTGCTGATGAAGTAGCCGATACCCCTCTTGTTATATATGATACCGTCGTTTGTGAGTTTTTCATACGCCCTCATCACGGTGTTGGGGTTTACTCCGATCTCTGCTCCGTACTCGCGTACAGACATTATGCGTGTATCCGGTGCAAGTTCTCCGCTGAGGATCAGCTCGCATATCGCATCGCATATCTGCAGATATATTGATTTGTTACCGTTGAATTCCATGATCCTAATGCTTTAAGGTCTTGATCCTGAACCAGATGCCGGCCATCAGGGCGAGATTTGTCACGGTGTCGGTGACTGTGTCTATGAGCACAAGATTCTTGAACAGCTTGTTGTTGAACATGTTATTGAAGATTCCCATCGGATCATCATTGGCATTTTCAAATAATTTCAACGCCCAGTCAGTCATTATAGGTGACATGATCATGCCGGTCAATGTGCTTATTGCAAACAGCGCGATGAATGTCTTTACAGTCTTGCCGTTCCTGAAGAATACAGCTCCGAGAAGGAATGGCAATGTGAAGCAGAAAATCTCATCTATGTACATCCAGGGATTATTCATCTGCCTGATGATTTCCTGAGCGAATGTTGCGTCTTCAACCGTAATGCTTTCGTCAATAAGATTCAATGTCACTTCGTTTGCTTCTCCCATCTTCTGGAGGAGATCCAATCCTCCGGCAAAAAGGTTCTGTCCGCATGTGTGGTCAAATGCACAGATCAGAGCATCCAGGCCGAGGTACAGTAAAGCTCCTGATACAGGGACAATTATGCAGGTCATCAGTATCATGCTGATGAATTTCTCCAGTCTTGATGCCGGAAGAGTAAGCCAGAATGATCCATACTGCTTTTCAGTGATCTTTCCATAACATTTCACAGGCATTGTAACGACCATACATATCATGGCAACGGCAAATGCAAAGACTCTCAAGCCAATATCGGGCCCGTCCCATGTGTTATGCATGATCTGGTTGATTGTCGCAACAATCACGTATAATACGAGAGGTGAAAGCAGTGAGAGCGTCAGCATGCTCAGGCCATAATTGGCCCGGCAGGTTCTGAGGTCTGTTGCAAAATATTTTCCGAATCTGCGGAAATTGAATATATCGTTTTTCATGGTGTCTATTTGTTAAAGATTCTTTTGATAAGTTCCTTGTGCTGATGGACTGTATTGAAGAGAGCCTCGAGATTTACCTTGCTGTCCTCTCCTGTCTGATTGAGATAGACCTGGATGTTTCCGCCCGGAATCATCTCGCAGTAGAGCGCGTCAGGATTCCTTTCGCTGGTGTAGTCGAAATACAGTCTCTCCGAAACTTCCGCGACAGAGGCATTCAAGAGCACGTCCTGACGGTCGAGTATGATGATCGGGTCGATGATGTTTTCCAGATCGCGTACCTGATGCGTTGAAATCAGTATCACCGAATCTTCGCGTGTATATCTGGTGACAGCTTTTCTGAACTGTGCCTTTGAGGGGATGTCAAGGCCGTTAGTCGGTTCATCCATGAACAGATACTTGGTGTTGCATGCCAGCGCGAAGGCGATGTATGTCTTCTTCAGCTGTCCGAATGACATCTTGTTCATCTTCTGCTGCGCATCGACCTCGAAGACATTCATCACCTCGTTGAATTTGCCCATGTCGAATCCTGTCCAGAATTTTCCGTAATTGACAGCATAGTCCGCAGCTTTCATGTTCATTGCTGCAACCTCATCGCTCAGGTAATACTGGTCGGCAAGGAATGTCGGCTTTCTGTCGTATGGAGCATACCCGTCGATGTCTATCGATCCGAGCTGCGGCTTCTTTAGTCCGCAAAGCAAGGTCAGTAGGGTTGTCTTTCCGACTCCGTTTCCTCCGAGAAGGCCATAGATGCGGCCTTCTTCCAGATTCATCGTGATGTTTTTCAGTACCGGCACGTCGCCGTAGCTGAATCCAAGATCTTTGATTGTGATCATAGCGGTATGTTTTTATGTCTATATGTTAAGTCTTCCTTACGGAAGTTTTATAGTGTATTAGTGAAATAGTACACTACAAAGGTGAACCAAAGTTTTGTATTTTCAAAATAGATTCCTCCTTTTGACATTATTTGTAATCCAAAAGACAAACTGCTCTATTTTAATGGAAATTCATATGACTTATTTTTGCATACACTTTGATTTGATTATGTATTAACTAATTTCAGATTGACATGAAGAAGTTTTATTTTGTGATTGCAGCAGTCGCTGCGATGTTCATTGCCACTGAGGCTTATGCACAGCTTGGCGTCGGCGTCGGATACAACCATGGAATTACAACTGAGAGGGTGAGTGGCGAAACTGAAACAGACGGTCTTGATGGCTTCTATGTCGAAGCCACATATGACCTGAACCTTATGGACAGAGGATGGGGCTCTCTCGCACTTCAGCCGGGAGTGAGATTCTCATATATGGGTGAGTCTGACAGAGATGAAGTGCTTGATGTGCTCGTCAAGGAGTCATTTAACGAGACATATTTCGATGTTCCTGTTCTCGTGAAGTATTCATATGAGCTGGGTACGGTGAAGCTTAATGCATTCGCAGGCCCGGTGTTCTCCTTTGGTCTTACATCTGTGTCGAAGGTAAGTGCAGATGACTATATGTTCAAGTATCACAACTACACAGGAAAGACTGTGACAAAGGGTGAGAGCTCTTCTGCAATAAATCCTGACACACATCCAGAGTACGGACGCTTTGACCTCAAGCTTGGTCTTGGTGTCGGTGCCACCATCATGGAGAAGTTCAATGTAAAGGCCGGCTATAACATCGGAATGCTCAACAGATACACAGGTGAGCAGGTAAAGGACTACAGATATACAAAGCACACAGGTGTGTTCTATGTAGGCCTCGGCTTCAACTTCTAGTCGAAAGACATCATTTCACGATATGACATCCGTGCCTGTAGGCGCGGATGTTTTCTTTTAGCCTGTCCTGCTCGTCGCTCGGAAGCGCCCAGTCGAGAAAACGCTCCCTGATGTAGTCCACGGCCTGCTGTGACGGGTGGCACATGTCTTCCGCATAGAAACGGTAGTCTCGAAGTTCGTCCATCATTATTTCATATGCAGGGAAATAGTCAAGGCCGGCTCCCATGGACCTTATTATCTTGTCCACGCTCAGAAGCAGAGCTGCCTTGCTGATCTGGTTGCCGTGCGCGCCGTCCTTGAAGTGACGTATAGGGCTCACGGTGAAAATGAATTCCTTGTCATGGCAGAGTGTGACGATCTCGTTGAGCATGGCCACCGTCTGGAGTTCGTCGAGGAAGATCCTCTCGAACTCGGCAGCATTCCTTTTGAGGCAGTTTGACACTATCCTGTCCTTTTCAATATGCCTGAAGCACCAGCTGGTGCCGAGGGTTATGATGACCTTGTTGCACTCCATGAAGAATGCACGTGCCTCCTGCAGTCTGCTGTTTGCATTTTCGAGGAAATCTTTCTCGGAACCTCGTGCAAATGACGTGTGATGGCTGAATGAGCAGACGCGTCCGTCGCCGGCTCCGATGCTGACGCAGTCCTCCGCCGTGAACGGGTCGCCGCTGATCAGCCGCCTGATGCTGGAGAGTATGGATGCCGGATTGTATAATGTGCCGAAAGGATTGACGCATACCTCGAAGCCGAAGTTCTTCAGCTGGGTGCCTATGCTGTCTGAAAAACAGCTTCCGAGCATCATGATCTTGTCATTGTATGATATGCCGACATTGCATCTTTCGTCGGTCACGGGGGTCTGCAGTTTCATGGTGAATCCTTATTTGTGCAAAAATACGTGAAAAGTGCTATCTTTGAAAGATTTTATACCTGAAAATATGCTGACCTATAGAAGATTATTCATATTCATCCTGCTCGTCACGGCCTTTGCCTCCGGCTCTGCGGCCAGAGACAAGTCCGTCAAGTTCGCCTATGATGTGGACTTCGAGATGAATTTTGACAACAGGGAGCTCTACAAGAGCGCCTTCTCCCGCTCGATGACCATCTTCGGAGCCCGTGTCACTCCGTCAGTTGGCCTCGCCATAGCCCAGCCGGAGGCGGATGCCGACCATAAGGTCATGATAGGCGTGGACGTGATGAAGGACTTCGGTGGCAGGACCGACAATCTGATCAATGAGCTTACACTGTATTACAGACTTCAGAAGGATTTCGGTGAGACCGACATGACGATGTATGCCGGCATATTTCCTCGAAAGAAGACCAATGGGGAATACTCTCAGGCATTTTTCTCGGATTCGCTGACCTTCTATGACAACAATCTTGAAGGACTGTTGCTGCAGTTCAACCGCCCGAAGGCGCATTTCGAGGTGGCGTGCGACTGGATGGGACAGTACGGCAATGACAGCAGGGAGAGGTTCATGATATTCTCCAGCGGAGAAGGCAGGCTGGCCTCCATGCTCTCAGCAGGATATTCTGCATATATGTATCATTATGCCAATTCAGACATGCACAAGGGCGTGGTGGACAACATTCTCATAAACCCGTACATCCGTCTTGACTTCGGTCATATGATGGACATGCAGAAGTTCTCCATGCGTTTCGGATGGCTACAGGGCCTGCAGAACGACAGGGAACACGCCAGCGGCTATGTGTTCCCGGGCGGAGGGGAGTTTGACCTGGAACTGCGCAACTGGAATGTGGGAATACTCAACCGCATGTATTATGGAACTGACCTGATGCCGTATTACAACAGCAAGGACAATACAGACACAAAGTATGGCCCGTCTCTTTATATGGGTGATCCTTTCTATAGGGTGTATGACAACGGTACGACAGGCCCTGGACTGTATGACAGGCTCGAGGTGTTCTATGAGCCTGACATCAAAGGCTCGTCGAAATATCTGAAGATAAGGCTGGCCGCCATATTCCATTTCAACGGCCAGAAATACTGCGGCACCCAGCAGATGGTCCAGCTGAGGTTCAACCTCCAGGAACTGCTCACCCGCTAGATCTCCTTAAGGTCCACAAGGCCGGAAAGCACAGCGTATACGGTCAGTTTGCCTATGGACCTGGTCTGAAGCTTCTCGCAGATGTTGTTCCTGTGGAAGATGGCTGTCGGAGTGGAGATGTTCAGCTGCTGTGCTATCTCTTTGTTGATGAATCCCTTGACTATCAGTACGAGGACTTCCTTCTCGCGTGGTGAAAGCTTGTCCGTCATGCTGATGTCGTTGTCGCTCTTCCTTTTGAGGTTATCGTCAAGCTCCAGCAGGGCGCCTATGATTTCCTGCTCCGGCATCGTGCTGTCTACCGTCCTGAATCCTGCTCTGGCGAATGCCTCGCCATGTCCCTGGCAGATCACTGTCGTCTGAGGCTTGAGGGTCTCGAACTCGTCCGCGTCGGCGAACAGGATGTCGGCGCTGACGAAGAAATGCACGAAGTGCCTGTTCGAGTCGCGTATGAACTCTATGATGTTGCTGTAGCAGTATATTTCGACCTGGTCATATATGTCCTTCAGCATGCCTTGAAGCGACATTCTGCTGAGTGTATTGCTGTCTATTATGGCGAAGCAGGGGGTCATTGCGGTTTTAATATAAAAATGGTATCTTTGCTTGGTCAATACCTTATACAAAGATACCAAATTTTATTGTAACTATGAATTTCAGCGGACTGCTTGTGGGACTTGCCACTTTTCTCGTAATAGGTTTCTTTCATCCTATCGTCATCAAGGCGGAGTATTACCTTGGCGTAAAGTGCTGGTGGATATTCTTGCTTGCTGGTGTTATATTCGCAGTCCTTTCAATGCTTGTCTGCAATCTTATCGTATCGACAATCTTCGGTGTCATTGCCTTTTCTTCATTCTGGAGCATCCTTGAGCTCTTCCATCAGCGTGAGCGGGTGCGCAAGGGATGGTTCCCTGAAGGTCCGGGACACCGCAAATAGTTATTCGACATATTTCACCTTGCTCCAGTCACGAGGCTTTGCTTCGGGACTTTCTGCTGCATATCCCAGTCCGATGCAGATTATCGGAGTGTAGCCTTCGCTGAATCCGAGCTTTGCCATCGCCTCCGGAGAGTTGACGAGGAATCTTATCGGGCTTCCGAGGCATACGGAGCCGACTCCGAGTGACCATGCCGAGAGCATGATGTTCTCCGACAGCAGTCCGCAGTCTATAGGTGAGCAGTCATATGACGGGTCGTTGGCAATGAATACCATGACAGGAGCATCTCTGAAGCATCCCTTCACCATCTCCGGCTTTGCCTCAGGGTTTGATGTTGTCATCATGGTCTGGATCTCTTCCATTACTGCAGGATTGTCCACTATGCGCACTTCCCATGACTGCTTGTTCATGCCGTTAGGGGCGTTGATTCCGCATTCGAGGATGGTCTGGAGCGTGTCGCGAGACACGGCGACCGGCTTGTACTTGCGGATGCTGCGTCTTGACATGATGTTTTCGATGACCTGGTTTTCACCGGTTGTCTGCTCTGCCTGCTGGCAGCATGAAGCGGCGGCGATCAATGCCACGCCTGCCGCGATGATAGAGTAAAGTTTCATAGCGTTCTGTTTTTCAATCTCTCAAATATAGCAAAAATCGGCAGTTGAGACAAAAACCTTCTTCAATTTGGACAACTTTTGACCTGGGGCCGTGGCGTTTTGTCACATAATTTGCTTGTGTGAAGGCAAAATGACTGCTATGCCTCTTCTTACTCTCAATGAGCTGGAATCCATTGCTCCTGTCTTTCGTGGAAAAGCAGGCAATGCCTTTGCGCGTCTGCTGATGAATGCGCTGGCTGTAAATAAAGTCAATGACCTGTATGACCGGAACTCTTTGCATCGTGGCCCGGCTTTCGCCGAGGCCGTGCTGAAGGATATTGGAGTGCGATATGATGTTCTTCATTCAGAGCGCCTCGCATCGCTTCCGGACGGCCCGTTCATCACGATAAGCAACCATCCGTATGGAAGCATTGACGGAGTGATGCTTGTCGATCTGTTCGGGCATCTTCGTTCCGACTACAAGGTTATGGTGAACCGGTTCCTCTCACGGATAGAGACTCTTGGCGACAATTTCATCTGTGTCACGCCAACGGGCAATGTGAAGACGGCACCGACCAGGGAGAGCATAATGGGCGTCAAGGCCGCAATGGAGCATGTCAAGGCCGGACATCCGCTCGGGATATTCCCGTCAGGGGCGGTGTCGGACCTCAGCCTTAAGGACAGATGTGTCAGGGACCGGGAATGGCAGGAGGCGGCCGTCAGGCTGATAATGAAATTGAAGGTCCCGGTGCTGCCTGTGGCGTTCATGGACCGCAATTCTGATTTCTATTATTCGCTCGGACTCATAGACTGGCGTGTCCGTCTGCTCCGTCTGCCTTCTGAAGTCTTCAACAAGAGAGGCAGGCGTACAAGGATCGCCATAGGGGAGATCATAACTCCCGAACAGCAGTCGCAATTCAAAGACATGGACGGCTTCAGGGCATTTCTGAGGTCTTCGGTATATAACCTTGTAAATGAAGATACTTATGGGAAATAAGGCAGATGCAGTAAGGATTCAGACATCGGTTCTGAATGCTCTTGAGAAGAAAGTGCTGGTGTGGCTGGCCCAGAAGCAGCCCCGCTGGATGACATCGGATATCCTGACCTATATAGGCACGTTCGGAGCCTTGGTGATCGCGGTGGGATATGCTCTGGCAGGGAGGAATATCAACTTCCTGTGGCTCAGCTCGCTGGGCTTTGTTATCAACTGGTATGGAGATTCGCTGGACGGCACCCTGGCAAGGGTCCGCAACCATCAGCGTCCGATATATGGATATTATCTCGACCATACGATCGATGCTGTCAATGAAGTGATGATATTCGTAGGCGTCGGGCTGTCCGGTCTGATGCATTTCACGCTGGCTCTGATGGTTCTGGTCGTATATCTCCTGCTTACCATCAATGTCAGCATCAATGCCCATCTTAAGAAGGAGTTCAGGCTGACATACGCCAAGATGGGACCGACAGAGTTCAGGATCATAATGATCATAGTCAACACGCTCTTCGCCCTGATCAGGCCTCTTAGCGAGTTCTCGCACACATTCGTGCTCTTCGGTCATGACCTGACCTTCGCGGCTCTTGACTTCGTGGGAATCTTCATTCTCCTTGTGCTGTCGGTGATATATGTCGTGACTATCATAAACGATGCGAAGGGCTACGCCAGGATAGACCCGCCGCACAAGATGGACTGACGCCATGTGGAGGACTCTGGTCAGATTTCTGAAGTATTCCGGGACAAGCCTGGTCGGCACATTGGTCGACACGCTTGTCCTCTGGGTGCTTTCTGACCTGGTCTTCACGAAGGGGTATTGGGGCGAATACGTGGTCTCGCCGGCGATATCCTTTCAGTGCGCTGTCATAACTAATTTCCTGATATCCTATTTCTATGTCTGGAAAGACAGGGAGAAGACAAGGAATCCGTTTCTGACATTTCTGTATTATGACATTTCCTGCACGGCAGTCTTTCTGCTGCGTCTGGGATTCCTGCTGCTGGTGGAGCGCATCTTCGGCTGGGATGTGGTCATCTGCAATCTTGTTGCGATGTGCGTTACGGGGATCATCAATTTTATCATGAATAATCAGGTCATATTCCGAAAAAGACACTAATTTTGTCCGATTAAACATTAAAAGGATTATGGTACAGTTAAGCGAAAGAACATATTATGTAGGTGTCAATGATTTTGACAAAGTGCTCTTCGAGGGATTGTGGCCGCTGCCATATGGCGTGAGCTATAATTCATATATAGTTGCTGATGAGAAGGTTGCGCTCATAGATACTGTCGAGTGCGGATTTGAGGAGGAGTTCCTGGCCAATGTGAAGGAGGCCATAGGCGAGCGTCCGATAGACTATCTCGTGGTAAACCATATGGAGCCGGACCATTCTTCGCTCATTGCATACATGCTGGAGAAATATCCTCAGATGCAGATAGTGGCCAACGCCAAGACGGTTCCTATGCTCAAGGGATATTATGGAACACCGGAAGACAGGATCACAGTCATTGCCGAAGGCGGCAGGATAAGCCTCGGCAGCTGCAGTCTCAGCTTCCTTATGATCCCTATGGTGCACTGGCCGGAGACCATGGTGACATGGCTTACGGAGGAGGGGACATTGTTCTCGGGAGATGCATTCGGCACATTCAAGGCTGTTGACGAGGATGTCGTGGACAATCCTGATACATTCGAGGAATATCGTGACGAGATGATCCGTTACTATTCGAATATTGTCGGAAAATATGGCAATCCTGTGCAGACAGCCTTGAAGAAGCTCAGCGGTCTGGATATCAAGAGGATATGCAGCACGCACGGTCCTGTGTGGCAGGATTGCATTCCGCAGGTCGTCGCTCTCTATGACAAGATGAGCCGCTATGAGGTGGAGAGGGGAGTATGCATAGCATATGGTTCGATGTACGGCAACACAGCCGCTGCTGCTGACGCCCTCGCTCTCGAGCTCGAGGCCCGCGGCATTCCATATGCAATCCATGACCTGGCATGCAACAACGCCGGTGATCTTGGTGTCTCGGGAGCTCTTCGCGATGTGTTCAAATATGATACTATCGTGGCGGGATCTCCTACATATAACAACGGCATCTTCCCTCCTGTCGAGACCTTCATGAAGGCCCTTCAGGCACGTGCGGTTAAGGGCAGACGCTTCTACGCCTTCGGCTCATATACATGGTCCGGCTCAAGCGTCAACCAGCTCAATGCCCTTGCGGAGGCTATGGGATACGAAATCCTCGGCACAGGCCTCTCGTTCCCACAGGCATACACCCGTGAGAAGTGTGATATGGCTGCAATAGCTGACCTTCTTGCCTAGAACCGGCAGAAGGCATCAAACAGATCCTTGTGGCTTCCAGGGAACACGACGTGGTGGTTGCCGATAGGATTCTTCAGGAAATATTCGGAGCAGACGGCTTTTCGTTCTGCTCCGTTTCCTTTTATCCGGAGCACCGTCTGAGTGCGGCAGAGGTCCTTCTCCGAGCGGTTCTCAAGCAGCTCGGCCTCGCAGCAGAACGCCCTGGTCAGGTCTCCCGAGACCTTCAGGACAGTTACGTCACCGAGAGGCATCTCGCCGCAGATGGCCACGCCGATACCGGACTCGAAATGGGTGTCGAATCCATATTTCCGGACCATGTTGAGCGGGATCGTGCAGTGTGCCATGAGCATCTCCCCAGTCTCCGGGTCTATGCGTGACGGGTTGGCCTGGAAGCCGCTGACTCCTGTCAGGGCGTTGCCTATGGCCATGGTCATCAGCGTCGGCACGTCGCCTTCGCATCCTGCAGGGAATCCCTCTGCATTGAGGATGGCGAGGGCAAGGCATCCTGTGTTGCCTATTGAGTCAAGCAGGTCGAAGCATCTGATGGTCAGGCCTGAGAGGTTGTGTCTCTTGATGATGTTTCTGAGAGCCTTGTAGATTTTGAATGCTCCCTCAGCATACTGGTGCAGGGCCTTCGGCGCCTTCGCCTCGAACTCGACCTTCGCCTGCTCTGCAGTCTCTCCGAGGTTTGCTGTCGATGCCTTGTGATATTCGGTCACCACATCGTTGATCGGGATGTCTACCAGGGTCACACCCAGGTTCTCAGCGTATGACGGTCTGTCGGCCACGCTGGATATCAGCCAGTCTGACGGCGCTCCGACGATGCCGAGCCTTATGCCGCTGAGCCTGCTGCGTGCCTCCTGCACCTTTGCCAGTATGCGGATCCTGTCTGCTATGTATGGGATGCTTCCGTGGATGATTTCTCCTGTGCGTCCCTGCTGGTTGAGGTAGGAGAGGATTTCCATTGAGGCGGCGAGCGAGTTGCTCTTGCCTGATGTGAGTATGCGGATCGGACCTTCCATTCTGCCCATCACTTCCTTGAAAAGGCCTTCTGTGCCTCCTGTGCGGACATATACTATGTCCAGGTCGTGGCTTCCGTAGTCTGAGAAGTCAGGGCCCCTGAAGTCGAATCCAAGACCGAGTTCGGCTTCGATTGCCGATATGAATTCTGCCGAAGATGCATTGACAGCCGCCTCATTGTACAGCGGCGAAGTCAGAGTGTAGAGTCCGATGTTCATATTGACGAAGATTTAGAATTTCCCTCAAATTTACCAAATTCATTCCAAAATCAAAACCCTCCACCCCGTCAGTCATGCCAAAAGCACAAAATAGGGCTTATTTGTGCTTTAGAGTCCCATTTCCAATGCCAAAAGCACAAAACCCGGCTTATTTGTGCTTTTGCCCAGAATATCTTGTGGTCCATCAGCATAGGCACGATCGGGCAAATACATATCAATAATGACAGTTGGCAAAACGGGGGATTAGTGTTATCTTTGCACTCTTGTGTTTATTGCAACTGTCATATCGATTCTGCTGTCGGCTCCGGTTTATGACGTGGAGCTGAAAGATACTCTTTCACATTCGATGGTGGAGAGTTCGGCCAAGCAGGCTCTGCCTGTGGAGAGGCTGGCTTCTCCTGTTTCTGTGGTGTATCTTGACGAGCTGGAAGGCAGGTACATCGATTCGCCGAAGAAACTGTCTGCGATAATCCCGAACCTGCATATTCCGGACTATGGCTCGGCTATGACCTCGTCGATATATCTCCGCGGATTCGGCTCCAGGATGGAGAATCCGGTCCTGGGTCTGTATGTGGATGATGTCCCCGTCCTCAATAAGAATGCATATGACATGGATATGCTCGACATCCGTCGCGCAGACATGTTCAGAGGCCCGCAGGGCACTCTCTATGGCAGGAACTCGATGTGCGGAGTGCTGTCGCTGAATACGCTTTCGCCATCATCATATGAAGGCATCCGTGCAGGCCTGGAATACGGCTCCGCCAATTCGGTTTCGGCTCGGGCATCCATATATCGCAAGACTTCCAAGGGACTGGCAGTCGGCGCCGGTGTGGGATTCCGTCATTCGGACGGGTTCTATACGAATGCATACGATGGAGGCAAGTGTGACCCGCTTGACGCGGTTTCGTTCAGGCTTCGCCTTGAGAAGCAGCTCCGCCCGGACCTTTATTTCGAGAACATTCTATCGGCCGGAGTCCTGGCCCAGGGAGGATGGCCATACAGGCAGTATCTGCCTCAGACCGGTGAACTGCTCGAGACCTCATACAATGACCATTGCGGATATAAGAGGCTGAGTGTGACAGAGGCTGTAAAGCTGCGTCTTGAATCGGCCAATTATACACTCAACAGCATATCTGCGCTTCAGATGCTCTTCGACAGGATGGACCTGGATCAGGATTTCACGACGCGTTCAATGTTCACTCTTGCTCAGATCCAGCGGGAAGGCGCTCTGACGCAGGAATTTGTACTCAAACCGAAGGAGTCCCGGAAGACGGACTGGTGGGACTGGCAGAGCGGAGCGTTTGCCTTCTGGAAGTTCAACAGGATGTCGGCTCCGGTGCATTTCAAGCACGACGGCATATCAGACCTCATCCTCGGAAATGCCAATGCAAACATTCCGGAGGATGTGTCAGGCGGCTATGACGCCCCTCTTGCCATCAGGGAAGACAACTTCCCGATAGGCAGCGAGTTCGGTATCCATACCTTTGGAGCAGCTCTATATCATGAATCATATTTCACCTTCGGCAAATGGCTCTTCACGGCCGGGTTGAGGCTTGACTACGAAGGCAACATGATGAGCTATTGCAGTGACGCCTCGATCAACTACCGTTTCCTGCCGACGATGGACGACTGGAAACAATATGAGACTATATATAAGGGTGAGGTCGGTCAGCATTATTTTGAACTGCTCCCTAAGGTGTCGGCTTTATATGATTTCGGGACTATGGGACGTGGCGTGAAGGCCCGTGCCTTTGCCGTGGTGTCCAAAGGCTATCGCAGCGGAGGATTCAACACCCAGATATTCTCTGACATCCTGCAGAACATGATGATGAACGGCCTGATGGCCGATCTGGGAGTATATCTCGATGATCCTGGAGTGGCCGTGACAGCAGATGACACGGCCTATCGGCCGGAGAAGACCTGGAACTATGAGGCCGGCGGAAGCCTGGATGTAAACAGGGGAGGGCATCGTCTTTCTGCTTCTGCGACAGCTTTTTACATAGCATGCCGCGATCAGCAGATCACCCTTTTCCCTCCGGGTAAGTCCACAGGACGAATGATGGCAAATGTCGGAAGGTCGCGCAGTATAGGCGTGGAAGCCTCGGCTTCATATTCATATAAAGGGCTTGACCTTTCAGCTTCATATGGCTACACGGACGCCCGTTTCACGAAATATGATGACGGAAACAATGACTACAGCGGCAACCGCATACCGTATTCGCCGGAGCATACGGTGAATGCGAGGGTGGGGTATACGCTTGGGTTTGCCGGTGATCTCATGCGCGGCTTGTCTGCAGGGGCTGACTGCAGCGCTGTCGGAAGGATCTGGTGGGATGAGGCGAATGCGCTGTCAGAGCCTGTCGTGGCCATGCTTGGCGTTGATCTGACTTTGGATTTCAAGTGGTTTGATCTGAGATTCAGGATGGATAATATTCTCAATGAGGAATACAATGTGTTTTACTTCAAGTCTGTCGGCAATTCTTTCTTCCAGAGAGGAAAGCCTATGAGATGGACTGCAGGTATAAGAATTAATTTATGATGAAAAGAATCACACTGATTTTTGCAGCGGCCCTTGCCCTGCTTTGTTCGTGCGAAAAGCCCGATACGGTCATTGATGACCAGTCTCCGGAATATTCAGGCAGGATGACTGTCATTTATGAGAACAAGCCTTTTGACCAGGACAATGTGAAGGTTCTCGTCGAATTCAATGAAGACAAGACTGCGGTGGACATACAGCTCTGCAAGGTGAAGTTCGTGCCTGCAATGCCTGTGAGGATAGACGTGACCATCATGGACGTGCCTGTGACTGAGACTGAAGAAGGAGTATGGGAATTCTATGGCGACGGTATCACTCCTTGGGCCATGGGAGGCCCGTATGACGGCTATCGTGCTGATGAGTTCAGGGGAGCAATCACTGACGACAGCCTCGAGTTCTCGCTCGGATTCTATAACACCAAGAAGAAAGTCAATTATCCGACCACGTATTCCGGACGCTTGTAAGTGTCAGGTCTAATTGTTATTTTTGTGTGATATTTGCAAAACTGAAAATCTAAATAATATACATTATGTCTCTTATTGATAGCATCATCGCGCGTGCGAAGTCAAACAAGCAGCGCATCGTTCTCCCTGAGTCTCTCGAGGAGCGCACACTTACAGCGGCAGACAAGTCTCTTGCAGACGACATCGCTGACATCATCCTTATCGGTAATCCTGACGAGATCTTCGCCCTCGCTGACAAGCTCGGTCTGAAGAACATCGGCAAGGCTACGATCATTGATCCGGCAACAAGCGAGAAGACTGCAGAATATGCAAACCTCCTCTACGAACTCCGCAAGAGCAAGGGCATGACTCCTGAGCAGGCTGCAAAGCTCGTTCTCGATCCTCTCTACTTCGGCTGCCTCATCATCAAGAGCGGCGATGCTGACGGTCAGATCAGCGGTGCTCTCTCTACAACAGGTGAGACTCTTCGTCCGGCTCTCCAGATCATCAAGTGTGCTCCTGGCATCACTTGCGTCAGCGGTGCGATGCTCATGATCACTCAGACTCCTGAGTATGGTGAGGATGGAGTTCTTGTGGTTGGTGACGTTGCTGTGACTCCTATGCCGGATGCATCACAGCTTGCACAGATCGCTGTCTGCACAGCTCAGACCGCAAAGAGTGTGGCAGGTTTCGCAGATCCACGAGTAGCAATGCTTTCATTCTCGACAAAGGGCTCTGCAAAGCATGAAGTTGTAGACAAGGTTGTCGAGGCAACAAAGCTTGCCAAGGAACTTGACCCTGCACTCAAGGTTGAGGGAGAACTTCAGGCAGACGCAGCTCTCGTGCCATCAGTTGGCCAGAAGAAGGCTCCGGGCTCAGAGATCGCAGGTCACGCAAATGTCCTCGTATTCCCATGCCTCGAAGTAGGTAACATCGCCTACAAGCTCGTCCAGAGACTCGGCAACGCCGATGCAATAGGTCCTATCCTCCAGGGCATAGCCCGTCCGGTAAACGACCTCAGCCGCGGCTGCTCAGTAGACGATATCTACAAAATGGTAGCAATCACAGCGTGCCAGGCTATGGATGCAAAATAGTCTATTTTGCATCCATAAGTCAAGAAAACTGAAAGTTTTCGCAGACCGGCCCGGGCAGGGCCGAAATGCCCCCTGAAAGGGGGCTGTCACTCAGTGACTGGGGGTTGAGATATCCGGCAAGTCGTCAGACTTGCAGTCAAGAAAACTGAAAGTTTTCGCAGACCGGCCCGAGCATGGCAAATAAATAGACCAAGTGCAGTTTTGTGGACATTTTGCACTTGGTCTATTGTTTTTTATGGGGACCGAGTGCAAAAACATACTGGAACTGCACTTGGTCTATGTTGTTTAGAACTGGAAGTATATGAACGCCTGCATGTCGGCTGTTATGAACTGGTAGATCACGAACACTGCCGCGACAACTACGAGGAGCATCACCGGTATCGGCAGGAGGGCGAAGTTGATCCTGTACCACCTCTTCCAACGGCTCGGAAGCCAGTGGATGATCATTCCGAGTATGATGAGTGTGAATACTTCCCAGTAGTTGGCGATGATGTCGGGAATCACCTCCGTGTTCCATTTGGATCCTATCTGGTTCACCATGTTCTTGGCTGTGCTCCAGGCTTCCATGTTAGCTGTTTCAGGGTCAAGATTGCTGCCGCTTCTGAAGAACAGACGTGTGAATGTGATGAATACGAATGTCTGGATGACGCCCCATACATATCCCAGTTTCTGACCCTTCTGGCCCTTGCACAGATGATAGACATATCTGACTGCGGTGCCTGCAAAGATCACCAGCATCCACACTGTCAGGAGATTCCATATAGGAAGCGGATAGAAGTGGCGGACTGCACACAGGGTGGCGGTGATGACCGTGATGAAGAGCATCTTGAGATGCCAGCCGGTCTTCTTCCAGAGCTGGAAAGCGATCATGCCGACACCGTTCAGACCTCCCCATATGATGAAGTTCCATGAAGCTCCGTGCCATAATCCCCCGAGGAGCATGGTGATGAATCTGTTGAGGTTTGCGATGATGCTCTTTTTCCTTTCTTTGCTGAAGTGGGAAATCACAATCATCAGCAGAGCTATGCCGACGAATATCAGTGACACAGCCCAGCTGCTTGACAGGATGGCCGCGATTATCGCAAAGAGCACAATCCAGAAATATGTGCCGAAAGAAGCTTCCCTGTTGCCTCCGAGCGGGATGTAGAGATATCCCTTCAGCCATCGGCTCAGGGACATGTGCCACCTTCTCCAGAAATCCTGCGGATTCGCTGCCTTATATGGCGAGTCGAAGTTCTGAGGCAGGTAGAATCCCATAAGCATTGCCACTCCGATTGCGATGTCAGTGTATCCTGAGAAGTCTGCATAGACCTGGAGGGAGTATCCGAAAAGCGCTGCGAAATTCTCGAATCCCGTGAACAGCAGCGGGTTCTCAAACACCCTGTCAACGAAGTTCACGGCAATGTAGTCACTGAGGATTATCTTCTTGGCAAGACCGTTCAGGATCCAGAATATGGCAATTCCGAACTGCCTGCGTCCGAGATGGAAGTTCTTGTAGAGCTGTGGTATGAAATCGCTGGCCTTGACTATCGGGCCTGCGACAAGCTGCGGGAAAAAGCTCACATAAAATCCGAAGTCCAGAAGATTCCTTACCGGCTCTATCTCCTTTCTATACACGTCCACAGTGTAGCTGATGACCTGGAATGTGAAGAATGAGATGCCGACAGGGAGGACAATCGAGTCGACAGAGAACAGTTCTTTGCCCGCAATGATGTTTCCTATCTGTGAGAATATGTTGACAACCTTGATTTCCAGACCGGTGATGCTTTGTATGAAGTCTGCGAAGAAATATGCATACTTGAAGTAGCATAGTATCGAGAGGTCTATGGCAACGCTGAGGATGAGCCAGGCCTTCCTGGCGCCTTCCTTCTTTGATCTGGAGATCCTCTTGGCTATCAGGAAGTCTGAGACAGTTACGAACAGAAGGATCAGCAGTGACAGTCCGCTGGTCTTGAAATAGAAGAAGACGCTGACCAGGAACAGGAATGCGTTCCTCAGCAGCCTTTTGTTCCCGATCAATGTTAACACCATGAATACCACTGCCAGGAAAGCCCAGAAGTAGAACTGCGTGAACAGCAGAGGCGAATTGGGGTCAAATGAAAATATCTTCTCCATTATTCTTCGAACTCTTTCCTCCAGAGGTAGTATTCATAGTATAGCTTGAATGACTGCATCATCATCTCTCCTGTCTTTTCCGCACCGCGCGTTGTGAAATGGATGTGGTCGGAACCTGCCAGGGCAGGACGTGCGTTCACCCATGTGGCCATGGAGTTCTTTCCACCCATAGCGCCGAAGATGTCCCAGTAGGCAGCCCCTTCAGAGGTCGCCATGCTCCTGAGGGAGTCGACCAGTTCCGGGATTGCCGGATATGTGCCCGGTCTTCCCATGTCTGAAGGACCGATGAAGACGAGTCTGGCATCCGGTGCCAGGCTCTGCACAAGTCTTATCTGTTTTCGTAATGTGGTGCAGTACTTGGATATCTGTGCTGAGTTCTTTATGCTTGGCACTCTGTTTCCTCCATACTGCATAAGGATCAGCTTCACGTTCTCGTCTTTGTAGAATCTTTCGAGCTGGCCTTTGTTCATCTGGGTGAATATCGTTCCCGAGCATCCTCGCATCGGTGCGTTGTCTACTGCCACTCCGGTCTCGTTGTCCAGCAATACTCCATAGATGTCCGCTGCAGCTGACAGCTTCACGTTCGTGCGGACAGAGCTGTCCGGAACACTGAATACTGCTCTGACATAGTCTTCTCCGGCAGGGAAGGAGACTGTGCTGCCGCCGCAAGAGATGCTCAATCCGTTACCTGTGGTGTTTCCTGCAAGGACCGTTACCTGGTTGAAACGTCTGACCTTGGCTGTCTTGGACGAAGACTGGCGATATGTCAGCGATGCAGGACCGGAAGTGCGGACGAAATCTGCATATGGACCATATTTGTTCCCTCCGTACCTGTTGCCGAAAAGCATGTATCTGATGCCTTCGTCGGAAGTGCCCGCCGCTGAGCTGAATGTGTAGTGCTTTCTTCCCGGCATCATTCCCTGGCCGTCACCTCCGAACATGTTCTGAAGCGTGTCCCTGATCACGTGAGTCACTCGGTCGATTTCAATCTGGGAGTCTCCATAGTGAACGACTCTCACCTTGCTGCTGTCAGCCTTTTCAAATGCGGTGAAGACGGTGTCGAAGAAGGTGTAGTCATCCTCCGGCAGGTAGAACCTGGTCGGACTTGTTGTGAAGAATCTTTCGAAGGTCTCCCTTTGTGCGTCGGCGATCGCCTTGTTGTACATCTCGAGGAGTTCCTCGGGAGATGGCGTGTTGATTTCCGGCTCTTTCTCCTCAGTGCCGAGAACGTCTTTAAGCGAGGCGAACTTGAAGGTAAGTCCGCCGACCTTTACGCCCTCCTGCGGGAAAAAGTGGCTGATGACCCCCAGCGCGCTGATGGCCGAAAGAATGAATATAAGGATATGGTAACGTTTCACTTCAGGGTTACTTTTGATTCAAGCCTGCAAAGTTAACCCTTTTGATATAAATATCAAATGAATAGGTTCTATCCGACGATGTATTTGCCTGCTTTAGGAATCTTCTGGAGAAGAATCGAAACTATTGCAGTGCATGTGAAACCGATAATTGCTGATGCCATTATCTGCACAGGTGTGGTCCATATGCCGAGGCAGCCGTCAAGGCCGAGGCCGAGGTGGCTGCGGAACCAGCCGCAGACCGGCACGAGGACCAGCAGGTGTGACAGATATATGCCGTAGCTGGCCTTTGACACAGGAAGCAGCACTTTATTGTAGAATCTGCCTTCAGACTTGCATTTCTTGAATATGAGCACCCATGCGACAGTCATGAGGACGACTCCGATGGTGTCGTTGCACCATGTGGTCTCCCACCAGACAGCCTTTTCTACAAGTCCTCCGACCGGGAATGTGCCCTCGGCTGTCTCAAGGACACGTCTGAGGAATCCACCGAATGAGATTGCAAATCCTGCCAGATATGCCGGGATGGCAATCGCAAGTGTCTTCTTCCATGACAGTTCTCCGACAAACTTGCGGAAATAGAGTCCGAGGAGCAGATATCCGACGAATCCGCTGATGTAGTAGAATGTACCGTATCCGTTCCAGCTGGCCTCGCCCCAGAGAGGGAACAAGGTCTGCCTTGGCAGTCCTGAAGGGCCATATATCACGGCGAATTCGCCGCCTGACAGCCAGTCGCGGAGCAGAGGGATGAGTGTGGTGAAGAGCCATATTCCGAGATACACCTGCAGCTCTTTCTTCCCGACCTTTTCGGCCCAAGGGGAGAGCAGAGGCATCAGCATATATACTCCTATGAGCATGTATACGAACCATAGATGTCCAGCTGCATAGTTGAAGTTCATCAGGAGGTTCTTGAAGTTCTCCACAGGCTCGCCCCATACGAGGGCATATACGACGGTCCATAGCACGAACGGAATGAGAATCCGCACCGCACGCCTGCGGAGGAACTCTCCGGCAGAGTAGTGCAGAGGGAACTGCAGGTAGCTGGACGCTATGATGAACAGAGGGACGCAGGCGCGTACGAAAGAGTCGAAGAATGATGACCAGATGGCATCTGTCTTTGTAAGTATGAGTGAGCCGTCTCCTCCGAGGTAGAAAGGCTCGGTGCTGTGTACTACGATGACCATGAAGCATGCGGCCACCCTCATCCAGTCGATCCAGATCTCTCTGGTACGTGAAGTCTGCGTCATAGTTTAGTTATTGAATGAACTTATATATCGGTCGTATTTCTCTTTGTATATGTCTGCGATGGTGATCATCATCGCTGTGTCGTAACAGTCTCCGAAGTCGGGGTCGAATGTGGTTCCGAATGTCTTCATAGTCTCCGACAGTCCGATGTACGAGTGAATGAGCGGCGGAATCACATCGCCGAGAGACTTGACGAAATTGTTAAGTATCTGGTAGTCTTCCTTGTATCCTGCTCCCGTGAACATCTCCTGGAAATATTCTTCCTGTTCCTCTGTCCATCTTTCCGGGTTCTTGGAAGTGAGCAGCCCCTTGCGGTCGCCGAAATGCTTGTCAAGATAGTATATCATCGCCTTGCGGCTGAGCTCCGGGCTTGAACTGTAGATGGTCACCTTGCCTGCAAGATATTTCACGCTCGGGTCGGTCGCCACGATGCCGCCGATGCCGTCCCAGAGGTTGTCAAGCGCGAAGAGGGCCTTGCGTCCTCCAAGAGCAGACTGATATTTAGGCTGCACGAAAGCGCGGGCCATCTCGACGCAGTATGGGAAATATTCATCTATGAACTCCTGTGAGAAGTCGAAGAGATGCTCGGTGTTTACATATGGCTGTCCGTTTTCATGGAACTGGGCCATCTTCCACCTTGTGAATCTGTAGCCTCCGATGATCTCCTCGTCCTCGGGATTCCATACCACCAGCTGGAAGCATGCCTTGTCCTCCAGGTCGAAGTGGTCCAGGTCGCACTCCGTGCCGCTTCCGCCACCGACGGCGCGGAACGACACCTCGCGCAGGCGTCCGATCTCCCTCAGCACATTCGGGGCGTTCTCGTTGTTGACTATATATATTTCATTGTTTCCTCTGTTGGTGTTGCGGAGGAATGTCTCCTGGTTCAGCTCCTTTTTAAGGAGGTGAACCTCAATGGGTTCTATGATTGGAACTGACATGGTTTCAAGTTTACATGTTTGGAAGGCATCCGTTGCCCTCTGAAAGCTTCTGCACTACATCCTTGACGTCTGCAGCCCACTGCAGGTCGGTCTTCGACTTGTCGAATGTGGTATATGGGATCGGCTTGCCTATGGTTATGACGAATTCCTGTCCTGCCTTGTTGAAAAGCTCGTCCACGAGGAATATCATTCCGAGGTTGAACTTCAGTCTCAGGAACTTGCTCAGCTTGCAGAAAAAGAAGAATCTCTTGGAGTTGAATCCTGAAATATGGAGCGGGACAATGTCTCTTTCATACTTGCGGGCCTGGGTGATGAATGTCTTCTTCCAGGGCAGCTCTGTCACCTTGCCGTCAATCTTCCTTGCGCAGAGGCCGGCAGGGAAGATGAGGACCTGAGAGTCCGAGTTGAACATGTCGGCCACCTTGACACCAAGGTCACGGCTCTGCTTTGAACTTACCACATTCACAGGGATGAAGAACTCCTTGAGCGGCTTCAGATGCCTCAGGAGCTGGTTGGTGAGCACTTTGAACACCTCTCCGTAGAGATTGTTGAAGAGCGATCCGATGATCAGCGCTTCAGGACCCCCGAGCGGGTGGTTGCATGCAAACAGGTATTTCTTGTCAAGCTTGAGATTCTCCTGGCCGCGCACCTTATATGTAATGCCTACATATTTAAGGGCCTCTTCGAAGAATCCTGCACCGCAGTAGTGCTCGGCCTTCATTATGCAGTCATTGATCTCATCCTGATGGATGCGTCTCTTTATGAAATTGATGGCGAAGCGGGGGAGCTTCTTCATGAGCTTGGGTCCCAGCACTTCCTCCACCCTAAGCAGATATTCGGTTCTGTCCTTTGACATAATTCTTTCTGATGATTAGATAAAACATTACACCTATGCCGATCCATGCAAACAGCACGACGCGGCTCTGGAATGAGAGATATCCCGGCATTCCGGGAACAATCAGCAGCGACAGGAAGAACAGCGAGAAGATGCAGCCGATCCATCCGATCCACATCTGCAGCCTGTCGCCCTTCTTTCTTGCGATTATTGCGGCCGAAGCTGTCGTGTATGTGAATACTATCGCTGCGCCGACGCTTGTCATGTCTACAATCCATAAGAGGATCTCCCTGCCGAACCATGGCGCGAAAAGGCTTGCGCACATGACGAATATGATAGCATTCTTCGGCGTGCCATATTTGGGCGACAGCTTTGCGAACCATTTCGGAAGGCTTCCTTCGTTCGCCATGGCGTACATAAGACGTGAAGTAGAGATGTAGAATGCATTCATTCCCGATACCACGGCACAGAACATTGCTATGCCGAGCATGCTAAGTCCGACCATGCCCAATGTGTTGCGTACTACATGTCCGGTCGGCCAGTTAACGCGGTCTGCAAGCAGATCTTGCCAAGGCTTCAGGCCTACTGCAGTCACGGCGCATACGGCGATGTAAAGTATTGCAGCGACCAGGATGGCAGAAATCATGATACCGGTTGACTTCTTGTGGCTGAAGTTATATTCTTCGGCACTTTGCGGGATGCAGTCGAAGCCGATGAACGCCCATGGGGCCATGGCCACGATACTGAACACTCCCTTCCACCATCTTCTGCCATCCGGGAATCCGGGCTCGAGGTTTGACCAGTCTGACATTCCCATCACGAGGAAGGTCACGATGCAGATGCATCCTACAAGCGTCAGCGATATGGCTGTCTGCAGCCACGCCGCCTGCTTGATGCCTCTGATGTTGATGACGGCCATTATTATTATGAATGCAGATGCCAGGATCACTTCTCCCGCATATACATCCCATCCTGCGATCTGATATAGAAGTCCCTGCTGGACTATGCCAGGGAAGAGGAAGCGGCTTATGAGGGCGAGGGCCGTCGCGTTGAGCGGAATGAGGCTCCAGTAGGCGAGGATCATTCCCCATCCGCAGACGAATGCATTCCTTTTGCCGATCGCTTCCTTTGTATATATGAATTCGCCTCCGCTGATAGGGTATTTCCTGATGAGATAGCCATAGCTGAGTGCTATGATGATGATGAGCAGCGCTCCTATCAGCATTCCGGCCATGGTGCCCAGAGGACCGGCTTTAGGCAGGAATGCGCTTCCGGGCAGGACGAAGCATCCCCAGCCTATGATGGCGCCTAATGCCAGACCCCACACATCGATGGGGCGCATGTCCTTCTTGAAGTTTCCGTTGCTTTCAGACATTTTTTGGTATGGTTTAGTACTGAAATAAAGTGCTAATTTACGAATTCTTTCCAAAGTTCTACCTTTTTACATGTAAAAGTGACTTTTTGTCAGTATGAGATTTCGCTAATTAGTTTAGAATAATTCAAAATAAGTTTGCATTTTGGATAATTTTGGCTATATTTGCATTGGAAATGAAAACTAAAAATCAATCGAATATGTTAAGCCAGAAATTACACAACGCCATCAACACTCAGGTGAATGCCGAGCTGTGGTCAGCCTATCTTTATCTTGCAATGTCTCTTGATGCAGAGGCGAAGGGTTACAAGGGAGTAGCGAACTGGTTCTACATCCAGTTCCAGGAAGAGCAGGCACATGCGCGCATCTTCATGAACTATCTCAATTCCCGTGATGCAAAGGTGGAGCTTCTGCCTGTTGAAGCAGTTCCTGCAACCTGGGATTCTGTCCTTGATATGTTCAAGCAGACTCTCGAGCACGAGAAGAAGGTGACATCTCTCATCCAGAATCTCGTTGCAATCGCAAAGGAAGACAGGGACTATGCATCGGAGAACAGACTGATATGGTTCATCGACGAACAGATCGAGGAGGAGGAGTCTGCGCGCGAGATGATATTCAACCTTGAGGCGGTCGAGGATAATAAATATGGTATGTATATGCTCGACAAGGAGCTTGCAGCCCGAGTGTACAATGTGCCTTCGCCGCTTGCGACAGCAGAATAGCGGGAAAATTTGGTATAATCATTTATTATAACTATATTTGCAGCCCATTTTGGAGGATTGAGTCCGCTGAAATGGGCGCAAATTATTATTAAACAATTAATTACAAAACAAAATGATTAAACAGTACGAAACCGTTTTCATTGCTACTCCCGTTTTGTCTGAGGCCCAGATGAAGGAAACGGTAAAGAAGTACATCGACTACATCGTTGCAAAGGGCGGTGAGATCGTGTACGAAGAGGACTGGGGTCTCAAGCAGCTCGCTTACCCTATCCAGAAGAAGACAACAGGATTCTATTATCTCATCGAGTTCAAGGCTGACACTCAGGTGATCGCAAGACTCGAGACTCAGTATCGTCGCGACGAGAGGATCATGCGTTTCCTCACTTTCGCAATGGACAAGCACGCAGTTGCATATGCTGAGAAGAGAAGGGCTAACAAACAGGCTAAATAAGGAGGACTAGAATTATGGCACAGAACAATGAAATCCGTTATCTTAACCCTCCTACAGTAGAGGTTAGAAAGAAGAAGTACTGCCGCTTCAAGAAGGCTGGTATCAAGTATGTTGATTACAAGGACGCAGAGTTCCTCAAGAGGTTCCTCAACGAGCAGGGTAAGATCCTTCCTCGTCGTCTCACCGGTACTTCACTCAAGTTCCAGAGAAAGGTGGCTCAGGCAGTGAAGAGAGCAAGACATCTTGCACTTCTCCCATACGTAACAGATCTTTTGAAATAAGGAGGACAGCAAAATGGAGATTATTCTTAAGAAGGATGTGGCTAACCTTGGCCACGCAGACGATATCGTCAATGTAAAGACAGGATACGCTGTCAACTACCTTATCCCACAGGGTTTCGCAATCATGGCGACTCCTTCTGCAAAGAAGGTACACGCTGAGAACCTCCGTCAGAGGGCTCACAAGATCGCTAAGTTCGTTGCAGACGCAGAGGCTCTCGCAGCAAAGCTCGCAGAGACAACTGTAAAGGTTGCAGCAAAGGTAAGCGAGACTGGCAAGATCTACGGTTCAGTTACTACAGCTCAGCTCGCTGAGGCTCTCGTAGCAGCTGGTATCGAGGTTGACAAGAAGGACATCACAGTAGCTGAGGCTGCTAAGGAGCTTGGTGTATACGAGGCAACTGTAAAGTGCTACAAGGACATCAAGGGTACCTTCAAGTATGAGATCGTAGCTGAGTAATTTCAATATTACCGAATAAATAAAGAAGGCGACTGAATTTAGTCGCCTTCTTTCGTGTTTATATGGATGTGACCACAGGGTGAGTATATACGCTTCCATGCACATTGTCACAAGCATTGTCAGGAAAAACATTATATTTGCCAATAAGATATTATGATTTATGACAGAAAGGTTATGAAACAGGACTTCAATATCATCAGAATAGAGACTTCCATGATTATGGCAATTGAAATGAATTTGATCACAAACACCCTTTAGCTATGAGAAAATTTTACACCCTGGCCGGTATTCTCTCCATTTCGGAGGAAGAAAAGGAATTGATCAAGCAGCAGGCTCTGGAAGGTGATCCTGTCGCCTGTTACAAGTTGGCGGAAATCTATCTGCATCTCCATGAGTGCGAGGATTATGTATCATCGGCGCACGAACTGCTGCAGAAGGCGAGCGAAGGTGGCGTGGCAGATGCAGACGCCACTATAGCCATAATGATGTTCCGGGGAGAAATCGAGCCTTTCGATCCTGTAGCGGCTGCAAAGCTTCTGGAGAAGGCCATCAATAACAGAAGTGATCGTGCAGTAGCGTTTCAGCTCAGGAATCTTCTGTATGGCAGGTACGGATACGGACAGAACATCGACCTTGTCAAGCAGACGCTTGATCAGCTTCTCTCACAAGGCGAAGATCCATATTGGTGCGCCCTTATGGGAGATTTTCTCATGGCCGAGGGAAAGATAGTGGAATCAGAGCAGTGGTACGAAAAGGCTGTAGCGGGCGGAGAGAATAGCGCGTATGGCGATCTCGCATTGGCAAGAGGAATAAACGACGACTATAGCTTCAGAGACTATGAGGCATATAACGACACATTGATGGAAGGCAATGATGCCATGGACCCGATGTGCATGTACTACTTCATTCTTGACAGGATCGAAAGCTACTATGACATCGATCCGGAAGACACTCAGGCCCGCGATGAATACAGACAGATGATAATCCATGCATTGGAACTGAACACAGAGTGGTGCCATCCGATGTCTATGGAACTGCTTGGAGACATCTACAGAGAGGGAAAGATCGATGTTCCTGTGGATCCTGTCAAAGCTTGGGGACACTATGTCCAGGGATCTGAATTCATGCACGCATCGTGCTTCGGGAAGATGTATGACATGCTGCTGACAAACGAGATTCAACTAGGTCAGATGAGCAATGAAGAGGCTATGGACCTCTGCATGATCAATGGTGCAAGACTGCATGACACCAGACTTCTTGCTGCAACCGTCGAAGCATACAACCATGGCCGACTGACACGGTTCGCGCGAGAAATAGAGATGTTCCACATCCCGGCTTATGACGCCATCCCGGACGACGAACCTCTATACGACGAGGACGAAGGTCCGGATGACGACGGCCGTTTCGACGCATGGGTATAGCTAAATCAACGATATTATGAGAAGATTTTACACACTTGCTGGAGTCAGAAATATTTCTGACAAGGAGATCAGAGTAATCAGAAAAAAAGCCGATGCCGGTGATCCGGTAGCCTGTTATCAGATGGCTCAACTACACATGGCGTGGCATTGGGAGGAAAACTACATCGATGTGGCAAACGATTATCTTCGTAAAGCACTAAACGGCGGCGTTGACGATGCCATTGTACTCCTGGCACTGATGCTATATAGAGGAGAAGGTGAATATAATCCCGAAAAAGCAGAAAGTCTTATAGCTGCCAGTTTTGACAAAAGAAACGAGTACGCCATGTTTACTCAGCTGGTGAATGTTATTTACGGACGATTCGGCATTGAGAAAAATCTTGAAGCAGCACACGAGGTATTGGAAAGGCTGCTGGAGGTTGACGAGTGTCCTCATTGGCACATGTTGAACGGTGACGCTCTCTATGCCTTGGGTAAGAGAGAAGAGGCAGTTTACCACTACGAGCAGGCATTGGAAGGAGGGCTCACAGAAGTTTACGGAGATCTGGCAATAGCACGAGGAGTCGAACTGGACGGAACCCTTGTTGACTGGGATAGCATGATGGACACATTGGAAGAAGGAAATGAGGTGGCTGACGTTGCATCCATGTATTATACAGCTCTTGAAGATTGCAGTCTATATGAACAGTGTGAGGAGGACGAGACCGAGCAGAAAGACACATTACGCGAACTGATCTTGACATACCTGCAAGAATGCAGTGACTACAAACATATAGGTGCAAATGAACTTCTTGGAGACATCTACAGAGAGGGGTTATATGACGTTCCTGTAAACTACAGGAAGGCATTTGATCATTACAGGATGGGAGCCAACTTCAATGGGGGCTCGTGCTACAGCAAATTGCATCAGATGCTGTCCAATGGGGAACTCTCTCTGAGTTCGGGCAAGCAGGAAGCATTGGATACGTTTGCACTGCTCGGCGCACGACTTCATGAAGAGGACATGATCATTGAGGCCATAAAGGCTTACAGGGCGGGACGCCTTTCCAAACATGCCGCTGAGATTGAAAAATATCATCTGCCAGCCTACAGGAATCTCTCTGCCTCGGAAGAGGACAGGGATACAGTATTGATAGACGGAAGTGCGGTAACATTCAAGCAGCTGACAGCCATAGCAAGCCTGATGATAACACTAGGCAATACAGACGGGCTTCATGATGGTGAGACTAACATGATCGTCATTTTCTTGAGGCATTTCGTGCCCGATGAAGCAAAGCAAAAAGAATTGCTCTGCAACGCCATCGAAATGCACAAGGAAGAGGCTGTCGAAATAATAAAGGGACTTGATCAGACTACCAAACAGGGTATCTCAAACGCCATGTCCCTCATCATGCTGGCCGACGGAGAGATATCCGATCCGGAAGCGGCAATGTTCATGGAACTGATGTTTGATTGCGGCATTCCTAATCCTGATACCCAGGAATGGTTAAACTGGCTATCGGGAGACAACAACTCATAGGAAGAGATCTTCAGTAACGAATAAACCATGAAGCAAATGGAGCAGTTATTTAATATAATAAAGATCGAGACTTCCATGGACATGGGTATCGGCAACAGAAGCAAGAGATGGACTCGTATTCTTGCCGAAGACCTTGAGGTCGGAAATGTTTTCGACATCGACGGTCAGGAACTGACCATCATGGAGATCGATGAAAACGAAATGAAATTCGAGTACCGCGGCAAGTCCTTCTCCGTCAACCGCAAATGGCAGGTACTCGGCACTCCTGAATTCGGAATTCCCAACGAACGTATCTCCATGCAGGGACGATACATATTTTTCTTCAGCAATGACTCCGATCTTGAATTTGACTGGCAGGAGGAGCATGCCGCAGACCTTGTGAGTCAGATGAACAGCAATCTTGAAGAAGGCCTGCTCTGGAAAAACATCCCCCTTGTGCGGGAATGGATTCACGAAATGAAGGATATGGCCCCTTACAAGTCTGCGAACATCAATCCTACCTACAAGGCCCACTTCATTTCAAAGATCCTCGAAAACGACTACATAGACAAGAGGGAAACGCCAAGACTCTTCCACTCATTGTGCGAGCTATACAGAGTCTACGTTGACTTTCCATACGCATCCGACTACGACGATTTTCTCAATGAGAATTTTGACAAGTATTACTTCCGTGAGGTGGACAGATGGATCTACAAGCTTGCATGGATAACAGACAATCCGAAAAGCAAGATTGCACTTGACAGTTGGAATGGATTGGGTGGAATGCTCAAGGTGGACCCCGTACAGGCGACTCCGGAATGGGAGCAGGTCATTTACGAGGTGGAACAGGAACTGGAGGAGCAACTCAAGGACGAGCCTCGTGGAATGGGTTTCTGCCACAGCTACTGGAGTGCAAAGAGAGCAGCCCTCGCCCGCCGAGGTATCGAATGGCGAAGTCCTTCAGCGATGAACCCAGGTGTAATGTTTGACTGATTATGGCAATTAAAATGATGTTCCGGGGAGAAATCGAAATGAAAGTATCTAAAAAAGGGTCTGACGTAATGTCAAACCCTTTTTTGTGTCCGGTATCGAGTGATTATTCACCCTTGCTCTTTGACTCTTCTTCGACTGTCGGAGCTGAGTCTTTGTATTTGAAGCGGCGGATCTTCTGGGTTGCAGTCTTCTCGAAAGGCTCTTTCATCACCTCTACAGAGCTTACCTGCGAAGTCTTGTTCACGTTCTTGTTCACCATCTTCTGGATCTTCTCCTTCATGGCGTCAAGCTTCTCGTAGAAGTTGTCCTCTCCTTCCTTGTCCCATTCGATCATGTTCTCGTCAAGCTGTACCAGTGCCACCAGGCGTCCATTTCTCTCGACGACGATGGACTCGTTCACGCCGTCGACATTGTTGATCACGCTCTCGATCTCCTCTGGATAGATGTTCTCTCCCGAAGGACCGAGGATCATGTTGTTGTTGCGTCCCTTGATGAAGTAGCGTCCCTTCTCGTCCTTGACCGCGATGTCATTGGTGCGGAACCATCCGTCCTCTGTGAATACGCTCTTTGTGCGGACAGGGTCCTTGTAGTATCCGAGCATCACGTTCGGTCCCTTTGCGACCACCTCGCCTTCGCCTGTTTCAGGATTGACGTTGTGGAGCTTGAGTCTCACGTTGTATACGGGATACCCGAATGATCCCACTGCTCTCCAGCCGTTCATTGCATAGCCAAGGAGTGGGGAAGTCTCTGTAAGACCATATCCGATGGCGTAAGGGAAGTTCGCCTTGAGGAGGAATTCCTCGACTTCAGGATCAAGCTTCGCACCTCCGATGCCGAAGAATGAGATGTGACCTCCGAATGTCTTCTTGAGCTTCATTCCGATGATCTTGCACATGAGACCGTTCATGTTCTCGTTCATCCAGGTTAGGGTGCGGCTCTTCTTGATTGTAGGAAGCACGCTGTTCCTGTATACCTTCTCGATGATGAGCGGAACGGAAAGGATTGTCGTAGGCTTCACGATCTTCATGGCCTTGAGCAGCAGTGATGCCACTGGTGGCTTAGGAAGATAGTATACGGTTGCACCGCAGTACATCGGATAAAGCATGCTGAGGGTCATCTCGAGAGTGTGGGCCATAGGCAGTATCGAGAGCCATCTGTCCTTTTCTGTCCTCTTGCATGAGTGGTAGCAGGTGATTACGTTTGATGTCAGGTTCCTGTGGCTGAGCACTACGCCCTTTGCGCTTCCGGTTGTGCCTGAAGTATAAAGGATGGCTGCTATGTCCTCAGGAGTCGGCACGCTTGGCCTTCCGTCACATGTGAACTTGTCATCGTCGGCCTTGATCACCTCGAAAGTGTCGATGTCGATGACGAGGGTCATCTTGTCGCGACATTCCTGGCTGACCTTAGACGCAAGCCTCTGTGACACGAAGATCACCTTGCTCTCAGAGTGGTTGAGGATGTTTGTGACTTCATTCTCCGAGCTGTCCGGAAGGATCGGGATGGCGATTCTTCCGAATGGAGCTATACTGAAGAAGGCTACGGACCAGTTAGGCATTGACTGCGAAAGGATCGCAACCTTGTCTCCTGCTCCGATGCCATATTGTGTCAGCTTCTTCGAGAGGCTGTCACACTTTGCTTTGAGTTCACTGTAAGTGTAGCCACCTTTCTTGGTGTCATACCACTGTGTGTACTGCTTCTTTGAGTACACAGTAGTGGCATACTCGTATAGTTTGGCGAGGGTGTCGACATACTTCTCCCTCATCCTCTTCATACGTTTGTAGATTTGTAGCATAAATATATTTAGATTTTAGTGAGTAATGTACATTTCAGGATGCTTGCCGACAAGGTGCATCTCCTCATACATGGCCTGTATGCGCTCCATGTCCGCTCTTGCGTCGTCTGTGAGCTCCACCTTCTGGCCGCGGCTGATGCGCTTTGTGCCCCAGTCGAAATATCCCATGTATACAGGGCATCCTACCTGGCGTGCTATTGTGTGGAAACCTGTCTTCCAACGCTTCACCGGCTTGCGGGTGCCTTCCGGAGCGAGTGCGAGGTGCACAACGTCCTTCTCTTTCATCTCCTTGATGACGCTGAGGGCTACATTGCTTCCCCTTGACCTGTCCACAGGAATGCCTCCGAGCTTGCGAAGGAGCCAGCCGAGCGGTCCCCAGAACAGTTCTCCCTTGATCATGCAGTATGGCTTTCCGCCAACTGATTCATAATACAGGTATGAAATGACGAAGTCCCATATCGATGTGTGAGGCACACCGAGGATGATGCATTTCTTTTCAGGGGCTACAGGGTCGACAGCAGTCCAACCCAATGCGCGGAGCAGCCATCCGCAGAATTTTCTCCACATAGCAAAAAGTTTTACAAAAATCTTCCTCGGGAGGAAGACTTACTTTACTAGTTATATGTTTACGTCTTCCAGTTCGGCTTCGCTTCGGAGGTTCTGGCGGATGAAGTTCTGACGGTCGATGGTGTTGTCACCCATGTAGAACTCCATGATCTCCGCTATGGACTCCTCGTCGCTCAGCTTCACTCTGTCAAGTCTCATCTTCTCTCCGATGAATTCCACGAACTCGTTTGAAGAAATCTCTCCGAGACCTTTGAATCGTGTGATCTCCACACCGGTCTTCATCTCCCTTACGACCTTGTCCTTCTCTTCGATAGAGTAGCAGTAACGCACTTCCTTCTTGTTCTTGACCCTGAAGAGGGGAGTCTGGAGGATATGCACATGTCCGCGGCGTATGAGGTCCGGATAGTATTTCATGAAGAACGTCAGCACGAGCATGCGGATGTGCATACCGTCGTCATCGGCATCGGTCGCGACGATGATCTTGTTGTATCTGAGGTTCTCCATATCATCTTCCACGCCAAGGGCGTTGATGAGGAGGTTCAGCTCCTCGTTTTCGGCAACTTTCTTTCTGCTTTCCTTGTAGCAGTTGATCGGCTTGCCCCTGAGGCTGAACACGGCCTGTGTCTTTGCGTCGCGTGCCTTGGTGATGGTTCCGCTCGCAGAGTCTCCCTCGGTGATGAAGATGCTTGTGAGCTCTGCGAACTCCTTCTTCGCAGCAGGAAGCTTGTCGTTGTAGTGGATCTCGCAGTCGCGGAGCTTGCGGTTGTAGATGTTGGTACGCTTGTTCCTCTCCTTTGTCTTCTTCTGGATTGTAGATATCTCCTTTCTCTCCGTCTCCGACTCGGTGATCTTCTGCTGGAGGACAGGGATTATCTCCTTGTGCATGTGCAGATAGTTGTCAAGGTTGGTCTTGATGAAGTCGTTTACGAAGCTTCTGATGGTCGGACCCTGGTCGTATGTGTGGCTTCCGTCCTCGTTCTCGATGTCGGTCTCCCACATGTATGTCGAGCCGAGCTTGGTCTTGGTCTGGCCCTCGAAGTTAGGCTCCTGGATCTGTATGCTTATGGCTCCGATGATACCCTGACGGATGTCCTCGGGAGCGAAGTCCTTCTTCGCGAATGTCTTGTAGAATTCCTTGAGTGTCTTAGCCACACCCTCGCGCATGGCGGCGAGGTGGGTACCTCCGTCGCGTGTGTTCTGTCCGTTGACGAAAGATGCTATGTTCTCTCCATAGCTGCTTCCGTGTGTCAGGACGATCTCCACATCCTCGCCGATAAGGTGGATCGGCTCGTAGAGAGGAGTCTCCGACATGTTGTCCTTGATGAGGTCGAGAAGACCGTTCTCAGACTTGTAGGCAGTGCCGTTGAAGTTGAGCGTCAGGCCCTTCTTGAGGTATGAGTAGTTCTTCATCATGGACTCGATGATGTCCATATGGAAGGTATAGCCGACGAAGAGATGCTCGTCAGGGATGAACTTCACCATTGTGCCGTTCTTCTCCTTGGTAGGCTTCTGGCCTGAATCCACCAGCTTGCCCATGCGGAACTCTGCGAATGAGCTCATGCCGTCTCTGTATGCCTCGACATAGAAATGCTCAGAAAGCGCGTTCACCGCCTTCAGACCCACTCCGTTCAGACCTACGGACTTCTTGTATCCCTTTGTGTCATATTTACCTCCGGTGTTCAGGACGCTCACCGCCTTGACCACAGAGTTGAGCGGAATGCCTCGTCCGAAGTCCCTTACTGTCGCCTCCTTCTCTGTCACAGTGATCTGGATCTGCTTTCCGAATCCCATTGAGAACTCGTCGATGGAGTTGTCCACTACCTCCTTCAGGAGCACATAGATGCCGTCTCCCTGGTCGTCTCCGTTTCCGAGCCTTCCGATGTACATTCCAGGGCGCTTGCGGATGTGCTCCACGCCCTCCATCGTCTTGATGTTGTCGTCTGTGTAGTTTACAATATTAGTGTTATCAGTTGCCATACCTTATAATAAAGACATAATCATGCAAAGATAGCAATTTTTGACGAAATGGCGTCCTGTCATTTCGAAACTTCTCCGAAATGTGCAGGCTGAAAGATTCTTGACCTCGCTTGAATTGACCGGATCAAAGACTGGATCTGCGACTTCCCCAAGTACATCCTTGTATGAAATCGGTTCGTCGGTGTCCATCTCATCCAACCGACATTAAAACCGGCAAAAAGTTGTCTGACGGTGCCTGAAATAGATCATTTTGATGCACTTTGGATACCGTCCGACAGTAAAATGGCCAAAATAGTGTCGGACGGTTCGAGAAGATACTTATGTCAACTGAAAAGAAGATAAAAAGCCGATCCATTAGGGTCGGCTTTTTATCTTCTATGTGGGGTCGGCTTCTGTGCTGTTATTCCTTGATACATCTTACCGGATCGGCTCCTCCCATGTCTGACACATAGAGCATATATAGATAGTCTTCATCGCTCTTTACGCAGTATTGCAGGAATCCGAATGTGTCACCCAGAGTGTAGCCAGGATAGCTTCCGTCTTCTCCGGTTCCGTAGAATACACCGTTAGCAGCTCCGTAGTATCCGGTTGCCGGGTACCATATTGTCGCATCGCTTCCGAACTTTCCGCTGAAGTTTATGCCTCGGTTGGTGTAGTCGAAGATGTCTCCGTTGATCCTGTACGATCCATATGCCTTCACCCAATATCCGTTTTCACCGGTTGGAGGAATCTGCCATCCGGCAGGACATGGATCATATATTGTCTTGTTTTCAGCCCAGAGCGTCTCGTCAGTTTCATACATCCACTCATTGCTGCCCTGACCATAAAGCATCACGGTAGGATGCTTCGTTGCATAATCTATGGTTCCGGTCGTCGCTGTAGATGCTTTGGCCGCAGGCCATGTCATGGTGGCCTTTGCCATTACAGGAGATGTGATGCTTGATGAACCGAGGAACGGATCCTTTCGTCCCCACTGATACATAAGTCCGAGTGCCTTCACGTCTCCTGGGGTTGCAGATGTGGCTCCAAGGTTGCGGTCCATGACTGTACCGGCGCTCCTGTAGTAAACCTGCTCGGCAGGCTGGTCAGTCATCCAGATATGCCATGACCAGAGAATGTTGCCGGAAGCGTCCTTGACAGCAATCAGGACATTGCCTTCGTTGAATGTGTCGTTGGTCTTGAAGTATACCTTGCCATCCTGATACAATGCACCTTTCATAAGGTCGCCTACATCAGGGGTGGTCGATGTTCCGAAGGATTCCCATACTACGTTTGCCGAAGATGCGCTTCCTACTGATGTAGTGCTGTTGCCTTTCACGGCAGAGATGCAGTATGTTCCAGGCTCTGTCACAATGTAGCTGTTGGCTGTTCCGCCCTCTGAGAGGTTGACAGCTCCGTCAATGGCGAAGTTGTTTTCATATCCTGTCACTGCCTTGGTCGTGAATGAGCTTACGCCGCTGTATACAGCCTTGCCATTGTTCACTGTTTCAGTAAAGTAATAGTAGGTCTTTTCCGGGAACAGCTGGTCTACTGTCATGGTATATGAACTGCCGCTGAAGCTGGTCCTGGTTACGCTGCCCATGTAGTTGTAGAGAGTCAGGTTGCTGCTAGTGCCGTAATATATCGTCACCTTCATGTCCACGCCTTTGTTCGTAAATGTACCATAGAACAAAGCCGAGTATTCGTAAGTGCTGCTGAGCTTGATGGTGACACCGTTGCCGGCATTTGCGACAGATGCCTGAGGGATGGTCAGTGTCTCGCCGCTGACTATATCGAGGTAAACATAGTCACTGTCCCATGACACGCCTGTAAACAGACATGATGAATTGCTTCCTGACGGTCCCTGAGGTCCCTGTGGACCCTGCGGGCCCTGGTCACCAGTTGCCTGGCCGACCATTGTCCATGATACTCCGTTGTCATATGAAATCCACCAGTTGCCTTCCTCGATCTTAAATTCCGGAATAATGCCGTCCGCACCGTCCTTGCCGTCCGCGCCGGTGGTAGGGATCTTCTTGCCCTCCGAGTCGAGCAGCCACTGTCCGTTAAGCGTCCAGTAGTATTTGCCGTCAGTGTCCTTGCCTATGCCGATCTGGGGCGTCTGGCCGTCGGTTCCATCCACACCGTCCTTTCCGTCTTCGCCGTCTTCACCATGGTATATGATTATCGAACCGCTCTTTGCGAATGTGATGCTGTATCCGATGACCACGCCATTCTCAGTCACTGGAGTCACTGATGTCACATAGTCATTGTTCTCTAAAGCTGTGACAGCTGTCTGAAGTGCTGATATGTTGGAGTTCATCTGGTTGACGAGAGCCTTGAGAGCCTCAAATGCCTTCCATGTAGGAACCTTGATCTGTGTGCCGTCGCTGAGTACGAACAAAACATAGTCAGTGTTGCTTACGTCCACATTGGTGAACATCGAGTCTCCGCTGAGTCCGTCTTTTCCGTCCTCACCGTCCTTACCGTCCTCACCGGTAGCCTTTCCAAGCTGCTTCCAAGTGCTTCCGTTGTCATATGATACATACCAGTATCCGTTTTCGATCTTGAACTGAGGGGTAACTCCGTCGTTTCCGTCTGCACCCGGCTTTCCGTCAGCTCCGTCAGCTCCATCCTCACCATCAGCGCCTGGCTTTCCGTCGGCTCCGTCTTCA
>JAFUJQ010000020.1 GCA_017473705.1 Bacteroidales bacterium | reverse complement strand
TGAACTCTCCGTCATTCCGGAGGAAGAGAGGATGTCGCTGAAGATCGATTTCAGAGAGAGAGTAGTGGTCAATGGCAACCAGTCGCTCATAGGATCGATATTCAGGAATCTGACGGAGAACGCAATATCCTATTCGGAGGGTAAGACAATATATATAACCCTTGCAGAGAACACCCAGGACTCCTGCAGGATCATCTTCGAGGACGACGGGCAAGGTGTGGATGAGAGCAAGCTGCCGAGACTCTTCGAAAGATTCTACAGGGTGGACAAGGGACGCTCAAGGAGCAAGGGAGGAACTGGACTGGGCCTGGCGATAGTCAAGCATGCAGTGCTCTTCCATGGAGGTACAATCAGCGTCACCAACCGCCCTCAGGGAGGACTCAGGTTTGATTTCACGCTTAAGAAACAGTTCTGACATGTCAAAACTCAGCCGAAATGCTATGATAGGATACCCTTGTGGCATCATTACCGGTGTTGCGTACGGACTCAATCCCCTGTTCGCAAAGCCACTGATCAATGCTGGTGCTTCCATAGAATCCATCCTCTTCTTCAGATACACGATAGCGGTTCTTCTTCTGGGTGGCTATCTGCTGATCAGGAAGGAGAGTTTCAAGATAAGCCTCAGACAGTCTGCTGTCCTTCTTGCATTAGGACTTCTGTTCACTGCCAGCAGCACATTCCTCTTTGAATCATACAAGTATATTGCTTCGGGACTTGCGACCACACTCGTCTTCCTCTTTCCCGTCCTTGTGGCCATCATCATGGTGTTCCTCAAGGTTATTCCATCTTGGCCGGTATGGCTTTCGATTGCAGTAACATTCGCCGGAGTTGTCATAATGACAGGAGGTACAGGAGAAGAATACGCGAATCCTGTCGGAGTGTGGCTGGCAATAGCCTCTGCGTTTGTCTATGCCCTATTTATAGTCATAATCAACCGTAGCAAGAGGATCTCCACCATATCAAACTCCCTGCTTACATTTTACGCGCTTTCCGTAGGTGCTGCCGTCTTCTTCACAAAAAGCCTATCTTCCGGCACTGAACTGATGAACGGGATAGAAGGCGCGAACGCATGGTTCAACCTTGTCGGTCTGGCCATTTTCCCGACCATAGTATCAACTGCCACTCTCGCTGTTGCCACCAGAAATATCGGGGCTACAAAGGCTTCCGTTCTCGGCGTCTTCGAACCGGTTACAGCCATTCTGGTTGGAACTCTGGTATTCGGAGAAGCACTCACCTCGAATATAGTCATAGGCATCGTTATATCAGTCATCGCTGTGACCTTCATGATTGCTGTCACAAAACGTTGAAGTTTTAGTACTTCACGATGACAACGACATGATAAATTTTCTACATTTGCAATGAACAAACGATCCTGAATATTTGAAGGTTATAGTTTCACCTTAAGTGTATAGTCATATGTCAGAAACATTTGAAACTAATGCCCAAGAGGCCTTGACAATGGCATCAGGCATCAAGAGTCATCTTTCGGAGGTGGCGCATCTCGGAATCGAGAAAGAAGACCTTGACAAACTCGAGGCTGAGGCAATCAAGGCACTTGATATGATTGCAGAAGTAGACGCTCTGATTGAAGAAGTATCAGAGAAGCTACATAAGGCTGAGAAGCAGCTTGCAGACGTACAGGATGTGGCAAAGAGTTATCGCCATACCATAAAGAACAACTTCCCAATGGAGCAGTGGGAAAGGTTCGGCATTACGGACAAATGATTAGTGTCAAGATTATAGATATCCTGAATCGCTCGACTCAGGGAACAGAGACACTCATCGGCGATTATCTATCCAGCACCACAGACGCCACATCAGCCATCCCCAGCCAAGGAACAGAATGACGTATCGAAAAATGCACTTGACGGAAATGGTAAACCTACAGGAATCATGGATCCAGGACAGGCAAATGGGTATGACGTAAACAAATGTGCTAAGATTGCCATAAAAGCGATTGCAAGAGGCAAGCATGAAAAAGTAATAGGTGGATTCGACACCATATTGGTACCGTTTTACAGGTATATCACATGGCTTTTCAGACTGATTGCACGAAATGTGTCAGCCAGATAAAGACAGACATAACAGATTATGGCTAAGCACATAACTATTACACTATTCAGATTATACATTAAATAGCAATTAGCACAAATCCCACCATCCGAGACCTTACTCAAGATGGTGGGATTATCTGATATATGGATAGCAGAACTATCTGTTTCTTGCCGCATTCACTGCATCCTCAAGATAGCTTCAGTCCGTCCATTTGAACACTCGCACGGCAAGAGTGTTCTCACCTTTCCTGAGTATGTCTGTGATGTCGAATTCGCTAGGAAGACAGCTATCCTCCGAAATGACGTATCACTCTTCCGCCCTTCCATTCTGAAGGAACGTTGAATGTCCTGACATATGAGCCTACAGGATTGTCCATGTCAATGAATGGAGGATCAAACGGGAACGGATATGTGATGGCTATTAGTTTGTTTTAAACATGTATCAATCCTTGTATCCATGGTTCTGTTTATGTGCAGGATTCAGGTCGATCGCCCTGGATGGAATCGGAAAGACTGTGGTGTATGCATTGGCCTCCTCCGGCAATGCGGTTCTCATGTCATATGACTTGTGGAAATAACCGAAACGTATCATATCGTTCCTTCTCCAGCCTTCCCACACCAGTTCGAGAAGTCTTTCGTCTATGATGTTCTCGAGGGTGGCTTCCTTCATAGGCATCTCGACGCGGGAACGGACCTGATTGAAGGCCTCGCTTCCGTCCTCACCGTTCCTCACCTGTGCCTCAGCCTTCATCAGAAGGGCGTCAGCGTATCTGAACAGCACAATATCATTGTCAGGCTGTCTTCCGTCCGAATATGACTTGCGGTCGACTTCGTACTTGGCCATTCGTGCTCCAGCAGTCTTCTCGTACGGACTGGCCGTAAGATTGAGCTTCACCTCCATAGGCATGTAGACCAGAGGCTCTCCGGTATGAAGCAGCACCTGATTGCCATCGACGAATACCTCCCCGGCATAGAAGTTATAAATGAAGCGTGCATCAACCTCCTCAGTGCCATAGCCGTACACATTCATCGTATGGAGCGTGGCGCAGGTTCCGTTTTCCGACGCGCCGCCGAGTGCTCCTCCGTGGCTGTAATGACGCGAACGGAAGAGATACCAGAACTGGTTGCGGTAAAGGTCATTGTCGAGAGGAATGGTAAAGATGTTCTCCAGAGAGTTCTCGTTGTGTACAAGGAAATTATCAGGATATATCGGTTCAAGAACATAACCGAACGCATGAAGCTTGTCACAGTATTCAATGCATGTCTGCCATGCGTTCATCTCGATTCCGTCCACTTCAAAGGTAATGTCCTTTCCGTCAGGTCTGATTCCGTCAGTCCAGTCGTCGTCTGCATATACCTCGGCATTGAGAGCCAGCTTTGCAAGAAGGAACCATGCGACAGGCTTTGTGATTCGTCCGTAGTATCTTCCTATATGGTTGCTTCGCTGATTGGCAAGATATGGAAGCACCGCCGTCATCTCGTCATAGACAAAGCGCATCACTTCGCTTCTTTCTGACTGTACGACCTCGGATACAGAGATATCCACTTCAGTAACTACCGGTACACGTCCGAACATATCCATGATATAGAAATAGAACAACGCCCTTATGGCACGCACTTCTGCAGTCCACTGACCTATTTCTTCAACTGTGGCCAGATGGGCATATTTCTCCAGGTCTGACAGCGACTGGTTGCACAGCATCACCATCTTATAAAGATATTTCCAGGTCTGATACAGTGTCGCGTCATCTTCCGTCCACTTGTGCTGATACATGTTCTCCCACAGTCCACCGTCGTACCAGTCTCCTCCTCGGATCGGAATCAACGCCTCGTCGGTGGTCATCGTATTGTAATCATAAACTCCTCGGCAGGTACCCTGAAGACCCTGGCTTTCGGATGAACCGCCTATATAGCCATACAGGAACGCCACGGAATTGATATACAGGTTCTGTGAGTTGGTGAAGGCCTGTTCCTCTGTCAGATAACTGCGGGAATCCTCTGAAAGGCAGCCTGAAAGCATCAGGATGCATACTGCTGATATAGCTGAAATCTTTCTCATGGCTTTTCTATTAGAATCTGATGCTTAATCCGAGTGAATAGGTCCTTGATACAGGGTAAGACCTCTTGTCGTCGATACCCATAGTCCTGTTGAAGACGTAGCTGTTGATCATCGGTGTAAGGCCGCTGTAACCGGTGATGGTCGCAAGGTTGTCTATGCTGGCCGAGACTCTGAGCGAGGACACATATCTCGCCTTGACAGGGATATTGTATCCTACCGTCAGGTAGTCGATGTTGACATAGTCTCCCTTCTCAAGCCAATAGTCGGTCACGTTCTGGTCGACGATCTTCCTTGCAGGGGCTTCCTTGAGCACATTGTAGTCAGGGAAGTTGGACATGTTCATGTACGCAAGCGAAGTACCGTTGTATATCTTATGGCCGAAGGCTCCGTTGATCTGTACTGAAACGTCGAGATCCTTCCAGCGGAAGTTGATGTTGGAACCGAGGGTCACCTTCGGAGTCGCCTGTCCTGCGATATATCTGTCTCCGCCATCACTCATGTCTATCGAACCGTCATCGTTCTTGTCCTTGATGTCGTACTTGTAGTTTCCGTTCTCGTCGACACGAAGACCGGTGCAGTGAGGTAGATAGAACACGCCGAGAGGCTGTCCTACGATCTGATACAGTATATTGTTGTTTCCACCGTTCATTCCTGCGCCGATAAGTGAGCCTACCGGCACGATATCGGCAGCCGACATCTGCATTCCTCTGTATTCGCCGCTAAGCGACAGAAGACGGTTCTTCTGCCATGCAAGGTTCAGGCTTATGTTCAGCTCCATATCATCCTTCAGCAAAGGTGTCACGATTACGCCTGTCTCCACTCCTGAGTTGGACATCGAGCCTATGTTGGCCAGAAGCTTGTCGTACTTGAAAGGAGGAACCGGGACATCATACTGATAGAGCATGTCGGTAGTCTTGGAGTAGTAGTACTCGAGAGTCAGGGCAAGCCTGTTCTTCCAGAATCCCATGCTTGCACCAACGTTGAACGTGCTCCTCATCTCCCACTCAAGATCTGGATTGGTGTTCCTCATCCTGTTGAGAGTGATGGTAGAGGACCCTTCATACGGCACGACCTCCCCAGGGAGCATCAGCTCCATTGTAGAGAACGGGCTTATGCCTCCGAGGTTGCCGGAACGTCCGTAGCCGGCATTGATGTTCATCTGGCTGACGGCTGACACATCCTTCAGGAACCCCTCGTTCTTGATGTTCCATGAAGCCGATACGGACGGGAAGAATCCCCATGTATGCATGTCGCCTACCATAGAGCTGCCATCGGCTCGGGTTGTGAGTGTGACTGAGTACCTGTCGTCGTATGAATATGAAAGGCTGCTCATCACTGACGCGAGAGCGGAATTGTCTGAGAAGCTCTGCGTCTCTCCATACGGCCTTGATGTCGCTGCTCCTATATTCTCATAGTGGAAGTGATTGCTTGTGAAGCCGCTCACACGTGTCTGGAACCACGACCCAGCAACCCTCTGGTACTCTCCCAGCAGACTTGCCTTAAGCTGGTGGGCTCCCCATGAATGCCTGTAACTCAATGTAGCGTTTCCAAGGATGTTCTCGGTCTTGGCCTCCTTGCGGAATGCCTGTCCCTGAGCCCATACCCATGTCGGGCAGAACTCGGCATTCTCGACAGAGCTGTAACTGTATGCACCGAAGACCACGAGCCTGAGGTCCTTGGTAAAGTCGAATCCAAGCTTGAGATGGGTATTGAAGTTCAGACCCTTCTCATCATTCTTTTCCTCAAGAAGAATCTCCGGATGATTGATGTATGCCGCGGTATTGTTCTTCACCCAGTTTTCATATGCGGCGTCTCCGGTCGGGCAGGTAGGATTCTGCGTCGCAGCCGAGTAGAACATCATCTGGTAATCGAAGAGGTCACGGATCTTATGGGATGAGCCGAACATACCGAAGTCAATGGACAGGAGGTCTCCGAAGGCCTTCTGATTGATGTTCAGCTTGGCGACCAGATTTTCATCGCCATAGCCCTTGATGACATTGTTTCTGTCAGCATATCCTATGGACGCACGATAGTTGGAAGTCTCGTTACCACCGCTGAAGGCAAGGTGATGGTTGTGGACCAGACCTGGTCTTGTCACGATATCGGGATAATATGTCCTGTAGCCGAAGTCCTTGACATTCAGGCCAAGTGCACCAGCCGTCGACAGGTATTCCTCCGGACCGAGCATCTGCAGGCTCTTGTAGATGGACTCCACGCCGAAGTGTCCGTCGTATGAGATGCTGAACTTCTGTGCGTTACCTCTCTTGGTATTGACAACGATGACTCCGGAAGCACCTCGTGAACCGTACTGAGCAGTCTCGGAAGCATTCTTGAGAACAGTAAAGGAGGCTATATCAGCCGGGAAGATGGTCGAAAGAGTAGCCAAGTCCGACGAGATTCCGTCGATGATCACAAGAGGATCGTTGCCACCGGTGATGGAGGTCGTTCCTCTGACTCGCACACTGTTCAGCATGGCCATCCGCTCTGAACCATCGGTTGACACATTAACTCCGGCCACCTGTCCGCTGAGGGACTTGAGAGGTGTCTCTGGAATTCCTTGGTTCATCCTGTCGCCTTCGACGACAGCGGTGCGGGCTTTGACGGAAGAGGTGTCGGCCTGCTGCCTCTCCTCGATGATCTGAGCCTGCAGGGACATCACTGACATGATGGCAGCGATGCCGATAACAGTAAGTCTTTTCATGGATGATATGATGAAATGGTTCACATCTCTAGCAAAAATAAGATGTTTTTTGCATAATTCAATACGATTGCGATGCATTTTTTACAAAGTGAAACCACTGTGCATTATTATGACATCAAGTGAATAACGGATGACATAAAAAACTAAATTTGCATGCTTTTTGTTGCATATATAGTTAACAAATCCCCATTGGGATAAACTTAATTCATAATGAAACGACTTAATGGAAATGTCACCATCATCACTGGTGGAGGAAAAGGTATCGGCTATGGCCTCGCTGAGGCTTTCGCCGAAGAAGGATCGAATCTGGTCATAACAGGCCGTACGGAGGCCAGACTGATCAAAGCTAAGCACGAGCTGGAAGACAGATATGGAATTGAAGTCTTACCGATTGTTGCAGACGGAGCTGACGAAAAGGCAATAAAGTCAGTAGTATCACAGACCATAGAGAAGTTCGGCAAGATCAATACGCTTGTCAACAACGCACAGGTCTCAAAATCAGGTCTTTCCCTGGTTGACCATACGAGGGAAGACTTTGACCTGGCAATCTATTCCGGACTGTACGCAACCTTCTTCTACATGAAGGAATGCTTCCCGTATTTAGAGAAGACCCACGGATCTGTTATCAACTTCGCTTCCGGAGCCGGATTGTTCGGCAAGCTTGGTCAGGCTTCATATGCGGCAGCCAAGGAGGGTATCAGAGGACTTTCAAGAGTAGCCGCATCGGAATGGGGGCCTTACGAAGTAAGGGTAAACGTGGTATGTCCTCTCGCTATGACAGAAAGCCTTCAGCAGTGGAAGGCGGAATATCCTGAACTGTACGAAAAGACTATACATGGGATCCCTCTGGGACATTTTGCAGATCCGAAGGATGATATCGGAAGAGTATGCGTATTCCTGGCTTCTGAGGACGCACACTTTGTCACAGGTGAGACAATAACACTTCAGGGCGGAAGTGGACTGAGACCATGACATCATAACGGAAACACTTGAGAAGGATAGACGGCCCGGCAGACCGCAATATTTTCGTATCCTCACCCGCGTGGGGATACGATTTTTATTTCAGGACTACAATCCTACCAGGCTATTGAACAACGGAACGATCACTGCCGTAAGGATTCCCATCAGGGCTATTGAAAGGCCGCTTATCGCTCCTTCAACCGCCCCCATTTCTATAGCTCTGGCTGTACCCAGTCCATGTGAG
>JAFUJQ010000083.1 GCA_017473705.1 Bacteroidales bacterium | reverse complement strand
ATTCAGGTGTAAAGCTGAAGGACTCTCAATAGATTGTTTCTATTTGGATCTGATATCGAATTTCATAAGTTCTCAAATCTCAAAAGTAAAATAATTTTATATAAAAATATATTTATATAAAAGTGTATTATATGTAATCGTGGGCTGATTTTATATAATTATATAGAGTAGGGGAGTGCAGATTCTACATCGAATCCTGCACTCCCTTGTTCGTATGCTCGATCCTGTTTCTGGCTATTTCGAAGAATCCTCCGTTCAGTTCCATGCCGATGAATTTCCGGCCGTTATTCAGACATGCCACTCCGGTACTTCCGGAACCCATTGCGTTGTCAAGAACGATGTCTCCCTGTTCTGTGAATGTCCGTATCAGCCATTCGCATAGTCCGACAGGCTTTTGGGTTGGATGCATCGTGGTACTGGGATGAGGCTTCGGAACTCTGATGATTGAGGTCGGAAACTTCTCCGTGCATCCTTCACGGGAGATGTATTCCGCTCGCATGCTTCCGTAGCAGTTGTTGGTTAGTTCCTTGGTTCTGTAGGCGACCCCTCTTCCATGAAGCGGCTTGCCTTCGCTCATCTGGGGGTTGTATTTTGGATGCTTCTTGTAGAATACGCAGATGTCTTCGTGGGATCTAAGAGGCATCCTTCTGGCGTTCAGGAACCCTCCAGAAAGCACCTTATCCCATACGAGATTGTATCTCCACAGTTCAGGCTTGCTGAGCATTATCTGCGCGGTGAACATACCCTGGGCGAAGAGCACTATCGCTCCGGTATCCTTGATGATTCTTTCGTACTGTTCCCAAAGCTTGTCCAACGGAATCCTTCTGTCCCAGGATGCTCCCCGGTTGCCCCTGTTGAGAGTCTCGTAGGGGAGGTCACACAGGATCATGTCTATGCTTCCGTCCGGGATCTCCTTCATGAGTTCAATGCAGTCACCGTTCAATAGCAGGAACGGCAGTTCTGATGTCATTATGTTCATATCTTTCCTGCCTTGTTTATGTCATCAGTATCTATTGTCAGTTCCAGATTCCTCTGTCCTCCGTTCTCGTAGAAGTAAACCTTCAGGACCTGGTCCTTGGAAAGGGTCATCTTCTTGAACGAATAGGCCATCTTCGATCTTTCTCCTGCCGGGCAGATGAGGCTTCCGTGCCTTCCTTCAGGGAATACGGTCTTCTCGATGGCTACGCTCCTACGGCTCCTTTTCTTGCTTTCCACAACGAAGGTGGCGTCCTTGATGTCATAGCTGACTCCGGACCTGTTCCTGATGGACAGTGTTATGTATGTCACGTCGCTGTACGAGACTATGTTCTCGCAGAGGACGGTTATCCCGTATGCCTGTGCTCCCAGGTGATGTAGCCGCTGCGAAGCGGAGAGCATCTGGGGCAGGGTAGGGGCATCCGCCTTTCTGTTGGATGTCACATTGCTTCCGGAATGACTGCCTGCAGACGCAGGAGAGGACACGCGGGTATCCACGATGAGTCTCGAAGGGCTTTCCAAATACCCCACGATGTACGTATGCATCGTTCCGTTGGATTCCAGGGCGGATACGCTGGTATATTCGTCAAACTCGCATCTGGCCTTGAGGGCAAGGATGTTCCTGTTCTGTTCCACAACCTTTGCGGCCACGATCTTGTTGTTTGAAAGGTCAGCGTATGTCACGTCGGTGGAGAAGATTATATGAGTCGTGTATGCATCTGAAATCCATAGTGTGTCCGTCTGGGCGGCTGCGCTCAGACAGGACAGGATGGCGAATGCAAGTATTGCAATGGTTCTCATGTCAGTTCAGTCTCTTTTTAACGATGAAGAAGGTGTACCCGGCAGGCACGCTTACCGTTCTCTGCCCGTCAGCATTCTGGATGAGTGATATTCCGGTCGAAGTCACCTCTCTGGCGACCCTCCCGAGTCGTCCGGAAAGCGAGCTTCCGATGATGTCTGTGCCCCGGCTCCTGACGGTCTTTCCTGTAGAACCCACGTCAGGGCAGTATATGCCCTTGGAGCCGTCTATGTCGTATGCCTCGTATCCCAGAGCCAGAATCCTTCCTCCGATCTCGATGTTTGCGAATTCCAGTTCCAGCCTGTTGGACAGCTGGCAAGTTGCCATCAGATGTGTGTTTCTCGGTACGGAAATACCGGAGACGGTAAGGTCGTCCAGAAGGATTACCGTGACCCTCTGCCCGTCAGTAAGTTTAGATTCCCTGGCGAACATGCACCTGAACGGTGTGTACGGGTCGTCAGGGACCGGTACCGAATCCCCATCAAGGGAACTCAGCCCGGATCCCCATCCGTCCGGAGACGAGATTGCGTCGGATTTCCTGACATCTGCGGGAGGAACATCTGAGACCTGCTCGTCGGGCAAGTCGTCAGAGGATTCATCTCCGGTTGGCCCGGTCTGTCCTTCCTGCATCCTCTCCGCCAGTTCAATGGCTTCCTGATGACGGCGCTGGTGTCTTGCCTCCCTCTCCTGGGCAGTCTCCCTGTATGGATTGTTCTGCGCCTTTTTAGGAGCAGGGGAGCCTCCTTTTGCCTCGTTCAGCCCCAGAAGATCTTCGGCGGAGGCCGCAGGAGGGCCGGAAACAGCCCCGGAAGAGGGTTTCTGCTCCGGTTCGGAGGTTTCCTTATCCGGAGCGCAATCGTCCCAATATGCCTCGATTTTGGACCTTTCGCCCGTATCCTTCATGTAGGCCTCGGATTTTGACCCGGTGATTTCCATATCTTCGGCTTCAGGAACTTCGACATAGACGTTCTGAGGCTGAGTCTCTTCTTCACTCTTTGATGTCCTTGTCATGAAAGCCAATGCTATGATGACAGCCAGACCTGCTATGCCGAAAAGTATGAGTGCGTTTCGTGTGCTTGTCTTCATATCCGTCAGAAAATTTGTGAGGAGCAGTTCCTGACTATGCAGACCGCCACGATGATGCAGACGGCAGCAAGGAGCCTGGCTCCTGTTGTGAATATCCTCTTCTCATGCCTGCTCATGAGGGAGGAAAGCCTTTCGTTTATGTACTGGTAGATCCGGAGCATGGTCAGTGGCGTTTACGTGTCCCTATATTCTCGTTCCTGGTGACAGTGAACCTCTCTATCATAAGTCCGTGCGGGTTGTTCTGCGAGCGCTCCACATCTACCAGGCGGCAGGTGCTCTCGAATTGGTATGCAGTGATGTTGCTCTCCCTCAGGAGGAAGAGCTTGCCGTAGGTAGTGACGCTGTGGGGGTAGGTGAGCATGTCCACCTTGATGGAGTCAGCCACGAATTCCTGGGAGATGTTGGCGGATACCAGCCTCTGGTAGAATCCTCTTTCCGACAGGTCCATCCAGTAGTCGTAGGCGCTCTTGTCGCTCATGACCAGTGCCCTGTCCAGATTCCTCTGGATGGACTCGGCGCTGGGGGAGAGGTTGAACATCAGCTCGTGGAACCTTGACACGTGATCCATCGCCTCCAGTTCCCTGTGGCTGTCCTCCTGGGTGCGAGATGCCATGACTGCGGATCCCTTGTCCACGACATAGATGGTTCCGTTAGCCTTTTCCATGAACCATCCGCTGGCGGCTACCGAACCTACCGCGATGATGACTGCGGAGACGAGAGCCAGGACGGTGACGAACTTCATCTTCCTGAATGAAGTGTCGATGCTGTTGAAATGCTTGATGAGATTTTCCATATTTTTGAGTTTAGAATTTCATGAACTTGCGTGCCATCTGCCTTGCCGGCTGTGAGAGTGCGCTGTGGGCGTCGTTGGCACCTGTTGACTCGATGACCCATGCGGCCATCTTCGGTACGCTGGAGACGGATACGAGTGCTACGATCTGGAGGGCGATCATGAACCAGTCCATGGCCAGTCCGGTCTGTCCGGCCGCCGCCATAGTACAGAAGGCATTGCCTATCTGCAGGTTGATGTACATGACGAAGTATCCGATGGGAATCCACATGGCTATCTGGATGTATCTGGCAACCCAGTTCTTGAGCCCGGTCTCATAACCGGGGAGGATGGCCAGCGCCATGATGAACGGTCCCAGAAGTGAACTGATGAGCAGGTATGTGTTGCAGAGGATCTGCTGCACGAACAGCAGTATCTTCACGAACAGGAAGAGTATCGCTCCGATGAGTGCTCCTATGCCCATCGAGGTCAGGTGGAAACGGTGCATCACCACCTTCTTGATGGCGATCCATGCTATCGCGAAGAATCTCCCGACAGCAGATTTGTCCTCTGCTATCTCGGATATCTCCTTGCCGGCCTCTTTCAAGGAGTTCTGTACCGTGTAGACATCCATCCGGGCGATGTTCTCGCTCCATTGTTCGACGTATTCCCCTGTACTGACGCTCACGGCATCAGCCACGTCCCTCGTGAATACATTGACGAGGGAGTCCAGCGGTCCCAGCACAAGCGGCCGGAACAGGCAGACCAGAGTCAGAAGGACAATGGGACGCAGCAGGTCCCAGATGTCCAGAGGCTGCCCCTGGATGTAGTCCTTGGACAGCTTCAGCAGGGAAGCCGCAGCAAGGATGGCTGCCAGCAGGGCCGCTGAGGATGATATGGTCTCGACCTTTCCCGAGAGCACGGTGTCCCGGACCGTCTCAAGGGTGTTCCATATTGAGAGTGGTAACATGTGCGTCAGAGATTGATGTGAAACAGACTGGAAATGATGTTGATGGCTACAGTGGCGGCAAGGAAGGCTTCGCCGATACGGATAAAGACCTGCTCCGAGGTCGGGTCTCCGGCGATACCTCCGCTGACGAACAGATGGTATCCCAGGGCGCAGGATGCAATGCCTAGAAGTCCCAGGATCAGCGATATGACACCGAGCGAACCGGATGCGGCGCTCCTGCTGCTTCCGTACGCCTGCTTGGCCGCCACATAACCCTCGGCAGTCATCTCCCTGTCCACGACCTCGATGAAGTCGTTAAGGCCTTCGGCAATCACGGT